>NZ_JBEOVB010000032.1:0-106510 GCF_040295245.1 Streptomyces sp. NPDC002884 | reverse complement strand
GGTCCCGGAAGCCCGGGTCCACGCGGCCGCGCGAGCAGCACAGGCCGACGGCTTCATCCGCCGTCTGCCCGCCGGGTATCACACCCCCGTCCGCACGGTGAGCCGGGCACCGGCTCCAGGCCGTTCGCGGCATTCCCGGACGCCTCCGGCATGGCGGCCCCGGCCGCGGCGTTCACCGCCGCCGAGGCCCCTGTGCCCTCTGTCGCGCAGGGGTTCCAGCCCTGGCCGACGGCAGCCCGCCTCGTCCGCGGCCGCGGACAGGGAGCTGCCGTCGGCGCACAGCGTGCCGACGCGGGTAGTGCCGGGCCCTGCGTCAGAAGGTCAGGTTCCAGGCGTCGATCTTGCCTGTGTCGGAGGCGGCGTTGTCGTTGACGCGCAGTTGCCAGGTGCCGTTCGCGACCTCGGAGGAGGCGTTCACGGTGTAGGTCTGGGCGATGTTGTCGGCGCTGCCGCCGGTGTGGTTGTGCAGCGTGTAGACGGTGCCGTCCGGCGCCACCAGGTCGACCTTCAGGTCACCGATGTAGGTGTGCTTGATGTCCACACCGACCTTGAGGGTGGCCGGGGCGTTGCCGGTCACGCCGGTCACGGCGATCGGGCTCTCCACGGTTGCGTTGTCGTTGACGGCGAAGTCCGCGAGGTTCTCGAAGTACTTGCCGGGCGGCGGGGTGGTCCCGACGGCCTTGAGGGCGTCGACCTGTCCTTCGCCGAAGAACGAGTTACTGGCCGTCGTGCCCGTGCAGCGGCTGTCCGAGGGGCAGGCGATGTCGTTGGCCTGGGCGGCCAGCTTGGCGCGGATCTGCGCCGGGGTGATGCCCGGTTCGGTGCTGGCGATGAGTGCCGCCACGCCGACCACGTGCGGGGTGGCCATCGAGGTGCCGCTCTTGCTGCCGTAGCCGCCGCCGGGGACGGTGGAGTACACGTTGCTGCCCGGCGCCGCGACGTCGATGACGCCCTGCCCGTAGTTGGAGAACGAGGCCTTGGTGACGCCCGTGCCGTTGGCCGCGACCGTGACCACGCCCGGCAGCTCGGTCGGGATGTCGAGGCAGGCGTTGGTGATGGTGCGGGTGACCGGCGTCGAGTCGTTCGGGCTCGCGGAGTCGGTCGTCTTGTGGGCGAGGTCGTAGTTCTCGTTGCCCGCCGCGGCGATCTGGAGGGAGCCCTTGCCCTCGGCGTACTCCTGGGCGCGCTTGACGCCCTCGATGATGGCGGCCTGGTCGATGTTGTCCGGGCAGTTGAACTGCCACGGGTCCGTGTAATAGCTGTTGTTGGTGACCTTGAAGCCGTGGTCACCGGCCCAGACGAAGCCGCAGATGGTGTTCTCGGCGAAGAAGAAGGCGTTGCCCGGCTCGGCGACCCGGACCGCGGCGATCGTCACGCCGGGGGCCACGCCGACGACGCCCTTGCCGTTCTTGGCCGCGGCGACGGTGCCCGCCACGTGGGTGCCGTGCGTGTCGACGTCCCGCCAGGCCCCGGCACGGGTGTCGGGCTTGCCGTAGGCGCAGGAGACCGAGTCGGCCGCGTCGAAGTTGGGCGCCAGGTCCTGGTGCCGGTCGTCCACACCGGTGTCCAGGATGCCGACCTTGACCGAGGCGGAGCCCGGGTTCACGGCCCAGGCCTGGTCGGCCTTGATCTGGCTCATGTCGGCCCGGACCGGTTCGCCGGCCGGGGTCGAGGCCTGGGCCGGATCGGCCGGGAGCGCCGGGTTGTAGGCGTCGGCCGGGACGTCCGAGGTGCGCGTGGCGCCGACCTGCTGCACGCCGGCGACGCCGCGCATGGTGGCGGCGAACCCGCTGGACGCCGAGTGGGCGACGATCACGCCGATGGCGTCGAAGTTCGAGAAGACGGTGCCGCCGTTGGCCGCGATCGCGGAACGGACCGCCGAACTGTCACCGGGGGCGGTGATCACGAGGTAGGCACGCGTGCCGGCCACCCAGGTCGCACTCAGGGCAGCCGGCACGGCGGCCGGAGCGTGGGCCTTGGCGGCCGACGCGGCGGAGGGGGCGACGGGGAGCGTGCCCGCGAGGGCGCCCGGGGCGCCGAACGCGAGGACGGCGCCGAGCGTGGCCGCCAGCACCAGCGTGCGTCTGGATCGGCCGGATATGGGGGGTATCAATGCGTCCTCCGGAGACGGCCCCGCCGCGCCGAGGGCACCGGCGGGGCCGTACGAAACGAATGGTGGATGCAAGATGTCAGGTGCATGCTCCTGTGCGGAAGTACCTTTCCGCACAGGGATGTCACAGGAGCATGGCTGAAAAGAGACGCACTCCGGGAATCCGGGGGGCGAGATCCCTCGGGAGCCCGGCGACGCCGACCGCGCCCTGGCATACGCCGCCGACCTGGCGCCGGCCGTGCTGCCCGCACCAGAGTTCCGGACCCGACCTGAGACGCTCCCCGGCCATCGCCGCCCTTGAGGCCGTTCTGCACGAAGGCCTGCGGCCCGCATCCGCATCACCTACGACGGACCCACCACCGTCACCGATCCCCTCGTCCCCGGCGCCCGAGACCAGTACGCGACCGTCGTCCTCGCCCGGATCAGCGCCGGCACCTGGCTGTAGCCCGCCCCGAGCGGCCCCGCCCCCAACTCCCCGCCGACGTCGATGAGATGACCGCGCCCAACATCCACGGAACCTACCTGCCCGCGCTCAAGACCCACCTGCCGCTCGGCCGACCCGAGCACTCGACCAGCAACCAGCAACTAGCAGCCAGCAACCAGCACGATCGGCGCGGGGCCGGCATCCACCGCGGCAAGGGCGGTATCGGCTCGGTCGACTCGTCCCGGCATCTGCCCGTCCCCGGCATCGGAGTTGCCGGGGACGGGCCCTACCGGGCCGCCGCTTTTCCGGTGCTGTTCATGGGCTGCAGTGGGCCCTGCTTCGATGCCTCCGGTTGCCGCAGATCCTCGGCCAGCTCCGGCTGTCAGTGCCGCCGGTTAGCCTTGCCCGCTCGGAACAACTGAGGGAGAGCCGGGCCAAGTGCTCACATCGCGTATGCCGGACCGATGGATCTTCAGCCAGGGCGACTTCACGTCACGCGCGGCGCTGCACGAGCGATACGGCGGCTCGCGGATGGCAGGAATCGCTCCCACGAACAAGAGCACCCATATCTTCCTGTTCGGTTTCCAGCACGCACCCAGCAGCGGATGGCGAGACGACGGCTTCTACTACTACGCCGGCGCCTCCGACCTCAGCACCGGAGACTGGGAGTCCAACCCCGCAAACAAGGCGATCGAAACGGCCTGGAGCCGCGGTCGGCGTCTGCAGATCCTCGAGGCCCCCGCGGTCCGGCGCGATCGGCTGTGGCGGTTCGTCGACTCCTTCATGCTGGAGGACATCGCCGGAGAACTCACCGTTCCCCACCACCCTGACAGACCACCGGCCCGCCACCCGCTGTTCCGCCTGCGCAGCATCGACAGCGTCACCCACCGGCCAGGACAGCTCCTGCCACCTGGCGATCCCCGATACGTGGACGTACGCCGCGTTGAACGCTGCGACCTGCTGTGCCGCGAAGCCCGGGAGTCCCCCCTGGCCCACGAACGGCCCGAGACCAGACTGTCCAAAGCCTTCGAACGCTACGTGATGAGCCAGGGCTACGCCGTCCACCGACTCGGTATCCGGCACACCGCAGGCTGCTCCCCGATGCTCACCGACACGTGGATCGCGCACCTCAATCTGCTCATCGAGGCCAAGGCCGGCCCAAACACCACCGACGACGTCCGCATGGCCATCGGGCAGCTTGCCCACTACACCCGCCACACCCCCGGTGTCCTGCGCAAGGCCGTCCTCCTGCCCGCCAAACCCGACCGAGAACTCAGGGAGCTCGTCCGTGACATGGGCGCCGACACCATCTGGCCGGACGGCAACACATGGTGTACCACGGGCCTGTGGAGCGACCTCATCGGCCTGACGAGGCACGCCGCACATTGAGCAGCGGTCCGTCCTGCCATCCGCCGTAGCGCATCCCCAGCAGGTGCTGACACGGCACGACGCGTGACCATCTGTCCTTGATGGCCTTGTGGTCCCCTGGCGGCCGCCCGGCGGGGCACTCGGCCGGGGCAGCGTGGCGACAACCGCAAGGTCGAGCTGCTGACCGAGCTCACCGACCCGGTGCGGGCGGTCTTCGGCTCCCGGGGCGGGCGGCGCAGCCCCAGGCTGCCTCCCCGGTCGGTTCAGCGTCTGGAGTCCACCATCGCGACGATGGCCGCCGACACCGACCGGCAGCTTGCTGCCGCCACCCCGGCGTCCTGACAGCACCAGCGTCTGGTCGCCGCCTTGCTCGACGGCGACTCGACCGATGAAGGCGCCACCCCGCGGTCCTCATGTGGACGCTGCCCGCCAACAGGCGCGCCCGCCCCGGGCTGTGCCGTCAGCCGGATGCCTGCCAAGTGGTGGTGAACAGCGCGCATTCGAGCAGGTCGGGTGATGCGCCGAACGGCCAGCTGTCACCAGCTGGCACCGGCGGCCAGCTGATGGGTGGTGGCGTGCAGGAAGCAGAGGTAGACCCGTAGCGGTGGGACGACCAGGTCCCGTCCGCCCACACTCGGGCGGCAACGGAGCCGTCCGGGTCGTGGCCGCTGGCCCAGTCCACTGCGGCGGCCGTCCTGCGCAGGTGACGGGACAGGACACGGTCAAGGATGAGCGGTCGCGGGCGGCAGGCGGTGCCGGCGAAGTAGAGGAACCCAGCGACTGCACGGCGGCATCGGCCAGCAGCGACGCGGCCATCTCCCGGTCCACCGCATTCATGGCCGCCCAGGCAGCCCCAGCGGACCTCCGGGACCGTCAGGCCGAGTGGCGCGAGCAGGAACGGCGCCGCGAGGCCGCCCGCATCGCGGCGGAGGCAGAGCTGGCTCGGGAAGCCGAGGGCGCCGAACTCACCGACCGGTGAGGGTTGGACCGCTACGGCCCGGCGTCCGGAGCCGGAGCAGCCTCGTCGCTGGGCTTCGCGCGAGCCGGAGCACGTCCACGACGCGCAGATGGAAGACCGCCGTCGTCTCGACATGCCCGTGGCGCGGTCCCAAGCCGAGGAGTCCCACCGCGCGAGCCCCGGCCAGGGCTCGCGCCGAGAAGCGCAACCGCCGCCGAGGCTGAACCGGCATGGGGCCAACCCTCATGACTCCTCGGCGTCCTGGGCCCGGAGGTGGTCGTCGGCTACCGCGAGGGCATGGAGGGCCAGCTCCGCGCCCTCGGCCTGGGCACCGGGCCAAGGCGTGCGTGTCCTGGTCGAGCCTCAGACCCCCGCGGCCTCGCCGGCCGGCCGTGTCGTGCCGAACTCGGCGGCGGCGAGGACAGAGTCCAGTCGGGCTCGCGTGGCGGCAAGGTCCCGCATGTGATCGTCGAGGCGGTTCCGCTCCGCGCGAAGCCGGGCGATCATCTCCGGGCCGGCGATACCGGTGTGCACGCACGGCAGGAACTCCACGATCGTCCGGCTGCTCAGCCCGGCGGCGTAGAGGAGCTGGATCCACCGCACTCGCTCCACGGTGTCCGGACTGTAGAGGCGCTGCCCGCCTGCGCTGCGGCTCGACGCGATGAGCTGCTGCTGCTCGTAGTAGCGCAGCGCCCGCGTGCTCACTCCCGCGGCCGATGCCACCTCGCCGATACGCATCCCGTCGCTCCCTCTGTTCCACATGCCGCTGGGTCCCGGTTGCCGCCGGGCCGTCCCGTGGTTCGTCACCAGACTTGCCTTTGACGTCAACGTCAACTTTTACACTCTGGCAGCCGGCCATCAACACCGGCGGAACCGACCATGACGGAGTAGGACCTCATGAGCACTGACGACACCACACCCGACGGCCTCATCCCCGCCGCCATCCTCGCCTCGGACACGCCGGTCGCGGTATATGGATACGCCCGGGCCAAGGCGGGCGAGGAGGGCCGGATGCTGGGCGAGATCCAGGCGATCATCGGCCTCACCCGCAAGGAGGACGGATGCGAGCAGTACGTGGTGCACACCGCGCCGGACCAGTCGGGCGCCTTCGCCTTCTACGAGCGCTGGTCCTCCGGCGCCCACCTGCTGGCGCACGTGTCGCAGCCGTTCATGCAGGCGTACTTCGCCGCCATCGCAGGGCTGGTCGAGGGGGAGTTGGAGGCCCACTGGCTGCACCCCCTCTCCTGACCCACAGCACACGGCCGGACCCACGGCACACGGGGCCGGCCGCATCCGGCGATCGCCGTCCGCCGTTGCGCGGCATGCGGGCCGCCGGAATCGGCGTGGAGGTCGGGGACCGTCACATTGACCGGCCGTTCCTCCCGCACTGACACGTCCGGGGCCGTCGATACCGGCCCCGGACGCAGCACCAGCACACCGCACAGAGCACGGCCTGGAGATCGTCAAAGCTGTTGCCGAGGACCTCGTCGTCGAGCAGCAGACGGTCGGTAAACGCGTCATGGCCCGCATCCCCTGCTCGGCACGTCGGTACGTCGGCAGCGAGTTCGGGGCGCTCCGTCTGACGGGCGGAAGCGGCGTGGCCCCGGGGGATCCGCGTCGGCCGGTTTGGGGCGGTGTCGCAAGGGAGGTGCCACGGGTAGTCCGGTGCCGTGCGGGTACCCGCGGCCGGGAGCCCGCCGCCGGTGGGCGTACGCCGGAAGCGTCCGTCAGGAAAGTGGGAGAAGACATTGGGGTTGCGCGAGTCGGGTTTCGCACTGGCTTCCCGGTACTCCGCCCGGATACTGGCCGGCCGGTACCGCCTGGACGCGCTCATCGGTTCGGGTGGTGCCGCGGACGTCCATCGTGGTTTCGACTTGAAGCTGCGTCGGCCGGTGGCAGTCAAACTCTTCCGGCCCGACACCGGGTTCGACACGGAGGAAGCCCTTCTGAGTGAGGCCATGATCCTGGCCCGGTTGCAGCATCCCGGACTGGTGACCGCCTATGACGCAGGACGGCACGACGGTGACGCCTATCTGGTGATGCAACTGATCGAAGGCCACACCCTCAAGGCGCGCATCGCCGAGGGCCCCCTGTCTCCCGGAGCCACCGCCACGGTCGGCGCCGGTCTCGCCGATGCCCTGGCCCACGCGCACGAGGCGGGAATCGTCCACCGCGACGTCAAGCCGTCCAACGTCATCCTGGACGCATCCGGTCGTGCCCACCTCACCGACTTCGGTATATCCCGGCTGCTCGATGCCACCACACGCACCGCCACCGCCACCGGCACCCTCGTCGGCACGGCGGCCTATCTCTCGCCCGAACAGGTCCTGGGCCGGCCCGTCGGACGGCCGTCCGACGTCTACGCCCTGGGGCTGGTACTCCTCGAATGCCTCACCGGCAGGCTCGAGTACGACGGCGGTCCCCTGGAAGCGGCGATAGCGCGGCTTCACCGCGCGCCCCGCCTCCCGGACTTCCTCCCCACGGAACTCGCCGCCCTGTTGCGGGACATGACCGCCCTGGACGAGCAGACACGCCCCACGGCACCCGACTGCGCCCGGACACTGACCCTCCTGTCCACCGGCACGGACCTCACGGGCCTCACGGGCCTCGGGTCCCGCCTGCCCGCAGGCCGTGTCACGAGCATCGTCGCGGGCCGGCAGCCTGCCGAGGGCACCACCGGTACCCGCAGGGAGCCGCTGCCCGCCCCGGAGCGGCCCCTGGCCGAAGCGGCCCCCGGAGCCGCTTCGGCACCTGCTCGCGTCCGGAGCCGCGTCCTGATGGCCGGGGCAACTGCCGCACTCACCGCCGCCATGGCCGCCACCCTCGCCGTCGCCGACGGTTCCTCGCGGCAGGGCGCCGAGAACAAGGCGGCCTCTCCCGCCGGCGGTCCGGCCGTGACTTCCCCTTCCTCCGGCACCTCACAAGGCGGCGACGGCAGCTCCGGCACATCACCGGTGCCACAGCCGTCCGTCGGCCGCACCAGCTCCGCCCCCGCGCACAGCGTCCGCCCGCTACCGGGAAACCTCACCCCGGCACCCGGCACCGCCGCCGACACCGCAGCGCGCCCCGGAACCAGGGCCGCGAGCGGACCGCCCGGTCAGGCAAAGAAGGAGGCGACCACGGGTCAGGGCAGCGCACGGAGCGCGGAAAAGGCGACGAAGAAAAAGAAGCGGTAACCGCCCACCGGCGCGCCTCCCGGAGGGATGCTCCGGGAGGCGCTGCACGCGCCGGCGGCCGGGTAGGTGTGGGAGTCCACTGTGTTGGTCGGCCTGAAGCAGGGGCGGCAGTGCACAGGCCGGAGACGATTCGGCCGCCCGGTCGTCGAGGCGCGGCGCGCTCTCCTGCACCGCCGGGGTCCGGGAGGATCCGAAGTCCGCTGAAGCGAAGCGATCTCTGGTTCGCTGAAGCCGGGGCGTGCTGTCCGGTGACGCGGAACGGAGGTGCCCGGAGCCGTCAATCCTGACGATCGTCAAGGTCCGGGGTTGCCGTTCGGCTCGGGTTCCCGGCTGTTCCCGCTTCTACGTTCGGGCTCATGGAAAGAGAACCGCGAAGGAAAGCCCGAGCCGGTCGGCTGCTCGGCGCGTCGGCCGTCCTGTTCGTGGGGGCGGGAGTTGTCACGTGGCTGTCCCCAGGTGGGCTGGGCGAGGCTGGTGCTGTCGAGGTCACGGGGGGTGCTTCGGCGTCCGCGTACCGTTCGGTGGCCGGGGCGGTGGCGGACGCACCGTCGTGGCTGGGCCCGCTCCTGGAAACGGCCACCGAGGGCACTTTGGTGATCCTCGCCATGCTGCTGGTCCGGATGGGGTGGACGGCAATCCGCCGCAAAGACCCACGGGAGGCCGCCGGATCCGTCCTGACCTGTCTCGGAACCGTCGCGGCCTATGCGGTGAGCGAAGCGCTGAAGCTCGTCGTGGACGAGGAGCGTCCTTGCCGTGCGTTACGCGCAGGCGCCGAATCCGTCGCGGAATGCCCCGGGGCGGGGGACTGGTCCTTCCCGAGCAACCACGCCACCCTGGCCGCCGGGCTGGCCGTCGGTCTTGCCGTGCTGCGGCCCCGCCTCGCCGCCGTCACGCTGCCGCTGGCCGGGGCTGCCGCGCTGCTGCGTGTGCTGACGGGGGTTCATTACCCGCACGATGTGCTCGCCGGCGCAACGCTCGGCGGCGCTGTCGTGGCGGCGGTGCTGCTCGCGTTCATGCCCCTTGCCCAGGGGGCGGCATCACGGCTGGGAAGGGGAAGGCGGCGGCGCGATGATCCCGGCCTCGTGGGCCACGACCGCGGCAGCGGCCCGGTTGTCGACGCCCAGCCTCGCCAGGATGGAACTCACGTGGGCTTTGACCGTTCCCTCCACCACGTGGAGCCGCCGGGCGATCTGCCCGTTGGACAGGCCGCTTCCGAGGAAGGCCAGTACCTCTCTTTCCCGGGCGGTGAGGGCGTCGACCTGGCGGCGGGCGGCGGAGCGCCGGCCGGCCAGGGTGCCGGCTCCCGTCGCGGCGAGGTGCGCGATGACCCGGGCCGCGACCCTCGGTGACAGGTAGGCGGCGCCTTCGGCCACCGCACGGACTCCGGCGATCAGTTCCTCGGGTTCGCCCGATTTGATCAGGAAGCCTGCGGCACCACCGCCGAGTGCCTGGAGGATGTAGTCGTCCTCGCCGAAGGTCGTCAGCATGATGACGCTCGTGGCCGGCACCGCTCTGCGGATCTCCGCCGCCGCGTCGATGCCGTTGATCCCCGGCATGCGGATGTCGAGGACCGCCACCGCGGGGCGGTGGCGCCGCACCTGGTCCACGGCGTCGTGCCCGTCGACGGCCTCGGCGACGACTTCGATGTCCGGATCCGTGGCCAGGACGGCCCGCACCCCTGCGCGGATCATCGGCTCGTCGTCGGCGATCAGCACCCGGATCATCGGGCGCTCACGGGGCGATCGTGTCCAGGGACACCAGGGTGTCCTTCCGGAAGCAGAGCTGATAGGCGTCGCCGGACCGGTCGTCGAACCGGTCGGCCGTCATCGCGTAGTACTCGCACGTCGTGCCGTCTCTCGTCGGCTCGGCCGTCAGTGGCCGATGGTTCGTCTGCCGGTCCGGCAGGAGGCGCTCCACCTCGGAACGATCTTGTCCTACATGCAGGCGGGCATAGTCGCGTGGGTCCAGGACCGACTGTGACGCCGTCATCATCTCCCAGCCCGTGAGAGCTCCGCTCAGCACAGCTCCTGTCACGAGGGGCACCATGACGGCGGCGACCAGGGCCCGGCCGACCCGGCGCCGAGCGCGGCGATGTTCCTGCGGCAAGCCGTCACCGCGAGAGGCCGAGGGGGCAAGCGGCGGCAGCGGCGGCGAGGGTGCCGACGGGGGTGTGTGCGGGATACGCGCGACGACTGCGTAGCCTCCGTCGCGCGGGCCGTGGTCGAACGAACCGCCGCTCAACCGCATACGTTCCTCGAGACCGACAAGGCCGCGCCCTCCGCACCGAGGCCGGGACCGCGGGCCGGCCGCGGACGAGGGCGGGCCGTTCGCCACGACGACCCTCGTTTCTGTTGCCGTGTGCGTCACGTGGACAGTGGCGGTCGCGCCGGACGCGTGCTTGGCGACGTTGGTCAGGGCTTCCTGCACGACCCGGTGCGCTGCCCGTTCGACCGCGGGCGGCACATCGTCCGCCTCGCCGCCGATGCGCAGTTCCACCGTGAGGCCGGCCGCGGAAGCCTCGGAAGTCAGGCTCGTGAGGCTGGAGTCGGGGGCCATGGGCGTTGCGCCGGTCTCCTCACGCAGGACACCGATCACCTCGCCGAGACGCTCCACAGCGGCCGCGGCTCTGGCTCGGATGTCCCCCGCGGCCCGCTGGTGGTGCTCTTCGAGGTCCGGCGCGAGTTTGAGCGCGCCGGCCGACAGGGCGATCAGGCTGAGGTCATGGCCGAGCACGTCATGCATGTCCTGGGCGATACGTGCCCGCTCACGCAGTCGGGCTTGGTCGGCGATCAGTTGCTGCTCACGGTGGAGCTGATCGGCACGCTCCCACCCGGCCCGGACAAGCTGCCGGTACTGGCACCAGAACCGGCCCGCGAACCAGGGCAGCATCGTGGCGGCAACCACCACGGTCACGAAGCGGCCGGCCAGGGGGAGCCAGGCAGGAACGACGGACAGGGCCACGACACCGGCCGCGAGGATCGCGACCAGGGCGAGAGCCGTCGGCGCCGTCCGTCCGGGCTGCCGTCCTGCCAGGAACGCGGCGACGGCGGTCGGGACAGCCCACCACGGGTTCATCACGCTCAGAGCGGCGACCACCGCGGTAGCCGCTGTGAGGATGGTTCCAGGATCAAGTGCCCGCCGTGGAAAGGCGGTTCCGGTCGCGATCGCCGCCTCACGATTGATCATTTCGCTCTCCACGGAGGTGACGGTACGGACACCGGGCACCGTCCCACCACTGCCGAAAGTCCAGTTTGCGCCGGTGACCGGCAAGCACCGGGCGCCGAGGCGTCCGTACAGGGTTCCTGCCGCCCCGCGAGAGGCTTCTTGTCTCCCCGCGTAGCGCGAGGGCTGCCGTCGGGGCCCATCAGGCCCGGGCCCCTGGCTCTGGGTGCGGGGGAGGGGCGGTCGGCCTGGCGAGGGAACGCCTGGCCGTGCCCGCCTGGGCGTGCCCGCCTACTTGGCGGGTGCCTGTCGGCTGTGGTCCCTGACCGACTTCTCGATGGTGTGCGCCCACGCGGTGAACATGTCGACCTGGTCGGGGGTCAGATCGCGCACGGAGATCTCCTCCAGGACGCGCCACATGTCGGCGATGGGCTCCCGCAGGGCACGGCCGGCGTCGGTGAGGCTGACCACCATGACCCGCCGGTCGTGGGGAGCGGGCTCCCGGGTGAGCAGTCCGGCCTCCTGCATGCGGCGCAGCGACTTGGAGACGGTGGAGTGGTCAAGGCCGACATGTTCCAGCAGTTGCGCCTGTGTCTGCCCGTCGCGGTCGAAGAGCTGCATCAGCAGCAGTTCCTGTCCCGGGTGCAGGTTCAGGGCGCGCAGCATCGCGGCGGCGTGGCCGCGGTGGGCGCGGGCGAGCTGGAAGATGGCATAGCTCAGTCGCCCGTCGCGCGCCGTGCTCGGCAGCTCAGATGCGGTGGTGTCGGACATTTTTCGCTCCCTGCCCACAAGATGGGGGTGATCGGTCAGTTGACGGTGAGGACGATCTTGCCGCGGTTGTGGCCGGCATCGCTGGCCTGCTGCGCCTTCGCTGCTTCTGCCAGCGGGTAGGTGGCGCTGAGCGTGGTCACCAGTGTGCCGTCGGCGGCCTGCCGGGCCAGTTCGGCCAGCCTCGCGGCGGAGCGGCGCTGCGGGCCCTCCGCGAAGACGACGCCGAGTTCGCGGGCGCGGAAGTCGGCGGTGGTGACGATCCGGTCGGTGCCGCCGCGCAAGGTGATGGAGTCCTCCAGCGCGCCCTTGCCCGCGGCGTCGAAGACGGCGTCCACCCCTTGGGGGGCGAGCTCGCGGACCCGCTCGACCAGGTTGTCCCCGTAGACCAGCGCGGTCGCGCCGAGCGAGGTGACGTACTCCTGGTTGGCGGCTCCGGCCGTGCCGATCACGCGGGCGCCGCGTGCGACGGCGAGCTGGACGGCGATGGTGCCGAGCGCGCCGGACGCTCCGTGGATCAGCAGCGTCTCGCCCGAGGTGACGCCGAGCAGGTCCAGCACGCGTTCGGCACCGTCGCTCGCCACGGGCAGGGCTGCGGCGTGTGTCCAGTCCAGACCGGCCGGCTTGGGCGCGAGGACGGCCGCGGGCGCCAGGGCGTACTGGGCGTAGGAGCCGGTGTCGGACCAGCCCAGGATCTCGTCCCCCACCTTCAGGTCGTCGACGTCCTCGCCGACGGCGTCGACGACACCGGCGATCTCCCCGCCGGGGACGGCGGGCAGCGTGGTCGGGAAGACGGCCTCCATGACACCGGAGCGGATCTTGCCGTCCACCGGGTTGACGCCGACAGCCTGGACACGCACACGGACCTGGCCCGAGCCGGGCTGAGGAATGTCGATCTCCGCCTCGTGCAGAACCTCGGTGCCGCCGAACGTGTCGAAAACGATGGCCTTCATCACGGTGCTCTCCTCGGATGGGGTTGGTGCGCCGACCACTTCCGTGGCTAGCCATATAAAAGTAACACCGATTGCGTGGCTAGCCAAGTAATTGCTTGGAGGGGGTCTCGGAGGCGCGGCGTCCTGGTGCTGCCGTGCCAGTGACATCCCTCACGTGCCCGGTCCCCGTCAACGTGTCGCGGTAGTACGTGGCGGGTGGTCGACATAGGCGGATCTGGCGTACGGAAGCAGGCATACGCGGCACCTCGGCCGGGGTCGCCGGCCCGGGTCACCGGCCTCGAGCCGCCGGACCGCCTCTGCCGTCCTTCTGACGGAGTGTGAGGCGCCGTCGGCGTCCGGCGCGGCGGCCCGGCACGATCCCGGGCCGGATTCAAGGGGTGCCCTCACCTACTAGGCGAGGTAGTGGAAGCGCCCGTTGCCATGCCCTCATGCGTCTTTTAACAATGACGGCCCCACAAGGCGTCCCCGCAGGTCAAGCGCAGTGTCTGTGCGAAACCGAGCCCGCCGGAGGCGCCAGGACAGTCGACCGAACGAGGTCCGTATGAGGAACCACCGGAAGCACCGCAGGAAGACGCACCGCCGCCCCATAGCAGTCGCCGTCCTGGCGATGAGTGCGGTGGCGGTGCCGTCGGCCGCCATGGCGTGCATCGGCGACGGAGGAGTCGAGGCCGTCACCGCCACGTCCGGCAGTCCCTGGACGGACGGGACGAAGGCGTCCTGGAACGGACACCGGACGGACGGGAGGAAGACGTCCTGGGACGGGCACCGGGGGCGGGACGTCCGGACCGCGAAGCCCACGGCGACGGCTTCACCCTCGGCCTCGCCGACGACCTCTCCCGGGACCGCGGCGCCCGCCCCGGAGAAGCCCAAGGCGCCCGTCTCGAAGACGACCACCCCGCCCGCCCCGACGAGGACCACCGCCGCGCCGAAGCCGACCGCCGTGCCCCCCTCGACGGCGACCGCCGCGCCGAAGCCGCCCGCCGCCACGGCCCCCGCCGCCGGCACGGCGACCCCCGCCGTCGCCCGGGTGGTCGCCCTGGTCAACAGCGAGCGCGCCAAGGTCGGTTGCTCCCCGGTCACCTTGAACGCGAAGCTCTCGCAGGCCGCCCAGGCCCACAGCGCGGACATGGCGAGTCACAACACCATGTCCCACACCGGTTCCGACGGGTCCGACCCGGGACAGCGGATCACGCGCGCGGGCTACCTCTGGAGCACCTACGGCGAGAACGTCGCGTACGGGTACTCCACGCCCGAGCAGGTGATGGCGGGCTGGATGGCCAGCGCCGGTCACAAGCGCAACATCCTGGACTGCGGCTTCAAGGAGATCGGTGTGGGGGTGGCGCAGCCCGGCAACTACTGGACGCAGGACTTCGGCACGGCCCGCTGACGCTCCCGGAGTCCACGCCCGTGACGGCCCGCCGACCATCACGCCGACCGCGGCCGCGGCCGCCCCGCTCGCTCCGGAGCGGCGGCGGCCGGGGCCGAGCGGGCCAAGGGTCAGCGGACCTCGGCGCCCAGGGCGATGTCGAAGCCGGCGCCGTTGCGTGCCAGGCCCACCAGGAGGATGCCGGTCCATTCGAGGGCGTGGGTCATCTCGAGCCCTCCCGCGTCGAGGGCCCGCATGTCCAAGCTCTCCAGAAACGCCGCGACACGTGCCTTCGCCTCGGCGC
The DNA here is from genome assembly GCF_040295245.1 of Streptomyces sp. NPDC002884. Taxonomy (NCBI): domain Bacteria; kingdom Bacillati; phylum Actinomycetota; class Actinomycetes; order Kitasatosporales; family Streptomycetaceae; genus Streptomyces; species Streptomyces sp. NPDC002884. The sequence goes on along the minus strand of NZ_JBEOVB010000032.1, from coordinate 91,921 downwards.
TGTCGCCGGCGATGAACGCATCCAGGGGCCTGTCCTCGGCGAGGACGCCGCGGAAGATCGAATTGAATGCCTTCACGACGTGTGCGCCCTCGGGGGCGACGGCGGCGATCTGCTGGGACACCGAGTCGCCCGCCGTGGTCACGAGTCCGCTTACGTCGGCGTCGAACGGGTTGGTGATGTCGACGAGGATTTTGCCGGCCAGCGCGTCGCCGTAGTGCGCGACCACTTCGGCCGCGCCGGTGTACAGGACGGCCACGATGACGATGTCGCCCACCGGCCTTGCGCCGAAGGTGCCGACGGTGGCTCCGTCGCCGATCTGGTCGGCGAGTGCCTGAGCCTTGGCGGGGTTGCGGCTCATGAACTCGATGGTGTGGCCGTGCTTCGCCGCCCGGGTGCCGATGGCGGTGGCCATGTTGCCCGAGCCGATGATGCTGATGGTGGTCATGACGTGGGTTCCCTCGTTGTGTATGGATCAGTTGGCCGTGGGGTTCTTGCCGGCGTGCTGGGCCTGGGTGCCGATGGTTCGCCGGCGCCCAGGTGTCGGATCGGCCCGCTGACGACCTGGTCGACGGGTTCGGTCCGGCCGGTCTCGTGGTGGGGCCGGGTGCCGCCGCGGATCAGGGCACGGCAGATGACGGCACCCGCCCATAAGGCGCCCACGGCCCACCAACAGCCGCCGGCCCGGTCCTTCGCCGAGCCCCGTCGGGCCGGCGTCCGGCCGCGCGGTGCCGACGACCAGCAGCGACGCGCTCAGATCACCGTGGTGCCGCCGTCGGCAACCAGCTCCATGCCATTGACGTAGCTCGAGTCGTCCGAGGCGAGGAACAACGCGACCGACGCGATCTCTTCGGGGCGGCCCATCTCTCGCCGCGGGATCACGGATTCGAACCGCGCCTTCATCTGCTCGTCCATCACCTCCTCCAGGATCGGCGTGGCGACCTGGCCGGGGGTCGGCACGTTCACCCGGATCCTCCTGTCCCTCAACTCGGACACCCATACCCGTGCGTAGGCGGGCAGCACGGCCTTGCTCGCCGCGTACGCACTCCAATCGGGGTAGCCCCGGAGTGACGCGTTCGACCCGGTCATGAAGATCGAGCCTCCGTCGTTGAGCAGCGGCAGCGCCTTCTGGACCGTGAACAGCGTGCCGCGCGCGTTCAGCGAGAATGCGGCATCGAACTGCTCCTCGGTGATCTCGCCGAGCCTGCCCTGCTCGCCCGTCCCGGCACTTGCCCACAACACGTCGAGCGTGCCCTTTTCCCGCCTGACCGTCTCGAACAAACGGTCCAGGTCATCGAGGTCGGCCGCATCGCCCTGTACGCCGGTCACGTTCCGGCCGATGAGCCTGACGGCTTCGTCCAGCGCGTCCTTGCGCCGGCCCGAGATGAAGACGTGAGCTCCCTCGTCGACGAACAACTTCGCACCGGCCAGCGCCATCCCGCTCGTCGCGCCGGTGATCACCGCAACCTTGCCATCGAGCTTTCCCACGACCACTCCGTTCACCTGCCGTGCCGATGTTAAGTACACCGAGCTGCGTACTTAACGTATAGATCAGTCGCTCGGGGCGCAAGCTATGCACACCGATCGGTACCCCAGTGGGCTAGGCTGGGCGTATGACGGAGTTGGAGAAGGGGCCGCGAGGCATGCGCCGCGGCAGGGGTGCACGAGAGCGCATCGTCAGTGCGTCACAGCAACTGTTCCGCGACCAAGGCATCAACGGCACCGGCATGGACCAGCTCTGCGCGGTGGCCGAGGTGTCCAAGCGCACGCTCTACCAGCACTTCGGCGGCAAGGACGAGCTGATCGCCGAAGGCCTGCGCCGGTTCGATCCCGACATCCTGCCCGAAGTGTTCGACCGCACCGACCTCACACCTCGCGAACGGCTCCTCGCGGCGTTCGACGTGCACGCGCCGCTGTGCCCTTTCATCGCGGCGGCCGTCGAGATCCCCGACCCGGGCCACCCGGCACGGGTATACGCCCGCGACTACAAAAAAGCCTTTGCCGCCCGGCTCACCGATGCCGCCCGCGAGGCCGGCGCCACCGACCCCGAACAGCTCGGCGAGCAACTGGCGCTGCTCCTGGACGGCGCCTCGGCCCGCAGCCGAGTCCTCGACACCGACGCGTTCGCCACCGCCGCCGCCATCGCGGCCGTCCTCGTCGACAGCGCCATCGCCACGGCAGCGGCACCGGCCGGCGCAGGCGCTGTCGAGCAGCACGGCCAGGACGACGACGCCGGCCGGGGCGGGGCCCGACGTTCCGGCCGGGGCGCCGTTGCCGAGCACCCTGGTCAGGGCCACGTCCTTGACCCCGTCACGGAGCAGCTGTGATCGCTTCAGGGAGCGGGGCGTGGCCGCCTACCGACGGTCGAGCCACGCCCGGTACGCGGCCACGGCGGTCGGTAGCGTCGGGAACATCAGGTCCTCGCCGACCGTGTCCGTGAGGCCGTACGCCTCCAGGTCGTCCAGCAGGTCCTGTTTCACCCGGGCGAGGGCGAACACGATGCCGCGGCGGGTCAGTTCGCGACGCAGCTCGTCGACCGCGTCGAGGGCGGTGATGTCGACCTCGACGTTCGCCTCGGTGTTGAGGACGAACCAGCGTACGGAGTCGGTCTGTTCGTCGACTGCGGTCAGGGCGCGGTGCCGGAAGTCCTCCGCGTTGGCGAAGAACAGCGGCGAGTCGTAGCGGTAGACGAGGAGCCCGGGGATCGTCCGGGCCTGCGGATAGTCGTCGACGTCGTGCATGCCGGCGACACCGGGGACCAGGCCCTCGACGGCGTCGTGCGGACGCGCCACCCGGGTCAGCAGCTCGGCCACCGACAGGCCGACGGCCACGATCACCCCGTACAGGATGTCGAGGGTGAGTACGCCGACGAGGCAGCCGAGCGCGAGGAGCAGCTCCCGGCGGCGGAAGTGGGCCAGCCGCCGGAAGCCGGCGAGGTCGATCATGCGGACCGCCGCGTAGACGACGAGTGCGCCGAGAACGGCGGACGGAGTGCGCGCCAGCAGCGGGCTCAGGAAAAGCAGTACGGCGAGCACCACCGCTCCGGCCACCAGCGAGTACGCCTGACTGCGGGCGCCCGCCGAGGAGGCGAGCGCGGTGCGGCTGGCGCTGCTGCTCACCGGGAAGCCGTGCAGCGCACCGGCGCCCAGATTGGCCGCGCCCAGGGCGAGGAACTCCTGGTCGGCGTCGAGCCCGGGGCCTTCGTCGTCGCGGTCGGCGAACGCCCGCGCGGTGAGGATGAAGTCGGTGTAGGCGACCAGCAGCACGCCGAGCGCGGGCAGCACGAGGTCCGGCAGCTCGCTCAGGTCCGGGACGGCGAGGCTCGGCAGACCGGCCGGAACCTCTCCGATCACCTTCAGCCCGTACCGCCCGTCGAGGTCGAGGACCGCGACGGCGGCGGTCCCGAGGACGAAGGCGACCAGCGGGCCGGGCACGGCGGGGGCGTAACGGGCCGTCACGAAGAGGAACACGAGGACGACGGCGGAGAAGACGACGGTCGCCGGGTCCGCGTCGGGCAGGTGGACGAGGAAGGACCACACCTGGGGGAAGAACTCCGCGCCCGTCGTCCGCACCCCGGTGAGCTTGGGCAGCTGATCCACCATCATGATGAGCGCCACGCCCGCGAGATAGCCGATCAGGACGGGGCGGGACAGCAGATCCGCGAGGAAGCCCAGCCGCACCGCCCGGGCGACCAGGCAGAGCAGTCCGACCGTGACCGCGAGAGCCGCCGCGAGCGACGCGTAGCGCCCGGCGTCCCCGGCGGCGAGCGGTGCGACCACGGCGGCCGTCATGAGGGCGGTCGTGGACTCGGGGCCGACCGACAGCAGCCGTGAGGAACCGAACACCGCGTACAGCGCGAGGGCCGGGAGGATCGCCCACAGACCGGTGACCGGCGGCAGCCCGGCGACGTCCGCGTAGGCCATGACCTGCGGCACCAGATAGGCGGCCACGGTCAGCCCGGCGAGCAGATCGCCCGTGAGCCAGGCGCGCCGGTAACCGAGGAGCGCGACGAGACCGGGCACCGGCCGGCCCCACTTCGGGACGTGTCTGTCCGAGTCTCGGGACATCTGCCGCCTTCCGCCGTCTGCCCTCATGATCCACCGGCCGCCGGAGCTACGGCGAGAGCCCGCGTGCCCGGCGTGCCGCACTCGACCCAACGGCCATGGCGAACAGGGCCGTTCGGCCCCATGGCCGCGGACCTTCGGCATGCGTCGCCGGCCTGTGCGCGCGGCCACAGTACGAGGTGTCAGGCATCGACCCGTTCTCCCGCGAAGGGAGCCGCGACCACCGAGCTGCCCTTCGTCCGCGACCACGGCCGGCCGCGCCGACTGCCGACGGCGCGGTGGGCCCGTCACCCGGCCCGCCGCGCCGAGCCGTGCGGGGCCGGTCGGCCCCCGTTCGGGACCAGTGGCCCCTGCACGACGAACCGCCCGAAGACGACCCTGGAATCGGATCCCTCGCCTCAGGAGGTGGAGATCATGCTCCGCACCATCACCGTAGGTCTCGACGGCTCCCGGGAGAGCCGGGCAGCCGCGGAATGGGCGGCCCGCGAAGCGAAGCTGCGCGGCCTGCCCCTGAAGATCGTCCACGTCTGGGAGCCGGTGCCCGAGCCCATGGCACAGGCGCCGCTCCTCGGCGCGGAGACCCACCAGCACTGGACCGAGAGGATCCCGCGCGAAGCCGCGGAGGGCGTCCGGCTGCGTCACCCCGGCGTCGAGGTGCACACCGAACAGGTCTCCGGATACCCGGGCAACGCGCTGGCCGAGGCGGCGAGGAGCGCCGAACTGCTCGTCCTGGGCTCGCGCGGCCTCGGCGGGATCGGCGGCTTCATGGTCGGCTCGGCCGGCCTTTCCGCCATCGCCCACGCGGACCGCCCCGTCGTGCTGGTGCGGGCGCTGGAGGTGGCTGCCGACGAGCACGAGGCGGACCCGGCAGGCGTCCCCTCCGCCGCGACCCCCTTCCTGCCCGTGGTCCTCGGACTCGACGTCGAGCACCCGGACGAGACGCTGATCGAGTTCGCCTTCGACGCCGCCGAGCGCCGCGCGACGTCCCTGCGGGTCGTCCACGGCTGGAACCCGCCGCCCTACTACGCGTACGGCACGCCCGCCAACCCCGCGCTGCACGAGGCACTGGCCCTCGGTGACGCCGAGGCGCTGGCCGAGGTGCTGCGGCCCTGGCGGCAGAAGTACCCGGACGTGGAGGTCGTCGAAGCGTCCCGCTACGGCAGCGCGGCCGTCCACGTCGTGGACGCCGCCCGCGAGGCCTCCCTCGTCGTCGTGGGCCGGCGTATCCGCCGCAGCCCGTTCGGCGCCTACATCGGGCACGTCACACACGCCGTCCTGCACCACTCCACCGCCCCCGTCGCCGTGGTGCCCCACGGCTGACCCGCCCCCGGATCACTCCCGCTCACCGGCGAGGAGGCGGCGAGGAGGCGGCGAGGAGGCGGCGAGGAGAGGAGAACCATGAAGGCAGCGGTCGTACGAGCGTTCGGTGAGCCCCTGGTCATCGAGGAACGCCCCGACCCGGAGCCCGGCCCCGGCCAGATCCGCGTACGGACGGACGGAGGCGTCCGGACTGCCCGAGCAGGTGACGGCCGAGGACATGGTGCGGGCCGCCGAGCAGGTGACGGCGGAGGTCATCGTGCAGGCCGTCGGGCGGCGGGCCCGCACGCGGCGCCCGGACGTCGAGGTGTCCACCGACGTGCTGCCCGAGGAACCCGAGTACGCCCTGGTCCGCTCAGAGGCTCGCCGCGTGGTCGGGGACGTAGGTCTGCAGATCCCGTGGCGGGCGCTGGTAGCCGGTCGACCGGGGCCGCTCCGGGAGCTCCAGCACGGGCGGCGGCACCTCGCGGTAGGGCACGGACGACAACAGGTGGGCGATCATGTTCAGCCGCGCCCGGCGCTTGTCGTCGCTCTCGACGACGTACCAGGGCGCCTCGGAGATGTCGGTGTGCACCAGCATCTCGTCCTTGGCACGGGAGTACGCCTCCCAGTGCGTGATCGACTCCAGGTCCATCGGCGAGAGCTTCCAGCGCCGCAGCGGGTCCTCCAGCCGCTTGCGGAACCGCTCCTGCTGTTCGGTGTCGCTCACGGAGAACCAGTACTTGCGCAGCAGGACCCCGGCCTCGACCAGCATGCGTTCGAAGATCGGGCACTGGCGGAGGAACAGCTGGTGCTCCTCCTTCGTGCAGAAGCCCATCACGTGCTCGACCCCGGCCCGGTTGTACCAGGACCGGTCGAACAGCACGATCTCCCCGGCCGCCGGCAGATGCTCCACGTACCGCTGGAAGTACCACTGGGTGCGTTCGCGCTCGGTCGGTTTCGGGAGCGCCGCGATCCGGGCCACCCGCGGGTTGAGGTGCTCGGCGACCCGCTTGATCGTCCCGCCCTTGCCCGCCGCGTCCCGCCCCTCGAAGACCACCACCAGCCGGGTGCCCGTCGCCCGCACCCACTCCTGGAGCTTCACCAACTCCGTCTGCAGCCGCAGCAGTTCCTTCTCGTACGCCTTGCGCGGCAGCTCCACCGCCTTCTTGCCGGCCATGCCGCCTCCACCACCCGATGATCCAACGCCGACGATTTCCGGAGCCCCACCATGTCCAAGGTCGAACACCAGGACGCCACCGTACTTTCCGACGAGGAGCTGCGCACCCTGGACGCGCACTGGCGGGCCGCCAACTACCTGGCCGCCGGACAGATCTATCTGATGGCCAACCCGCTGCTCACCGAGCCGCTGCGGCCGGAGCACGTGAAGCCGAGGCTGCTGGGCCACTGGGGGACCTCACCGGGGCTCAACCTCGTGTACACCCACCTCAACCGCGTCATCCGCACCCGTGACCTGCACGCCCTGTGCGTCTGGGGCCCCGGCCACGGCGGTCCCGCGGTCGTCGCCAACTCCTGGCTGGAGGGCACCTACACCGAGACGTACCCGGACGTCACCCGCGACGCGGACGGCATGGCCCGGCTGTTCCGGCAGTTCTCCTTCCCCGGCGGCATCCCCAGCCATGTCGCCCCGGAGACGCCCGGCTCGATCCACGAGGGCGGTGAGCTCGGCTACTCGCTCTCGCACGCCTACGGCGCCGCCTTCGACAACCCGGACCTGCTGGTCGCCTGCGTGATCGGCGACGGCGAGTCCGAGACCGGCCCGCTGGCCGCCTCCTGGCACTCCGACAAGTTCCTCGACCCCGTCCACGACGGCGCGGTCCTGCCGATCCTCCACCTCAACGGCTACAAGATCGCCAACCCGACGGTGCTCTCCCGGATCCCTGAGGCCGAACTCGACGCGCTGCTACGGGGATACGGTCACGAGCCGATCCACGTGACCGGCGACGACCCGGCCCAGGTGCACCGCGCCATGGCGGCGGCGATGGACGACGCCCTGGACCGCATCGCCGTCATGCAGCAGACCGCCCGCGAGAACGGCGTCACCGAACGCGTGCGCTGGCCCATGATCGTGCTGCGCACCCCGAAGGGCTGGACCGGTCCCGCCGCAGTGGACGGCGTGCCCGTCGAGGGCACCTGGCGCGCCCACCAGGTTCCGCTGGCCGGCGTCAGGGAGAACCCCGAGCACCTTCGCCAACTGGAGGCCTGGCTGCGCTCGTACAAACCCCGGGAGCTCTTCGGTACCGACGGGCGGCCCGCCGCCGATGTCCTCGCCTGCGTCCCCGACGGCGCCAAGCGGCTCGGCGCCTCCCCGCACGCCAACGGCGGCCTGCTCGTCCGGGACCTGCCCATCGCACCGCTCGACGAATTCGCCGTACCGGTCGACAAGCCGGGCGCCACCCTGCACGAGCCGACCCGCGTCCTCGGTGACCTCCTGGCCCGGGTGATGAAGGACACGGGCGGCCGCCGGGACTTCCGTCTCGTCGGCCCGGACGAGACCGCGTCCAACCGGCTCCAGGCCGTCTTCGAGGTCAGCGGCAAGGCGTGGCAGGCCGAACACCTGCCGGTCGACGAGCATCTTGAGCAGCACGGCCGGGTGATGGAGATCCTCTCCGAACACACCTGCCAGGGCTGGCTGGAAGGCTATCTGCTGACCGGCCGGCACGGACTGTTCTCCTGCTACGAGGCGTTCGTGCACATCGTCGACTCCATGGTCAACCAGCACATCAAGTGGCTCAGGACGTCGAGGGAGTTGCCGTGGCGCGCACCCGTCGCCTCCCTGAACTACCTGCTCACCTCGCACGTGTGGCGGCAGGACCACAACGGGTTCTCCCACCAGGATCCCGGTTTCGTCGACCACGTCCTCAACAAGAGCCCCGAAGTCGTCCGGGTCTATCTGCCGCCGGACGCCAACACCCTGCTGTCCGTGGCCGACCACGTCCTGCGCAGCCGCGACTACGTCAATGTGATCGTGGCCGGGAAACAGCCCTGTTTCGACTGGCTGAGCATGGACGAGGCCCGCGCCCACTGCGCCCGCGGCGCCGGCGTCTGGGACTGGGCGGGGACGGAGAACGGCGACGAGCCGGACGTCGTCCTGGCCTGCGCCGGTGACGTGCCCACTTTGGAGGTGCTGGCCGCCGCCCAGTTGCTGCGCCGCGAACTGCCGGATCTCGCCGTGCGGGTCGTCAACGTCGTCGACATCGCCCGGCTGCTGCCGAGCGGCGAACACCCGCACGGCATGGGCGACTTCGAGTACGACGGACTGTTCACCAGCGACAAGCCGGTGATCTTCGCTTACCACGGTTATCCGTGGCTGATCCACCGCCTCGCCTACCGCCGCACCGGCCACGGCAACCTGCATGTGCGCGGCTACAAGGAGTTCGGCACCACGACCACGCCGTTCGACATGGTCGTCCGCAACGACCTGGACCGCTACCGCCTCGTGATGGACGTCATCGACCGCGTCCCCGGCCTCGCCGTGCGCGCCGCCGCCCTGCGGCAGCGGATGGAGGACGCGCGACTGCGCCACCACGACTGGATCCGGGTCCACGGCACCGATCTGCCCGAGGTCGCCGACTGGACCTGGGACAGCTGACCCGCCCCGACCGCTCGCGGTCACGGCGGAAGCGGGGCCGGTCGGCGGCGGCAGGGCCGACCGGCCCCGGGGCGGCCCCCGTTCAGCCCATGGGCTCCGCCGCCGCTGCGCCGGACGATCGAGGTGTCGAAAGCCATGGAGGAGACCTGCGATGACGGACGATCTGCTCGACCGGCCCACGGTCCACGCCCTGCTCGTGGACGGCACCACCGTGTGCATACGGTCGGCGATGCCGGACGACCACGAACAGCTCCAGGGGTTCTACGAGGAGATGTCGCCGGAGAACCTCCGCCTGCGCTTCTTCGCGGCGAGCCGGCGCTCGGCCGCCATGGCCGCCGACCGGGCCTGCGCCCGGCCCCGCCCGGGCTACCGGGCCCTGCTGGCCGAGGCGGACGGCCGGGTGATCGGCATCGCCGAGTACGACACCGGCGCGGAGCCGGACGGCGGTGCGAAGAGCGCTGACGGCGGTGTGAACAGCGCTGACGGGGGTGCGGAGAGCGCTGGCGGCGGTGTGAAGAGCGCTGACGGGAACGGCGGCGCGGAGCTCTCCGTCGCCGTCGCCGACGGCCTGCACCACCGGGGCGTGGGCACCCTGCTCGTCGAGCACCTGGTCTCGGCGGCGCGCGCGGAGGGGATCACCACCTTCACGGCCGACGCGCTGAGCGAGAACCACGAGGTGCTCCGTCTCTTCGCCGACCTCGGCCTGCGCACCTCCCGCCGTTTCGAGGGGCCGGAGGTGCGCTGCACCGTCCACCTCGATGAGGACGACACCTATCTGTCGGCCGTGGAGGACCGGGGCCGTGCCGCCGACGTGGCCAGCCTGCTGCCCCTGCTGCGGCCGTCCGTGGTCGCCGTGGCCGGCGCCGGACGCACGCCCGGCTCGGTGGGCCGGGCGATCCTCCACCAGCTGCGCACGGGCGGTTTCACGGGCCGTCTCTTCGCCGTGAACCCCGGCGTCGCGTCGGTGCTCGGCGTGCCGTCCCATCCGTCCGTCGCGGCGCTGCCCAGGACCCCCGATCTGGTCGTCGTGGCCGTGCCGCCCGCCGCGGTCCCGGCCGTCGCCGACGAGTGCGGCCGGGCCGGGGTGCGTGCGCTCGTCGTCGTCACGGCCGGACTCGACCACGTCCAGGCGCAGTCCCTGCTGGAAGCCTGCCGTACCCATGGAATGCGGCTGGTCGGCCCCAACTGCCTCGGTGTCTCCCACACGGATCCGGAGCTGAGCCTCGACGCGACCTTCGCCGCCGAGCATCCCCGCCCGGGGACGGCCGGGGTCGCGGTGCAGTCCGGCGGGATCGGCATCGCCCTGCTCGACGGGCTGTCCCGGCTCGGCATCGGGGTCTCGTCCTTCGCCTCGCTCGGCGACAAGTACGACGTCAGCGGCAACGACATGCTCCAGTGGTGGGAGAGCGACGGCCGCACCGACCTCGCCCTGCTGCACCTGGAGTCCTTCGGCAGCCCGCGCGCCTTCTCCCGCACCGCCCGGCGCGTCACGCGCCGCATCCCGGTACTCACCGTCGACGCCGGCCGTACCGAGGCGGGCCGCAAGGCGGCCGCCTCTCACACCGCGGCCGCCGCCACCCGCACCATGACCCGTGGCGCGCTGTTCACCCAGGCAGGCGTCACCGCGACCCGCTCGGTCGGTGAACTGCTCGAAACGGCGGCCCTGTTCCACTCCCAGCCGTTGCCGGAGGGCAGCCGCGTCGTGATCGTCACCAACGCGGGCGGCGCCGGGGTGCTGGCCGCCGACGCCTGCGCGGAGGCGGGACTGTCACTGCCGCCGTTCACCCCGGCGATGACCGACGAACTGCTCGCCGTGCTGCCGGACGGCGCCGCCGTCGGCAACCCGATCGACGCCACCGCCGCCGTGTCGGAGGAACAGCTGACCGAGTGCGTCGACCGCCTGACCCGGTGCTCCGTCGTCGACGCCGTCATCGTGGCTCTCGTCCCCACGGCGGTCGCCGCCGCCACCGGTGACGACCTGGTGCGGGCCGTCACCGCCGCTCCCGGTCGACGGGCGCGGCCCGTGCTCGCCGTACGACTGGAGCAGGACCGGTCCGTCCGGCTGCTGCCCGCCGCCGACGGCGGCACGATCCCCTCGTACGCCGAACCGCAGGCCGCGGCCCGGGCGCTGGCCCATGCCGCCGAGCGTGCCGCCTGGCTCGCCCGGCCCTCCGGCGTCGTCCCCGACCTCGACGACATCGAGACCGCGCGGGCCCGCACGGTCGTGGCGGAGTACCTCGCCGGGCACCCCGACGGCGGCTGGCTCGACCCGCACACCTGTGCCGACCTGCTCGCCTGCTACAGCGTCCCGCAGATCCCGTGGACCTGGGCGGAGACCGAGGACGAGGCCGTCCGCGCCGCCGACCGGCTGCGCGGCTTCGGTGGCCGTGTGGTCATGAAGGCCCACTGGCCCGGGCTCGTGCACAAGACCCTGCACCAGGCCGTCCGCCTCGACCTGCGCGGCGACGCCCAGGTGCGGGCCGCGTTCCGTGACCTGGAGACCCGCTTCGCCGGGCTCATGACCGGCGTGGTCCTGCAACCCCTCGCCGCGCGCGGCACCGAACTCTTCGCCGGCGTCGTCCAGGACGAGGTCTTCGGCCCGCTCGTGCTGTTCGGGCTCGGCGGCACCGCCACCGAGGTACTGGCGGACCACGCGGCCAGGCTCGCCCCGCTGACCGACCGTGACGTGCACGAGTTGATCACCTCGCCGCGCTGCGCCCCGCTGCTGCTGGGCGCGAACGGCAGCGCTCCGGCCGACCTCGAAGAGCTGGAGCAGCTGCTGCTGCGGCTGTCCCGGATGGCGGCGGACCTGCCGCAACTCGCCGAGGCCGACTTCAACCCCGTCCTGGCGACAGCGGACGCCGTCACCGTGCTCGACGCACGGATACGCCTGCTGCCGCGCCGCCCCCAGGACCCGTATCTGCGCCGGCTGCGCTGAGGAGGGAACGGTCATGAGGCACGAACCGACCGGACGACGCCCGTCTACGCACCGAAGGCAGGCGCAGGAACAGGCACGGGACCAGGGACAGGCACGGGACCAGGGACAGGCACGGGACCAGGCACAGGCGCAGGGACAGGCAATGCACGGGGTGGCCGATGAGCGGCCGCGCCGGCTGTGAGAGGAGGCGGACCACCATGACCGACACGGTGTTGGTGACCTACGGAACGACGAACGGATCCACGGCGGAGATCGCCGAATCCGTCGCCGAGGTCCTGCGCAAGGCCGGGCTGACCGTCGAGTCGCTTCCGGCCCGTTCGGTGCCGAGCGCGGCGCGCTACGACGCCGTCGTGGTCGGCGGCGGGCTCTACGCGGGGCGCTGGCACAAGGACGCGCGACGGTTCGTCCGCCGCAACCGCGTCCTGCTCGCCGAGCGCCCGGTGTGGTTCTTCAGCAGCGGCCCGCTCGACGCCTCGGCCTCCGGGCGGGACATCCCGCCCGTGCGGGGCGTGCGGAGGGCCATGAACCGGCTGGACGTCCGTGAGCACGTCACGTTCGGAGGGTGCCTGGAGGAGGGCGCCAAGGGGCGGGTGGCCGGGATGATCCTCCGCTCCGGGAAGGGCGGCGACTTCCGGGACTTCGGCGTGATCCAGGCCTGGGCGAAAGGTGTCGCCGACGCACTGACGCGCGCTTAGGAGAAGGAGAGGAACTGTTTCTCCTCGTCGTGGTGACACCGGGTCGGCCGGCCCTTCCTTCACCACGGGCCGGACGGCCCGGGCGGAGCCCGACGAGGCGCGGCCGGGGACCGACGGCCCCTGGCCGGGGTCGGCCGCACCCTTCGACGATGGCCATTGCCCCTACCGGTTGCCAGGTGAGAGACGAGAAGGCAGATGGACGCCGACGACGGATTCTGCGCACTCGACCGACAGGAGTGCCTGCGCCTGCTGGCCACAGTGCCCGTGGGGCGCATCGTGTACACGCGGCAGGCGTTGCCCGCCGTGCTGCCGGTCAACTTCTGTCTGGACCGCGACGGCGCGGTGCTGGTGCGTACCTCGGCCTCCTCGGAACTGGTGAGCGCGATCGACGGAGCACTGGTCGCCTTCGAGGCCGACGAGGTCGACGCCGCCGCACACTCCGGGTGGAGTGTGGTGGTCATGGGAGCGGCCACGGTCGTGACCGACCCCGCCGAGCACGTTCGGCTGCTGCGGACCGGGCCGCGTTCCTGGGCGCCGGCGACGCAGGAGGTCTTCGTGCGCATCGACGCGGAGCTGGTCACCGGACGCGAACTCGCCGGCGGACGCACCGTGTACGGCGTGCACTTTCCTCCCTGAACCCCGTCACCACGCCTCGGGAACCTGATCACTCCTACCAGTTCCGGACCGAACGGCCTTTCCGGTCGCGCACGACCGACGCCGTTCAGGTCGTCGGGGACGGACCGCCCGCTGTCAGGCGGACCCCGGTGATCAGATCGGGGCTGATGCGAACGGCGTGATCCAGCTTCTGTGACACCCACGGCCGCAACAAGGCCCGATAGCGGGCCGCTTCCCGTGGGTCGGTGACCAGCCGCGCATAGCCCGTGACGACGACGCTCCACCCGAGGTGGGTGTCGGGGTCGATGTCGTCGGCCTCGTAGGCGACGACGGCTCCCTCAGCCTCGTTCTGCCGGGTGTACCGGGTCAGCGCGGCGTCACCGTGGGTGCGGATGACGATCTCGCCGTCGACCAGGACGTGGTTGACCGGACGGATGGCCGGCAGCGCGTGCCGGGTGAAGACGATCCGCCCCAGGGCCACGCCACCCAGGAGCCGCAGCGCCTCGACGGCGTCCAGCTCGACACTCCTGGGCGTCTGCGCGGCTGTCGCCTGGTCGTCGTCGCCCGCCATGGCAGGTCTCCGTATCGTTGGGTCTCCCACACCTGTCCGCCTGTCCGCCTGTCCGCCTCCCGCGGCTCCGCGGTCCCGCGTGCTCCAGTGGTCCCGTGACGGTGGGGATGCCGAGTGGACACAGGCAACGGAGCGACACCGCGGGGGATCGGTGCCGCTCCTGCGTCCACTGTCTCTCGCGCCACACTGTTCCCGCAGGTGCCGATGGTCCCTCGCCGTGGGCCGGACGGCCCTCATCCCGGCGATGGCCCACCGGCGGTGGCCTACCGGCGGTGGTCTACCGGCGGTGCACCGTCTCCGGAGAGGCGGCCGGGGCCGGCACGTGGGGATCGTGGTGGCCCTTGCACGGAATCGCCGTTCGGGCCGATGCCGAGGATCGTGTCCAGCATGCCGGGCATGGAGCGGGCCGCGGACCGGAGGCCCTGGGCTGCGACGCGCGAGGGCGGGCGGTCCGGGCCGGGACCTCTGACGGACGAACGGGAGTGCCTGAACCGGAGTCCTGGGCACGCGGCTGGATCTGGTACCGCGCCCCCCGGCCGACTACTACCGTGACGGATGACGGGACCAGTGGGTGTCCGTGCGCCGAGGGATCTGGAGGACTACCGGTGGGAAGCCCGGAGGAGGCTCGCGTGCGGCTGCCGCAACTGCGGTTGGACGAGCTGCTGGAGGAGCTCCAGGCACGCCTGGACGCGGCCCGTGGCACGCGTGACCGGGTGCACAGCCTGCTGGAGGCGGTGCTGTCGGTCGGCCGGGAGCTGGATCTGGAGCAGGCCCTGCACCGCATCGTGGAGGCAGCCGCGGTGCTGGTCGACGCGGAGTACGCGGCGCTCGGCGTGATCGGCCCGGACGGCAGGCGGTTGTCGGCCTTCCACACGGTCGGGGTCAGCGAGGAGCAGATCGCCGGTATCGGCCCGTACCCGGAGGGGCACGGGATCCTGGGGGAGCTGATCCGTCACCCCGAGCCGCTGCGGCTGGCGAAGATCTCCGAGCATCCGGCCTCGTACGGCTTCCCGGCGCACCACCCTCCGATGAGCACCTTCCTCGGCGTTCCCATCCGGGTGCGCGACCAGGTCTTCGGCAACCTGTACCTGACCGAGAAGCGGGGCGGCGCCCAGTTCGACGAGGAGGACGTCTCGGTCACGCTGACGCTCGCCGTGGCGGCCGGTGTCGCGATCGACAACGCGCGTCTGTACGAGGAGTCCCGGCTGCGCGAACGCTGGCTGCGGGCGAACGCGGAGATCACCCACAGCCTGATGTCCGGCGCCGACCGCACGGAGGTCCTCGCGCTCATCGCCGAGCGGGCCGGTGAGATCACCGGATCCGCCCTCGCCGCGGTCGCCCTGCCCATGGGGGACACCGGGTCGCTCGCCGTGGAGATCGCCGTCGGCATGGACGCCGAGGCACACCGGGGCCTTGTCCTGCCCATGGACAGCAGCCTGATGGGGCTGGCCTTCTCCGGCGCCGCCACGGTCTCCAGCGCCGATGTCGGCCAGGACGAACGAATCTGCCTGGAGCCGCCGAGGTTCGGAGGGCTCGGTCCGGCCGTGGCTGTGCCCATCGGCACGGGCGACGCGGGTCCACGAGGCGTGGTCCTGCTGGCGCGTATGACCGGTGAGCCGGTGTTCTCGCCGATGGAGACCGATCCTCTGAAGGCCTTCGCCGGGCAGGCCGCCCTCGCGATGGAACTGGCGGAACGACGTCACGACGCCGAGGAGGTCGCGGTGCTCAAGGACCGCGACCGCATCGCACGCGACCTGCACGACCTGGCCATCCAGCGGCTGTTCGCGACCGGCATGACGCTCCAGAGCGCGGGTCGCTTCATCGAGCACGAGGAGGCCGCCGAGCGCGTGGTGCGCGCGGTCGACGACCTGGACGAGACCATCAAGATCATCAGATCGACGATCTTCGGCCTGCGTACCCGCGAGGGCGCGGGGGAAGCCGGCCTGCGGGCCCGCGCCGTACGGGTGGTCGGGGAGGCGGCGCCCGTTCTCGGCTTCGCCCCCGGCGTCCGGATGGAGGGTCTGCTGGACACCGACGTGCCGAGGGAGATCGCCGACCACGTGGTGGCGGTGCTCTCCGAGGCACTGACCAACATCGCCCGGCATGCCCACGCGGACCGCGCCGACGTACTCCTGGCCACGGACGGACGGGAGATCCGGCTGTCGGTCACGGACAACGGGGTGGGAATCCCCGCCGACGGCCGCCGCAGCGGGCTGCGCAACATGGCGGAGCGCGCCGAGCAGTTGGGCGGCCGACTGGACCTGGAGAAGCCGGAGGCCGGCGGCGCCAGGCTGGTGTGGCGGGTGCCGGCGCGGAAGCCGTAGGGCAGGGGCAGGGGCAGGGGACGGGGCAGGGGACGGGGACGGGGGACGGTCGCCCGCGTGTGCCCCGACCGGCGGACGGCGGCCCGGGAAGGGCTCCGGGGGCGGGGGCGGGCGTCAGCCGCTCGCGGAGTCCAGTGCCGACTGGAGCGACTGGCGGTAGCCGTCACTCGTATACGTGGCTCCGGAGACGGTGTCGATGTCCGCGCTCTGGGCCGTGAGCGCCTCCCGGGTCAGCTGCGGGATGGCATACGCGTTGATCTGCTGGTCCCTCGGGTTCTCCTGGGGGTAGGTGACCGCGGTGACGTCGGTGAGCTTTCCGTCCTTCAGGGTGACGCGGACCTGGACGGGGCCCCAGCGGGTCTGGACGGAGTCCCCGGTGAGGGTCCGCGTTCCCGTGGCGGCGGCTCCGCCCGACCCGCCCGACCCGGTTGTCCCGCTCGACGCGCTGGAGCCGGCGGAGGGCACGGAGGAGGACGCCGATCCGGCGACGGCCGGTGCCGTGTGCGGCTTCAGCGACAGCAGCAGGACCATCCCGGAGACGGTCGCGGCGCTCGCCAGCACGATGCGGCGCAGCGGACGGTTCTTCTTCAACGTGTGCAAGACGGCCTCACAGCTCGAAGGACTCGTGGTGGATACGGCTGTCCGGGACCCCGGCGGCGTGCAGCGCCTCGTACAGGTCCTGCGCGAACCCGTGCGGGCCGCACAGATACACGTCGTGGGCGGCCAGGTCGGGTACGGCCGCTCGCAGGGTCCGCGCCGTGAGGTCGGGGCGCCGGCCGTGCGGGCCGTTGAGCGCGTAGTGCACCTTCGCCCCGCGCCACCGCGCGACGGTCTCCAGCTCGGCGCCCAGGGCGAGGTCCTCGGCGGTGCGGGCGCGGTAGAGGAGGGTGACGTCGCCCGGCAGCGTCTCGAACAGGGCGCGCAGCGGGGTGATGCCGACGCCGCCCGCGATCAGCAGGGACCTGTGCGCGCTCCGCCGGTCCGCGGTCAGCGCCCCGTACGGCCCCTCCGCCCACACGCGGGTGCCCGGCCGCAGCAGGCCGACGGCGGCGCTGTGGTCGCCCAGCGCCTTGACGGTGATGCGCAGCAGGTCCGGGCGCGGCGGCGCCGACAGGGAGTACGGCGTCGAGGTCCAGCGCATGCCCTCGGTGAGGAACCGCCAGCGCAGGAACTGCCCCGGCCGCGCGCCCATCTCGTCCAGCCGCCGGCCGCGGACCACGACGGAGTACACGCCCGGCGCCTCCCGGTGCACCGAGTCGACCCGCAGCCGGTGCCGCAGGTTCAGCCGTACCGGAGCGAGGATCCGGAACCACAGCACCAGGGCCGCGACGCCCAGGTACAACGCGTACCAGGCGGCCTGGACGGGCCGGCTGCCGACGAGGTCGGACCCCAGGGCGAGCTGGTGGCCGAAGGCGAGGAAGACCGCCGCGTACGTCAGCAGGTGCGTGTAGAACCAGAACTCGTGACTGACCCGGCGGCGCACCGCGCGGGCCGAGACGATCCCGACCGCGAACAGGATGACGGTGCCGGCGGTGGCCTTGAGCATGTCCGGGTAGTCCAGGACCACGGTGAGCGCCTCGTCCACGATCGAGGAACCGTCCTGGGCGCCGTACCCGAGCAGGATCAGCACGATGTGCGCGACGAGCAGACAGACCGTGTAGCGGCCCGCCATCGCGTGCCAGCGCGTCACCCGGTCCGCCCCGATCCGCCGCTCCAGGAGCGGGACGCGGGCCATCAGGGCGACGAGGACGGCGCAGGCGTACCCGCACAGCAGTCCCGCGATCCGCCCGGACCCGGTCAGCCAGCCAGAGGCGCCGACGACCGTACCCGTGTCGTGCCACCACAGGGCGACCACGGCGGCGGCCCCGCCCCACAGGAGGGCGAGCACCGGGCCGACGGGCGAGCGCCGTGGAGCGGGAGGCGCCGGGGCCACCCTCGGTCGCGCGTGGGCCGTCGTCATCCGCAAGTCCCTTCGGCTGTCCTCACGGCCCCGTACTTCGGCCGTCCGGAACGACACTGTGCCGACACAACCTCTGAGCCCGCTCTCAGCGGCCGGCAGGTGGTGCGGCCCCGCCGCAGGTGGGGAGGGCCGGCCAGGCGCAGGTGGGGAGGGCCGTCCGGGCGATCGGCGGCGGTCGCGGGCAGGGCGGACTCAGAGGGAACTCAGAGGTGGGGAAGGCAGCTCACGACGCGGCGAGGCCGCATCCTGGTAACCGAGATGAACACTTCCCGCCCCCGCGGCTCCGGCCGCCCCGTGCTGACCCGGACCGACGGCGCCCCGCTCCGGGTCCTGGTCGTCGACGACGACCCCGACCTCGCGGAGGTTCTCTCCGGCGCCCTGCGCTACGACGGCTGGCAGGTGCGCACGGCGGGCGACGGTGCCTCGGCCGTCGCCGAGGCACGCGAGCTGCTGCCCGACGCCATCGTCCTCGACGTAATGCTCCCGGACACCGACGGCTTCGCCGTGCTGCGCTCGCTGCGGGCCGTACGCCCCGACGTGTGTGTGCTCTTCCTGACCGCCAGGGACGCGGTCGAGGACCGCATCGCGGGCATCACGGCGGGCGGCGACGACTACGTGACGAAACCGTTCAGCCTGGAGGAGGTCGTCGCCCGCCTGCGGGGACTGCTGCGCCGGGCCGGCATGGCCCGCCAGGCGGCGGACGGGCCGCGGCTGACCGTCGGGGACCTGGTCATGGACGAGGAGGCCCGCGAGGTCACCCGTGGTGGCGAGCTCGTCGAGCTGTCCCCGACGGAGTTCGAACTGCTCCGCTTCCTCATGCGCAACCCGCGGCGCGTCCTCAGCAAGGCGCAGATCCTCGACCGGGTGTGGTCCTACGACTTCGGCGGGCAGGCCCATGTCGTCGAGCTGTACATCTCCTACCTGCGCAAGAAGGTGGACGCGGGTCGCCCGCCCATGATCCACACGGTGCGGGGCGCCGGATACGTGCTCAAGCCGGTGGCCCGGTGAGGCCGGGCGGCCGGCGACAGCGCCTCGCACACGGTCCGTTCCGGCGCGGTCCGTTCCGGCGCGGGGCGAGGCGGTGGCCGGCCCGCCTGCCGCGGCCGCACACCCTGCGGGCGCGGCTCACCGCCGGACTCGTCGTACTGCTCGCGGTCAGCTGCGCGGCCGTCGGGGTGGCGGCGGTGGTCGAACTGAACGGCTTCCTCACCGGCCGCCTCGACCAGCAGCTGCGCGAGACGGGCGAACGGTTCCCGGCGAGCCTGGAGCACGGCGGGACCCGGCCCTCGGACCACGACGGCGATGGCGACGGCGATGGCGATGGCGACGTCGATGGCGACGGCGATGGCGACACCCGCCGTCAGACCGTCGGCACCTTCGGAGCCCGCCTCGTCGGCGACACCGTCACCAACGCCGCGGTGGTGGGTTCCAGTACGGGCGCGGGCGCACAGAACGTCCCACTCGCCGCCGCGGACAGAAGAACGCTCGCCGCGGTGCCGGCCGACGGCAGGGGCCACACGATCGACCTCTCCGCGCTGGACGACTACCGGGTGATGGCGGTCCGGGGCAGGGACGGTGACGTCCTGATCACCGGGCTGCCCACCGAGCCCGTCGAGGCCACCGTCCACCGGCTGGAGCTGGTCGCCGCGGTCGTCCTCGGCGCCGCGCTCGCCGTGGCGGGCTTCGCCGGAGCGCTGTGGGTGCGCTGGTCGCTACGACCGCTCAGCAGGGTGGCCGCGACCGCCACGAAGGTCAGCCGGCTGCCGCTCTCCAGCGGCGAGGTGGGCCTCTGGCCGCGCGCGCCCGAGGCCGACCCGCGCAGTGAGGTCGGCCGGGTCGCCGACGCGTTCAACACGATGCTGGGCCATGTCGAGGAGGCGCTGACCAAGCGCCACGCGAGCGAGGAGCGGCTGCGCAGTTTCGCCGCCGATGCCAGTCACGAGCTGCGCACGCCCGTGGCGTCGATCCGCGGCCACGCCGAACTGGCGCTGCTGCACCCCGGCCCGGTGCCGCAGAAGGTGGCGCGGGCCCTGGAACGCATCGAGGCCGAAGCGGCCCGCATGGGCGAGATGGTCGACGACCTGCTGCTCCTCGCCCGCCTCGACGCGGGGCGTCCCTTGGAGCGCCGTCCCGTGGACCTGACCCGTCTGGTCCTGGACGCGGTGACGGACGCGCAGGCCGCCGGCCCCGGACACCGCTGGATGCTGGAGCTGTCCGAGGAACCGGTGACCGTGCCGGGTGACGCCCATCGGCTCCATCAGGTGCTGGCCAACCTGCTGGCCAACGCGCGCCTGCACACACCCGTCGGCAGCACGGTCACCATCTCCCTGGAGACCGAGGACGGCACGGCGGTGCTCAAGGTCCACGACGACGGCCCCGGCGTCGCCCCGGACGTCCGGCCCAGAGTCTTCGAGCGGTTCACCCACGGGGACCGCCGTCGCACGGAGGGCGTGGAGAGCGGCACCGGTACCGGCCTCGGCCTCTCGATCGTGGCGGCGGTGGCAGAGGCCCACGGCGGCAGTGTCGCCCTCGAAAGCGCCCCCGGCTCGACCGTGTTCACGGTGCGGGTCCCCGTCGGCGACGGATGACCAGGATGCCGACGTTCCGTCCTCCCCTGTCCGTGTCCCTGTCCCGCCGGAGGCCGATCGGCCTCCGGTCGGGACCTCCGGCCCCTCCTGCGGCACCCGCGCGGCCCGGAGACTGAGAGCGCATCCCTGAAGGAGGTCCGCACATGCCCGCCATCATCGTCGGTCTCGACGGCTCGGCCGAAAGCCTGGCCGCCGCAGACTGGGCCGCTCGCGAAGCAACGCAACGAGAGGCCCCGCTGCTTCTCCTGCATGCCGGGGACCCGTTGGGTTCTCTGTACGTCCCGTACATGGGGGTCCCGGCGCCGGGCGCCGTCGAGGCGCGGCGCGACTGGTCCGCTCAGCTGCTGCGGGAGGCGGAGTCCCGGCTGACGGAAAGCCACCCCGGCCTGCGGATCACCACCCGGCAGGCCGAGACGGAGGCCGTGCCGGCCCTGCTGGCAGCCGTCGAGGACAAGGACACCGAACTGCTGGTCCTCGGCTCCCGGGGCCTCGGCACGGTGGCCGGGTTCCTGGTCGGCTCCGTCGCTCTCGCGGTCGTGGCACGCACCGAGCGGCCCGTCGTCCTCGTACGGGCGGGTGAGCACGCCGAAGACGAGCATCGTCCGGACGCCACGGGCGCCGCGTCGGACAGCACTGCGTACCGTGACGTCGTGCTGGGGCTGGACCTGGAGGAACCGGGGGACGCCGTCGTCGAGTTCGCCTTCGAGACCGCCCACCGTCGGGAAGCCGCCCTACGGGTCGTGCACGGCTGGAATCCGGCGACCGTCTACGGCTACGGCGCGGCCATCGACTCCGGACTCGGCGCCGAGCTGGCGGAGGAGACCAGGAAGGGAGTGAGCGACGTCCTGCGCCCCTGGAAGGAGAAGTTCCCCGGGGTGGAGGTGCGGGCGCAGGCCGTCGTCGGCAACGCGGGACGTCATCTGGTGGACGCCTCGCGGGACGCGTCGCTGGTCGTCGTCGGGCGGAAGAGGCGGCACGCGTTGATCGGCGGCCGCATCGGCCCGGTGGCCCATGCGGTGCTGCACCACGCCTCGGCGCCGGTGGCGGTGGTGCCGCACGACTGAGGTGCGGCAGGCCGGCCCGGTCCTCCGCGCGATACCGCAGCGCAGTCGAGGAACGACCGGTGGCCACGGCCGATCGTGTCCATCACGGTCCCAGTCCCGGTCCCGGAGGAGAAGGCGGGGACCCGGGACCATCCAGGTGCGGCGCGGCTGAGACAGGGCGCGTCGGGCCGCATCAGGTGTGCGCGGCCGGTGGCTCACCGGTCGCGCACACCGCTGCCACGATCAACAGCAGGTGGAACCAGGGCAGTCGACCTCAGAACGGCGTGGGCGCCGGAGCCGCGTGGATCGCCGCCGCGCGTCAGGGGGTGCCGCTTCCGGCGGTGAGGCGACAGCGGACGTCCACGATTCCTTCGACGGCCCGCGCCAGCCGCTCGGCCACCGGTATCAGCTCGGCGCGGTCCACCCATCCGGTGAGAGTCACGACCCCCTCGGACACCTCGACCCGGATGTGGTCGGCGGCCGGCGGGAACAGGTGGTCGACGACCTCGTGACGCACCTCCTCGGTGAGGTCCTCGTCGTCCCGCAGGAACACCTTGAGCAGATCCGAGCGGCTGACGACACCCTCCAGCTTCGCCTCGGCGTCGATGACGGGCAGCCGTTTGACGTTGCGCCGGGCCATGATGCGGGCCGCCTCGGCCAGCGTGGTGGTGCCGTGCACGGTGACCGCGGGGCTGCTCATCACCTCCTCGGCGGTCAGCGCGCCGGCCTTCGCCAGGTCGGCCAGGCGTTCCCGCCGGGTGAGCCGGTCCGGAACGCTGTCCCGGAACTCCTCCTTGGGCAGCAGATCGGCCTCCGAGACGACTCCGATCACCCGGCCCTCGCCCTCGAGTACGGGCAGCGCGCTCACCTTCCACTGCTCCATGAGCCGGACGATGTCCTTGAACGGTGCGTCGCGGCCGACGGCGACGACGGCGCGGGTCATCACATCACTCACGACGTGCGGGCTGGTCTGCATGGTCTCCTCCTCGAAACGATCAGGCCGGGACGGGGAAACCGGGCGGCGTTCACCTCGGAACGAGGGCGGCTCGCCCTCCCGGTGATCGACGGGAACCACAAGGTGATCGGTGTGATCTCCGAGACCGGCGGCCTCGTGCTCGTGCACGGCACGACCGGCCGGCTGCGGGGGCTTGTCGTCGAGGCGGTAGGAGAGGTAGGAGAGGTCGCACCGCGCGGTGACGACATCGCTGGCCATGAGAGCTCCTGTCCCCGTGGCCTTCATGGCTGAGCCTCGCTTTCGTGGGTGGCAGTGTTCAGGAACCCCTTTCAGGGGCCTCGACTTCAGCTTCCTGCCATGACCGCTGGGGCCGCATGGGCCGATCGTCCCCGCCAGGGGCCCGTCCGCCCCTCGTCCGGGCCGCCCACCGGTGCGAGGGCGAAGTGGCCCCTGTGCTGCAGGAAAGGCGGTGGGGACGATGACACTTCCCCTGGTCATGGGCGTCGAGGGATCGACGCGAGTCTGACGGCGGTCGACCGGGCAGTGGACGAGGCCGCCCGGCACGACCTCCCGCTGCGGCTGGTGTACGCCTCGCGCTGGGAGCGGTACGAGCGAGCCGTTCCGTCCAACGGCCTCAGCCGTCCGTCGAAGCGCGTTGTCGCGGAGAACGTCGTCGCCGCCGCGGCCGAGCGTGCCGGACAGCGGCATCCGGATGTGAGATCACCGCTGCGGCCACGCGATCGAGGCCGTGCGCTCCGCCTTTCGCGAGGCCGGGGCAGGCGGTTGTCCCCTGGACGTCGTACGCGCACGGCGATGCCCCGCTCACGAGGGCGCGGACGATCCCGCGCTCGCGGGGGAGCCGGCGCGTCGGCACGAGGAGCGGGCCTCGGCCCGGCTTCGACACGCTGCTGCAGGATGCCGTGGCGGTCCATCCCGGTGTCCTGGTGCGCCGGGTCACGGCCGAGGGGCCGGCCCGCAGCGTCCTGGTGCGGCGCTCGGAAGCCGCCGATCTGGTGATCGTCGGGGCCCGGCGCGGGCACGGCCACCTCGGGCCTCAGCCGGGCCGGGTGAGCCACACCCTCCTCCACCACGCGCACTGCCCGGTGGCGGTCGTACCGCAGACGGTGTGAACGTTGTACGTGTCCGTCCGGAGGGCGAGTGACGATGGCTGATGGGTCCCGTGACGTGCTCGCGCCCGCACCGCGGGGCGTCGAGGCGGCCGTGTGCGACACCGACGGAGTGATCACCGACTCGGCGAGGGTGCACGCCGCCGCGTGGAAGACCGCCTCCGACACCTTCCTGACCGAGAACCCTCCCGAGGATCCCGCGCGGGGTCGCCCCTTCGACTCCGGCTGCGACTGTCTGCGGGACGTGGACGGCAGGTCCCGCCTCGACGGCGCCGCCGCCTTCGCGGCCTCGCGCGGCCTCGCCCTTGTCGTCGGCGTGGACCGCACCGCCGATCCTGACACGCGGGCCAGGCTCGTGCGGCACGGAGCCGGCATCGTCGTGGACGACCTCGGAGAGCTGCTCGGCGAGGGAGCACGGCGGTGACGGGCTGGACGTGGGAGTACCACGGCTACGACCCGGCACAGGAGCGCCTGCGGGAGTCGTTGTGCACGCTGGGCAACGGCTGTTTCGCCACCCGCGGTGCGCTGCCGGAGTGCACCGCGGACGACGTGCACTACCCGGGCACCTATGTGGCGGGCTGCTACGACCGGCTCGCCACGGACGTCGCGGGACGCCGGGTGGAGAACGAGGACATGGTCAACCTCCCGAACTGGCTGCCGCTCCGGTTCCGTCTCGCCGGGCAGCAATGGCTCACCCCCGACACGGCCGAGGTGTCGGCCCACCGGCAGGTGCTGCACCTGGCCTCGGGCCTGCTGGAGCGCCGCACGCGGTTCGAGCTCGGCGAGGGGCGGGTGCTCGTGGTGCGCCAGCAGCGCCTCGTGCACATGGCCGACCCCCATCTGGCGGCCCTGCGCACCGAGTTCACGGCCGAGGGTTTCACCGGAGAACTCGATGTGGAGGCGGCGCTGGACGGTGGTGTCACCAACTCGGGGGTCGCGCGCTACCGGGACCTCGACGGCCGTCACCTCACCCGGCTGCGCACCGGGTCCGTCGAGCCGGACACCGTGTGGCTGCGCTGCCGTACCCGCACGTCCGACGTCCGGATCGGCATGGCGGCCAGGCTGGACGCCGACGCGCCGGTCATCGACCGGCACGAGGAATCGCGCGTCGGGCAGCGGGTGCGTCTCGGTCTGCGGCCCGGCCGGACCGTCACCGTCGACAAGACCGTCGCCCTGCACACGTCCCGCGATCCCGCGATCAGCGACCCCCTGGACGCCGCGATCGACCGCGTCGGCGCGGCGCCCGGCTTCGACGAGCTGCTCGAAGGGCATCTGACGGCCTGGGACCAGCTGTGGCGACGAGCCGAACTGGACGTGGCCGGGGCGGCCGGAGACATCCTGCGGCTGCACCTCTTCCACGTCCTGCAGACCCTCTCCCCGCACACGGCGGACCTGGACGCCGGCGTACCGGCCCGAGGACTGCACGGCGAGGCGTACCGCGGCCATGTCTTCTGGGACGAACTGTTCGTGCTGCCGTACCTCGACCTGCACTTCCCGGAGGTCTCCCGCGCCCTGCTCCGCTACCGGCACCGCCGCCTCGACCGCGCGTGCGCCGCGGCCCGTGCGATCGGCCGGCGTGGCGCGCTGTACCCCTGGCAGAGCGGCAGCGACGGTCGCGAGGAGACGCAGCGGCTGCACCTCAACCCCCGGTCGGGGCGCTGGCTGCCGGACCACTCACGGCTCCAGAGGCACGTCGGCTCGGCGGTGGCGTACAACGTGTGGCGGTACTGCGAGGCCAGCGGCGACGCCGAGTTCCTGCACACCAAGGGCGCCGAGATGCTGCTCCAGATCGCCCGCTTCTGGGCGGACTCGGCCACCTGGGACGAGCGGCTGGGCCGCCACCGCATCCGGCGCGTGATGGGCCCCGACGAGTACCACGACGCCTATCCCGACGCACGGCAGCCCGGTCTCGACGACAACGCGTACACCAACGTCACCGCCGCCTGGGTGCTCACCCGTGCCCTGGACGTCCTGCGGATCCTGCCCGAACCCCGGCGGCGCGAACTCACCGAGCGCACCGGCCTGGACGACGGCGAGCTCGAACAGTGGGAGGACGTCTCGCGCACGCTCCACGTGCCCTTCCACGACGGTGTCATCAGCCAGTTCGAGGGTTACGACACCCTCACCGAACTCGACTGGGAGGGCTACCGCGAGCGGTACGGCGACATCCGGCGCCTGGACCGGATCCTGGAGGCGGAGGGCGACACCGTCAACCGCTACAAGGCGTCCAAACAGGCCGACGTGCTGATGCTCGGCTTCCTCTTCTCGCCGGCCGAACTCCGTTCTCTCTTCGAGCGGTTGGGATACCCGCTGGACGAGGACACCTGGCACCGGACGGTCGACCACTATCTCGCGCGCACCAGCCACGGCTCCACCCTCAGCGGGCTGGTGCACGGCTGGGTCCTGGCCCGAGCACGGCGCGCCGAGGCGTGGACGTACTGCCAGGAGGCCCTGCGCGGCGACATCGCCGACCTCCAGGGCGGCACCACGGGCGAGGGCATCCACCTGGGCGCGATGGCCGGCACCCTCGACCTCGTCCAGCGGGGACTGACCGGACTGGAGACCCGCGAGGGGGCGCTGTGGCTCGATCCGGTGCCACTGCCGGAGCTCTCGTCCTACGGGTTCTCCCTCCGGTACCAGGGGCACTGGGGCGTGCGGCTGCGCCTGGAGCGCGGCGGGCTGGAAGTGACGGTGCCGCCGTCCGACCGCGCACCGATCGACATCCGGCTGCCGGACCGGGCGGTCAGCGTGCAACCGGGCGAGACGTGTCACCTGTTCCTTCCGGACTGACGGCGGGCGCACGCGGAGGGGCCGGACGGCCCCCGGAGGGGACCGGGCAACCCCTGCCCCCGCACGGGCCGCGGTGCGAGGCCGGTACCGGGGCATTCCCTCCGAGCGCGTCGGCGGTGTCCGCCGCGAGCCGTGGACCCACCGCGCCGCCTGCTCTCATCCATCGACCGGAGTGATGCGGCGGCCCGTGAGGCGCGCGGGGCGGATCGACACCCACATCTCGCGTTCACCGCCCGCCCATGGTGTGGTGCGGGCGCGTTCGGCGAGCCTGCGCACCTCCATCGGCTGGGTCACGACGGTCGCGGGGCCGACGGCGAGGACGCTCCAGCCGCGGCTCATGGCCTCGTCCATGTGGTCGACTTCGAAGGCGACCTCCGTCCCGACGGCCGCCGCGGGCGTGGAGTTCGGCGCGGTCCGGAAGACGATCGCGTCGTCGACGACGTCGTAGTTGACCGGGACGACCGCCGGGCTGCCGTCGGCCGCCCACACCGCGACCCGCCCCACGCCGTGGGTGGAGAGCAGGGTGCGGCACTCCTCCGGGCCGATGTCCCGCAACTCGGGACGCAGCAGAGCCTCTCCCAGGCCGGGTGGCAGATCCGTTCCTCCGCCACGCAGCGCGGTGACGGTGGTGCCCAGTGCGTCCGCCAGTTTGATGAGGGTCGCGATACTCGGGTCGGCAGGACGTTCCTCAAGGTACTCGAGGTAGCCGGGGGACATGCGGGCGCGTCGCGCCGTCTCCTCGCGGCTGAGGTTGCGCCTTCGGCGTTCGACGGCTACACGCCGGCCGATGTCCGCGGGGTGGGGTGTTCCGTGCGGCACGGCCTCCGGCTCGGCCGGGCCGGGGTCGGGGTCGGATGGGGGATGTGCGATCCCGGCC
Source organism: Streptomyces sp. NPDC002884 (assembly GCF_040295245.1). Classification (NCBI taxonomy): domain Bacteria; kingdom Bacillati; phylum Actinomycetota; class Actinomycetes; order Kitasatosporales; family Streptomycetaceae; genus Streptomyces; species Streptomyces sp. NPDC002884. The sequence continues at coordinate 64,468 of NZ_JBEOVB010000032.1, read as the reverse complement.
CGACCGTGTTCGAGATGGTGGATGTGCGCGTCGGGTCCGGGGAACACGAGTGTCACCTCGTCCGTGTCCGACCAGCGCACGTCGTAGGGTGGAGTGCCGTCCTCGTGATGGAGTCCGACGATCTCGCCGTCGCGCTTGGCGGCGCTGGTTCTGGTGCTTTCGATGACGAGTTGGTCGCCGAGGTGAGCTCTCATGGCGCCGCCCTTTCGTCCGAGTGGTGCTGTGTTCAACGTGCCGCGCGCGGCGTGCAGCCGCACGGGGCGAGCCCGGGAGGCCGGCCCACCGACGCCGTGCGGGGCGTCGGCCGAAGGCACCCGTGGGCTTCTGTCCGACCTCCTGCTCGTCAATGGCGGAACCGTGCGGACCACCGCGGTTCCACGAGGTCCCACTCGGCGTCCCACTGCGCGTACCTTCTCCGGTCCAGGAGCAGGCGCATACCGACCCAGGCCGCGTGGCACCCGGCGGCCACGCCGAACGCCGCCGTCCCGCCCATGAGCCAGCCGCTGGTCGTCGCGTTGAGCGTGCTTGTCGGCGCAGTGGTGACGGTTCCGTCCCGTGTCACCCACACATGCATGGCGGTGCCCTTGGAAGTGCCGGGCTTCACCGGGGCCGCTCCCGTCCGCGGGGTGCCGTCGGCGTCGGTCCAGCGGACCTGCGCCGGCCGCTTCGCCCAGTCGCCGCCCTTGACGGTCGACGTGAGCCGGGCGGTGACCTGATGCCGTTCCGCGGCCTGGGCCCGCACGGTGCGCATGGACGCCTGGTACGACGTCACTCCCGCGCCGACCGCCGCCACCGGCAGCCCCGCGACGAGCACGAGCATCAGGACGCGGCGGAACCAGCACTCGATCCGGTCGGACGTACGTCTCAGGGAATTCGCGCTCCCGGTCGCGTCGTCGCCGCGGCGCCTCGACGGCGGCCCGGATGCGTTCGGCGAATCCTGTGCGCTCATGAGTCGGCCTCCAGAAACTCGCCGGCCGTGCCCCCACAACGTCTTCCCACTGTCCGACGACGAGGGACCCGGTGCCTTGGGCCGAAAGTCCCTGGGGGCCGGGATTTCGGCCCAGGCTCCGGTATTTCGGCTCAGTGGGCAGAGTCGCGCGTCCCTGTGGCATCACTACGTCGCCTGCCGCGTCTTCGTCCGCGCCAAGGTCTCCCTGGTGGGGCGCGGCCCACCTCGACCTGTCCCGTGTCGACGGCGGCCCGGCTCCCGAGCGACTCGACGACCTTCGCTCCTGCCTCTACGGACGGAACACCGTCCTGCGTCTGCACTTCACACAGGAAGAGGAGAACTGCTTCTCGCCGGCGTCGCCTCCGCCCGACGGAGCCCGCTCGGCCCGATGAGCGGGCTCACACGATGTCGAGCACGTCGTCCACGGCGCGGCGCGGTGTTCCGGGACCCGAAGGGCCGTATCCCAGCCGGAGCACCATCTGGACGAATCCCATCGTCGACTGCGGGTCGCGCACGGTCCATCGCAGTTCCGGCCATTCGAGCGCCTGCGAGGTGAGTGAGGTGGCGAGCCCGTCCTGAGTGGCCTGGAGCAGTACGCGCTCCATGGCCTGGCCCGCCAGCAGCCAGTCCCTCGGCCGGTCGGTCGCGGTGCCCAGTACGGCCAGCTGAGGCGCGTCCTCGAACGCGGCGGTCGGCCGCCCGGGAACGGCGCGCCTGCCGGCGAAGTCACGCACGGGCGCCCTGCCGGAGCGCAGGCGAGGGCCGAAGGCGTACTCCGGCACCCCGTCGCTCACCGCCTCCGCCGCTGCCGTGCCCACACGGGTCCAATGCCTGAGTTCCTCGGACGCGGCGTCGTCCATGGCGTCGCGACCATCGGCGTCGTGCACCAGATCCAGCAGCGTGTGCACATGCCATGCGTCAGGGAAGAGCAGCCGCACCCCCTCCAGGAGAGCGGCAGCGCTCAGGGATTCCTTGATGGCCTGGGGTATCACCTCCGCGGTGAACGGGTGCCGGCTCGTGTGGCGGCGCCGGATCGCCGGACAGAGCGGGATGAGGTCCTCCTCGACGCCGTTCCCGGTGAGCGCCGGACTCGTCAGCCGCACCACCGCGAGCAGGCGCGGGTCCCCGGGGTCGGGCAGCAGCTCGGTGGTCGTCGCCCAGCCCGCGCCGGCGGCGGCGACACGCAGGTTGAACAGGGCAGCGGCGCAACCCAGGTGAAGACCGCGGGTCGTGGGGTCCACCTGCGGCATGGCGCGCTCGAGATCCGAGTACACCTGGAAGGTGCTGTCATCGCGCCGGAACCGGAATCTCCACGGCTGCGCGTTGTGCATGGACGGAGCCGCTGAGGCGTCTTCGACGAGGGCTGTCACGGTCGTCGTTTCGAGTGTGTGCACGGACACCTGACGTACCTTCCTTCAGGGCCGACCGGCCGTTCACGGAAGGGCGATCACCGCCTCTTCCCCTATGTCACGGTGGTGCCGGGAGCGGGCGCATGGCCGCGGCCGCAGGATCCGGAGTGTGCGGCGATGGCGATGGGGCGCAGGAACAGGCAACGTGTGCGGTACGACCGGTCAGCTCCTGTCGGCCTGTCGGCCTGTCGGCCTGTCGGCCTGTCGGCCTGTCGGCCGTCACCGGTACGCAGGACGCTCAGACGGCGGCGGTATTCGTCCTCCTCGATCTCTCCGCGGGCGAAGCGTTCGGTTACCCGCTCGGATCATGGCCGTACCAGAACGGTCACCCGTTTCCTCGCGGCCACCGGATTCGGGCCTCGCGCCCGTGGTCTCGGTGCGCCACTCCTACCGTCGCTCCCGCCCACCCGGCCGTCATGGGCCGAAGGGCCCAAACCCCCTTGGTATTGGTCCCCGACTCCCCGACTCCGCAGGACCGGTCGGACAGGGAGAAGGCGTCCTGCGGCGCCGGGACCAGAGCCGGACGGCCGGTCGACGAGGACCTTCGGCCCATGCCCCGGCCCGCGCGTGATCTGGAATCCCTGCTGGAGGTGACCGCTCCGCTTCCTCGGGACGGCGGTCGGCGGGGGAGACGTGTGTGTCTCGAGAGGTGGCCGCCATGACAAGCTGTCCACTGTCCACTGCCCAGTTCCAGGAGGTCACCATGGCTGCAGAGTCTCCGTCGCCCGAAGAGTCGGTTGACGGCGAGAGCAGTTCCCTCTCGCCCGAGAACGACGGCCAGAACGACTTGAAGCGCAAGTTTCGGGAGGCGCTGGCGCGCAAGCGCGGTCTGCAGGCGGACGCCACCGACTCCGCTGCGAACACCGACACGTCGAAGATCCACGGCGCGCACGGCCCGGCCGCGAGTCAGCGGTCGTTCCGTCGAAAGAGCGGCGGCTGAGTTCCACGACGGCCTCAGGACGGAACTGACTCCGGCCGGCATCAGGCGAGGTCTGATGCCGGCCGCGTCCTGCCCGAGGCAGTATGACTTTTGTGGCTCGACTCTTCGAAACCCGTGACTGCTCCGCTGACCACGTACGCACCCGTCTGACGGCGGCCGGGGCCGCGGTGGTGACCGTCGGTGCGGGGTCGGGACTCAGAACTGTGGCGGCGGGGAACCTGGCCAAGTACGGCGGCGACGCGCTGTACACCCTCCTGCTCTTCACACTCCTCGTCCTGGTGGCGCCCCGGGTCAGGCCGCCGACGGCCGCCGGAGTCGCGCTGGCTGCCAGTTGGGCGGTCGAGTTCCTCCAGCTCAGCCCGGTGCCGACCGAACTCTCCCGGCACAGCACGCTTGCCCACCTCGTGCTCGGGTCCACCTTCAACGCACCCGACCTGTTCTGGTACGCGGTCGGAGCGGGCGTGGGCTGGCTCGTCCACACCGCACTCGGTTCCTTCTCCTCGCACCGCCGACGTAGCCGTCCGGCATGTCCTCAGGAAGCGACCTGAACCCGGAGCGGCAGCCGACGCCGCGGGGCGCGTCCTGGCCTGCCAGCGAGCGGTACGCCACGGGCCGATCGGGAGAAGCGGATCCAGACCGACCTGCTCTCCGCCGCCCTCGTAGGGTGTGACCTCACTCGGGATGCCGACCACCATGCCCGCGATCCGGTCCAGCACACCGGACAGCCGCAAGGTGTGCAGGTCGCACCAGATCCGCGTGACCGGCCGCTGTACCTCTTCCCAGAACAGGACGGCGCCGTCGAACCGTTCGGCGGGCAGTGCGAACGGTGTCGCCTGCAACTGGACCAGGCGGTTGAGCAAGCCGCCGACCAGTGGTCCCTGCGCCCGGCCCGGCCGCCAGGTTTCCCAAACCCCGCTGGCCGGCAGCACGCCCGGCGCCTCGGCCTTGGTGAGCACACGGGCGTAGAGGTCGACGAGTTCGGACCGACGGGCCTCGTCGCCCAACGTGTACCAGTCGTTGCCGAAACCGTGGGTGACGATGTCGGCGTGGAAGCCGACGAGGCCGGTCTTGGCGTACAACGCCATGTGCAGCAGCGAGATGTCGCTGTAGCCGAGGATCGGCTTCGGATCGGCCCGAACCGCATCCAGATCGATCAGATCGAGATAGCCCATGGTCGCCTGTCCACCGGTGTGCGCGAGGACGGCCCGCACCTCCGGATCCCGCAGCAGCGCATTGAGCTCGGCAGCCTGTTCCGCCGGAGCGCCCGCCGCCCACCAGCGGCTCCGCGCGGGGTCGACCATCGGGCTGACCCGCACGCGGAAACCCATCCGTTCCAATATCGCCACACCGCGAGCGAGCAGTGGCTCCTCACCGGGCTCGAGCGGGCCCGAGGGCGCGGTGACGACCACGAGATCGCCGGAACGCAGCGCACGGGGACGACGGATCGTAGGCATGGGGTCTCCTTGATGATCGACAACGGCGGAGAACCCCGCAGGTGCCGCCGGTATTCCGCCTTCTCGGCGCGATCGAGAAAAGGCCTGTCGGACCGACCGGCACGCAATCGGGCCCCGAGGGCAACCTCCGAGGGAGTTCCGGAGCCGGCCACCCGGCGGCTGCGCCATGCCGTTGACCTGGTGATTTGGTGTGCCGCTCGGCACGGGATACTGATCGACATGCGCATCGATCTCGATCCCCGGGCCATGGACGTCAGCGAGTTCTACCGGCTGCTCACCGCCGTCGTCGTACCCCGGCCGATCGCCTGGGTGTCGACCCTGGCGGCGGACGGCACCACGGCCAACCTGGCCCCGCACTCCTTCTTCACCGTCGCCTGTACCGACCCGCCGATCGTCCAGTTCACCTCCGTCGGTCGCAAGGACTCGCTGCGCAATGTCGAGGCCACCGGCGAGTTCGTGGTCAACTTCGCGTCCGAGCCGCTCTTCGACCAGATCAACGCCACCGGCACCGACTTTCCCGCGCACGAGGGCGAGTTCGACGCGGTGGGCATCGAGCGGGAGCCCTCGCTGCGGGTGAAACCGCCCCGGGTGGCCGCTTCCCCGGTGGCTCTGGAGTGCCGGCTGCACTCCACGCTCGGCATCGGCAACTCCACACTGGTCCTCGGTGAGGTCGTGCACGCCGTCGTGCGCGAGGACGTCCTCGTCGACGGACACCCCGACATCCGGCTCCTGCGGCCTCTGGCCCGGCTGGGCCGCAACGAGTGGGGCACCGTCGGGGAGATCCACGACCGGGCCCGTATCTCCTACCGCGACTGGCCGCCCTCCTGACCCGTCCGCTCCTATGATCGAAGCATGACCAGATCCGGTACGAGATCCAGTACGAGCTCCGGGACGAAGACCGCGGCGAAGGCTGCGAACGGGGCCGTGATCAAGGGTGGCGACGCCGACGGTTCCTGGCGTTCGCTGTGGTCGAAGAACTCGGCGCTGTCGATCGGCTCCGTCGACTCGTTCCTCTCCATCGGTTCGGTGGGCAGTTCGCTGTCCATCGCCTCGGTCGGCAGTTTCCTGTCCGTGGGGTCCGTGGGCTCCGCCGCGTCCTTCGTCTCCGCGGGCTCCTGGCTGAGCGCGACTTCGGTGCTGTCCGCCCGGTCGACCGGCTCGGTACTGTCCTGGCGCTCCCGCGGCGGCCTGTGCGCCGTCGGCACGGCGGCGGTCACGGTCGCCGGGGCGGCGCTGCTGTACACGCGGGCGTCGGGCCGAAGCCGTCCCCCGGGGTGACGAGAGCCGTTCCTGATCGCGCACGAGGCCGGCCGGCGAACCGGACGGGTCAGCCGGTCGGGAGCAGCTCGTCCCGCGCCCCGCGCCACTCACGTGGGGAGCGCCCGTAGGTCGCGCGGAAGACCCGGCTGAAGTGGGCCGGGTTGGCGAAACCCCAGCGCTGGGCGACCGCCGACACCGTGGGGGCCGTCGCGTCGGGCCGGTGCAGTTCCCGGGCGCAGCGCTCCAGTCGGCGCCGCTGGATCAGCCGGGCGACCGTGGTGCCCTCGCCCTCGAAGAGCCGGTGCAGATAGCGCACGGAGATGTGGTGCGCCGCCGCGACGGTCCCCGGTGAGAGGTCCGGATCGCCGAGGTTGCGGTCGATGTGGTCGCGGACGCGCAGGACGAGGTGGTCGCCCGGGTTCGCGTCCGGCGACGCGTCGTCCTGGGTCCGCTCCTCGACCAGGGTGGCGAAGAGGTCCACCACCCCCGTGGCCAGCCTGGTGGCGACGGCCGGGGCGCAGGGCGGGACCGAGGCGGTCAGCGAGGTCAGGAAGTTCACCAGCAGGGCGCCGAAGCCCGCCGTCCCGGAGATCGCGGTCCCGGTCACCCGGCGCAGGTCGGCCTCCGGCAGGCCGAGCGCCCGCCTCGGCAGGTGGACGACATGGACGGCGAAGCGTTCCGGGAAGTCCAGGGAGTACGGCCGTCCCGTGTCGTAGACCATGAGGTCGCCCTCGTCCACGAAGGCCCGCCGGCCGTCCTGGACCAGGGTCGCCGTACCCGCCGTCATGACACCGACCGCCACACAGGCCATGGCGACGGCCGGGACAGGGGCCACCGCCGGGGCCGCGGCGGTGAGGTGTGCCGGTGTGCGGCTCACGCGCTGCGCGTCGGCCTCGATCGTGGCGATGCGCAGGTAACCCAGCCGCTCGGTGGAGACCCGGCCCTCGAACGGGCCGTCGTGCCGCGCGGTGACGGCCATCGGTACCAGCGCTCCGCCCAGCGCGTCCCGCCAGTGCGCGAGCCGCTCCCCTTCGGGGACCGAAGCAGTCGTCAGCACCAGGGCCACCTGGCTCTCCTCTCCACCTGTGCGAATCCTGCGGAGAGCGGGCGGACGGCGGCCCGTTCTCCCCGCTGTCATCAGCCAACCAGTGGCCCTCGGCGGGCTCCAGGCAGGAAACAGGCAGAAACACGGACCGCACCGGTACGTGCGCCCGCCGTCCGCCGCCCGCCCAGAGATCATTTGTGCGCCGAGAGAACAGCGCGGTGCACTCCGGGACAAGACACGGGGGAGTCCCCGGGAGCAGGATGGGCGGCACGGCGAGGGGCCTCGCCCGTCGACGGCGCGCGCCGCCTCCGCCCCCGTCCCCGTGTCGCGGCGGACCGGGGACGGGGCGCGAGGGCGCGGGTTCAGGGCGCGTCGAGACGGGCGAGGAGCTCGCGGGCCTCGGCGACCGGCCGTGGGTCGGCATGGACGCCGAGGGAGACACAGCGCGCGAAGGCCTCGCGTGCGTCCGCCGTACGTCCGGCGGACAGTAGCGCGTTGCCGAGGTGGACGAGCTGGCGGCTCTCCAGGGCGGTGTTGTCGCCGGCCCGGCAGATCGTGACGGCGACGGTCAGCTGCTCCACGGCTTCCGGCCAGCGCTCCAGCACGCCGAAGCTGCTGCCCAGGCCCGCGTGCAGCCCGATCCGGGTGATGTCGGCGATATGCGGTTCCAGCCGGTCGCTGACCTGCTCCAGGAAGGCGAGCGTGTCCTGGTAGAACGCGTGCGCCTCCTCGGTCAGGCCCTGCTTCGCCAGGACGATGGCACGCCCGTGCCGGGCCTGGAGGCCACCGTGCAGGTCGTCGACGGTCTCGAACAGGCGGGCGGCGCGCTGCATGTGGTCGGCGGCGGGACCGAGGTCGTCGATCTGCTGAAGCGCCCAGCCCTGGTACATGTGGGCCCAGGCCTGCTGGCCCGCGTCACCCGCCCGCTGCGCCGCGGCGAGGGCCTCGGCGGAGCGCAGCAGACTGTCCTGATGGCGGCGCTCGCACACCAGGAGCGCCCAGGCGTGGTAGTTGAGCTGGGTGGCTTCCAGGGTCGGATCGCCCATCGCCTGCGCGCAGCGGGCGGCCGTGCCGAAGACCTCGGGCCAGTGCCCCCAGAAGATCCACTGGTCGGAGAACCAGTGCAGGGCCTCGGCCACCTCCACCACGGTCGCGTGCTCGCCGGCGGTCTCGGCCGCGCGCAGAGCGGCCAGCCAGTTGTCGCCCTCCGCCTGAAGCCACGCGCGGGCCAGGCCCGCGGTCGACAGATCCACCGTTCCCCGCCAGGTGGACGGCGGAGCCCCGTGGCCCGGCTCGAACCAGCGGCCCGCGACGACCGCGGTCTCCAGCAGCCAGCGGAACAGCTCCGTACGTGCCCGGTCCACGTCCTGCGCGCTCTCCTCGGCGTCCAGCCGGGTACGGGCGTACAGCCGCAGCAGGTCGTGCAGACGGTAGCGGTCCCCGTCCGTCCCCAGCAGCCCGGTCTCGACCAGCTCCTCCAGGGTGTCCTCGGCGTCGAACAGCGGCCGGCCGGTGAGCCGGGCGGCGCCGGGTGCCGCCGTGTCCTGGCCGGGAACCAGGGCGAGTCGCCGGAACAGCCGGGCGGCCGCGGGAGTCAGCTGGCGGTAGGACAGGTCGAACGCGGCGGCCACCCGTACGTCCCCGGCGGCCAGCGCGTCCAGTCGGCGCTCCTCGACGGCGAGCCGGTCCGCGAGCCGGCGGACGCTCCAACCGGTGCGGGTGGCCAGCCAGTTGCCCGCCACCCGCAGGGCGAGCGGCAGATGTCCGCAGCGCTCGGCGACCGCACGCAGCGCGGCCGGATCGGCGGCGGCCCGTTCGGCTCCGACCAGGGAGGTCAACAGCTCGTCCGCCGCCGGAGGGTCCAGTTCACCCAGCGGCAGCCGGTGCACGCTGTCCAGCCCGGTCAGCATGCGACGGCTCGTCACCACCACCATGCCCGTCCCCGCGGCCGGCAGCAGCGGCCGCACCTGCCCCTCGTCACGCGCGTTGTCGAGGACCAGCAGGCAGCGCCGTTCGGCCAACAGCTGCCGGTACAGGGCCGAGTGGCCCTGCGGACCGGCCTGGGCGAGATCCCGATCGGCGACCTGAAGGGCCTTCAGCACACGCAGGACCAGTTCGCCGGGACCGGGCGGATCGTCGTCCGTGCCGCGCAGGTCCAGGACCAGCTGCCCGTGCGGAAACCGGTCGGCGAGACCGCGGGCCGCCTGCAGCGCCAACGTCGTCTTGCCGGTGCCCGGCGGCCCGGACACCGCCACCACCACCGGCTGGGCGCCGGCCTCGTGCTCCGCGAGAGCCGCCAGCCGCGCCAGCTCCGCTGCCCGGCCCACGAAGTCGTCGACGCCACGCGGGAACGCCCGCACCCCCACCGGGCGGTAACCCCCGTGGCGCCCGGCCCGCGCGGCCGTCAGGAGCCGCTCCCGCGGCGCCTCGGCCAGGCCCAGACCGTCCGCGAGCGCGGCGACCGTCCGCCGCTGCGGAGCCGCCCGCCGCCCGCGCTCCAGGTCCCCGATGCCCCGCACGCTCACGCCCGACGCCTCCGCCAGGCCCTCGATGGTCTGCGACGCGGCCAGCCGAAACTCCCGCAGCAGCGCCCCGAACACCGCCCGCTCCCCGCTCAACCCCGCCCCTTCGTACCGACCCACACCTCCATGCCCCTGCCGTCGCCCCCGGGCATGATCATCGGAATTCTAGAAGAGCGGGGACGAGGAGGGCCCGCGCCGACCGCCATACGGACGCGGTCCCGCCGTGGTCACACACGGCGTCCTCCTGTCGTCCTCCCGCCTTCCCCTGCCCTCCTCCTGCCCTCCTCCCGTCCCCTTGCCCTCCTCCCGCCCTCCCGTCCTCCTCCCGTCCTCCCGTCCACGCGGACGGTGTTGTCAGTGGTCGCCGGTAAGTTCGTCGTTGTCGCCGCCGATCCGGTGCGACAACCCCCCTGTGCTGCGCCGATTCGGCGTGCGGAGGCCTGTGCCGCAAAGGAGCTGGTGCGTTGTCCGACTGGGAGAATTCGAGTACGGCCCGGGTGGTGCCGCCCGCGAGGCCCCGCAAGCTCGCCAAGGTCCCCTTCGTCGAACTGGCCGACGGACGCCTCCAGGGCGTGGTCTCCAGCGGCTCGGACATCGAGCGGGTGTACGTCTCGTCCGTCGCCGCCGGCACCTACGCCTTCGCGTGCAGCACCAACAACAACCGTCCCTGCGGCGGCGCGCGGGGCTCGTTCTGCAACCACATCCGCGCGCTGATCACCGAGGCCGTGCTCCAGTACGGCGCCGGCCGCGTCGCCCGCTACCTGCGCGTCGAACCCACGGGCGCGGAGCCCGACGCCGCCGCCCTCACCGCCGCGATGACCGGCACCCACCCGCCACAGGCGGACGGCAAGGCGGCCGCCGCACCCGTCTTCAGCCGGTTCCTGCGCCACTTGGCCTACCTGGAGCTCCCGCCGGTCACCGCACCGCTGCCGGAACTCCAGTGGTTCGCGCCGACCCGGGCGACCGACGCCCCGGAGGCCGCCCGGAGCGAGCGCGGTACGGCCGAGGGGGAGCGCGCGGGCCTGCTCACGGCACCCGTCGAGGGACTGGACGAGGCCCTGGCGGCGGTCGACGCGTTCGACCGCACCCTGGTCGCCGGCCTGCTGCGCCCCCGCCCCGAACGGGTGGACGACCTCACCGTCCTCGCCCGCGCCGTCGCAGGCAGCCCACTGGCCGCCCGGGTCGCCGAGGCCGCCGAAAAGGCCGCGACCGGCGCCGCCGGCGAGGACCACTTCGTCACCCTCGCCGCCGCCCGCACCGCCCTGCTCGGCGCCGTCCACGACGCACTCACGGCCGGCGTGGACGAGGTGACCGGCCGCACGCGCGAGGAGCGCACAGCCGAGGCCCCCGCCGCACGACCGGCGGTGAACCTGCTGGCGGCCGCCCGCACCTGGCTCTCGGACCTCGCGCGCACCGGCTGGCAGGGCATCGACCACGAGCTGGCCGGCGGAGCCGCACCCATCGTCTCCGCGATGCTGCCCGACCCCGGGCTGCGCCGCCTCGCCACCCTGGTCGACGGATTCGCCGCCGAACTCGCCGCCTCCTGCCCCGGCGCGGCCCTGGACAGCATCCCCACGCGCCGCTGGGGCGACCTCTGGTCCCGCGCCCTGCTGCTGACCATGCCCGGCGCAACAGACCGGCCCGCCGTCACGGCCGCCACCGGCCGGCTGCTGCCGCTCGGCCTCGACCTGCACGAACACGCCACCGCCGCGCAGGCCCAGGTCCACGCGGTGTTCGAACCCGCCGACGGCACCGCGCCCCGGCTGGTCCGTGCGAGCGTCTCGGTGCCCAAGCCGGACACCGTCGTCGCGGCGGGCGTCTGGCAGCTGCTGCGGCCGCACCTGTCGCTGCTCACGGCCCTCGGCGAAGGCCGTGCCATGGACCTCGACGCCATGCCCCTCACCGACGAGGGCGACCTCATCTGGGACGACGCCCGGGCCCGTGCGGGCGAGCCCGCCGACGCCCTCGCCACCGCACGGGTCGTCCTGCCGACCGCCACCGCCCTGCCCACCGCACCTCTGGACCGCCACCCCGCGCGCATCGCCGAGCCGGTGTTCCTGGAGGGCTACGACCGAGAACAGGAGGGTGACACGCTCACCTTCACCGTGGCCGGACACGCGCTCCCCGTCGACACCGACCGCATCCCGACCGCGAGCCCGCTCACACCCGAGGCCGTCGCGGCCTCCCGCGCCTGTGTCGGCCTGCTGCGCTGGGACGACGGCGGCTTCCGGCTCCAGCCGCTCGCCGTGGAGACCACCGTGCGCAAGAAGGCCGTCGCCCTCCACGCGGGCGCGTGGGCCGGCGGCACCACCGACAAGACCGGCGTCCGGGCCGAGAAGGCCGCCACCGACGCCGTGACCGTCCTGCGCGAGCGAGCGGGAAGGCTGCTCCGGAAATGAGCGAACCCATGCCCGAAGCCACGTCCGAAGCCACGTCCGAAGCCACGACCGAGGCCGTTCCCGACGACAATCGCCGACAGGTCCTCTACTGGCGGCTGCTGGCCCGTCTGTTCGACCCCGAGGAGCAGGCCGGCCTGGAATCGGCGAGCCTCGCCGTCGTCGAGGACATCGGCCTGCCGCCCGCGCTGCTGGACCCGCAGACCTCCGTGGACTCGATCGTCCAGCGCCACCCGGAACTGGCCGCGGAGTTCGACGGGTTGATGGTCCCCGGCACGGGCACGGGCACGGGCACGGGCACGGACACCGGCTCGGACACGGACTCGGATGCCGACACGGACTCGGATGCCGACACGGACACCGACACCGACACGGACACCGACGCCGGGGCGGATGCCGACGGAGACACACGTGACCGTGCGGCGGAGGTGCGGCGCGCGGCTCTCGTGTCCAAGGTGCTGCTGAACGTCTTCTCCACCGGCTCGGGAGCCGTCAGCGCCGGACAGCTGTCCCGCTGGCAGAGCGACACCGGCTGGCTGGAGCGCGCTCTCGGCAGCCGGCCTGGGGAGTTGCGCGGCGGTCGCGGCACGGGAGCCGAGACCGGCGAGCTCGTCCCCGGTCTCGGCCCGGAACTCGGCGGCATCGAAGCGGACCTCGTCCGGCGCATGCATCTGCGCGAGGTGCTGGCCGACCCCGAGCTCGCCGCGCGGCTCACCCCGAGCATGTCGCTGATCGAGCAGTTGCTGCGCGACAAGAGCAACCTCTCGGGGGTCGCTCTCGCCAACGCCAAGTCGCTGATCCGCCGCTTCGTCGACGAGGTCGCCGAGGTGCTGCGCACCCAGGTGGAGAAGGCCACGGTCGGCGCGATCGACCGTTCCGTCCCGCCCAAACGCGTGTACCGCAACCTCGACCTCGACCGCACGATCTGGAAGAACCTCACCAACTACAGCCCCGAAGAGGAACGCCTCTACGTCGACCGTCTCTACTACCGCCACACCGCCCGCAGGACGACACCTCAGCGGCTCGTCGTGGTGGTGGACCAATCGGGCTCGATGGTCGACTCCATGGTCAACTGCACCATCCTGGCGTCGATCTTCGCCGGACTGCCCAAGGTGGACGTGCACCTCATCGCGTACGACACCCGCGCCATCGACCTCACCCCCTGGGTGAACGAGCCGTTCGAGGTGCTGCTGCGGACCAAGCTGGGCGGCGGCAACGACGGCCCCGTAGCCATGGCCATGGCCCGGCCGAAGATCGCCGAGCCCAAGAACACCGTGCTGGTGTGGATCTCGGACTTCTACGAGTTCGACCGCTCCCAGCCGCTGTTCGAGGGCATCGAGGAGGTCCACCGCTCCGGCGTGAAGTTCATCCCCGTCGGCTCGGTGACCAGCTCCGGCCGACAGGAGGTCAACCCCTGGTTCCGGGAGCGGTTCAAGACCCTCGGCACACCGGTGATCTCCGGTCACATCGACAAGCTCGTCCATGAGCTCAAGACGTTCCTCACCTGATCCACCCGTTCCTCGCGCCCCTCGACACACGCATCTCCTGGAAAGGCCCTCGATGACCGACCTGCTGCGCGCCCCCGCCGAGCTCAAGTACGCCGAGGAACTCGACTGGCTGGAGTCGATCGACGACAACCCCAAGCCGTTCTCCTGGCGGCTGTCCCCGAAGATGGTCCGTCTGTTCGTCCTGGGTTCCGAGCGCGCCGACGGGCTCGACCGGGAGATCGCCCCGAAGTGGTTCGGCGACCGCAGCTTCGTCGAGCGCTCCATCGTCACCCTCGCCTCCGACCGGGGCCTGCTGCTCATCGGCGACCCGGGCACCGGGAAGAGCTGGCTGGCCGAGCTGCTGTCCGCGGCGATCTCCCGCAACTCCACGCTGGTCGTGCAGGGGACGGCGGGCACCACCGAGGACCACATCAAGTACTCGTGGAACGTCTCGATGGTCATCGCGAAGGGCCAGTCGCGCGAGTCGATGATCCCCTCGCCGATCATGACCGCGATGGAGGCCGGCTCGATCGGCCGCTTCGAGGAGCTGACCCGCTCCACCAGCGACGTCCAGGACGCGCTGATCTCGATCCTCTCCGAGAAGTACATCTCGGTCCCCGAGCTGGGCAGCGACCAGGACAGCGACAACATCGTGTTCGCCAAGCCCGGCTTCTCGGTCATCGCCACCGCCAACAGCCGGGACCGGGGCGTCAACGACCTCTCCTCGGCCCTGAAGCGCCGCTTCAACTTCGTGCGCATCCCGGTGGTGACGAACAAGAAGAGCGAGGCGGAGATCGTCCGGTTCCGCACCGAGGAACTGCTGCGCCGCCACCGGATCGAGCTGGACGTCCCGCCGACCCTCCTGGACGTGCTGCTGCGGAGCTTCGCCGACCTGCGGGCCTCCTCGGCCGCCGCCGGCAGCGACGACGAGAAGCTGGAGTCCGCCCTGTCCACGGCCGAGCAGATCGGCGTCCTCGAGGACGCCGTCCTGCACAGCAACTTCTTCGGCGAGCGCGCCCTCACCGCCCACACCCTCGCCTCCTCCCTCGTCGGCACCCTGGCCCGGCGCGCGCCGGAGGACCTCGCCATCCTCAACAAGTACCTGCACGGCGTCGTCGAACCGCGCACCAAGGAAGAAGGCGGCTCCTGGCCGGAGTTCCTCGAGGGCGGCCGCGACGCGATCGCGACCCTGTCGTGAGCGGGACCCCCGAGGGGACGTTCACCGCCCTGCGCACCCAGCTCCAGGACGCCGCCGCCACGTTCGCCGACGGCCCCGCGGCCCTGGAGGGCATCCTGCGGGGCATCGTCGACGACGTCGAACGCGCCGTGAGCGAACCCCTGGAGATCTTCCCGGTCTGCCACCACTCCCCGGCCTCGGCCATCGCGATGGCGCGCCGGCTGCGGGAGAAGCAGCCCAAGGTGGTCTACCTCGAGCTGTGCGAGGACATGGCTCCCCTCCTCACCGAGCTGCGCAACTGCCGTCTGCCGGTGGCGGTCCAGTCCTTCGCGAGCGAGATCGAGGGCTTCCCCGCCGACTGGGCGCCGCTCTCGGTGGTCGCCCCGGTCACCGAGGCCTCCGCCGAGTACCAGGCCATCGCCTACGCGCTCGACACCCCGGGCGTCGAACTCGTCCTCGTCGACCGCTCCTCGGACCATGTCTTCCAGTGGGAGACCGGACCCGACGGCGAGAGCGGATCCGACGGGGAGAGCGACGCCGACGCGCCCGAGGCGGCGGAGCAGACCGCCCTGCACGGCGACGCCGTCGGCGTGGAGATCGGCGACCTGCGCCCGCGCTTCGCCGAACTGGAGGAGCACCTCCTGCGCCACGGCCGGGTACGGCACTGGTCGGAGTGGTGGCACCAGTACGTCGAACTGCCCCTGGGCGACAGCGACCACGACACCTACCGCCAGGTGATGCTGCTCATCGGCAGCCTCTTCCGGCGCCTCGCCCCCGGCGATCCCGGCAAGGTACGGGTCGACGAGGACCGCGAGCGGTACATGTGGACCCGGATGCGCGAGCACCTCGCCGCCACCGGCACCGACCCCGCCGACTCCCTCTACGTCTGCGGCGCCTTCCACGCGGCCAGCCGGGTCGCGGAGTTCGGGGTGCACGGCAGCGACACCTTCACCATCAGCCCGCCGAGCGGCACCGAGTGGCGGCACGGCCTGATCCCGTCCAGCCACGGCGCGATCGAGGCGCAGTTCGGCCTGGCCGCGGGCTCGGTGTCCATCGCGGCGACGGAATGGGCGAAGAACCTCAGGCGCACCGGCGTCCGCCCGTTCCGTCTGGAGGGCCAGGCCGGCGCGAGGAAGACCACGAAGACGAAGAAAGCCCTGGCCCCGGCGCCCCCCTCGTCCTCCGCCCCGGCCGCCGACCGGCTCACCGGCTTCCTTCAGCGGCCGCCCGCCCTGGACGCCCTCGACGAGGCCGAACTGCTCGGCTGGTCCGTGGAGATCGTGCGTGCCGCGCGCCGCAGCGGCTACCTCGCCTCCACCGCCGACGCCATCGCCGTCTTCGAGACGTCGATCCTGCTGGCCGGGATGCGCGACCGCGCCAAGCCGACGCCGTACGACTTCCAGGACGCGGCCGTCACCTGTATCGAGAAGGACGCCGTACCGGGCCGGCGGGATGTGGGCCGCCTGGTCGAGATCATGATGGGCGGCGACCGCGTCGGCCAGGTGGGCTACGACGCGCTGCCGCCGCTGGCCCGCGATGTGCACGACCGGCTCGCGCCGCTGGAGCTGAAGCTGCAGCAGCGCGGAGTGCAGCGCGCGCTGCTGGACATCGCCTCGCGGCCGGAACTCGCGCGCTGCTCCGACCTGCTGTGGATGCTGCGCCGGCTGCTGCCCCAGGGCGCGGCCCGGCCGATCATGGGCGAACGCCGCCTCGGCGAACACCCCATCCAGGAGTCCTGGGACCTGGCCCTGGGCACCCACCAGCGCGCCCTCATCGAGCTGGGGTACGAGGGCGTCAGCATCGAGCAGGTCCTCGAACAGCGGCTGCGGCGCGTCGCGTACGCCCCGCAGGCCACCGCGGCGCAGGTCCTGGAGGCCGTCGAGGACGCCACGCTCTATCTGCGCAGCCGCCGTCTCGCCGACGAGCTCGGCACCCGGGCCCTGGAGGTGCTGGCGAGCGAACGCAGCGTCGACGGCGCGCCGGAGGTGCTGCGCCGGGTCCGCCGGCTGCTGGCCCACTACCGCACCGCCGAACCGGTGCTCCCGCCCTGGATCGAGTCCTTCGTCAAGACGGGCTACGCGCACTACTGCACGCTGCTGCCGACGGCGTTCACCGACGACGACGCGACGGTCCGCCAGGTCGCGGCGATGCTGGGCTTCCTGTTCGGCATGGAGGGCCTGGCGCTGTCCCTGGGCTGCGACCGCACCCAGCTCGAACTCGCCCTCGCCCAGTCCCACCCGACCGAGCCGTCCCGCACCGCGCTGCTGTGGGCGGCGCAGACCCACCTGGGCACCCTGCCGAGGGCCGCGCTGCGGGCGCGCTGCGCGGAACTGCTCGGCAACCCGCTGGTGGTGCCCGCCTATCCGCGCTATCTCAGCGGGTTCGTGCACGCCCTGGAACCGGTCCCGGGCCTGGCCGACTTCGTCGTCGAGGCGGTGTCGAACGCGTTCGCCCGGCTCCCCGACGCGGTGCTGCTGCCGTGGCTGCCGACCCTCATCAGCACCTTGCGGGCCGGCGGCGCCGAACACGCCCCGCTGCTGATCCGCGAGGCCGGCCGGCTCTTCCCCGCCCGGCTCACCGAGCTGGACACCTGGGTACCGCCGTGGCGGCTCCCGGAGCAACCGCGGCGCGTGCCGATGGACTCGGCGGCGAGCACCGGCGGCGGCCTGCGGCTCCTCGCCGCTCACCCGGAGACCTGCGACGCGCTGGCGGATTTGCTGGGCTGCGACGGCACGTGGGAGCCGGGCGAGGTCCTGTCGTCCGTGGCGGCCCTGCTCGCACGTCACCCGGAGACCGCGACGGCTCTGGAGGCGCTGACGACGAACGGGCCCCCTGCGTGAGCAGGAGGCCCGTCCCGTCACCCGATCGTCCGGTATTCAGGACCGGACGGCGGATGGGTCACCGGCGGCGGGGGATGCCGACCGTGATGACGCCGTTGACCTTCGCCGGGGCGCCACTGCCGTAGACCACCTCCCCGCCGGACTTCTTCCAGATCTTGATGAGGAAGGTGTCCGGGCTGTCCGTCGTCGTGAGGCGGAAGGCGTAGCCGCTCTTGCCGGCGACCGTGCCGGAGCCCTGGAGTACGGCTGTGGAGCCGGAGACGACGAGCCAGTCGAGGCCGGTGGAGCGGAACTTCAGGCGGGCCGGCCTGAAGTCGAAGGTGACCCCTCCGGCCGGAGCGGCGGCGCCCGGCAGATAGCCGGCCGTGAGCGAGAAGAACGCCTGGCCCGTCAGCTTCGGCCCGACCTTGGCGGTGACGGTGCCCGCGCCCACCACGGGTCCGGCGGCCCGGTCGTACACGATCAGCTCGGGGAGCGTCGTGGTGGCCGGGGCGCCGTCGTCGTCGGTGACGGTGATCACCGGACGGCGGATGCCCGCGGAGGTGTAGGTGTGCTCGGCCCGGCAGCCGGACGAGGTGACCGTGCCGGTGGCCGGCTTGCCGCCGTCCTTCCAGTCGACGACGCAGGTGTGGGTGTCAGCGGCGCCCGGGTCGGTGAACCGGACGGTGACGGCCGTACCGCGGCCGGCCGGCACCGGGCCCGACGGGCCGGTGGCGGACGTGATGGCCGGAGCCGCGTTGGTCACCGTCACCACGGCCGAGTCGGTGCTGCGGCCGCCGGTCAGGGGGACGGTGTAGGTGCCGTTGTCGGTGCAGGTGACCGTGGTGCGGGCGGCGGCGGGGTCCGCGACCGTGCAGGGCGCGCCCTTCTCGACGGTCCACCGTGCGCCGCCCGCCCCGGAGACCGTGGCGTTCAGGGCGATCGCGGCGCCCTCGACGCCCTGGGCGTCCGGACCGGCGTGGACGATGGTGACCGGGTCGATGCCCGTGAGGGTGGGCACGACCTTCTCGATCAGGCCGTCCGCGTCGAACTCCAGCTTGTCGACGGTGGTTTCGCGGTGGGTGCCGTCACCGCCGGGGATGGCGAAGCGGTGGTAGGCGATGTACCAGTCGTCCGTGCCCGGCACCTGGACGACCGAGTGGTGGCCGGGGCCCTTGATGCCGAGGGAGAGGTCCTTCTCCAGGATCACGCCGCGCTTGGTCCACGGGCCGGTGGGCGAGGGGCCGGTGGCGTAGGCGACGCGGTAGTTCTCGTCCCGGGTGTCGTTCTCCGACCACATGAAGTAGTAGGTGCCCTTGCGCTTCACGACGAAGCTGCCCTCGTTGTAGCCGCTCGGGGTGATGTCGGTGATCTTCGAGGCGTCGAAGGAGACCATGTCGTCGGCGAGCGGGACGACATAGGCGTGGCCGTTGCCCCAGTAGAGGTACGACCGGCCGTCGTCGTCCGTGAAGACCGCCGGGTCGATCATCTGGCCGCTGTACTGGCCGGCCTTGAGCAGCGGCTTGCCCAGGGCGTCCGTGAACGGGCCGGTGGGCGAGTCGGAGACGGCGACCCCGATGTTGGCGTCGGCGCAGAAGTAGAAGTAGTACTTGCCGTTCTTCTCGGCGATCGCCGGCGCCCAGGCCCTGCTGTCGGCCCAGCTGACGTCCGGCCCCAGGTCGAGGATGACGCCGTGGTCGGTCCAGTGCACCAGGTCGGTCGACGAGTACGCCTTGAACTGCGTGCCGCTCCAGCCCTCGAAGCCGTCGGTCGTCGGGTACAGGTAGAAGGTGTCGCCGAAGCGGACGATGTTCGGGTCGGCGTTGAGACCCGGCAGCACCGGGCTCCTCATGACCAGCGCCGACACGGTCCAGGTGCGCTTCGTGCCGTCCGAGCCGGTCACCTCGTACGTCACCGGCTTGCTGAAGTCGTGCACGCTGCCCGAGGCGGGGCTGATCGCCGCGCCGTGGGCGAGGGTGAACTCCGGTGCCAGCGCGGTGAGGTCGGTGCCCTCCTTCAGCGGCAGCGTGACCTTGCTGTTCGCGTTGTCCAGGAGGGCGTCGACCTTGAGCGCGGGGTGCGTCGCCCTGGCGATGCCCGCGGTGTTTCCGCTGAGTTCCATGACCTCCGCGGCCGACAGGGCCCGGCCGTAGACGCGGAAGTCGTCGACCTCGCCGGCGAAGTACGGGTCGGCCGCGTACAGGGAACGCCCGATGTAACCGCTGTAGTCCTTGGCGGAGTTGTACAGCTCGGACGGCTTGACGGTGGTCGTCGTGCGGGCCGCCTCGACTCCGTCGACGTAGAGGACCATCGTGCCGGTGGAGCCGTCGAGGGTGACCGTGACGTGCCGCCACTCGCCGGGGGTGAGCTGCGAGCCGGCCGTCAGCTTCGACTCCGCCGACCAACTGGCCTTCGTGATCGCCGAGTACAGGCTGGACCCGCCGTTGGAGGGGGTGGCGAACAGGTACGTGTCGCTGTCGGGGCCGAGCCCGAACAGCCACTGGAAGGACGAGCCGCCCTGCCACTTGGCGTACGTGGACACGGTGACGCTGTCGGCGTCCTTCAGCACGCCGTTCGGGATCCTGACGTAGGGGGAGGTGGCGGAGTCGCCGGACATCTTGAACGAGCCGCCGTCCACGCCGGTCCCGAACGCGGGCGTGCGGACGTAGGTGCCGTGGTTGCCGTGGCCGCTGGAGTCGACGGCGATGTTGCCGGACGTCTCGTCGAAGCCGTAGTGCAGCAGCAGGTCGGCGGGCACGTCGGCGCCCTCCTCGGAGACCGTCACCCGGGCCCGGACGGGAAGCGCGGCGCCGTCGGGCAGGCTTCCGGTCACCGTGAACGTGCCGGCCTGCGCGTACGCCGAGGCCGGGACGTCGTCCCAGGTCACCGCGACCGGGCGGGCGACACCGTCGGCGTACGTGGCGATCACGGTCGCGGGCAGCACCGGGGCCTGACCGGTCCGTGTCTTCACCGACACGTCCTCGACGCTCTCGACCAGCTGGTCCGGCTGGTAGGCGCGCAGCAGCCGGTCGTACTCGGCCTGGGTGACCGGCAGGACGGTGCCGTGCCGGGGCCGGGCCGGCAGGTCGTAGCCGGTGGACGGGGTCCAGACGCCGGAGGCGAGGTCCGTGGTCTCGAACGGGAGGTAGCCGCGGCCGCCGAACTCGTCGAGGAAGGCGTACCACTTCTCCTCGGTGTTGGACTTGAACACCAGCGGTCCCTCGGCCGCGTTCATCGCGCCCTTGCCGATGCCCTCGGCGACCGCGTCCCAGGAGAGGTTCAGCAGCGAGTCGCTCTTCTCCTCGAAGATGAACTTGCTGTTGGGGGTGGAGGAGGTGTTGTTGCGCTCGTCCTTCGACAGCCGGAAGTACGTGCCGTCGTGCTGGATCACCGTGGAGTCGATGACCGAGTAACCGCGGTCGATCCACACCTTGGGCTCGCTGAACGTGTAGAAGTCGCGGGTCGTGGCGTACATCATCCGGTTGTAGGTGTCGCCGGAGTGCGAGGCGTTGTCGTACAGCTTCGACGCCCAGAAGACCACGTACTCGCCGAGGTCGGTGTCGTAGTACGCCTCGGGCGCCCAGGTGTTGCCGGCGCTGTCGGGGGAGACCTTCACCAGACGCTGGTCCGTCCAGTGGACGAGGTCGGTGGACTCCCAGACCATGATGGACTTGCTGCCGGTGCGCTGGGCGGCGTCCCAGTCGCCGTTGCCGTAGATCCGGAGGTCGGTGGCGATCTGGTAGAACTTGTCGCCCTCGGGGGAGCGGATGATGAACGGGTCGCGCAGGCCCTGCTCGCCGAGGGTGGAGGTCAGGACGGGCTGCTCGTCGTTGAGCTCCCGCCACTTCAGCGGGTCGTTGCCCTTGCTGAGCGCGGCGTAGAGCTGCTCTCCGTCGGACGTGCCCTCGCCGGTGAAGTAGCTGAACATGTAGCCCTTGAGGGCTTCCTTCACGGGGAGTTCGGGGACCTTCGCGGTGAACACGCGGGTCGCCTGCGCCGCGCCCTTGGTGACGGTCGCGGTCAGCTCGACGGTGGCGGCGCCGGTGCCGTGCGCGGGGCGGTGGACCACACCGTCGGCCGAGACGACGTCCGCTCGCGCGGAGGCCCAGGTGACGTCGGTGCCGTAGGAACCGGTGGCCGGGAGGCCGAGGTTCCCGCGGACGTCGTCGAGGTTGTGGACCGTGAGGGCGTCGGCGGCCTGCCGGGCGGCGGTCGCGTCGTCGAACGCGGCGAGGACCGTGACATCGAACGACTTGGTGGCCGTGACCGTGCCCTTCCTGAGGGTCGCCGTGAGCGTGGCGTGGCCGTCCGGCTCGCCCGCGGTGGGGCGGGTCACCTTGCCCGCGTCCGACACCAGGGCGGTGTTGTCGCTGGCCCAGCTGATCGTGGCCCCGCCGGCCGTGCCGGTCTTCGGCAGGTCCAGGTCGGCGATGACGGCGCCGGTGTCCCCGAGGCTCAGTGCGGCCTTGTCGTCGGCGACGCCCTGCGTGGCGACGGGGAGGGCGAGGGCCTCCACGTCGGCGGCGGGCAGCGCGTGGTCGTACACCCGGAAGTCGCGGATGTCGCCCTTGAAGAGCTTGTCGCCGGAGTACACGGACTTGCCGAGGTAGTTGGCGGTGGTGATGCCGGAGCCGATGGCGCCGGGGGTGATGGTGACCGAGGTGTTGCGGGCGACCTCGACGCCGTCCTCGTACAGGACACCGGTGGTGCCGGACTGTGTGTAGGTGAGGTGTTTCCACACCGAGCGGGTCAGGTTGTGGGAGTCGGCGGGTTTGGTGGTCTGCTCCGTCGACCAGTTGCCGGTGGCGATCGAGGTGCGCAGCGAGTTGCCGGTGGTGAACAGGTAGCCGTTGCCGTTGCTGCCGCTGGAGTTGCCGAAACCGTAGAGGAAGTACGGGGTGGACTGGGCGGCGTCGATCCGCACGTCCATGGCGACGCTGATCGCGTCCATGCCCTTCAGCACGTCGTTCGGCACCTTGACGTAGGTGTCGGAGCCGTTGAAGGCGAGGCCCTGGCCGGTGGACGACCAGCCGGCGGTGCCGGCCACCGTGCCGTCGCGGCCGTGGCCGGAGGCGTCGGCGACCGTGGTGCCGGACGTGGCGTCGAGCTTGTACCAGAGGGCCAGACCGGCGGGGACGTCGTCGGCCTCGTCGGCCTGGACGGGGGCCGCCGCCCCCACGAGGCCGACGAGCAGGGACACGGCGGTGAGCGCGGCCAATTGTACGGCCCCCCGTCCAGCCCGGTCGCCGAGTCGATGTCTGTGCGTCATGGGGGACCGCCGTTTCAACCGTGTGACGTGATGTTGCGAGAGTGTCAAACGGTGTACACAGCCGCGTCAAGACTTCTCGAACAATGTCCGACAGGTCGAACATGACGGAGAGGCCCGCAAGGGCCTCTGCTCAGCGCCGTGTTGACGACTCCAGCCATGCGGTGAGGGCCCACCACCAATGCAGCGCGGCCAGCGGGCCGTCGCCGTCCGCGAGGGACGTGGAGGTGATCTGCCGCAGTCGGCCGAGCCGGTAGCGGACGGTGTTGGGGTGGGTGAACAGCGCCGCCGCGGTCTGGTCGAGCCGACGCCCGTTGTCCAGGAACGCCAGTGCGGTGAGGGCGAGTTGATGATGGAAGGCGTCCGCCGGGTCCAGCGAGCCGAGCAGCCGGCGGCTCAGCAGGGTACCCAGCGAGGGCTGTTCGGCCAGCGCGATCCGGGCGGCGAAGTCCGTGACGTCGTACAGCCCGTGCAGACCGTGCCGCCGGCCGAGATCCACGGCGCGCACGCACAGCCGGTACAGCGCGGGCAGCTCCGGCAGGGGAGCGGCGGGCGCGACCACGACGAGCGCCTCGGGATCGACCTCGTCGGCCTCCGGCGGCCGCGGGCACAGTCCGGCCGTGCGGCCGTCGAGCGGCACGGTCACCGTGTGCGGCGAGCGCACCGCCCGCGCGGCCGCGGGCGCGGGGACGGCGACCAGGCAGTGGTAGTGCCCGGCGGTGTCCGCCCGGACCCCGGCGCGCGCCAACTCCTCCTCACGCGGCGGGACTTCGCCGAGCAGCGCCTGGTGCAGCAGCCGGGTGCGGACGGCGCCCGACGTGCGCGGCGACTCGTGCTCGGCGGCGCGGTAGCCGTGGATGACCTGCCGTTCCATCGCCGCGCCGTACTCCTGGAGCCGCAGGACGACCGACAGCAGTGCCCGGTCCGAGACCCCCGCCGAACGGCAGCGGTCCACCACGATCTCCGCCGCCCGGGCCAGCGCCGCCTGCACGCCCCGCAGGACGACCGTCATCGGCACGCCCTGCACGGCACGGTCGGCGCCCAGCAGGAGGGCGGCCGTGAAGTCCTGATCGTCGACCGACCCGGTCCGCTCCGGCGCGGTGAACCAGGGGTCGGCCGCGCGGAGCATCGCCGTCACGTGCGACCGGGTCGCCTCCTCGGTCAGCCGGGACAGTTCGGGGGAGCGGCTGCGGGCGGCGCGCACGAGTTCGACGCACACATCGACGTCGGCGGCCATGTCCCGCAGGACCCTGGCGACCGGCTCCGGTCCGTGGACGACGGTCATGGTCCCCCCTTCGCCCGGACGCTGTCGCCGAGCCACAAGCGAGCGGCGCTCACGTTGACGCCCGCGCACTACCGGAGCCGTGTGACGACCTGGTTTCCTGTTGGGCTACCGACGGTAACAGCGCAGCTGTCGCAGGAACACCCCAAAGTCACGCCACCCATGGACCGGCCAGGGCTTTCCCGAGCACGGTCCAGGTACCGCCCCCGCGAAGCCTCCAGGAGGGCCGCTCATGGACACCCCCGAAGCCGATGGAATCACCCGCCGCCACGCCCTGACCGTGGCGGGCGGAGTCCTCGCGGGCGCGACCCTCGCCGCGCAGGCCTTCCCCGCGTACGGCGCCACGCAGGACGCCGACGCGATCGTCGTCGGCCACGGACTCGCCGGACTCGTCGCCACCGCCGAACTCGTCGCGGCCGGACGCAAGGTGCTCCTCCTCGACCAGGAACCCGAGGCGAGCATCGGCGGCCAGGCGTTCTGGTCCTTCGGCGGACTGTTCTTCGTCAACTCCGACGAACAGCGCCTGATGGGCGTCAAGGACACCTACGACCTCGCCTGGCAGGACTGGCAGGGCACGGCCGGCTTCGACCGGGGCGTCGACGACCCCAAGGGCCAGGACCACTGGGCATACCAGTGGGCCAAGGCGTACGTCGAGTTCGCGTCCGGCGAGAAGCGGTCCTGGCTCTCCGGGCTCGGCGTCCAGTGGTTCCCGATCGTCGGCTGGGCGGAGCGCGGCGGCGGTCTCGCCACCGGACACGGCAATTCCGTACCCCGCTTCCACGTCACCTGGGGCACCGGGCCGGCGGTCGTCGAGCCGTTCGAGAAGAAGGTGCGGGCCGGGGTCGCCGACAACAAGGTGACCTTCAAGTTCCGGCACCGCGTGGACGAGATCGTCACCACCGGGGGAGTCGTCACCGGCGTCCGCGGGGCCGTCCTGGAGCCCAGCAGCGTGGCCCGCGGCAAGCCCAGCTCCCGCACGGTCGTCGGCGACTTCGAGCTGCGCGCCCCGGTCGTCGTCGTCACCTCGGGCGGCATCGGCGCCAACCACGACCTGGTCCGGCAGAACTGGCCCGCCCGGCTGGGGACCCCGCCGAAGTACATGGCCACGGGCGTTCCCGCGCACGTCGACGGCCGCATGCTGGGCATCACCGAGAAGGCCGGCGGGCGCATCGTCAACCCCGACCGCATGTGGCACTACACCGAGGGCCTGCGCAACTACGACCCGATCTGGCCCGGCCACGGCATCCGCATCCTCCCCGGCCCGTCCTCGATGTGGTTCGACGCGACGGGCAAGCGGTTCAACACGCCCGACATCCCCGGCTACGACACCCTGCACACCCTCAAGACCATCACCGACTCGGGCTACGACTACTCCTGGTTCGTCACGACCCAGAAGATCATCGCCAAGGAGTTCGCGCTCTCCGGTTCCGAACAGAACCCCGACCTCACCAACAAGAACGTCTGGCAGCTGCTGTCCCGGATCTGGCAGACCCCGGAGCCGATCGAGAAGTTCAAGAACAAGGGCGAGGACTTCGTCGTCGCCACCACGCTCACCGACCTCGTCGCCGGCATGAACAAGCTGACCGGCACCTCGCTCATCGACCTCGCCGACCTCAAGCGGCAGATCGAGGCCCGGGACCGGGAGATCGACAACGCGTACACCAAGGACGTCCAGGTCATGGGCATCCGCAACGCCCTCAACTACACCGGCGACTCACTCAGCCGGACGGCCGCCATCCACCGGATCCTCGACTCGAGCGCGGGCCCGCTGATCGCCGTACGCCTCAACGTCCTCACCCGCAAGACCCTCGGCGGTCTCCAGACCGACCTCTCCGGCCGGGTCCTGAACGCGGCCGGGAACCCCGTGCCCGGTCTGTACGCGGCCGGAGAGGTCGCCGGCTTCGGCGGCGGCGGAATCCACGGCTACCGCTCCCTGGAGGGCACGTTCCTCGGCGGCTGCCTGTTCTCCGGACGCCAGGCGGGACGGGCCGCCGCGGCGGCGACGGCGACCTGACCGGGCATCGAATGTAGTGGGGCACGGTCCGATCGAGCGAGACATGGGCCGAGTGGCCCGACTCACATGGCCAACCCGGTCACGCACCGACACGATGGTCCTCGTCACCGCCAGGCTGAAGGGGTCCCGGATGTTCCGCAAGGTGCTGGTCGCCAACCGTGGCGAGATCGCGATCCGTGCGTTTCGCGCCGGCTATGAGCTGGGCGCGCGCACGGTCGCGGTCTTCCCCTACGAGGACCGCAACTCACTCCACCGGCAGAAGGCCGACGAGGCCTACGAGATCGGCGAGCAGGGGCACCCGGTGCGCGCCTACCTCTCCGTCGAGGAGATCGTCGGCGCCGCGCGCCGGGCGGGCGCCGACGCCGTCTACCCGGGCTACGGGTTCCTCTCCGAGAACCCCGAACTCGCGCGTGCCTGCGAGGAGGCGGGCATCACGTTCGTCGGCCCCGACGCGCGCATCCTCGAACTGACGGGGAACAAGGCGAGCGCGGTGGCGGCGGCCCGCGCGGCCGGCGTGCCCGTCCTCGGCTCGTCCGAGCCCTCCAACGACATCGACGAACTGGTCCGGGCCGCCGAGGAGATCGGCTTCCCCCTGTTCGTCAAGGCGGTCGCCGGCGGCGGCGGACGGGGCATGCGCCGCGTCGAGGACCCGGCCGTGCTGCGCGAGTCCATCGAGGCGGCGTCCCGCGAGGCCGCGTCCGCGTTCGGCGACCCGACCGTCTTCCTGGAGAAGGCCGTCGTCGACCCGCGCCACATCGAGGTGCAGATCCTCGCCGACGGCGAGGGCGACGTCATCCACCTCTTCGAGCGCGACTGTTCGGTCCAGCGCCGTCACCAGAAGGTGATCGAGCTGGCTCCCGCGCCCAACCTCGACCCCGGGCTGCGCGACCGGATCTGCGCCGACGCCGTGCGCTTCGCCCGCGAGATCGGCTACCGCAACGCCGGTACCGTCGAGTTCCTCCTCGACCCCGCGGGCAACCACGTCTTCATCGAGATGAACCCGCGCATCCAGGTCGAGCACACGGTGACCGAGGAGGTCACCGACGTCGACCTCGTCCAGGCCCAGCTGCGCATCGCCGCCGGCGAGACCCTGGCCGACCTCGGCCTGTCCCAGGACACGGTCACCCTGCACGGCGCCGCCCTCCAGTGCCGGATCACCACCGAGGACCCCGCCAACGGCTTCCGCCCCGACACCGGCCGCATCAGCGCCTACCGCTCGCCCGGCGGGTCCGGCATCCGTCTCGACGGCGGTACCACCCACGCCGGTACGGAGATCAGCGCGCACTTCGACTCGATGCTGGTCAAACTGACCTGCCGGGGCCGGGACTTCGAGACCGCGATCAAGCGGGCCCGGCGTGCCGTGGCCGAGTTCCGCATCCGGGGCGTGTCCACCAACATCCCGTTCCTCCAGGCCGTCCTGGACGACCCGGACTTCCAGGGCGGGCGCGTCACGACGTCGTTCATCGAACAGCGCCCGCACCTGCTCACCGCGCGCTCCTCGGCCGACCGCGGCACCAAGCTGCTGACCTACCTCGCCGACGTCACGGTGAACAAGCCGCACGGTGAGCGGCCCGAGCTGGTCGACCCGGTCACCAAGCTGCCGCCGGTGCCCGACACCGAGCCGCCCGCGGGCTCCCGTCAGCGCCTGGTCCACCTCGGGCCCGAGGGCTTCGCCCGACAGCTGCGCGAGTCGCCGACCATCGGCGTCACCGACACCACCTTCCGCGACGCCCACCAGTCGCTGCTGGCCACCCGCGTCCGCACCAAGGACCTCCTCGCCTCGGCCCCGCTGGTCGCCCGGACCCTGCCCGAGCTGCTGTCCCTGGAGTGCTGGGGCGGCGCCACCTACGACGTCGCCCTGCGCTTCCTCGCCGAGGACCCGTGGGAGCGGCTGGCCGCCCTGCGCGAGGCCGTCCCCAACATCTGCCTCCAGATGCTGCTGCGCGGCCGCAACACCGTCGGCTACACGCCCTACCCGACCGAGGTGACCGACGCCTTCGTCCAGGAGGCCGCCGCCACCGGCATCGACATCTTCCGCATCTTCGACGCGCTCAACGACGTCGGCCAGATGCGGCCCGCCATCGACGCCGTACGGGAGACGGGGACGGCCGTCGCCGAGGTCGCCCTCTGCTACACCTCCGACCTGTCCGACCCGAACGAGCGGCTCTACACCCTCGACTACTACCTCCGGCTGGCCGAGCAGATCGTCGACGCGGGCGCCCATGTGCTGGCCGTCAAGGACATGGCGGGCCTGCTGCGGGCCCCGGCCGCCGCGAAGCTCGTGTCGGCGCTGCGCCGCGAGTTCGACCTGCCGGTGCACCTGCACACCCACGACACCGCGGGCGGCCAGCTCGCCACCTACCTGGCGGCGATCCAGGCCGGCGCGGACGCCGTCGACGGCGCCGTGGCCTCCATGGCGGGCACGACCTCGCAGCCCTCGCTGTCGGCGATCGTCGCCGCGACCGACCACTCCGAGCGGCCCACCGGCCTCGACCTCCAGGCCGTCGGCGACCTGGAGCCTTACTGGGAGGGCGTCCGCAGGATCTACGCCCCCTTCGAGGCGGGCCTGGCCTCCCCGACCGGACGCGTCTACCACCACGAGATCCCCGGCGGACAGCTCTCCAACCTGCGCACCCAGGCCGTCGCGCTCGGCCTCGGGGACCGCTTCGAGGACATCGAGGCGATGTACGCCGCCGCCGACCGCATCCTCGGCCATCTGGTGAAGGTCACCCCGTCCTCCAAGGTGGTCGGCGACCTCGCCCTGCACCTGGTCGGCGCCGGAGTGTCCCCGCACGACTTCGAGGCGTCGCCCGACCGCTACGACATCCCCGACTCCGTCATCGGCTTCCTGCGCGGCGAACTCGGCACCCCGCCCGGCGGCTGGCCCGAGCCGTTCCGCAGCAAGGCGCTGCAGGGCCGCGGGCAGGCCAAGCCCGTCCAGGACCTGACCACCGAGGACCGCGAGGGCCTGGAGAAGTCCCGCCGCAGCACCCTCAACCGGCTGCTCTTCCCCGGCCCGACCCGCGACTTCGAGACGCACCGCCAGGCCTACGGCGACACCAGCGTGCTCGACAGCAAGGACTTCTTCTACGGTCTGCGGCCGAGCAAGGAGTACGCCGTCGACCTCGAGCCGGGCGTCCGGCTCCTGATCGAGCTCCAGGCCGTCGGTGAGGCCGACGAGCGCGGTCTGCGCACCGTGATGTCGTCCCTGAACGGCCAACTGCGGCCCATCCAGGTGCGGGACAACGCGGCGGCCTCCGACGTACCGGTGACCGAGAAGGCCGACCGCGCCAACCCCGGGCATGTCGCCGCGCCGTTCGCGGGCGTGGTCACGCTTGCGGTCGCCGAGGGCGACGAGGTGGAGGCCGGCGCGACGATCGCCACCATCGAGGCCATGAAGATGGAGGCCACGATCACGGCTCCGAAGGCGGGCACGGTGTCGCGGCTGGCCATCAACCGGATCCAGCAGGTGGAGGGCGGCGACCTGCTGGTCGAGGTGGGCTGAGGTCACGGGCCGCGGACGGTCACTCGCCCGCGGCCACGTACCGGTCGTCCGGGCCGTCCGCGTCCTCCCGGCCCGACAGGTCCACCTTCACGCCGTAGGGCTCCAGAGACCGCCGTATCCGCTCCGCCATCGCGTCGGACAGATAGTGGTGGTGCAGGTCCAGCTCCTGGAGATGCACCAGCGGCTGACCGCTCAGCAGTGCAGCGGCACCCGTGTCGGACAGGGTGCCGCGGCCCAGGTGCAGGGCGGTCAGCCGGGCCACCACGGGTGCCGCGGCGACGGCGGCGGCCACCTCGTCCTGGATGTCGCCGTTCTGCAGACCCAGCCGGCGCAGGGCGGGCAGCCCGGAGCCGTCCAGGATCGGCGCGAGGTCGGCCACGGTGGTGGAGCGGCCGTACGACTCCGTGCCCAGCCACAGGTCCAGGTGCTCCAGCGCGGGCAGGTCCGAGGCGGCGAGCCCGTGCACCACCTCGGCGGGCAGCCCGCCGTTCTCGAAGCGCAGGACGCGCAGACCCTCGTGGCGCAACGGCGTGAACTCCAGCCCCGGACCGCCGCCGAAACCACCGCCCGAACCGCGCACGGCGAGCTCCTCCAGCCCGGGGTAGGCGGCGAGGAACGGGCTGACGTCGCCCTGGACGATCCAGGAGAGCTCGCACTCCTCGAACTCGAGGTCGGCGAGGTAGAGCGCCCGCAGGCCGGTCAGCCGGTCCGCCGCCCCGGCGAGGCGCTCCACGACCTCGTCGCAGCAGTCGCCGACGTCCAGCTCGCTGCCGTAGGCGCCCGCCCCGAGGACCAGGGCGCGCACCCGCGAGGGGTCCACGGTGTCCAGGAACCGGGTCCAGCACGCGTCGAAGTCCTCCGGGTCGCCGTCCTGCCGGACGAGCTTCCAGGCCACGGACTCCGCTTCGGGGAGGTCCCGGGCGCTCTCCCCGGGCAGGGGGAAGACGAACACCGGCAGGCCGTGCAGTTCCGAGATGTGCGCCAGCGTCATGGGCGGGTACCTCCGTGAGCGGTGCGTGAGCGGACGGTGGCCGGGAACGCGCCCCGGCCCGTGCGGCGTACTTTCTACCAACTCCCGCCGACAGTCCCGCGCGGGGCGCTGCCCGCGAGGGCAGCGGGTCTGCCCTCGCGTCCGGTGACGTGCGCCGGGTCACCCGCTAGCGTCCGTCCGTGAACAACTGCACTTTCCCGCAGCGGCCGTTGACCCGTCGTCCGGAGTCCGCCGCGTGAGCGACGAGCCCGCTGTCGAGACCCCTCCGCACGAGGCCGCCACCACCTTCGCGGTTCCCACTCCGCGGGCCTCCGTCGCCGAAGCTCCCGACGCCGAAGCCCCAGTCGCCGAAGCCTCCGTCGCCGAAGCGCCGCCCGCGGAAGTACCCGCCCCGCGCCCCCGTCGGCGCGGGCCCGGCCCCTTCACTCTCCTGGTGCTGCCGGGCCTGGTCACCCTCACCACGGTCGCCGGGTTCCTCGCCCTGACCGGCGGACTCCCCGACGACTGGAGCGCCGGGGGGAGCACCTCGCAGGACGACGCCCCCGCCGGTGTCGACGCGAGCTACGGCCCCTGGCTGCGCAAGTCCGCCGACGCCTGCACCGTCGTCACCGCGTCCGCCCTCGCCGCGCAGATCGAGCAGCTCACCGGCTGGAGCAACGACAGCGCCACCACCTCCGGCGCGCAGGGCATCGCCGCCTTCACCGCTGCCGGCTGGAAGACCTGGGGCAAGGACGACGACGGCAACGGCCGCTCCTCACCGGCCGATCCGGCCGACGCCATCATGGCCCTCGGCCGCCAGGACTGTTCCCTTGCCCAGGAGGTCACCGGACTCAGAACCGACGGCACCGTCAACGGGGACCTCGTCGACCTCACCCTCGCCGCCTACGCGGTCGGCACGGACGCCGTGACGAAGGCGGGAGGCGTCCCCGCCTCGGCACAGACCTACCTCAGCGAGGTCAAGGCCCTGTTCGCGAAGTACGAGGCCTTCGACCGGGAGGACACGAGCGGCGGTGGGGTCCTGGCCGACGCGATCCTGGCGCCGCCCGTCACCACCCTCACCATCACCTCCCCCTACGGCTCCCGCCAGCACCCCCTCACCGGCGTCACCAAACTCCACACCGGCGTGGACTTCGGCGCACCGCAGGGCGCCCAGGTCTCCGCCGCCCGCGCGGGCACGGTCGTCTTCGCCGCCATGACCACGGCCTACGGCAACCGGGTCGTCGTCGACCACGGCACGATCGAGGGCAAACGGCTCCAGACGACGTACAGCCACCTGTCCGCCATCGGCGTCACCGTGGGACAGACCGTGCAGACCGGGACCCCGCTGGGGCGGGTCGGCTCCACCGGCCTGTCCACCGGCCCCCATCTGCACTTCGAGGTGATCTACGACGGCTACTACGCCGACCCCCAGCCCTGGCTGGCGCTGAACGGCTGACGGCACCTCACGAGGGCCGGTGCCGCGGCCGGTTCAGAGCGCGAGGCGGCCGGCGACCGACCGGGCGACCTCGGTGTGGGAGAGGTACTCCACGATGCTGTGGGCCCGGTCGCGCGCGTTGACGACGGCGAGGTCGGTCAGGCCGTCCGCCCAGTCGTCGGCCAGCGGGCAACCGATGGAGACCGCGTCGTCGGGGCACCACACGTTGAACCAGTCCGCGACCGTGTCGGGACGCTTGGGCCCGCCCACGAGGAGCCTGCTGTACACACTGTCCAGGCCGAGAGGGCTGCCGGCCGTGGTCAGATGGACGACGCTCACCCCCGGGGGCAGCCGTGTGGCGAGGTCCAGGCCGACGACCGTGCCCAGGCTGTGGCTGACGAGGACCACCTCGCCCGAGTCCGGCACCGCCTCGAGCACACAGTTCAGGACCTCGTCACGGACGGGCCGGGCGTCGTCGAGGTACGCGGCCACGTCACGGAAGATCAGGGCGATGGCCCACGCGTCGAGGTCGCTCCTGGCGGCCAGCCAGCTCAGCCTCTTCTGGAGGGCGCCGACGAGGTCGCCCGGACCGAAGCCCTCGGTGGCCGGTTGCCGCTCCTCGGGCATGTTCCACTTCACGGCCGCCTCGCCGATGATCTCCTCGTACACCGCGCGGGCGGACGGAGCGGAGGGCGCGACCACCTCCGCCGCCGTGGCGGTCGGCGCCTCCACCAGGCGCGGGACGGCCTCGTGCGCGGTGAGGGCCTGCGCCAGCCTGTCGCCGTAGTAGGGGAACCAGACGTCCGCCGGGTCGACGGGAGGAAGCCCGGCCCGCACGAGTCCCTGGCTGAGCCCGGCCGCCCATGCGCGGCGCAGCTTCTCGGGGTCCTTGCCCTCCTGGGAACGACCGTGCAGGAAGACCAGGTGCCGGTCGCCGCCGAACGCGCCGTCCCGGGCCCGCAGGCCCGCCCGCGCGGCGGCCCGCTCGGGAGCCGACGGCGGCGCGGCGACGACGACGGGTGCCGGGGCGGGAGCGGCGGCGGCCCGCCCCTGGGCCAGACCTGCCTCGGTGCCCAGGTCGTCCAGCGGCGACGGCGACGGGGAGGTGCGCGGCAGCGCGGCGAGGTGCTTCAGGATCGAACTGACGCGCACGCCCTCGTTGGCCACCCAGTCGATGGCGTCCTCGCCGTCCCCGGGGCGCCAGACCTGCCCGTCCCGGCGCAGGACGCGGCCCTTGTCGTCCGTCCTGGGCACCCCGCTGTGATGGAGCGCGACGACCTCCCACTGGTCGTTGAAGACCGGGGATCCGGAGTTTCCGGGCTCGGTGTCCGTCATGTAGTGGAGGAAGTCGTCGAGACGCGTCTGGAGCATGTTGTCGCGTACGGCGATCTCCTTCAGGCGGCCCATCGGGTGGCCGATGACGTTGACGGGCTCGCCGATCACCACTTTCCCCGTCTGGGCGCTGAGCCGGTTCCAGCCGAACGTCTCCCCGGGGGGCCGCCCGTCCGGGCCGGAGGCGACGAACACCAGCGCGAAGTCGAGGCGTTCGTCCGCCGTGAAGAAGGCGTCGGGGTCGAGCTCCAGCCGTGTCGGTGCCTGAGGGGTGTTGTCGACGGTGACCTGGGCGTCGAACTCGACGAAGCACTGCCGGGAGGCGTCCGCGTCGGTGAGGACATGATGGTTGGTCATCAGCAGGCTCGGCGAGACGAGGAAGCCGGTGCCGAGCGGCAGTTCACGGCCGTTCTCCCGGACCGAGATCCGGGCGACGGTACGTGCGGCCCGGCTGCCGCGCGGCAGGAAGCTCCAGGCCTGGAGCTCCTTGGACACCCCGAGGATGCGCTCGTACGCCGCGGTCGCGGCCAGCGGCTCCGCGCGGACGGCCTCCACCACCATGGCGGGGGACACCGCGTGCCGTTCGAGCAGCCGGGCCGCGCGGGCCGCGAGTGCCTCCTCGGAGTCGGGGAAGGCGACGCCCGCGTCCTGCTGCCGCTCGACCGCGCGCCGCTCGTCGCCGGCCGCTCCGTACCGTGCGGCGGCCGCCGCCACCTGGCGCTCCCGCTCGCCGCGGGACCTGTCCGTCGCAGCCATGTCAGTCCACCGTCCTTCCGGCGGTGCGCCACGGCACGAACGCGTTCGTCAGGCCCGCGAGCGCCGGCCGCAGCTCCGGGTGGTGGCGCAGCAGCACCGTGATCATGCTGTTGTCGTCGATCCAGGCCATACCGGCCTTGGAGTACACCTCGGGCGTGTAGTACTCGGTGAAGAAGCGATCGCTGTTCAGCCGGCGCGAGGCCATCAGGACGAAGATGCGGAACGCCGTGTCGCTGAAGGCGAATCCGGCCGGCAGCCGCTCCGCGTACAGCCCGACCATGAGATCGACCTTCTCGACGTCCCCGTCGTAGAGCCGCTCGATCTGCTCCGCCCACTGCGGATCGTCCGTCAGCTCCGCGAAGGTCTTCGCCGGCTTCAGCCGCAGCAGGCGCCGGAACTCGTTGTAGCGAGGGACGCCCAGTTCACGGGAGCGCAGGATGTCGGTGGCGGCGAGGTCCTGAAGACGGCCGTCGGGACGCTCGAACTCCTGGAGGAACCGGGGGAAGTTGTGCAGGGTGACCAGTCCGGGATGCAGGGTGCCGAAGCTGTAGAGCAGATCGGCCGTCCCGGTGGTCTCCAGGACCTTCAGCGCACCGGGGCCCGAGATGTCACGGAGGGTGCAGTGCCGCAGGGTGGCGTCGTCGGCGGCGGAGCGCAGGTGCCATTCGTCACGGATCAGCGGGTGCATGCGGTAGACGGCGACGAATTCCTCGGTGAGGGAGTACGGGACGCCGTAGTGGTCCGTCCTGCCCCCGGGGATACCGCTGAGGACCTCGCTGCCGCTGATCCGGCCGAAGAGATCGTGGACGCGTTCGCCCGCGAGGCCCCACCAGTTGGCGCGCAGGGCCGTGACGGTGGTGGGGTGGCTGATCACGGCCGGGGTCCACTCCACGGTGTGGATCTTGGCGAGCAGCGCGGCGTTGACCAGGCGGGCGCGCTGGAACAACTCCTCGTCGCCCCAGGACGGGTAGGCGCCGTGCAGGTGGTCGCAGATCGCGTTGTGCTCCCGGGCGAACAGGTGCTGCATCATCGCCAGACCCAGCCAGAAGCCGGGCACCCGCGAGGGGTCGCGGGAGGGGTCCGAGGGGAACGGGGACTGCTCGTCGTCCCACAGGTGCAGCTTGCCCAGCGCGCCGGTGCGCATCAGGCGTTGCTCGGACGCGTTCGATCCGTAGAGCTGCGAGGCGTCCCACCAGTGGGAGGAGACGTTCACGCGGGTGTCGGGCGTGCCGGCCGGTGCCGCGGGGTCGCGCGTCGGGTCGTCCGGTGTCCGCATGATCCGCATGGGCTGTTCCGGCCACGGGTCGTCGTCCGTGAGGGGGAGTTCCCAGGGCCGCTCCACGGGGCTCGTACCGTGGCTGAACCAGTCGCGGACCATGAACTGGAGCCAGGCGGCGACCAGGGAGTTGACCGACTCCGCCGGAATCAGCCCGTCCCGGGTGAGCAGCGCGCGGCTGACTTCGCGGGGGTTGGGCCGCGCCAGGACGTCCTCGGGTCCGGCCGGGGCGATCCGGTCCAGCGGGATGTTCCGGCCGAAGCGGGTGCCCGCCATGCCCATCCGAGGCTCGCCGAGGTCGTTGTGGCTGCCGTCGGCTGTCCGGTTGACCTTGTGGCTCTCGGACGGCGGCGCCGCACCGGGGAGGTCGACCGAGGGCACGGAGCCGGTGTCGTGGAGATTCCTCTGCCGGAGCCCGACGCGCAGCCCGAGGAGGGTCAGCAGACCGGGCAGGACGGGCAGCCTGTCCCAGCTGACGCGCCGGTCGACGTACTGGGCCCCGCCGGTGACGATCCGCCAGGGCAGGGACGTACGGTATCCGGCCGCGGGACGCCGTGCGGCGCGTCGTCGCTCGCTCATCACGTTGCTCCTGTTCCTGCACGTGGACGGCGCACGCCCTCGCGCGGACGACGGGCGAGGGCGAGAGGCGAGGGGCCAGAGGCGGGGGCGGGGCGGAGAAACGAAGGAGTCGTCGCGGACCGCCGGTCATGTCCGCCAGGCCCGACTCGGGTGATGTGAGCGTCGGTTGCCCGTCCGCCCTCGCCGTACGCCTTCGCGGAGGAGTGCCCGCATCGGGGGAGAGCGGGAGGGCCCGCGGCGGAAGACGGCTATAACGTCAATTGTCCGATGTCCCTCGAGGGCGGGCAACTCGATCACCCGGAATCGGCAAGGGCGTCGACGCGCACCCCCCACCCCGTCGGCCTAGTGTGGGAAGAGGGGTGACTCTTCGTCCGGGCCGACATGGAGGAGAACCGTGATGAGCAAGGTCGCCACCAACACCTTCCAGACGTATCGAGCGGTCGCCAGTTTCGAGCGGGCCAGGGAAATAGCCCGCACATCGTCACCGTTCACCATCGAGATCCGCTTCCTCGGCGGACTGACGGCCAATCAGCAGGACGCCTTCGCCGCGGCGGCCGACCGTTGGGCCAAGGTCATCGTCGGGGACCTGGACACCGCGCTCGTGGGCGGCGACATCATCGACGATCTGCTCATCGAGGCCGAAGGGGTCACCATCGACGGCCCCGGCCGTGTGCTGGGGATGGCCGGTCCCACCGACTTCCGCGACGACTCCGCGCAGTTCGGGGCGTTTCTGCCGGCGAAGGGCGTGATGAGGTTCGACTCCGCCGATCTCAGTCAGATGGAAGCGGACGGCACGCTCGTCGACGTGATCACGCACGAAATGGGACACGTCCTGGGCATCGGCACCCTCTGGACGGCGTTCGGCCTCCTCAAGGGCGCCGGCAGCTCGAACCCCACCTTCGTCGGTGCCCTCGCGACGGCCGAATTCGCCGCGCTCCTCGGCGAGGAGGACCCTGCCCCCGTACCGGTCGCCAACTTCGGCGGACCCGGTACGCAGGACAGCCACTGGCGTGAGGCGGTCTTCGTCAACGAACTCATGTCGCCGTTCATCTCCGGAGCCGGCAACCCACTGAGCCGGATGACCGCGGCGAGCCTCGGAGACCTCGGCTACCAGGTCGACCTCGACGGTGCCGAACCCTACACACTGCCGAACCTGCTCCAGATCGCCAGGGAAGGCGCCCTCGTGCCGCACACGGCGCCACTCGGTGACGGCATGATGCTTCCGGTGGTGCCGACGCGGCTTCCCGCCGCGACACCGTAGGCGGACCGCCCCCGAAGAGGCCGTCCGGGTGCGGACCGGGGCCGCGCGGTCTCACCGCAGGACGGCCTCCCAGGTGTCCACGGCGTAGTGCAGGACCATTCCGTGACGCGCGTACAGCCCGGGCGCGCCGGTCGCGTTGGAGGTGTCCACACCGAGCCCGACGGTGTCCCGGCCCCGGGCGGCGAAGGCCGCGAAGGCGTGCCGCAGCAGCAGCCCGGCCAGCCCGCGGCCCCGGGCCTCGCGCAGCACACCGATGCTGCGGATCCACCCCATCGCCGCACGGTCGTCGCGGGCCATAAGGAACCCGGCGTCCCCGAACTCGTCCGTGCCCGCGATCCACACGAGGGACCAGTCGAGCCCCGCCGCGTCGACGTCGTGCAGCCACTGCTCGTAGCCGCGCGGCTGGAAGTCGAAGTGCTCGGCGAAGGCGGACCGGTAGAGCTCGTGGACGCGGGCCCGGTCCGCCTCGGTGGCGCAGGACCGCAGCCGCACCCCGGCGGGCGGCGCCGGCGGCCGGTCCCCGGCCCGGTCCACGGGCCGGCGCAGCACGTGGTACCGCCGGACGACGGACCAGCCGCGGGCCCGGAGCAGCGCGAGGTCGAGCGTGGGCGCCGCGTTGAGATGCAGATGCACCACGGCCCGCCCGGCCCCGTTCTCCCGTGCCTTCTCCAGCGCCCGGGCCTCCATCGCGGCCAGGACGAGCTGCCCCGCCTCCTGCCGGTCGGGCAGGACGTAGTGGTCGATGTCGACGCGCTCGCCGCCCGACTCGTCCCACAGCAGCCCGTAGGCGACCAGCCGGTCGCCGTCGAAGGCGAGCCAGGAATCCCGCTCCAGATCCGTCTCGGGATGCTTCAGATCGGCCTCGACGGTGTGCAGGTCCGTCTCGGGCCGGCCGATCTCGACGAGGTCGATCTCGTTGAGCAGACCGGTGACGGCCGGCGCGTCGGCGAGGGCGGCGGGACGCAGGAGAGAGGACATGGCGCCAGGGTCCGGGGGACGTGGCGTGGCCGCAACGCAATTACACGTTGCGAAAGGTGCAGCCATGAGCCCTGTATGCGCCCCCGCGCGCCTGGGCAGAATCCGTTCTGCCATTGATCATGCGGGTGAGTGCCACGGGGACACACGATGACACCGTGTCACGCACCACGAACTTCCAGGGAAGGCAGGTCGGTTGTCGTGCAGTTGCGTCTTCCCTCCTCCATATCCGAAGCCCAGCGGTGTCTGGCCGAGGGAGCGGTACCGATAGGAGGCGCCACGCTCGTGTGGGCGGGCTGGCAGCGGGACGGCTTCCCCGAGCAGGCCGTGTCGCTGCGCAACGTGCCGGAGGCCGGCACGGTCGGCCCCGAGGAACTCGGCGGGGCCGTGCTGCTCAGCCAGGTCGACGCGACGGTGCCCGAGGCGCTGCACCGGGCGGCCTCCGGCGTGGGCACGGGCGCGGTGCGCCGGGCCGCCACGGTCGGCGGCAACATCGTCGGCAGTACCCTGCGCTGTCTGCTCCCGGCGGCCCTGGCCCTCGACGCCCGGGCCACCGTCCTGGGAGCCGACAGCGTGTACGACACCGATCTGACCGAGCTGCTGGTGAAGCGTCACGTGCTGCTCGCCCTGCGCTGGCGCGCACCCCTGGTCAGCGGCTACCGCAAGCTGGCGGGAGAGGCGGGCGGCCCGCCGCCCCTCGTCGTCGCCGCCGCGGTGCACGCCGACGGCGACACCCCCCGTGACCTGCGGGTGGCCGTACGCGACGGCTACGAGGTGTTCAGCGAGAGCACGCCGTACGACCCGGACCTCGAACAGGTCCTGCACGCCCTGGCGGGCACCGACCTGGGCGCCCTCCCCACCGCCGCCCGGGACGCGGTCCGCTCCCAGATCACCGACGTACTGGTCCGCGCCGCCGAAGGCTGAGGCCCGGCCGCGCGGCTCTCCGGCTCACGTCTCCCGCTCGGGCGCGTACACCTCCGCCGCCAGGCCGAAGGTCCAGGCGACCCCCTCCCGCGCCGTACGGGTCGCCGGCGGCACCCGCAGCCAGTAGGTGCGTCGCGTCCCGTCCGGCTCCGGTGTGGAGTTCAGGACCTCCACCATGACGACGGGCTCGTCGTCCGGCAGGTCTATGCGCCACAGGGTGCCCGTCTCGTCGCGGTGGACGTGACGCGCCCCGGAGTCCGCTAGATAGCGGTCGTAGCCGTAGTACTCCAGCATCACCCGGCGCAGTTCGGCGTTCTCCTCGGACCTGATCCGGTCCGGGGTGAGCGCCGGCAGTCCGGCGAGGAACTCGGCCGGGACCGGCATGCCGCGCCAGGCGTGCAGGGCGAAGCCGTCGGGGTACGCCAGTGCCGGACCGTCCCCGTGGTCGAGCCGGCCCGCCTCGTCGCGGTGCAGGGCCACGGGACGCTCGCACACCACCGCCACCCGCGCGAACGGCCACCACCAGCCGGCGTGGCGGCTCACCGCGGCCAGCCCCGCGAGCGGGCCCCGGTCCGTCGGGAACGCGGCGAGCCACGGCGCGTCGTGCTGACCGAGCACGGCGTCCAGCAGTACGAGCCGGATCTCCGCGGCCTCCTTCCCCGTGTCCCCGCCGGCCAGCTCCTCCAGCACCCCGGCGCGGATCCGGTCGACGAGGGCCTGCGTCGGCTCCCACAGGAGCCCACCGGTCGCCGCCCAGTGCGCCGCCCAGCCCGCCGCGCCCAACCGCGTGTGGAGCCGCTGCCGTTCGCCGGCCCATGGAGCGCTGCGGACCGCCTCGCGCACACCCGCGCCCTTGTCCGCCAGCTCCCGGACCAGCGTGACGGCCGCCCGCGGCGAAGCGGCCCACACCACGCGTTCCGGTTCCGGTAGACCGGCCTGCCGGTAGGCCCGGCGCACGCCGTCCTCGGCGGCCGCGCGGTCGGCGGGCACGGCCGCCGCGGCACAGGCGCGCCAGCCACGCACGTCCTCGAAGGACGTCCCCTCCACCGCCGTGTCCGCTTCCGCCCCGGGCACTGCCCCGGCGAGATCCGTCGTCGTCATCCGCCCCTCCGTCACCTCGGTCACCTTCCGCTCAGTCCGCGACGATCCGCACGGATCCGGGCACGTACTCCCGCTGCCGGATCACCCGGTACCAGCCCTTCGGCAACGCGATCGCCGCGTGCTCCTCGTGGACCACCCGGCCGCCCTGGGGAAGGTGCAGCAGCAGCGGACCGAACGGCCCGGGCTCCCGCACCAGATCCCCCGGGCCCACCACCGCGTGGGCGTGCCCGGTGACCTCGCCCAGCGCCAGCACGAGCCGGCCCCGCGCGTCCCGCCGTTCCTTCGGCGCGACCGCCACGTGCGGCGGCACCGCGGCCTCCGCGACGGGCACGATCAGCACGTCTCCCTGCCGGTACATGGCTCTCCCCTTCCCGCCGGACGCTTCGCGCACCGGCCTCATGCCGAAGACGGTACGGACCACCACTGACAACGCCCCGCGCCGATGTCCCGGGCCGGTGCTCCGAACCGAGGCCCCGCCTACAGGTGTTGTCAGTGCCTGTTGGTAGAACTGCGGACACATCACGGACCGCGCATCTTTTTTCCCCGGGGAGCAGCCGCATGACCGTCACCGACCACCTGAACGCGCTGTACCGGCTGCCCGCCCACACCTTCCCGGGCCCGGGCGGCAGGACCGACGACCTGCCCGACCCGGAGGCCTTCGCCTGGCGCGTCACCAGCGACGTCTACGACGCCGACGAGGACTGGACCAAGGCGTTCGCCCGCTTCTGCTCCGCCGTCGACACCACCCGCGTGCGGGCCCTGATCGTCGGCGCCTGGCAGGAGGCGTACGACACGGACGCCTCCGACGTCATCGAGGCGCTGGTGGCCGCCCGGGACCGCTTCCCCGCGCTGCGGGCGGTGTTCCTCGGCGACATGGTGGGGGAGGAGTGCGAGATCTCCTGGATCAACCAGACCGATGTCACCCCGGTCCTGGCCGCGTTCCCCGCGCTGGAGGAGCTCGGCGTGCGCGGCGGGTCCGGGCTGGTCTTCCCCGCGGTGAGCCACCGCGCGCTGCGCAGGCTCGTGATCGAGACGGGCGGACTGCCCGCGGAGGTCGTGCGCGGGGTCGGCGGCAGCGACCTGCCCGAGCTGGTCCACCTCGACCTGTGGCTCGGCACCCCCGAGTACGGCGGCGACAGCGAGATCGCCGACCTGGAGCCGATCCTGTCCGGCGCCCGGCTGCCGAACCTGCGTCACCTCGCCCTGCGCAACAGCGAGATCCAGGACGCCGTGGCCGCGGCCGTGGCGTCCGCGCCCGTGGTGGCCCGTCTGGAGGTGCTGGACCTCTCCATGGGCGTGCTGACCGACGAGGGCGCGGCCGCCCTGCTCGGCGGCCAGCCGCTCACCCACCTCAAGAAGCTCGACCTGCACTACCACTACCTGAGCGAGGCCCTCCAGGAGCGCGTCCGGCGGACCGTGGAGACCGCGGGCGTCGAGGTGGACCTCGACCGCGACGACGCCGAGGAGGACTCGGACGACGACGGCACGCCGTGGCGCTATGTCGCCGTCGGGGAGTGAGCACAGCACTCATGGGTCACCGTCCCTCCTCCCTCGACGAGCCGCGCCCGGAGCGCGCGTCCGCGCCGCGCCTGGCGGTGGTCGGCAACCCGGAGAACCGTCGGGTCGCCCTCTTCGAGGACGCGGTACGCGCGGCCGGCCTGCCGGCCCCGCGTGTCGTGCCGTGGGCGGACGTACTGCGCGACGGCGGCGCCGACTTCGCCGCCGAGGAGATCGTCCGCCTGGACTCACCCGGCGAGAACCCCGAGGTCGACCGACTGCTGCGCGGTGCCGGCGACCCGACGCGGGTCGAGGGCTCGGGCCGCTGGTACGCCCGCTTCACCACCGCGGTACGCGGCCTGCGCGGCGGCGTCCGCCTCGACGACCCGGACGAGCTCGCGGTGCTGTTCGACAAGCGGCTCTGCCATGCCGTC
This sequence comes from Streptomyces sp. NPDC002884, assembly GCF_040295245.1. Classification (NCBI taxonomy): domain Bacteria; kingdom Bacillati; phylum Actinomycetota; class Actinomycetes; order Kitasatosporales; family Streptomycetaceae; genus Streptomyces; species Streptomyces sp. NPDC002884. Next base: position 22,403 of record NZ_JBEOVB010000032.1, on the reverse strand, counting down.
CTCGAAGCGGCGGGCGTCCCGGTGCCCGCCTCTCCCACCTCGGGCCCGCGGGGCGCGCCGGTACGGGGCTGGGACGACGTACGCGCGGCGATGCGCGAGCACCGGATGCCCCGGCTCTTCGTGAAACCCGCGCACGGATCGTCCGCCTCGGGCGTCCTCGCCGTCGAGTCGGGCGGCGGCGGCCGGATCAGGGCCACCACCTCCGTGGAACTCGCCGCCGACGGCCGGCTGTACAACTCCCTCAGGGTGCGCCGCTACGAGCGCGAGCAGGACATCGCGGCCGTCGTCGACGCGCTCGCCCCGGACGGACTGCACCTCGAGCGCTGGCTGCCGAAGGCCGCCCAGGACGGCCGGGCCGCCGACCTCCGGGTCGTCGTCGTGGCCGGTCGCGCCACCCACGCGGTGGTCCGCACCAGCCGCTCGCCCCTGACCAACCTCCATCTCGGCGGCCGTCGGGGCGACCTGGACTCGGTCCGGGCGGCCGTCGAGGCGGCGGGCGCCCGCTGGAGCGACCTGCTGGACGTGTGCGAGCGGGCCGCGGCCTGCTTCCCGCGCACCCTGTGCGTCGGTGTCGACCTGCTGCCGGCCGTCGGCTGGGGCCGGGCCGCGATCGGCGAGGTCAACGCCTTCGGCGACCTGCTGCCCCGGCTCACCGGCCTGCCCGGCAGCGGCGCGGAGGGCCTCGACACCTACGCGGCCCAGGTGGCCGCCGCCCGGGGCGACCTCGCCCGGTACAGAACAGGAACACCACATGCCTGAGCCCGACATGAACGAGGTGGTGGGCAGCCACGACCTGCTGCTCGTCACCCTCGACACCCTGCGCCACGACGTCGCCGCCGAGCTGGCGGCCGCGGGCCGCATCCCTCATCTGGCCCGCCACCTCCCCGGCGGCCGCTGGGAGGAGCGGCACGCGCCGGGCAGCTTCACCTACGCCTCCCACCAGGCGATCTTCGCGGGCTTCCTGCCGACCCCGGCCGCCCCCGGACCGCATCCGCGCCTGTTCGCGGCGAGCTTCGCGGGCAGCGAGACCACCGCGGGCGGAACCTACGTCTACGACACCCCCGACCTCGTCGCGGGCCTCGCCGAGGACGGGTACCACACCGTGTGCATCGGGGGAGTGGGCTTCTTCAACAAGCAGGGCCCGCTGGGCTCGGTGCTGCCCGGCCTGTTCCACGAGTCCCACTGGGCACCGGAGTTCGGCGTCACCTCACCCGAGTCCTTCGAGAACCAGGTCGCCCGCGCCGAGGACGTCGTACGCGGACTGCCGCACGAGCAGCGGCTGTTCCTCTTCGTCAACGTGTCCGCCCTGCACCAGCCGAACTGGTTCCACCTGCCCGGCGCGACCCGCGAGACCGGCGACAGCCGGGAGACGCACGCCGCCGCCCTGGAGTACGTGGACCGGCACATCGGGCGGCTGTTCGCCGCCGCGAGCAGCAGGCGCCGCTGCTTCGCGATCGTCTGTTCCGACCACGGCACCGCCTACGGCGACGACGGCTACACCGGCCACCGCCTCGGCCACGAGTCCGTGTGGACGGTGCCGTACGCACACTTCTTCCTCGACCCCGCACCCCGTGACCCGTCAACCCGTCCGACGGAGGCCGGCCGATGACCACCGCAGAGCCGGTCACCCGCACCAGCCCGTACCAGCACTACGTCTACGCGTACCCGCACAAGACGGCCTACCGTCCACTGCCCGACCGCCCGTCCCTGAAAGCCCTCTGGGCGGCCGAACCCAAGGACACGCTCTCCCTCTACCTGCACATACCGTTCTGCGAGGTCCGCTGCGGCTTCTGCAACCTCTTCACCCGCATCGGCGCCCCCGACGGACTGACCGGCGCCTACCTCGACGCCCTGGAACGGCAGGCGAGAGCCGTACGGGAGGCGCTGGGGGACACGGACGAGATCCGCTTCGCCACGGCCGCCTTCGGCGGCGGCACCCCCACCTTCCTCACCGCCGCCGAACTGGACCGGCTCTGCGACATCGCCGAGCACCGCATGGGCGCCGACCTCCGCGCGGTCCCGCTGTCGGTGGAGGCCTCGCCCGCCACGGCCACCGCCGACCGCCTCGCCGTCCTGGCCGGCCGCGGCGCCACCCGACTGAGCCTGGGCGTCCAGAGCTTCGTCGACTCCGAGGCCAGGGCCGCCGTACGCCCGCAGCGCCGCGCCGACGTCGAGACGGCCCTCGCCCGCGTCCGCGACACCGTCATCCCGGTCCTCAACATCGACCTCATCTACGGCATCGACGGCCAGACCGAGCGGACCTGGCGGCACTCCCTGGACGCGGCCCTGGCCTGGCGGCCCGAGGAGCTCTACCTCTACCCGCTCTACGTCCGTCCCCTGACCGGCCTCGACCGCCGCGGGCCCGGCCGGACCGCGGGACCCGACCCGGCCTGGGACGAGCAGCGGCTGCGGCTGTACCGCGCGGGCCGCGACCACCTCCTCGCGCACGGCTACACCCAGCAGTCCATGCGCATGTTCCGCCGCACCGACGCCCCGCCGCAGGGCACGGACGACTACGCCTGCCAGACCGACGGCATGATCGGCCTCGGCTGCGGCGCCCGCTCCTACACGGCAGGACTGCACTACTCCTTCGACTACGCCGTCGGCATGCACCAGATCCGGGGCATCATCGACGACTACGTCGCCACCGAGGCGTCCGACTTCGCCCACGCCGGGGTCGGCCACCCCATGGACCCCCACGAGGCGCGCCGCCGCCACCTCCTCCAGTCGCTCCTCCAGGCCGAGGGCCTGCGCCTCGACGACTACCGGGCCCGCTTCGGCGGCACGCCCGCCGACGACTTCGGCCCCGAGCTCGAACGCTTCGCCGACCGCGGCTGGCTGACCGACACGGACCCGACGACCCTCAGGCTCACCCCCGAGGGGCTCGCCCACTCCGACGCCATCGGCCCGGAGCTGTTCTCCCCGGCGGTGCGGGCCGCCATGACCGCCTACGAGCGGAAGTGAGCCGGCCGCCATGGATCTGACCCTGCTCTACCGCGGGCCGCTCGCCTCCTGCGACTACGACTGCCCCTACTGCCCGTTCGCCAAGCGACGCGACAGCACGGAACAACTGCGCGCCGACCGCGCCGCCCTCGAACGGTTCGCGAAGTGGGCCGCGGACCGCACCGACGACCGGCTCTCGCTGCTCTTCACGCCCTGGGGAGAGGGCCTGGTCCGCTCCTGGTACCGGCGCACCCTCGCCGACCTCTCCCGCCTCCCGCACATCCGCCGGGTCGCCATCCAGACCAACCTCAGCTGCCGCACCGACTGGCTCGCCGAGGCCGACCCCGACACGCTGGCCCTGTGGTGCACCTACCACCCGGGCCAGACACCGTACGACCGCTTCCTCACCAAGTGCCGCGACCTGTCGGAGCGGGGCATCCGCTTCAGCGTCGGCGTCGTCGGACTGCCCGAGCACCTCGACGCCGCCCGGCGGCTGCGCGCCGACCTGCCCGCGCACGTCTACCTGTGGATCAACGCCGCCGAGGGCCGCACCTACGAGGACGCCGAGGCCGACCGGTGGACCGCCCTCGACCCGCTCTTCCCGTACAGCCGCCACCCGCACACCAGCGCCGGCCTGCCCTGCCGCACCGGCGAATCGGTGATCTCGGTCGACGGCGAGGGCACCGTCCGGCGCTGCCACTTCGTCCCCGCCGAACTCGGCAACCTCTACGACGGCTCGTACCGCGCCGCCCTGCGCCCCCGCCCCTGCCCACTCGCCGTCTGCGACTGCCACATCGGCTATGTCCACCTCGAGACCCTGCCGCTGTACGACGTCTTCGCGGGCGGGGTCCTGGAGCGGATCCCGGCACCCGCCCCCGCACAGCGCTCCGCCCGCATCACGACGATCGCGATGCGGGCGGAAACCGCTGACTGACGGGACCGACGGGACCGATCAGGACCGGCGGGCCGGGCAGGGCTTACGGGGTCACGTCGGTGACCCTCCAGCGCTGGTTGGAACCGGAGTTGGCCTGCCAGGTCGTGACGGCCGCGCCCTCGTTGGTCGCCTGGCCGCCGACCTCGAGGAGGCGTCCGGTGGCCACGTTGACCAGGGTCCACGTCCCGTCGCCGGTGGTCGACATGATCCATTCGGTGGCCGGGTCACGCGTGCCGGTGTCGGGTTCCACCACCGGCACGTTGTCGCGGACGGCGAGGCGCTTGCCCTCGGCCGGGTTGGCGAAGACGTAGTGCTGGCGGGCGCCCGTCTTGCCGTACCGGGCGTCCAGCTGCCAGTCCTGCGCGGCGGTGCCGTTGGCCGAGCCGATGACCAGGTTCGTGCCGTTGGCCCCGACGGTCACCGCCTTGCCGCTCTGCACGCCGGTCAGCGTGTAGGAGTGGCCCTTGCTGAACAGGCCCGCGTTCTTCGCGACGCCGGAGACGCCCTTGACCGCGAAGGAGGTCACGGACTGGGCGGGGACGGTGTACGTGGCCCTGCCGTCGACGACCTCGACCGGGGCCTGCCGCTTGAGCTTGCCGTCGGCGCTGGTCACCGTGGGGGTGACGGTCGCGCTGCCCTTGATGGTGCGGAACCTGGACAGGTCGATGGTGACCGTGCGGGCCGCGGTGGTGCTGTTGACGTGGACGACCGAGGCGCCCTTGCCGTCCTTGGTCACGGCGGCGGCGCTCGAGGTGTCGTCCACCTTGATCAGCTTGTCGCCGGGCTTGATGAAGTGCGTGAAGTTCCTGGCCGTGTCGAACTTGGTGTTGGTGTAGATCGGGCAGGACTCGAGGGTGTCCGTGGCGGTGCAGCTGAACGGGAGCTGGATGGAGCCCCAGTTGCCGCCCTTCGCGGACTCGCCGCCCGGCTTCATGTTGTCGTAGTCCTCGACCGGCTGCCAGAACACCCAGGCGGTGGGCTCCAGTTCCCGCAGGTCGTTCACCATCTGCTGGGCGAGCCCGAGGCCCGGACGCATGTCCGTGAAGCTCTGCCCGTCGCCCCAGTCGCCCTCGACCTCGCTCATCCAGAGCGGCTTGTCGGCGGCCTTGGCGAGATCCCGCACGGTGGTGCGCTGACCGGTGCCGTAGGTGTGGACGTTCATCTGGTCGACGAGGTCCTTGGAGGCCTGCGAGTAGGCGTTCCAGTTCGTCGCGAAGATGGACGGGTTGGTCTCGTCCATCGCCGAGATCTCGGCCTTGACCTTGGCCTTCTTCAAGGCGGGCGCCAGCGAGGCGAGCACCTTCTGCTGGAGCTCGGGGCCGATGTGGGCGCCCTCCTGGCGGCCGCCGACGGGCCGGCCGTTCGCGTCCAGCCGGGTGCCCCAGTAGCCGGTGTTGGGCTCGTTGAACGGGTCGACGGTGTCGACCTTGATGCCCTCGGCCTTCTCCAGACGCTTGGTCGCGCCCGCCACATAGGCGGCGAAGTCGTCGACGGAGTCGGTCTTGAGCTGGTCGGTGTTGGCGTTGAAGCCGCCGGACACGTACCCGCTCTCGGTCATGAACCACGGAGGGGAGTTGCTGAACGTCTCCCAGTGGGTGATGTCCTTCTTGATGCGGTCCACCCACCAGCGCTGGGTGGCGTCGGCGTCCTTGTTCCAGTCGGCGGGGTCGTCCGCGCTCCACCAGTCGGTGTCCTCGCGGGTGGTGCCCGCGGGCGCCTTCCACCAGCCCTCGACGGCACCGCCGGCCCGCAGATAGTCCGTGACGTCCGGGGCGTTGCCGCCGCCTATGTTGTACCGGGCGATGTTCAGCGCGAGACCGTCGTCGCCGAAGAGCAGCTTGGCGAGCTTCTCGCGGATCGCCGGGGGATAGTCCCCGGTGGCGTTGGCGAACCAGACCAGGCTGGTGCCCCAGCCCTCGAACTTCTGCTGTTGGTACGACGGATCCGGCGTCACGGTGACGGCGGCCTCGGCGTGCGCCTGCACGGGGACGCTGAGGAGGGCGGCCCCGGTGGCCAGCGCGGTGAGTGCGGCGGCCCCGAGGTTACGTCTGCTGCGGGTACGGCGTGCCATCTGTGCTCCCAACTGCGGTGCGGTCGCTGTGGTGGGCCCCTCCCGCCGCGCGGGCAGGAGGGGATGGCCCTCGGCGCGGGTGCGTACCGTGCCGAGGAGTCGTAAGGGGTGCGGGTGCGTGTCGTCAGTTGCCGGGCCGGCGCAGGACGGCGACCTCCCGCGGCCCGAGGACGAGGGCGCCCTCGGCGTCGCTGGTGCCGACCAGCACCTCGCCGTCCAGCCCGGTCACCGGCACCGTGCCGTCGGTCCGGTTGACCAGGAACAGGAACCGTCCCTCGGCGCCCCGCCGGACGGTCAGCTCGACCGACCCGCGGACGTCCGCCGGGAGTTCGCTGCTGACGCCGGCCAGCTCCAGCAGCTGGGGCAGCAGCGAGGTGAGCCCGTCGACACCGAGGCGGGTGGAGACGTAGGAGGCCGAACCGCCGCCGGTCGTGCGCCGGGTGACGGCGGGGCGTCCGGCGTGCACACCCGTGCGGTAGTGCGCCAGGGCCTCGGTGTCGCCGTCGGTGACGGTGATCCGGTCGGTCCACAGGCTGCCCGAGGTGGCGTCGTCCAGTTCCACGGACTCCCCGGCGAGCAGCGGGCCGAACTCCTCGATGCGGATGCCGAGCAGGTCGCGCAGGGCGCCCGGGTATCCGCCGAGCCAGACGTGGTCGTTCTCGTCGACCACGCCGGAGAAGTACGTGGTGACGAGGTGGCCGCCCTGCTCGGCGTAGCGCGTGAGGTCCTTGGCCAGTTCGGCCGGCACCACGTGCAGCACGGGCGCGATCAGCACCTGGTGCCGGGAGAGGTCGGCGCGGGTGGTGACGAGGTCGGCGCGGACGCCCAGGGCGAGCAGCGCCGAATACCAGTCGAGCGCCTCCTGCCGGTAGTCCAGCAGAGCGGTCGGGTGGGAGTCCTGCTCACTGGCCCACCACGAATCCCAGTCGTAGAGGATGCCGACGGCCGCCGGCTCCCGCTCCGAACCCGCCACCGGGGCGAGGGTCTTCAGCGTGGCGCCGAGCTCGGCCACCGCGCGGAACAGGTCGCTGTCCGGGCCGGCGTGCGGCACCATCGCCGAGTGGTACTTCTCGGCGCCGGCCGCCGACTGCCGCCACTGGAAGAAGCACACCGCGTCCGCGCCGTGCGCCACGTGCAGCAGCGAGTCGCGGGCCAGGTCGCCGGGCCGCTTCGCCACGTTGACGGGCTGCCAGTTGACGGCGCTGGTGGAGTGCTCCATCAGGAACCACGGCCGGCCGGCCGCGATGCCGCTGGTGAGGTTCGCGGAGAAGGACAGCTCGTCGCGGTCCTGCGGGCCGGGGTGGACGTAGTGGTCGTTGGAGACGAAGTCGATCTCGCCCGCCCAGTCCGGGTAGTTCATGCCCTTGGTGTTGCCCATCACCATGAAGTTCGTGGTGACCGGGACGTCCGGCGTGATCCCCTTGAGGATCTCCCGCTCGGCGATCAGGTGGTCCTTCAGGGCGTCCGAGGAGAACCGCTTGAAGTCCAGCTGCTGGGTCGGGTTGGGGTGCGAGGCGGCCAGCCGCGGCGGCAGGATCTGCTCCCAGTCGCTGTAGCGCTGCGACCAGAACGCGGTGCCCCAGGCGTGGTTGAGGGCGTCGAGCGAGCCGTAGCGGGCACGCAGCCAGACCCGGAAGGCGCGGGCCGCGTCGTCCGAGTGGTCGTAGACGTTGTGGCAGCCCAGTTCGTTGGAGACGTGCCAGGCGACGAGGGCCGGGTGGTCCTTGTAGCGGTCGGCCATCTTCCGGACCAGACGCAGGGCGTACTCACGGAAGACGGGGGAGGTGGGCCGCCAGTGCTGGCGGGCGCCCGGCCAGAGCGTCTCGCCGTTCGCCGTGACCGGCAGGATCTCCGGGTGGGCCGTGGTCAGCCACGGCGGCGGGGAGGCGGTGGCGGTGGCCAGGTCGACACCGATCCCGCCCGCGTGCAGCAGGTCCATGACCTCGTCGAGCCAGCCGAAGTCCCAGGTGTCCGGACCCGGCTGGATACGGGCCCAGGAGAAGATCCCCACGGAGACGACGGTGACGCCGGCCTCCCGCATCAGCCGCACGTCCTCCTCCCACACGTCCCGGGGCCACTGCTCGGGGTTGTAGTCGGCGCCGTACGCCAGACGCGGAGCGGGGTCACCGTCCGCCCCGCGCAGCATGCGGGACTGGAGGGTGGAGATCATGGCGGTCCTTCCGAAAGTGGTGCACGGGGGCGGCGCGGCCCGGGTGCCGCGCCGCCCGGCGCTTCTTGCTTGTCGAGCTTGTCGAGCTTGTCGAGTGCTCGTCGAGTGCCTGTGTCGAGTAGGTGTGTCGGACTGCTTGCCGACTGCTTCTCGACTACTTCTCGACGGTGAAGCCCTGCTCCTCGCCGTACTTGATCGAGGCGTCCTGCCAGGTCTTCAGAGCGTCCGCCAGCTTGGTGCCGGAGACGTAGGCCTTGCCGACGGTGTCGTTGAAGATCGAGTTCGCGTACGGCTGGAAGGGGAGGTACGACCAGTCGCTCGCCACGTTCGCGGCGGAGTCGGCGAAGATCTTGTTGGCTTCCTGACCGCCGAAGTAGTCGAACTTCTTGCTCTGGAAAGCGGCCGACTCCAGCTCCGCCTTGGTGGCGGGGAAGGCGCCCTCGCTGACGCGGGTGGCGACACCGTCACCGGCGTTGGCGTACTCGGTGAAGGCGTACGCGAGTTCCTTGTTCTTGCTCAGCGCCGGAACCGCCAGCGAGCTGCCGCCGTTCTCCGCGCTGGCCTTGTCGCCCGCGGTCCAGGCCGGCATCGCCGCAGCGCGCCACTGGCCCGTGGCGTTCGGGACGCCGGACACGAAGTTGGCGGGCATCCAGGCGCCGGTGGCCAGGGTGGCGATGGTGCCGTCGCCGAGGCCCTTGTACCAGTCGTCGGTCCAGCCGGTGACCGGGGCGAGCAGCTTCTCGTCGATCAGCTTCTGCCAGACCGTCTCGAACTTCTTGGCGCCCGCGTCGTCGAAGTTGATGGCGACGTTGGTGCCGTCGACCTTGTAGGGGCGCGAACCGGCCTGCCACAGCAGGGAGGTGGTGAGGCCCGCGTCACCGGTGTCGTTGGCGATGTAGGCCTTCGGGTCGGCCTTGTGGAGCTTGCGGGCCGCGTCCAGGTACTCGTCCCAGGTGGTCGGGACGGCGATCTTGTACTTGTCGAAGACCTTCTTGTTGTAGAACAGCGCCATCGGGCCCGAGTCCATCGGCAGGCCGTAGACCTTGTCGCCTTCGCTGACCGCGTTCCACGGGCCGGGCGTGTACTTCGAGGCGAGCTTGTCGGCGCCGTAGGAGGCCAGGTCGGTCAGGCCCTTGGTCAGGGAGTACTGACCGAGCGCGAAGTACTCGACCTGGGCGACGTCCGGGACACCCTTGCCGGCCGAGATCGCGTTGGACAGCGCGGTGTAGTGCTTGTCGCCGGAGCGCTCGCTGACCAGGTTGACCTTGACCTTCGGGTACTTCTTCTGGAAGTCGGCGGCCACGGTCTTCAGGGTGGGCTCCCAGGCCCAGACCGTGATGTCGCCGCCCTTGTCCAGGGCGGCCTGGATGTCGCCGGCGGAGACGGCCTTCGTGTCGGAGTCGTCGTCCGAGCCGCCGCAGGCGGTGACGCCCAGGGCGAGGGTGGAGACGAGGGCGATGCCGCGCAGGATGCGGCTCGTTGTTCTGCGCATGGGGCTGCTTCCACTTCTTCGTGGGTGGGACAGGTGAGGGTGGGGGTGGTGCGGGTGGTGCTCAAATGTGGGGCTTGGGGGCGCGGCCCACGTCACTCCTTGACACTTCCGGCGGCGAGGCCGGACTGCCAGTACTTCTGGAGGAACAGGAAGGCAGCGATCAGGGGAATGATCGTGAGCAGGGATCCCGTGATCACCAGGTTGAAGATCACGTCGCCGCCGATGGTCTGTGCCTGGGAGCTCCAGGCGCTCAGACCCAGCGTCAACGGGTACCAGTTCGGGTCCTTCAGCATGATCAGCGGGAGGAAGTAGTTGTTCCAGGTGGCGACCGTGGTGAACAGCAGCACGGTCACGATCCCGGGGGCCAGCAGCGGCAGCGCGACCTGGAAGAAGGTCCGCACCTCGCTCGCCCCGTCCATCCGGGCCGCCTCCAGCAGCTCGGTCGGGATCGCCTCCGCGGCGAACACCCACATCAGATAGAGGCCGAACGGCGACACCAGCGAGGGGATGATCACGGCCCAGGGGGTGTCGGTCAGCCCCATCTTGCTGAACATCAGGAAGGTCGGCACGGCCAGCGCCGTAGCCGGCACGGCGACCGCGCCGATCACCACGGCGAAGATCGCACGCTTGCCGGGGAACTGGAACTTCGCCAGTGCGTACCCACCCAGCACGGCCAGCAGTGTCGCGCCGCCCGCACCGAGCACCACGTACAGCAGGGTGTTCAGCAGCCAGCGGCCGAAGATGCCGTCGTGGTAGGTGAAGGTGGTCCGGATGTTGTCCCACAGGGCGAAGTCGTGGGCGAACCACAGGCCGTTGGAGTCGGCCAGGCCCGACTGGGTCTTCGTCGAGTTGATGACCAGCCAGATCAGCGGCACCACGGTGTAGAGGACCATCAGGGCCATCAGCACCGTCAGCAGCACATTGCGCTTCGGCTTGCTCGGGTCGTGCTTCTTACGGGGGGTCCGCAGTCTGGGGGCGGTGTTCTTCGCGGGGGAGGAGGTGACAGAGGTGCTCATCGGGTCACGCTCCCTTGCGCATGCCGCGCAGCTGGACGGCGTAGGCGACGATCATCGTGATGACGCCCATGATGATGGCGACCGTCGCGGAGTAGTTGTGCTGCTGGCCGTTGAAGGACAGCGAGTACGTGTAGAAGTTCGGCGTGTAGTCCGTGGTGATGGCGTTCAGCGCCAGCGGACGCAGGATGCTCGGCTCGTTGAAGAGCTGGAAGCTGCCGATGATCGAGAAGATCGTCGCGATGACGATCGCGCCCCGGATCGCGGGCAGCTTGATCGAGCTGATGATCCGCCACTGACCGGCGCCGTCGATCTCCGCCGCCTCGTACAGCGAGGTCGGGATGACCCGCAGCGCCGAGTAGAAGATCAGCATGTTGTACCCGACGAACTCCCAGGTCACGATGTTGCCGATGGAGGCGAGCACCCAGCTGGGGGAGAGTAGGTCGGGCAGCGTGACACCGAACGCGGAGTTGATGTCGCCCACCAGGCCGTACTTGGTGCCGTACATGAAGCCCCACATCAGGGTGGCGACCACGGCGGGCACGGCGTACGGCAGGAAGATCGTGATCCGGAAGAAGCTCTTGCCGTAGAGCCGGCCGCTGTCCAGCGCCAGCGCCACCAGCAGGGCGATACCCAGCATGATCGGCACCTGGATCGCCAGGAACAGCGCCACCCGGCCGACTGCCGACCAGAACGCGTCGTCCTGCAGCGCCCGCGTGTAGTTGTCCAGCCCGACGAACTGGTTGCCGCCGATCAGCTGGTCACGGAAGAGGCTCAGGTAGATCGAATACATGATCGGGGCCAGGAAGACCAGGGTGAAAACGGCCACGAAGGGACCGATGAAACCCCACCCCGTCCAGGAGCGGCGGTCCCCTTTCGCCGGGGGAGGTGCCGGCCGCGGCTCGGCGGCCACCGGCGGTTGCAGCGTCGTCATGTCGTTCCTCGCTCGTCCAGTCCTGGAACCGGGGCGGTGTTGCGCGGAGATTTCCGAACGCCCCACCGCCACCATGATGTTTACGTAAACATCAGCCACGCAAGAGGCTGCGTGAGCTGTTATGTTTACGTAAACATCTGATGGCGGCATGTCTACACTGCCCCGATAACGATGGTCAAGGGTCCTCCGGTGAGACCGTGGCACCTGCGCCGACAGAGAGGTGGGCACACCGAGTGGACATGGCTGAAAGATCACCGGCCAAAGTGCCGGGACGCGCCCGGGCCACGGCCTCCATGGCGGACGTCGCTCGGCTCGCCGGGGTGTCCTCGCAGACCGTCTCCCGCGTCTCCAACGGTTACGCCGGTGTGAACGAGGAGACCCGGCAGCAGGTCCTCGAGGCCATGAAGGAACTCGGCTACCGGCCCAACAGCGCCGCCCGCGCCCTCAAGCGCGGTGAGTTCCGCACGATCGGTGTCATCACGTTCACGCTGTCCACGACCGGCAATGTGCGCACCCTGGAGGCGATCGCGACCTCGGCGGCCGCCGAGGGCTACGCGGTGACCCTGCTCCCGGTGGCCGTCCCCACCAGCGACGAGGTGCGCGGCGCGTTCTCCCGGCTGGAGGAGCTGGCCGTCGACGCGGTCATCGTCATCATGGAGGTCCACCTGCTGGACGCGGCCACCGTGAAACTCCCACCGCACGTCCAGGTCGTGGTCGTGGACTCCGACGCCGGCGACCACTACACCGTCGTGGACACCGACCAGGCGGGCGGCACCAAGACCGCCGTCCAGCATCTCCTCGACCTGGGCCATCGGACCGTCTGGCATCTCGGCGGACCCGAGGGCTCGTTCGCGGCGCAGCGCCGCGCGGACGCCTGGCGGGCGGCCCTCACCGAGGCGGGCCGCACCGCGCCGCCCCTGGTCAGGGGCGACTGGTCGGCGGAGTCCGGCTACCTGGCCGGCCGCGAACTGGCCGCCCGCGAGGACTGCACCGCCGTCTTCGCGGCCAACGACCAGATGGCCCTGGGCCTGCTGCGCGCCCTGCACGAGGGCGGGCGCCGGGTGCCCGAGGACGTCAGTGTGATCGGCTTTGACGACATCCCCGAGGCGAGTTCCTTCCTGCCCCCGCTCACCACCCTGCACCAGGACTTCGCCGAGGTCGGCCGCCTCTGCGTCCAGGCCGTGCTGCGCAAGATGCGTCCGGACGGTTCGGAACACGGAACGACGCTCGTACCGACGCGGCTGGTGCTGCGGCAGAGCACGGCGCCACCGCCCGCGGAGCACTGACGGCCGTGGTGGACCGGCCCCGGGGATCGCTTCACCGAGTGGACACCCGAGGCAGTCACAGGGCGCCCCGGGGTTCGCCTGTGACTACCTCGGGTGTTCGCCCACGGCGCGGGCCGCGGTGCGCCAGGCCGCGGTGACGGCGAGCCGGGCGGCCGCCGTGCCGCGCTCGGTCTCCGCGGGCAGCCGCAGCGGCGCGCCGAGGTGGACATGGCAGTGCGGACGCCGGACCGGCGCCGTCAACGTGCCCGCCAGCTGCTTCGCGGCAGACCCCGAGGCGATCCGGCGGGCGCCCGCGTGGCCCACCGGCACCACCAGCGCGCCGGTCGCCTGCGCCAGACGGGCGAGCCCGGTGCGGAACGGCTCGGGAGCGGTGGCCGCCGCGTCCCTGCGGCGCGGCAGTCGGCCCTCGCCGTACAGGAGCACGTGCCGGCCACCGGCCAGCGCCTCGGCGGCGGCGTCGAGAGCCAGCGCCGCGTGCGCCGTACGGCGGTGGACCGGGATGTGACCGTCACGGCTCAGCGCTCTGCCGAGCAGCGGTATGTGCCACAGTCCCGCGGTCGCCATCACCACCGGCTCGAGCTCCAGCCGCCGCAGCGCGGTCATGACGACGGCGGGGTCGGCCATGGAGTCGTGGTTGGCCACGAAGAGGGTCCCCGCGGGCAGGCGCAACTTGATCTCACTGGTGACGGTGAGCCGCCCGAAGAAGGGTGTCAGGGCGATGACGGCACGGCTGAACACGGGGAACCTCCGGTAAGGGCGATCGGAGCCCCAGTGTCGTCTCCCGGGCGAGAAGAGCGCCTGAGTACGGATACTCAACAAGCACGCCGAACCCGGCCGCGCCGGAGAAGAGTTCGGCTGGGAAGAGGCCGGCTGGGGTCGTGCGTGGCGCCTCACCGTCCTGTCGGGCTCACCAGTCCCGTCCGGCAGGCGACGGTCAGGGTGCCGGCGCCGCGGCCGGGCCGGTCGCTCGCCCCCGGTCGCCTTCAGTCGCCGGTGACGAAGTCCTCCGGTCGGTCCTGCCGCAGGCGGATGCAGCGGTTGTTCAGCAGGTCGAGCGCATCGGGAATACCGCCGCCGAACTCGTCGCGAATCCTCTGGAGGGCTTGGATCCTGCGCCCCTCCAGGATCAGGTAGTCGATCTTCGACCAGCGTTGGTCCGTACCGTCGCCGGGTTGCTTGAGGGCATCGATCTCGGCTCGCAGGTGAGCGACCGCGGCGACGATCTCCTGGTCGGCCGCGACGCTCAGGAGGGTCGGTTCCTCGGGTCCCGGTTCCCGGCGCAGGATTCCAAGCTCCTGGCAGAGCCGCGCACGCAGCTCGCGAAGCTCGCGCCGAACCGCGTCGCGCTGCGCGAGCGCCTCGTCCAGCTCGGCCCGCATCGGATTCGTCTCGTCGTCAGACATGCGGCTCGTCCTCCGTACCGGCGGCGAGGGCCCGGACACGCGACAGGGCGATGCGACGGCGCGCGAGATCGACATCGGTGATCTTCACGGTGAGGGTGTCACCGACCTCGATGACGTCCTCGGGCGATCCGTCCAGCTCGCTGGTGCGCACCAGCCCCTGGAAGCCGTCCTGTCGGTCTTCGATGCGCACGAAGGCGCCGAAGGGCACGATCTTGGTGACCGGCCCGGTGATCACCTCTCCGACTCGCCGCGCCACCTGCGGCCACGGGTCTTCCTGTACAGCTCGCAGCGACAGCGGCACGCGTTCCCGGATCATGTCGACGTCGAGGACCTCGGCCGTGATCTCCTGCCCGACGCTGACGACGTCGGACGGGTGGTCGATCGGACGCCAGGACAGCTCCGGGATGTTGATCATCGCGGTGAAGCCGCCGATGTCCACGAAGGTGACGCCGAAGCCGGCGATGGTCGTCACCGTGCCGGTGACGACCTGGCCGCGCCGCAGGGTCTTGAGGAAGGCCCAGGCACGGTCGCTGGGCGTGGGCTCGGTCTGCCAGCGCGCGCGGAGAACACCGTCGCTGTCGGGCAGTACGGCGGTGAACAGTGGGTGCCGCTCATCGGTGTACAGGGACACGACGCCGGCGGAGGACGCGTCGGCGAGCTGGGAGGCGACCGTGTCGAACCGGGAATCGTCCACGATGCTGCCGGTGATCCGCCCGTCCTCGTCCTCCCGGACGATTTCCACCAGGCCCTCCTCGGGCAGAGCGGCCACTGCCGCGGCGACGTCGGTGAGCAGGTCCGGCCAGACCGCCAGCTGGGCGCGAGGTGCCAGCCGGGAGCGCACCGCCTCGATGTTGTCGCGGGTGAGGCGGTGCCATCGGGAGGCGTTCGCGGCGTAGGTCTCCTCCAGGAACGTGGCGCGGTGGGCGCTGACCGTCCAGCGCAGACGGGCCCAGAAGTCGGCGTCGGCCGGGCGCTGCACGTGCTGTGGGTCGCCGGGGGCGAAGTCGTACGGCGATGCGTCCAGGCGTTCCGGGAACAGGCCGAGCGAGCGGGTGCGGGCCAGCGCGGCATCGCAGGGGTGGGTGCTGCCGATGTAGAGGTACTGGTCCCATCCGACGTGCACGGCGAATGCTTCCTCCGCCTCCAGGCGGCACCAGGCGCCGTTGTCGCGGAGCATGGCCCGGACGAGTTCCTGGGCGACGGCGATCGGCACCAGCGCACCGTCGTGGAATCCGGCGAGGCCGGCCGGGAACAGCTCGGCCAGGCCGTGGCCGTCGACCGGTGGCTCCAGGCCGAAGTGGACGAAGCCGCCGAGCTGCGGCTCGCGGACGGCCAGCTTGTCGACGCCGGTGTCCTCGGCGAAGGCGGCAACGGCGTGCAGGTAGGCGGCTTCGACCGGTCCGTGGTCGCTGGTCGAGGGCTCGGCGCCGGTGTAGTGGCCGTGCTGATCGCGGTCGGCGGGGTCGTACCGGGTGACCCGGTGGACGTAGGGCAGCATGTCACCGCCCGCCGGAGGTCGAAGGCGCCGTTGCGTTCCCGTGGCGTTCGAGGACGTGGAGACGGATCCGGTCCTCCGGTACCCCCGGGCCGAGGAGGAAGTCACGCTGGGCGGCGAGGTCTTGCTCGTCCGGACCGGATCTCGCACAGCCGACGCGTTCACTCATGCCCGGAGCGTACGGTAAGCCCCCCGCGCGGCGCACAGATCGCCGGACACCCCAGGTGAGACGCCGTCAGCGCAGGCCGATCCTCCAGGTCGAGCAGGATCACGTCGGCGAGGGCCCCGCACCGACGCGTCCGGACGTGCCCGGACGGGCCCGGACGATCTCGCGGGCGAATGCCCAACAGGAGTCAGGAACCAGGCACGTTGACGAAGTGCTCGCGGGACTCCCCGCGCATGGAGCGCGCCAACTCGGCGACGTGCCCTGCCTGGACGGCGGAGAGGCGCCGCGCCTCCCACCGCAGAACCGCGGCGTCCACCGCCTCCGGGGCCGGGGGCGGTGGCGCCGCGTGCGGACGGCCGGGTTCCGTCGGGCCGAGCTGCGGACAGCGTGGTGGGCGTAGCCGGCGAGCCTCGGACAGGACGCCGGCCCGAGGCCGTCCGCACGCGGGAGCGTCAGGGGTGCCGGACGGCCGGCGCGTCCGCACCGGCCGCGTTCGTCCGATACCGCGCGACCGGGCGGCCTGCCCCTTCAGCGGATCAGCCGGAGTACCGGCCCTCCCCGGCGGGCGACTGCTCCTCCTCCTTCGCCGCCCGCGCCTCCGCCTTCAGGATGCGCGCCGACTTGCCGGCCGAACGCGCCAGTTCGGGCAGCTTCCTGGCGGCCAGGACGGCGATGACGACGACGAGGATGATGACGAGTTCGCTCAGTCCGAACATGACGAGAGAGCGCCCCGGTCAGACGTTGACGCCGAAGTCGGCGGCGATCCCGGCCAACCCGGAGGCGTAACCCTGGCCCACGGCCCGGAACTTCCACTCCGCGCCGTTGCGGTACAGCTCGCCGAAGACCATCGCGGTCTCGGTGGAGGCGTCCTCGCTCAGGTCGTACCGTGCGATCTCCTGGCCGCCCGCCTGGTTGACGACGCGGATGAACGCGTTGCGGACCTGGCCGAAGCTCTGGCCGCGGTTCTCGGCGTCGTGGATGGAGACCGGGAAGACGATCTTGTCGATGTCGGCGGGCACGGCGGCGAGGTTCACCTTGACCGACTCGTCGTCGCCCTCGCCCTCACCGGTGAGGTTGTCACCGGTGTGCTCGACCGAACCGTCCGGGCTCTTCAGGTTGTTGTAGAAGACGAAGTGCTGGTCGGACAGGACCTTGCCGGACGCGTCCAGGAGCAGGGCGGAGGCGTCGAGGTCGTAGTCGGTGCCGGTGGTGGTACGCACGTCCCAGCCCAGACCGACCAGGACCGCGGTCAGGCCCGGCGCCGCCTTGCTCAGGGATACGTTGCCACCCTTGGACAGGGAAACTCCCACTGTCTTCCTCCTGGTTGAGACTGGTTGGGACTCGTCGAGATGGTACGCGCGGTTGCGCCCGAATCGAATCTACAGGACTGTAGAAATGATGGGGACGGTGCCCTGGCGGACTCCGGGTGCCCGGCGTGCTCAGAGGGACCCGGCAGGACCACCGTCGGAGCTCGGGGGCGGCCCCCGACTGAGGACCCCGAAGCCCCCTCAGATCCTGGCATGCCGCCAGATGCGCATGACCGTGGGCGTGGACCGCCCGGTGCGGCGGAGCGACTACGTCGGCGGCGCGGGCGGCGCGTCCTGGCGGAGGGCCTTGTTGACGCCGGTGACGACCACGGTGACCAGACACAGGGCGATGACGGTCTCGGCCCACAGGAAGGCGAACCAGTCCAGCACGCAGCCGATCGGGGGTGTGCCGGGGGCGGTGTTGCGGAACGCGGCGAGGGCGAACAGGGTGGCGGCCATCCAGGCGAGGCCGGGCCAGACCAGGCCTTCACTGCCGGTCGTCAGGTACCAGGCCCCGATGAGCACGGACGCCGCCAGCGCCCACATCACCACCATCATGAAGACGGCGAACACGAGCAGGCTGCCCGAGCGCGTCAGCCCCAGCGCCACCACGGCCTCCTGCCGGGAGGGCGCAGGTTCCGCGGAGATCGAGAAGAGCGTGTCGTTGTTGGAGAACAGCATCCGTACCGGCACCTGCTCGCCGCCCAGCCGCGCCCGGAACGCGATGTCGGTCTCGTAGGTGTCGAACGGGTAGTCACTGATCGATCCGCCGGTGAGCGCGACCTGCACATCTCTCGTCGCGAGCCGCTCATGCGCCCCGAACTCCAGGTCGCTGAGGGTCGCCCCCGACGTCTGTAGGCTGAGATCGGCCACCGGGGCCGCCCCGTCCGCCTCGCCGAGGGTCCCGCGAGGGGTCACCCAGACCCGCAGCACCAGCTCTCTGCCCACGGCGTCGACGCTTTGCACGACGGCCTCCACGTCGACCCGGTCGGCGGCCGAGGAGCCGACGGTGTGCACGGTGTCGACCGCCTGCCGCTCGGTGAACTGGAGCCACGAGCCGACGGCCACCGCCACCACGATCAGGATCGCGATGGGGATGAGCACGCGCAGGACGGATCTCCCGGTCCGTCGTGGGCGGGGCGAGGCGGCAGATGCCGGACGGCCCTGACGCATCACTCGGTCCAGAGACCGGAGCAGGACAGGCCCGTAACCGGCGGATCCTGTGGCGAGGTCATCCGGCTCACGGACACCACCTGCTTTCGCCACCTGGAACGAGATCGGCTCCGTGCCATCGCGCACTTCGGAGGTTTCGGAGGGCTGAGGTCTTCAAGTCCACCGGGGGTGCGCCGAGTTGCCGGACGGATCAGCACGCATCGCCGGGCGGCGCCCCGACTCGGAAGCCGCGTTCCGCCAGGTGATCCCGTTCCCCTGCCGCCGGCCACGGGGCCTCCCGGGCGACGCCTGCGCGGTGTGGGCGTCACGCACGTGATCCACGCTACGGGGTGGCCCGAGGACGTGCATGCGGACGACGTGGCGGCAGCGAGGCGCGCCGCCCGCCTCGGGCCCGCGGAGGAGTGACCACCCTCGGAGCGGGGGTGGCTCAGCCCCCGGCCGTCCGGGTACCTGGGACAGCCCCCGGTCCGCGGTGGGGCTGCTCCAACTGGAGGCGACGAGTGGTGGAAGCCCCTGCCCGAACGCAGGCTGGCGTACGCGCCCTGCCCGGTCATGCGGCGGGGCGCAGCCATGCCAACCCCGTCCCCCGACCGCAATGGCCAGGGACGTGAGAGAGACGAGAACACATGGCGGAACACGACACCGGTCCCGGGCCCCTGCCCTCCTTGTCCGCGACCGGGACGCCCGAACGGAACCGTGCTCGACACACCCGTCCACGGCTCGGCCGGAGGGCGCGTACGCAGGCGGTGCTCCTCGCCGCATGTCTGGGCGCCCTCGGTGCGGTCGGGACCGCGCCGAGCAGCGCCCAGTCGCCGCCGTCGGGGCATCCGGCGCGGTTCGTGCCGGGCCCCTGTCCACGGACGCCCGAGCCGGTTCCGGGGCGGTGCGGCTTCCTGGAGGTCCCCGAGAACCGCGAGCGCCCCACGCGACGGACCGTCCGGCTGGCCGTCGCCATCATCCCGGCGGCGTCGAAGAAGCCGGCCGCGGACCCCGTGGTGTTCATGGAAGGGGGGCCCGGCGGAGACGCCTTCGGAGCCATCCCCTTCCTGATCGGCTCCGGCGTGAACCGCGACCGCGATCTGATCGTCGTGGCCCAGCGCGGCACCCTCCACTCACAGCCGAGCCTCGCCTGCCCGGAGATGGACCGGTTCAACGCGACCGCCGTGGGCCTGCCCTACGACGCGCCGTCCACCGGACAGGGGCTGGTACGCGCGGCCAAGAAGTGCCGGGACCGCCTGACGGCCGAGGGCAACGATCTCTCGGCCTACAACACCACCGAGAACGCCGCGGACTTCGCCGCCCTCCGCAAGGCCCTGGTCATCAAGAAGTGGAACGTCTACGGCTACTCCTACGGCACCGACCTCGGCCTCACCTACCTGCGCCGACACCCCCAGGGCATCCGTTCGCTGGCGATCGACTCGGTCGTGCCGCCACAGATCGTGAGCCTGCCGTGGGCCTGGGACAGCGCACAGGAGGGGATCAACGCGATCTTCGCGGCGTGCGCGGCCCAGCCCGCCTGCAAGTCCCGCTACCCGGCCCTCTCCCGCACGCTCACGGAGCAGGTCCGGCGGCTGGAGGCGCACCCCCTGAGGCTGACCGCGGCGCCGCCCGGTGGCGGAACCCCGGTGAAGGTCGTCCTCGACGGCGGCACCCTGGTGAACCTGCTGGTCACCAACGGGCAGCTGGTACCCGCCGCCGACGTTCCCGCGGCGCTCTACGAACTCGCCGCCGGCAACCCGGAGCGCCTCGCGCGGGCCCAGGCCGCCGGCGCGACGCCCGCCATCGGCGAGTTCGCCCACGGGCTGACGCACTCGGTGGCCTGCGCCGAGTGGGCCCCGGGCTTCTCGAAGCGCGACGTGCTGAAGGCGGGTCGCCGGGCCTTCCCCGGCTGGCCCGACTCGGTGCTGGCCCACGCACCGCAGCTGCCCTTCGAGCACGACCTGTGCCGCGTCTGGAACGTCCCGGACCGCACCGCGGTCCAGCGGGTGGCCACCCGCAGCAACGTGCCCGCGCTCATCATCACCGGAACCTTCGACGCGAAGACCGGGGCGAGCTGGGGGCCGTTCACCGGCCGCACGCTGCCCCGCTCGACCGCCGTGGTGATTCCCGGGATCACCCACTGGGTGGTGCCGCAGAACCCCTGCGCCGCGTCGGTCCTGCGCTCCTTCCTGGCACGGCCGACCGCGCCCGACACCGGCTGCGTGCCGGGAGTGAGACCCAAGCCGTTCACCATCGTCCCCTGACCGGAGTACGCCCGATGTCCCCTGGTAAGAACCCCGGCCGGCGCCCCGCGCGACGGCTCCCCGCAACGCTGGCCGGAGCCACGGCCGGCGCCCTCGTCGTCTGCCTCGCCGCGCTGCCCGCACACGCCGGGTCCGGCACCCGCGGCCCGATCGGCACGGTCGCCCGTACGGTGGGCGACGCCCGCTTCGAACCGGGCCCCTGTCCCAGGACGGCGGATCCGATCCCCGATCTCGCCCGTGCCCGCTGCGGCACCCTCACCGTGCCCGAGAAGCGTTCCAGGGCCCAGGGGTCCAAGAAGCCCCAGGGGTACGGGGGCGACGACGGACGCGAGATCACCCTCGCTGTCGCGATCATGCCCGCGGAGAGCAGCAGCCCCGCGTCCGACCCGATCGTGTGGTTCGCGGGCGGCCCCGGCGACGACGCGGTCTCCGAGATCCCGATGGCGCTCGCCGGCAACCTCGACCGCGACCGCGACGTGATCTTCATGTCCCAGCGCGGCACCTACTCGGCCGACCCGGAACTCACCTGCCCGAACATCGACCGGTTCAACGCCCGCGCCCTCGGCCTCGTCTCCAACGCGCCGTCCACCGGGCGCCTGCACGTCGACGCGACCCGGGCCTGCCGCGACCGCGTGGACGCCAAGGGCGCCGACCGCAGCACCTACAACGACATCGAGAGCTCGGCCGACTACGACGACCTGCGCAAGACGCTGGGCGTCAAGAAGTGGAACGTCTTCGGGATCTCCTACGGCACCCACCTGGCGCTCAACTACATGCGCCTGCACCCGAAGGGCATCCGCTCGGTCGGCATCGACGGCGTCCTGCCGCCGTCCATCGCCGGCGGGGCCGTGACCTGGAAGGCCGCACGCGAAGGCTTCGACGGCCTGTTCAAGGCCTGCGCGCAGCAGCCCGCCTGCAACACCCGCTACCCGAACCTGAAGGCCACCTTCCTCCGCCTCGTCAGTGAGCTGGAGGCCCACCCGATCACCACCACCGTGACGGTCCCGGTCCACCCGGATCCGGTGAAGGTCGTGCTGGACGGGAGCAACCTGGTCACCTGGCTGACCTCGGCCACCCATGTGGCGGCCGGGGTACCGCGGTCCCTCGACGAACTGGCCCACGGCAACCCGCAGCGGATCGCCGAGCAGCTCGCGGGCGGCAAGTACAGCCCGCAGGCCATCGGAAGGGTCGCCCACGGGCTGGTCTACGGCGTCTTCTGCAGCCAGTGGACCCCGTACGAGAGCCGGGCCGACATCATCCGGGGCGGACACCGCGCGTTCCCGTCGTTCCCCCGGTCGATGCTGGCCAACGCCCCGCAGCTCGCCTGGCTCCACGACGACTGCCGTGCCTGGGACGTCCCCCCGGCGCCCCCGTCGGTCCGGGACGTGACCCGCAGCGACATCCCGACCCTCGCCCTGTCCGGCGGGTTCGACGCCCAGACGGCGCCGAGCAACGGGGCGTACGTCGCCCGTACGCTGAGTCGCTCCACCGCCGTCACGGTCCCCTACGTCGCCCACGTGGTGTTCGCCGACTCGCAGTGCGCGCAGACGATCACCACGTCGTTCTTCGCCCGCCCGACCGCGCCGGACACCAGCTGCCTCGCGGGACTCCAGCCGCCGCAGTTCGAGATCGCACCGTAGGGCGCCTTCCGGCGACCGCCGCCGGAACCACCGGGGCCCGGGGGGGCGCCGGGCGGGGGGGGGGGGGCCCCCCCCCCCGCGGGCCCCCCCCCCCCCCCCGGCGCGGGGGTGGGGGGGGGGGGGGGGTGCCCCC
>NZ_JBEOVB010000031.1:0-109795 GCF_040295245.1 Streptomyces sp. NPDC002884 | reverse complement strand
ACGGAGCAGGCGCTGACCTGGCCGAACACGCCCACCGGCGGTCCGAACATGATCCTGGACGACGGCGGTGACGCCACCATGCTCGTCCACAAGGGTGTCGAGTACGAGAGGGACGGCAAGGTCCCCTCGCTCGACACCGCGGAGTCCGACGAGCACCGCGTCGTGCTCCAGGTCCTGCAGCGCACCATCACGGACGGTTCGCAGAAGTGGACTCAGCTCGCCTCGGAGATCCGCGGGGTGACCGAGGAGACCACGACGGGTGTGCACCGCCTGTACGAGATGCACCGGGACGGCTCGCTGCTGTTCCCGGCGATCAACGTCAACGACGCGGTCACGAAGTCGAAGTTCGACAACAAGTACGGCTGCCGGCACTCCCTGATCGACGGCATCAACCGTGCCACCGATGTCCTGATCGGCGGCAAGACGGCGGTCGTGTTCGGGTACGGCGATGTGGGCAAGGGCTGTGCGGAGTCGCTGCGCGGGCAGGGTGCGCGGGTGATCGTCACGGAGATCGACCCGATCTGCGCGCTGCAGGCGGCGATGGACGGTTTCCAGGTCACGACGCTGGACGAGGTCGTCGACAAGGCGGACATCTTCGTCACCACGACGGGCAACAAGGACATCATCATGGCCGCGGACATGGCCAGGATGAAGCACCAGGCGATCGTGGGGAACATCGGCCACTTCGACAACGAGATCGACATGGCCGGCCTGGCGAAGATCGACGGCATCGTCAAGGACGAGGTCAAGCCGCAGGTCCACACGTGGAAGTTCCCCGACGGCAAGGTCCTCATCGTGCTGTCCGAGGGCCGCCTGCTGAACCTGGGCAACGCCACCGGGCATCCGTCGTTCGTGATGTCCAACTCCTTCGCGGACCAGACGCTGGCCCAGATCGAGCTGTTCACCAAGCCCGAGGAGTACCCGACCGACGTCTATGTGCTGCCCAAGCACCTCGACGAGAAGGTCGCCCGCCTCCACCTCGACGCACTCGGCGTCACCCTCACCCGGCTGCGCCCCGAGCAGGCCGCATACCTCGGTGTCGACGCAGAAGGCCCCTACAAGCCGGACCACTACCGCTACTGAGCACGCAGCTCCGCCCGCACCGTTTCCTGCCGCCGTGCGGCCGCGTCCGGCGGCCGAAGAGAATGAGGTCAGTGACATGACGCCACAAGCCACGCTCGCGCGGTTCCGTGAATACCTGGTGGGACCCTCCCGGTTCATGACCCTGCTGTCCTGCTTCGAGCTGGGCATCATCGACGCGCTCCGCGACCGGCCCGCTCAGACGGCCGCCGAGCTGGGCGAGGTGGCCGGCGCCAAGCCGGACGCCGTGCAGCAGCTGCTGTTCCTGCTGGTCAAGGAGGGCTTCGTCGCCTACGACGAGGCGTCCGGCACCTACGCCCTGGACGCCCTCGAAGGCGTCGGCGACAAGGAGCTCCAGCAGGTCCTCGCCGACCTGGACATGATCAAGGCGGTCACGCTGCGGCAGCTGTTCTACCTCACCGAGAGCGTGCGCACCGGCACGACCGTCGGCCTGAAGGAGCTCTACGGCTTCGAGGGAGACCTCTACGGCGCGCTGGCCGAGCTCCCGGAACTGCGCGAGCCGTGGGCGAAGCTGATGAACACCGTCACCGCCCACGTCGACCCCTGGTTCTTCGACAACGTCGACGTCCCGGCCGGCTCCAGGGTGCTCGACCTCGCCGGGAACACCGGCCTCGGCGCCGTCAACACCCTGCGGCTGAAGAACTCGCCCGGACTCACGGTGACCACCTTCGACCTGCCCGAAAAGGAAAAGGAATGCCTGGAGAACTTCCGGGCGCACGGCGTGGAAGAACACTGCTCATTCATCGGCGGTGACGTATTCGAAGAAGTCCCCAAGGGTTTCGACGTGGTGCTGATCAAGCACTTCCTGCCCATGTTCGACAAGAGCGACGTGTTCCGGATCCTCGAAGGCGTCCACCAGTCACTGGAAGCCGGAGGACAGGTCCACGTCCTGGTCCCGGTGTTCCCCGAGAACATCAAGGACACCGACAACTACACCGTCGACTTCTACCCCAGTTTCTTCATCGGCTGCACCATGGGGCAGGGCGGACCGCAGAAACTGTCGACGTGGCAGAGCTGGCTGGAAGAATGCGGATTCCAGGTCACCAAGGCGATCACCGACGACCCCGCAAATCTCCCGCCGCACGCCCTCACCGTAGAGGCGCTCCTGTCCGCGACGAAGATCGCCTGAAAGTGCGGAACACTTCGAGCCGATGTCGAGCCGATATCGAGCGGATATCGAGCGGTCCGTCTGACGGAAGTCTCGGACGAATGGTACGGTCGCCCGGAATCGGCCCCTTCAAGGTGCGAGCCCTGGTGAAACCCGGCGCATTTAGTCGCTGCACTTCCTGTTCGGAAAAAAACAAGGTTGAACCCTGGAGGAGTAATGTCCGGAGCAACGAAAGCGGAAGCCGTGTATGCGGCCATCGAGGAAGCGGCGGGCCTGCTGGACGTCCCCTACACACGGGACAAGGTTCTGTCGGTCCTGACCGCGTTCGGTGACGACATATCGGACGAGTCTGTGGTCGTGCTCGCCATGGCCGGCGGCGAGAAGTACCGAGGCGAGATCGACTACAACTTCACGGTGCCCACCGAGGTGGGCGACCCGTACAAGATCGCCGTGGCGAACGGCTTCGTCGAGGAGACGGACCATCCGGTCTCCACCCTGGCCTCGGACATCGCCGAGCGGTGCGCGGTCAGCTTCTTCGGTGTCGAGGCCGGAGTCGTCGGCGGCTTCAAGAAGACCTATGTCTTCTTCCCCCTGGACAATCTGGGGAAGCTCTCCACGCTCGCCGAGATCCCGTCCATGCCGCGCAGCGTGGCCGAACACGCCCGCACCTTCGCCTCCATCGGCCTGGACAACCGCATATCGATCATCGGGATCGACTACATCAGCAAAACCATGAACGTGTACTTCATGGCCGCACCCGTCGAGGAGAAGACCGCTCTGTCGCTGCTCAGTGACACCGGACTGCCGGAGCCGAGTGCACCGCTGCTGGAGTTCATCCAGAAGTCGTTCTCGATCTACCCCACCTTCAGCTGGGATTCCCCGGCGATCGAGCGGATCTGCTTCTCCGTGGTGAGCCCGGACCAGGCGGCATATCCCACCACGCTCCACCCGGAGATCGAGCTGTTCGCGAAGAACGCCCCGCACGAGTACGACGGCGAGCGGGTCCTCGTCTACGGCGCCACGCTGTCGCGCACCGAGGAATACCACAAGCTCGGGGTGTATTACCGCAGGCCTCCCGCTTTCTGGGAGAACCTGCCGCTGGCCGACACGTTCGAAAAGCTCGTGGCCGCCCAGCGCGGCGCATGACGGGAATCCGCGCCGGCCGGACCGCCCGACATCGGGCGCCGGCGGCAGCGGGAAATCAGTACCGGCGACATCAGTGACATCAATGACGTCAGTGATATCAGTGATATCTGGAGGAGAAATGTCCGAAGCTCTTGAGGCCGAAGAACGCGCCGCCGCCCTGGACTCGCTGGGCGGCGTCCTGGGGGAGGCCGGCGCGGCGGCGCTCGACGGGCCGCGCGAGCAGCTGGCCGGGAGCCTTCTGCGCGCGGCCTTCGTGCTGTGGGAAGACCCCCAGGTCAGGCCGAAGCTCCTCGGGATCCTGAAGGCCGCGGTCAACGGCAAGGAGGGCGCGGAGCAGATGCGCGGGTTCCTCGCCAGCCAGCTCTTCGCCGAGGCCGGCAAGGCGATCGGCATCGCCGGGATGGACATCTACCAGGCCGCCGAGACGCTCAAGGTACCGGCGATCAACATCAACGCGGCGGCCGGGCAGGTCTGGGGCGTGGTCCTGCTGCGCTACGTCGTGGAGCTGGAGCCGATCGCGTCGGCGTCGAGCGAGGAACTGATCGACCTGCTCACCCCGACCATCCAGCGCTACCTGGGCTGACCCGGCCCCGCCCGTCCCGCACCACCGGCAGCAGCACGGCACGGCACGCGGCAGCACGGCACGGGGCAGTGCGGTGCTACCTGCGGTGCGGTGCTGCCTGCGGTGCGGTGCGGTGAGGCATGCGGCGCGGGCCGCCTCCCGCCCCGTCGTCCTCCCGCCCCGTCGTCCTCCCGCCCCGTCGTCCTCCCGGTTCCCGAGGCCCCGGCCCCGTCCCGGACGGCCTCGCGCACGCGCCGCGGAGCACCCCGGCCAAGAGAACCGGCGCGCTGTGTCACATCCGGGGGAGTCGCTTCGTCGTAGTGCTGAGACGGACACCGTCCCGCGAACGGGCGGGCGGCCGGCTCGCCGGTCCCGATCTGCGGCACGGGGCCGGCCGGCCGGCCGCGCGGACGGATTTCTCCAGCCGCAGATCACTCGGAGGAACTGGTTAGGTATGAGTAGCGCAGACAAGGAAGCACGAGGCGGGACGGGCGTCCTCGTCGATGCCGACCCGCGGCGCTGGACGGCGCTGGCCGTTCTGACAGCGATGCAGTTCATGCTCATGATGGACGTCACCGTCGTGAACATCGCCCTGCCCAATATCGAGGACGACCTGGACTTCACCGTCGGGGGCCTCGCGTGGGTGGTCAACGCCTACGTCCTGACCGCCGGCGGTTTCCTGCTGCTGGGCGGACGGCTGGCCGACATGTACGGCCGCCGGCGGACCTTCATCGCCGGTGTCCTGGTCTTCGGCGTGGCCTCGGCCGTGTGCGGTGCCGCGGCCAACTCCGGGATGCTGGTCGGCGGCCGGTTCGTCCAGGGCCTGGGCGAGGCGCTGGCCGGCCCGGCGGCGCTCGGACTGATCCCCGTCCTGTTCCGTGACGCCAAGGAACGGACCAAGGCGCTCGGCCTGTGGGGCGGCATGGCGGCCCTGGGCAGCGCGATCGGCTCGGTCGTCGGCGGATCGCTGACCGACCTGGTCGACTGGCGGTGGATCTTCTACATCAACATCCCCATCGCGATCTTCGCGCTGATCATGGTCCCGCGCGTCATCCCGGAGAGCCGGATGGCCCGCCGCCCCGACCAGCGCATCGACGTCGTCGGCGCGCTCAGCGCCACCGGCGGCCTCGTCGCGGTCGTGTACGGCCTGCTCCAGGCCGCCGACGACCCGTGGGGCTCCGCGGAGGTACTGGTGCCGCTGCTGGGCGGGCTCGCCCTGCTGGTCTTCATGGCCGTGTGGGAGTCCCGCGTCCCCGACCCGATGATCCCCCTGCGGTTCTTCACCAACCGCACCCGGGTGACGTCCAACGGCGTCAGCGTGCTCTCGCTCGCGGCGTTCTACACCTACGCCTTCCTGCTGACCCTGTACCTCCAGCAGGTCCTCGGCTACTCCCCGCTCAAGACAGGGCTGTCCTACATCCCCTTCACCCTCGCCATCGGCGTCGGCATGGGTGTGTCCACCGCGCTGATGCCCCGCATCGGCGTCAAGGCGACCCTGATCATCTCCTTCCTCGGCAGCGCCGGCGGATTCGCCGTCGCCGCCGCGGGCCTGGCCACCGACGCGTCCTTCGTCGGCGGGATCATGCCGGGACTGCTCCTGTACGGCTTCTTCAACGCCGTCGGCTACCCGGCCCTCACCAACGGAGCGCTGCACGAGGTCACCGGCCAGGACGCGGGCCTGGGCTCCGGCGTGCAGACCGCCATGCAGCAGGTCGGCGCCTCGCTCGGCCTGGCCACCCTGGTCCCGCTCGCCCTGCGCTACGTCAACGACCACGTCGCGGACGGAACCCTCCCGCAGATCGCGCAGACCGACGGATACGCCCTGGCACTGCGCGCCGCCGCCGGCGTACTCGTCGTCGCGGCCGTGCTCGTCCTGCTGCTGATGGACAAGGTGGACTCCAAGCCGCGCGACGCGGTCGCCGAAGCCACCAACGAGGCGGCGGCCGAAGCCACCCCCACCCCCACCCGCGCCACCACCTGAGCAGCACCTGAACCCGGCGCACCCGCACCGCCCCCGGCCGACCCCGGGGGCGGTGCGCGTTGTCCCCGGCAGTGCTCCGCCGTCCCGCCCGCCGCGCGTGAACCGGCTCCGGAGCGGCGCGCACACCCGGCCGTCCTGCCCCCGGCCCCACAGCTGACGCACCCTCACCCGGCTTGCGCACGGCCCCACTCGGGGCAGAGCACGCACCCGACGGCATCGCCGCCCCCGCCGCCGCCCCCGTGGCGCACGACCGCCGAGAAGGTGACCTGCGTCACTTCGAGGGGCTCTTGGCGTGGGGACGCCGCCCGTGTCACTATTCCCGGGCGTCACCCCTGCCCGGAAGTCGCTCCGGGACAGCGGACGATGCCGTATCCGCCGCCTTCCGCCGGCGAGAGCCACTCCACGCCACGCCCGGTACGGCGCAGCTTCCTGTCTTCCCCCCTCGGCCCGTCCGCCCGCAGGGGCCGGCGCCCCGCGGGGGACCAACCGGCCGCGCCGTGGCGTGGCGTGCCGTGCCGTGCGGGCGGGCGGTGCGACGGCCGCCGCACGACGCCCCTCGGGACCGTCCGGCCCGCCGCCCTCCCGGCCCGCCGGACCGCCTCTGCCGCCCCGCCCGCGGCCCGCCGCCGGCGCAGCACCGCCCCCGAGCCCCCGCCTGCTTGCCCGTCCTGGCCCGTCCCGCCGCGCCCCGTCCCACGGGCCGCCGCCCGCGGACGGGCCGAGAGGCGCGGGCCAGGGGGAGGCGCGGGGACCCGCCGGGCCAACAGCGCCCCGGCCACCGGATACCCCGGCCGGCCCGCAGCCCGCAGCCCGCAGCCCGCAGCCCGCAGCCCCGCTCCGCCCCGTCCCGTTCCGACCGAAAGGCAGGCGCGCATGGCAGACCGAACCGCCGCATCGACCCTCAGCGGTCCGCCGCAGCGCCGGCCCCCGCTGCCCTCGCTCACCGGCCTCAGGTTCCTCGCCGCCCTGCTGGTGTTCCTCACCCACAGCCTGATGCTCGGCAACCCCCTGCGGCCGACCGCGCCGCCCAGCCTCTTCGCCGACCTGGACCTCGCGAAGAAGCTGGCCGACTTCTTCCTGCCCGCCGGACCCATCGGGGTGTCCTTCTTCTTCGTCCTCAGCGGCTTCGTCCTGACCTGGTCCACGAACCCCGCGGACCCGGCCACCGCGTTCTGGCGGCGCCGGGCACTGAAGATCTACCCCAACCACATCGTCACCTGGGCCCTGGGAATGTGGCTGTGGGCCTCCGCCACCCCGCTGCACGCCTGGCTGGCGAACCTCTCCCTGGTGCACGCCTTCAGCAACCGGCCCGACACCGTGCAGAGCGTCAACTTCCCCTCCTGGTCCCTGTGTTCAGAGGTCCTCTTCTACGCGCTGTTCCCCCTGTTCATCCTCGGGGTACGGCGGATCGCCGAACACCGGCTGTGGCTGTACGCCGCCGCGGCGGTCGCCGGCGTGGCGGGCGTGGCCCTGGTGACCCGGTTCATCCCCCGCGGCATGGACATCCCCGGATACGACCTGCCGCTGAACCAGCAGTGGTTCAGCTACGCGTTCCCGCCGCCGCGCCTGTTCGAGTTCGTGCTCGGCATGATCCTGGCCCGCATCGTCGCCGCCGGCCGGTGGCCGCGCATCGGCCTGCTGCCCTCGGCCGCCGCCTTCGCCGCCGGCTACTGGGCCGCCCTCGCCGCCCCCGACCCCTACGACTTCAGCCTCACCACGATCGTCCCGATCGGCATGATCATCTGCGCCGCGGCCACCTCGGACCTGCGCGGCGAACGCGGCTGGCTGGCCGGCCGGACCATGGTGTGGCTGGGCAGCGTCTCCTTCGCCTTCTACCTCCTCCAGGCCCTGGTGATCTTCTACGGCCGGCCCGAGGTACTGGGCAGCCGCACCTTCGACACCCTCCCCGCCCTCGGCCTGCTGGCCGTGCTGCTCGCGGTGAACCTGCTGGCCGCCTGGCTGCTGTACACCCTGGTGGAGAACCCGGTGATGAAGCGGTGGAGCCGCAGCAGGAAGCAGCGGCCCCCGCAGGCCGCCCCCACCGGCACACCGCCGGTGCCGGCCGGCGAAGCCGTCTGAACCCGGGTCCCGGCCTCGGACCCGAGCCCGAACGCCGGACCCTCCGCCCGGCCGCGGCAGCAGCCCGCTACCAAGGGGCCGCTGCCCCCTGCGGACCCGCATCCGCCGCACCGCCGCACCGCCACCGCTGCACCGCTGCACTGCCGGCCCTTCAGGGCTGCCCGGATCCTGTCCCGCTCCACTGCCTTCCAGAACTGGACCGTGCGATCTCCATGCAGAACCGACAAGGGGAGCTGAGTGCGTTGACGCTACCGACCTCAGCGGAGGGGGTGTCAGAAAACCACCGGGCGCGCTCGGTCGGGATCGGCCGCGCCCACGCCAAGGCCATTCTGCTGGGAGAACACGCGGTCGTGTACGGGGCGCCGGCGCTCGCGCTGCCGGTTCCGCAGCTCACGGTCACGGCGAGCGCCGGATGGTCCTCCCGTGCCCCCGGCGATCCGGGCGGGGTGTCCTTCACGATGACCGGCTCCCCGTCACGGCCGATGATGACCCAGGCCTCCGACAGCCTGAGCCGGCTGACCGCCGAGTTCGAGACCGTCATGGGCGTGACCGACAGCCCGCGCCTCGACGTGATCATCGACGGCGCGATCCCGCACGGCCGCGGCCTGGGCTCCAGCGCGGCCTGCGCCCGCGCGGTCGTCTTCGCCCTCGCCGACCTCTACGG
This sequence comes from Streptomyces sp. NPDC002884, assembly GCF_040295245.1. Classification (NCBI taxonomy): domain Bacteria; kingdom Bacillati; phylum Actinomycetota; class Actinomycetes; order Kitasatosporales; family Streptomycetaceae; genus Streptomyces; species Streptomyces sp. NPDC002884. Next base: position 101,154 of record NZ_JBEOVB010000031.1, on the reverse strand, counting down.
CCGCGACCTGAGCGAGAGCGCCGCCTTCGACCTGGTGCAGACGGCCGAGAACGTGGCCCACGGCCGCTCCAGCGGCGTCGACGCACGCGCCGTCGGCGCGACCGCCCCGCTGCTGTTCCAGGCCGGCCGGGCGAGCGAGGCGAGCATCGGCTGCGACGGACTGTTCATCATCGCCGACAGCGGCGTCGTGGGCCGCACCAAAGACGCCGTCGAACTGCTGCGTGAGGGATTCCAGCGGCACACCGGGGCACAGGAACGCTTCGTGCGCCGCGCCACCCAGCTGACCGACGAGGCCGGGCGCGCCCTGGCCGGCGGCCGGCCGCAGCAGCTCGGCGCCCGCCTGACGGACTATCACGACCTGCTGCGCGCGGCCGGCCTCAGCACCCACAGGATCGACCGCCTGGTCGAGGCCGCGCTCACGGCGGGCAGCCTCGGAGCCAAGATCACCGGCGGCGGCCTGGGCGGCTGCGTGATCGCCCTGACCCAGCCGGTGCAGGCACGGGAGGTCACCGCCCGCCTCCACGAGGCCGGCGCCGTGCAGACGTGGGCCGTACCGCTGAGGGGACTTGCCGACCATGCGCGCTGAACACCCGGCCCCGCCGGCCGCACCGCAACAGCAGCAACAGGAGCAGCAACAGCAGCGGCGGGAGGGCCGGCAGCACGCCACCGCCGTCGCCCATCCGAACATCGCCCTGATCAAGTACTGGGGCAAGCGCGACGAGCGGCTCGTCCTGCCGCGCGTCGACAGCCTGTCGATGACCCTGGACATCTTCCCCACCACCACCCGCGTCGGCCTGGACCCCGGAGCCGACCACGACACGCTCACGCTGGGCGGCCGGCCCGCCCGGGGCGAGATGCTGCGCCGCGTCACCGCCTTCCTGGACCTGGTGCGGGCACAGGCCGGCCGCTCCGAGCGGGCCGTCGTGGACAGCCACAACACCGTCCCCACCGGGGCCGGCCTGGCGTCCTCCGCGAGCGGTTTCGCCGCCCTCGCCGTCGCCGCCGCGGCCGCCTACGGTCTCCGCCTCGACGCCACCGCCCACTCCCGCCTGGCCCGGCGCGGATCCGGCTCGGCCTCCCGGTCGATCTTCGCCGGCTTCGCCCTGTGGCACGCCGGCCCGCCCACCGCCGCCACCGAGGCCGAGGCCGACCTCGGCTCCTACGCCGAGCCGGTGCCCGCCGCGGGCCTGGACCCCGCACTGGTCATCGCCGTCGTCAACGCCGGCCCCAAGGCCGTCTCCAGCCGCGAGGCCATGCGCCGCACCCTGGACACCTCACCGCTGTACGAGCCGTGGGCCCGCTCCAGCGCGGACGACCTGAGCGAGATGCGCGCCGCGCTGCGCCGGGCCGACCTCGAGGCGGTGGGGGAGATCGCCGAACGCAACGCGCTCGGCATGCACGCCACGATGCTGGCGGCCCGCCCCGCGGTGCGCTACCTGGCGCCGGCCTCGCTCACCGTCCTGGACAGCGTGCTCCAGCTCCGGAAGGACGGCGTCTGCGCCTACGCCACCATGGACGCCGGGCCGAACGTCAAGGTGCTCTGCCCGCGCACGGACGCGGAGAGGGTGGCCCGGGTGCTGCGCGGTACCGTCCCCGACGGTACGGTCCTCATCGCCCGGCCGGGCCCGGGCGCCCGTCTGCTGCCGGGGGAGCGGTGATGACGGGCCGCCCCGCCGTGGTGCGGCGCGCGCCGGGCAAACTGTTCGTCGCGGGCGAGTACGCGGTCGTCGACCCCGGCAACCCGGCGGTCCTGGTCGCCGTCGACCGCTACGTCACCGTCACCGTCTCGCACCGGCCCGGCACCGCGGTGGAGATCACCTCCGACCTCGGCCCGCACGCCCGCCTGCACTGGCACAACGGCCGGCTCACCCCGCCCGACGCCCCCGACGCCCCCGACGCCTCCGGCGACACCGGCCCGCACGGCCCGTCCGGCGACACCGCCCCGTCCGGCGCGCCCGCCGGGCTGGCCCACGTGGTCTCGGCGGTCGAGACCGTGGCCCGGCTGCTGGCCGAACGCGGCCTGCCCGTACCCGGGTTCGGCCTGCGCGTCGAAAGCGGCCTGCACGACAACGGCACCAAGTACGGCCTGGGCTCCAGCGGCGCGGTGACCGTCGCCGCCGTCGCCGCCGTCGCCGCCTTCTGCGGACTGCGGCTCCCGCCCGAGGACCGCTTCCGCCTCGCCGTGCTCGCCACCGCCGAGATCGACCCCCGAGCCTCCTGCGGCGACCTCGCCGCCAGCACCTGGGGCGGCTGGATCGCCTACCGGGCACCCGACCGGACCGCCGTGCGCGACCTGGCCCGCCACCACGGCGTCCGGACAGCCCTGCGCACACCCTGGCCGCAGTTCGCGGTACGCCGGCTGCCGGCGCCCGCGGGCCTGCAACTGGAGGTCGGCTGGAGCGGGACACCCGCCTCCACCGCCGCCCTCGTCTCCGACCTGGACCGGCGGACCTGGCGCGGCAGCGCCTCCCACCGCGCGTTCACCGCCGCCACCACCGACTGCGTGCGCGCCTGCGTCACCGCACTCGACCACAAAGACCCCCGCGGCCTGCTGGAACAGATCCGGCGGGCCCGGCGCGAGCTGGCCCGGCTGGACGACGAGGTCGGACTGGGAATCTTCACGCCCGAACTGACGGCGCTGTGCGACGCCGCCGAAGCCGCCGGCGGCGCGGCCAAACCCTCCGGGGCCGGCGGCGGCGACTGCGGCATCGCGCTGCTGGACGCCGAAGCCACACGGGACATCGAACACGTGCGGGAACGGTGGGCCGCGGCCGGGGTGCTGCCCCTGCCGGTCCGTCCCGCCGCGGAAGGAAACGAACAATGATCGGACAACGCAAGGACGACCACGTCCGGCTCGCCGTCGACCAGCAGCGCGAGCACAGCGGACACAACCAGTTCGACGAGGTGTCGTTCGTCCACCACGCCCTGGCCGGCATCGACCGGCCCGACGTGTCCCTGGCCACGACCTTCGCCGGCATCTCCTGGCCGGTGCCGCTCTACATCAACGCCATGACCGGCGGCAGCGAGAACACCGGCCTCATCAACCGCGACCTGGCCACCGCCGCCCGCGAGACCGGCGTGCCCATCGCGTCGGGATCCATGAGCGCCTACTTCAAGGACTCCTCCTGCGCCGGCACCTTCAGCGTGCTGCGCGAGCACAACCCCGACGGGTTCGTCATCGCGAACATCAACGCCACGGTCTCCGCCGACCACGCACAGCGCGCCGTCGACCTGCTGCGCGCCGACGCCCTCCAGATCCACGTCAACACCGTCCAGGAGACGGTGATGCCGGAAGGGGACCGCTCGTTCTCCGCCTGGCCCGGGCAGATCGAGAAGATCGCGGCGGCCGTCGACGTCCCCGTGATCGTCAAGGAGGTCGGCTTCGGCCTGAGCCGCCAGAGCGTGGCCACCCTGAAGGACCTCGGCGTACGCGTCGCCGACCTCGGCGGCCGCGGCGGCACCGACTTCGCCCGCATCGAGAACGGCCGCCGCCGCCTCGGCGACTACGCCTACCTCGAAGGCTGGGGCCAGTCCACCGCCGCCTGCCTGCTGGACGCCGGCGACGCCGGCCTGCCCGTCCTGGCCTCCGGCGGCGTGCGCAACCCCCTCGACGTCGCCCGCGCCCTGGCCCTCGGCGCCGCCGCCGTCGGCGCGTCCGGCGGATTCCTGCGCACCCTCCTCGACGGCGGCGTCTCCGCGCTCGTCGCACAGATCTCCACCTGGCTGGACCAGCTGGCGGCGCTGCAGACGATGCTCGGCGCACGCACCCCGGCCGACCTGACGCGCTGCGACGTGCTCCTCCACGGCGACCTGCGCGCCTTCTGCGCCGACCGGGGCATCGACACCCGGCCGCTGGCCCGGCGCTCCAGCAGCCCGGACGCCCTCCACGAGATGACGGGAAGCACACGATGACTGAGGCGCACGCGATCGCCGGGGTCCCGATGCGGTGGGTGGGACCCCTGCGCATCTCGGGCAACGTCGCCACCACCGAGACCCACGTCCCGCTGGCCACCTACGAGTCGCCGCTGTGGCCCTCCGTGGGCCGCGGCGCGAAGGTCTCCATGCTGGCCGAGCAGGGCATCGTCGCCACCCTCGTCGACGAGCGGATGACCCGCTCGGTGCTCGTCGAGGCCGCCGACGCACAGGCCGCGCTCACCGCCGCGCGGACCATCGACGCCCGCATCGGCGAACTGCGCGAACTCGTGCGCACCTCCAGCAGGTTCGCCGAACTCATCGGCATCCGCCACGAGATCAACGCCAACCTGCTCTTCGTCCGCTTCGAGTTCTCCACCGGCGACGCCTCCGGCCACAACATGGCCACCCTCGCCTCCGACATCCTGCTCGGACACCTCCTGGAGACGATCCCGGACATCTCCTACGGATCGATCTCCGGGAACTACTGCACGGACAAGAAAGCCACCGCGATCAACGGCATCCTCGGCCGCGGCAAGAACGTCGTCACCGAACTCCTCGTCCCGCGCGCCGTGGTCGAGGACGTCCTGCACACCACGGCCGCGAAGATAGCCCAGCTCAACCTCCGCAAGAACCTCCTGGGCACCCTCCTGGCCGGCGGCATCCGCTCGGCCAACGCCCACTTCGCCAACATGCTCCTGGGGTTCTACCTGGCCACCGGCCAGGACGCCGCCAACATCGTCGAGGGCTCCCAGGGCGTCGTCATGACCGAGGACCGCGACGGCGACCTCTACTTCGCCTGCACCCTGCCCAACCTGATCGTGGGCACCGTCGGCAACGGCAAGGGACTGTCCTTCGTCGACACCAACCTCGCCCGCCTCGGCTGCCGGGCCGACCGCGCCCCCGGGGAGAACGCCCGCCGCCTCGCCGTCATCGCCGCGGCCACCGTGCTGTGCGGCGAACTCTCCCTCCTCGCGGCCCAGACCAACCCGGGCGAACTGATGCGCGCGCACGTCCAGCTGGAACGCGACAACACGACAGCAAAGGTCGGTGTATAGGAAATGGCCAGCGATCTCGCCGTAGGAATCCACGATCTGTCGTTCGCCACCACCGAGTTCGTCCTGCCGCACACGGCACTCGCCGCCCACAACGGCACCGACATCGGCAAATACCATGTGGGCATCGGCCAGCGGTCGATGAGCGTGCCCGCCGCCGACGAGGACATCGTCACCCTGGGCGCGGCGGCCGCCGCACCCATCGTCGCCCGGCACGGCAGCGACGCCATCCGTACCGTCGTCTTCGCGACGGAGTCGTCGATCGACCAGGCCAAAGCGGCCGGCGTGTACGTGCACTCCCTGCTCGGCCTGCCCTCGGCCACCCGCGTCGTCGAACTCAAGCAGGCCTGCTACGGGGCCACGGCCGCCCTCCAGTTCGCCATCGGCCTGGTGCACCGCGACCCCGCACAGCGCGTCCTGGTCATCGCCAGCGACGTCTCCAAGTACGACCTGGACAGCCCCGGCGAGGCCACCCAGGGCGCGGCCGCCGTCGCCCTGCTGGTCGGCGCCGACCCCGCCCTGGTGCGCATCGAGGAGCCGTCGGGCCTGTTCACCGCCGACGTCATGGACTTCTGGCGGCCCAACTACCGCGAGGCCGCCCTCGTCGACGGCCAGGAGTCCATCACCGCCTACCTCCAGGCGGTGGAAGGCACCTGGAAGGACTACGTGGAACAAGGAGGCCGCAAACTCGACGAGTTCGCCGCCTTCTGCTACCACCAGCCGTTCACGAAGATGGCCTACAAGGCCCACCGCCACCTGCTGAACAGCAACGGACACGACACCGACGAGGCCAGGGTCGCCCGCGACCTCGCACTGACCACCGCCTACAACACCGTCGTCGGCAACAGCTACACCGCCTCGGTCTACCTCGGCCTGGCCTCGCTCCTGGACCACGCCGACGACCTCACCGGGCAGGCCGTGGCCTTCCTCAGCTACGGCTCCGGCAGCGTCGCGGAGTTCTTCGCCGGGACCGTCGTCCCCGGCTACCGCGACCACCTGCGCACCCAGGAGCACCGCGACGCGATCGACCGGCGCGAGACCCTCGACTACGCCCGCTACCGCGCCCTGCACCGGCGCTCCTTCCCCACCGACGGCGGCGACCACCCCACCCCCGAGCAGACCACCGGCCGCTACCGGCTGGCCGCCCTGCGCGGCCACAAGCGCATCTACGAAACCCGCTAGCCCCCACCACACCGGCCACCGGTCCCCACACCGGCCACCGGCACCAGTACCAGTACCGCCACACCGGCCACCGGCGCCGGCTCGAGCACGGCCGCCCCGGCACCACACCGGCACCGACACCACACCGGCACCGACACCGGTATCGCCGCCGGCCGCCGGCTCGAGCGCAGCCGCCCTCGCCCCCCGGCCCCGCCCCGCGCCCACCCGTGCGGGCGGGGCCGGGACGCGTCACCGCCCGGCCCGGCCGCCGCGCCCGCCGGACCGGCGCCGGCGCCGGTCCGGGCACCGAACGCACCCGCACACGACGAGCGGCAGCCCCAGCGGGCCGCCCGCCCGGCGGGGGTCAGTCACGGCCGCGCACCCGCCGGCCGGCCGCACAGCCAGCGCACCACCACCACGTGAGGGGAGGGCAGGCGCATGACCGATACAGGGATCCTCGGCACCGGTGCCTTTGTGCCGGACCGGGTTGTCTCCAACGACGAAGTCGGCGCGCCGGCCGCGGTCGACGACGCCTGGGTCATCCGCAAGACCGCGATCCGCGAACGCCGCTGGGCCGCCGACGACCAGGCCACCTCCGACCTGGCCACGGCCGCGGGACGGGCCGCGCTGCAAGCGGCCGGCATCACCGCCGACCAGCTCACCGTGATCGTGGTCGCCACCTCCACCCCGGACCGGCCCCAGCCGCCCACCGCCGCCTACGTCCAGCACCACCTCGGCGCCGCCGACGCGGCCGCCTTCGACATCAACGCCGTCTGCTCCGGCGAGGTGTTCGCGCTCACCGCCGTCGAGGGCATCCTCGCCCGCCGCGGCGGCCACGCCCTCGTCATCGGCGCGGACGTCTACTCCCGCATCCTCGACCCCCACGACCGCAGAACGGTCGTCCTCTTCGGCGACGGCGCCGGCGCGATGGTCCTGGGCCGCACCGGCCACGGCGCACGCATCCGGCACGTCGCCCACCACACCTTCGGCGAACTGGCGCACCTCATCCAGGTGCCCGGCGGCGGCAGCCGGCTGCCCCTGGACCAGCACACCCTCCAGGCCGGCCGGCAGTACTTCACGATGGACGGCCGAGCGGTACGCCGCTTCGTCGAGGACCGCCTGCCCGCGCTGACCAAGCAGTTCCTGCACGAGGCGGGCGTCGCCCCCGACGACATCAGCCACTTCGTCCCGCACCAGGCCAACGGCGTCATGCTCGACACCGTCTTCGCCGAACTGGCCCTGTCCCGCGCCACCATGCACCTGACGCTGACCCGCTACGGCAACACCGGCGCCGCCTCCATCCCGATCACCCTGGACGAGGCCGCCCGTGCGGGCGCCTTCCACCCGGGCGAGCTGATCCTCCTGGCCGGATTCGGCGGAGGCATGGCGGCGGGCTTCGCGCTGCTCGAGTGGTGAAAGGGGCGGGGGCCACAGGCGTCCTCCACACCCCCGCGCCCAGCGGCCCTCGCTCTGTTGCTCGACATCGGCAGAAACAGGAAACATGACAACGAGACATCGCTCCGTGTGCGTGATCGGCGCAGGCCCGCGCGGACTCTCGGTTCTCGAGCGACTGTGCGCCAACTTCCGCTCGCAGCCCGAGGGCAGCACCGTCCGCATCCATGTCGTCGACCCCTACCCGCCCGGCCCCGGCAAGGTGTGGCGCACCGACCAGTCCCGCCACCTCCTCATGAACACCGTGGCCGGACAGATATCGGTGTTCACCGACGCCAGCGTGGACCTGCGCGGCCCCCTGGAGCCCGGACCGAGCCTGCACGAGTGGGCCCTCGCCCTCGGCGCCGGCGAGTTCGGCGACGGCCATCCGGCCGAAGCCCTCGCCGAGGCCCGCCGGCTGGACTCCGACACCTACCCCACCCGCGCGTTCTACGGCCACTACCTGCGCTGGGCCCACCAGCGCGTCATCGACGGCGCCCCCGCCGGACTGACCGTCAGCACCCACCCCCACCTCGCCGTCGCCCTCGACGACGACCCCGGCACCGGCGACACCGCCCTCCAGCGGGTGACGCTCAGCGACGGCAGCGTCCTGCCCGGCCTGGACGCGGTGATCCTGTGCCAGGGACACCTGCCGGTGCGCGCGGACACCGCCGAACGCGACGTCGCCGCCCGGGCCCGGCAGGCCGGACTGCTCCACATCCCGCCGGCCAACCCCGCCGACGTCGACCTCGACGTCCTGCCCCCCGGCACCACGGTGCTGCTGCGCGGCCTCGGCCTGAACTTCTTCGACCACCTCGCCCAGCTCACCGCCGGCCGCGGCGGCACCTTCACCCGCGTCAGCGGCCGCCTCGTCTACCACCCCTGCGGACGCGAACCGCGGATCCACGCCGCCTCCCGGCGCGGCGTGCCCTACCAGGCCCGCGGCGAGAACGAGAAAGGCCCCCACGGCCGTCACGAACCGCTCCTGCTCACCGCCGAGCGCATCGCCCAGCTGCGCCGCACCCACGAGAGCACCGGCCTGGACTTCAAGGACCAGCTGTGGCCGCTGATCTCCCGCGAGGTCGAGGCCGTCTACTACCGCACCCTGCTCACCTCACGCGGATACACCGCCCGGGCCCAGCAGTTCCAGGACGACTACCTCGCCGCCGGACCGCAGTCGCACCACACCGACGCCGTCATCGCCGCCCACGGCATCGGCGAGAAGGACCGCTGGGACTGGGAACTCATCGCCCGCCCCTACCGCGACCGCCAGTTCACCGGCCCCGACGACTTCACCGGCTGGCTCCTGGACCACCTGCGCGAAGACGTCGCCGAAGCCCATTCCGGCAACGTCAGCGGCCCCCTCAAAGCCGCCCTCGACGTCCTGCGCGACCTGCGCAACGAGATCCGTCTCGCCGTCGACCACGGCGGCCTGCACGGCGACTCCTACCGCACCGACCTGGACAACTGGTACACCCCGCTCAACGCCTACCTGTCCATCGGCCCGCCCGCCCGGCGCGTCGAGGAGATGATCGCGCTGATCGAGGCCGGTGTCCTGCACGTCGTCGGGCCGGCCGTACAGGTCGACGCCGGCCGCGGCGGATACACCGTCAGCTCACCCCTCGTACCCGGCTCGGCCGTACGGGTCGACGCCCTCGTCGAGGCACGCCTGCCCGAGATCACCCTCACCCGCACCGCCGACCCCCTCCTGCGCCACCTCCTGGCCACCGGCCAGTGCACCGCCTACCGCATCCGCACCCGCCCCACCGGCAGCCACGAGACCGACGGACTGGCCGTCACCACCCGCCCGTTCCGCCTCATCGACGCGGCCGGCCGGCCGCACCCGCGCCGCTTCGCCTTCGGTGTGCCCACCGAGTCGGTGCACTGGGTGACGGCCGCGGGCATCCGCCCCGGCGTCAACTCCGTCACCCTCACCGACTCCGACGCCATCGCCCGCGCCGCACTCGTCTGCGCCGGCCGCACCCCGCCCGGCGCGGAGGAGAACACCGCCGCCCCCGGCGGCCAGGCCCCCACGCATCCACACCAAGGACTCACGCATGCCCACTGACACCACCCTCACCGCGGACCCGGCCGCGGCGCAGCCGGACCCCGGTCTGCTCGCGCCGGTCTGGGCGGGCACCCCCGCCGCGGCCGCGGTGTCCGACGGCGCGTGGCTGCAGGCCATGCTGGACGCCGAGGCGGCACTGAGCCGGGCGCAGGCCCGCCTCGGCACGGTCCCCGGCACCGCCGCCCGGGTGATCACCGAGTCGGCGCGCGCCGAACGCCTCGACCTCGTCTCCCTGGCCCGCCAGGCCCGCGAGTCCGCCAACCCGGTGGTGGCGCTGGTACGGGAGTTCACCGCGCTGGTCGCGGCAAAGGACCCCGACGCCGCCGCCTACGTGCACCGCGGCTCCACCAGCCAGGACATCCTCGACACGGCGAGCGTCCTGGTGGCCCACCGCACCCTGCGTCTGATCCGCGCCGACCTGGCCCGCGTGGACCAGGCGCTGGCCGCCCTCGCCGCACAGCACCGCGACACCCTCATGGCGGGCCGCACCCTGGCCCTGCACGCCGTCCCGACGACCTTCGGCCTCAAGGCGGCCGGCTGGCGCCACCTCGTCCTGGACGCGGCCCACAAGATCGACGACCTCGACGCCGGGGGACTGCCCGTCCAGCTCGGCGGCGCCGCCGGCACCCTGGCCGGCTACCTCCAGCACGCGCCCGGCGCCGAGCCCGCCGCCTACGTGCGGGAACTGACCGGGGCCTTCGCGGCCGAACTCGGGCTCAGCGCCCCCCTCCTGCCCTGGCACGTGCTGCGCACCCCGGTGGTGGACGTGGCCACCGCCGCCGCGTTCCTGTGCGGAGCCCTCGGCAAGATCGCCGTCGACGTGCTCTGCCTGACCCGCACCGAGACGGCCGAGGTGCACGAGCCGGCGCCCGGCGGCCGCGGCGCGTCCTCGGCGATGCCGCACAAACGCAACCCCGTCCTCGCGACCGCCATCCGCTCCGCCGCCCTGCAGTCACCGCAGCTCGCGGCGACCGTGCTGGCCTGCATGCCGAGCGAGGACGAACGCTCCGCCGGCGCCTGGCACGCCGAGTGGGAACCCCTGCGCGCCCTGCTGCGGCTGGCCGGGGGAGCGGCCCACCAGGCCGTGGAACTGACCTCGCAGCTGTCGGTGGACCCGCGGCGCATGCGCGCCAACACCGCCCTGACCGCAGGGCAGATCGTCTCCGAACGCGTCGCCGCCGTCCTGGCGCCGCTGCTGGGGAAGACCGAGGCACGCCGGCTGCTCAACGAGGCCTCCGCCCGCTCGGCCCGCAGCGGCGAGACCCTCGCCGACCTCCTCGCCCAGGACGGCCGGGCCGCGGCCGCCCTCGGCGCCACCGACCTCACCGACCTGTTCGACCCGCAGGCCTACACCGGAGCCGCCGGCGCCCTCACCGACCGCGCCCTGTCACGCTCCCTGCCACCCGCGAACAGAACCTAGGGCGCAGGCCGGCGGGCAGACGGGACAGGCCGGCGAGCGGGCGGGCAGGCAGACGGGCGGGCGGGGCCGGGTGCCGCCGGTGCGCCGACCGCCGTGGCAGCGCGGCCGCCCGGACCCGCGACGCCGTCCCCGGCCGGGGGTCAGGGCCGGCGCCGCAGCGCGATCTGCGTGAGCTCGTCGATGTCGAACTCCGACCGCCCCGGCGTGCCGTAACGGGTGATCTTCCCGCGGCTCACCCACTTGCGGATGGTCGCCTCGGACACCCCCGCCGCCAGAGCGGCCACATTCGTGGGAACGAGCCGGTGACGCGGCGGCCTGGTCATGCGCTGACCGCCCGCTGCCGCCGCTCCATCAGCGGCCGCAGCGTGATCCACTCATGCATTTCCCAGGTATGCCCCGACGAGCACCCGATGCTGCCCCTTCCCGCGTCCGGGACGTTCTGCGACGAAGTACTGATCGTCCCCGGGCAGTTGTCCACCACACACTCCGTGATGAGCGCGCGGAAATCACCGGGACCCGGATCGACGGTGCACAGCAGTTCGGCCCGCAGACCCTCCATCTCGTCCGCGAAATCGGCGGCCGCCGGCTGGGCCGCAAGCCACTCCAGATTGAGCAGCAGAAACCGCGCCAGCTGGCCGACGCTGCGCTGCGGGGCGGCTTTGCCGAGTTTTTCCGCAACGAATCCCGACCACGACTCGAGAATGGCGATGATGTTGTGCCGGGCATCGAGCGCCGACAGGTTCAGATGATCCCTGCTGCGGCTCCCGGACACCCTCGTCTGGCTCAGCCGCCTGGATATGGGGGCCACGTTGTGCAGACTCTCCTGGTAGAGCCCGGGAAGCGCACGCAGACTGCACTCCACCTGCCTGATACACGGGACACAGAGGACGGACCCGGCGGCCGCGCGGAGTTCCTGGGTGTGGTTTCCGGGGCATGCGTGAAACTCCATGAATCTCCTTCATGAGGTGGCTCGCCCTGCGACCGGCACGGCTCCATCAATTCCCCGTGCTGATCGCTGCATTCGATGTCGGATCGGTGACCCTCAAAAAAAGGGGGGTGCCGCGACCGGATCCCGCGCCGAGAACCACCGAAAGAGAAACCGCAGTGGTGACCGGACGGTCTGCGCCGGTGAATTCCGGCAGAGAGTTCGGATCCGGCCCCGCGAGTACCGGTTCTGATGTGTTCAGCGGACAAAGCACGTCGTGTGCGTTCCGACCCCCCGATGCTGCCCAGACGTAACTATGGGTGCACTGGGGAGACTTCCACGGCGCAATTGAGGGTGTCAACGCGCACCATTCGCAATCGATCGCCCCTAAAGGGGAACTCCAGGCTCGCCCCGACCCCGAGCCCGCACCCGACCCCGCACCGCATCCGAGCCCCGCATCCGAGTCCGTACCCGCGTCCGCCCCTTCCCCCGCCGCCGCCACCCGCGCGGCCGGCCCGGACCCGGGGGCGACGGCCGGCCCGCCATCCCCGGCGCCCCGACACCAGCACCCGTACACCTATGTGAGGAGACACGTGTGACTACGGACCTGACCACCCGGTCCGGCCCCGAGGGGACCGCCGCCCGCCGCACCAGCACCGATCTGCTGCGACGCGTCGAGGACCGGCTGCGCTCCTTCCTCTCGGCCGAACGCCGGGAGTGGGCCGAAGTGAACGAACGGGCGGTCGTCGCCATCGACGCACTGTCGGAACTGACCGCCTCGGGCGGCAAACGCATCCGGCCCGCGTTCTGCATCGCCGGCTACCTCGCCGCCGGCGGCGACCCGGACGACCCCGGGATCGTCGAAGCCGCCGCGGCCCTGGAGATGCTGCACATCTCCGCCCTCATCCACGACGACGTCCTGGACGACTCCGACCAGCGCCGCGGCCTGCCCACCGTCCACGCCAAGCACACCGCACTGCACAGCAGCCGCGGATGGCAGGGGGAGTCACGCCGCTTCGGCGAAGGCGTCGCCCTCCTCGTCGGCGACCTGGCACTGGTCTACTCGGGCGAGCTGATGTCCAAGGCCCCGCAGACGGCCCTCGCCGAGTGGAACAAGCTCCGCTCGGAAGTGATGATCGGCCAGTACATGGACGTCGCCGCGGCCGCCGAGTTCTCCGTCGACCCCGAGCTCTCCCGCTGGATCGCCCTGATCAAATCCGGCCGCTACACCATCCACCGCCCCCTGGTGGTCGGCGCGAGCGCGGCGGGACAGCGCGAACTGGCCGCCGCCTTCACCGAGTACGGCGAGGCGGTGGGCGAGGCCTTCCAGCTGCGCGACGACCTCCTGGACGCCTTCGGCGACTCCGCGGACACCGGCAAGCCGGCCGGCCTGGACTTCACCCAGCACAAGATGACGCTGCTGCTGGGCTGGGCGATGCAGCGCGACGAACACATCCACCGCCTGATCACCGAGCCCGGCCACACCCCCGACGAGGTACGCCGCCGGCTCGTGGACACCGGCGTCCCCGACGACGTCGAACAGCACATCGCCGGCCTCGTCGAACGCGGCTGCAAGGCCATCGCCGACGCCCCCGTCCCCCAGGCGTGGCGCGACGAACTCACCGCGATGGCCCACCGGGTCGCCTACCGCAACGCCTGAGAGACCGTCCCGGCCGGCCTGACCACCAGGCCGGCGGCCGTGCCGGCGGAGCGGCCGGTTCCGGACGGCCCGCGGGAGCTGTCCCCGCGGACGGTCCCGGCCGCTCCGGTACGGCCCCGGGCCGCCGGCCGACGCCGGCACGGGGGACCGGCAGGCGCCGGCCGCCGTCGTGTTCGTGGCCCTGACGGGCTGTCTCCGCGCCCCGTCTCTCGCGGCCCACGGCAGGCGTCGAGGCGGCGGGCTGCCGCTACGGGACGTTCCAGGCGCCGATGAACGGCTGTCCGTCCTCGGTGCCCAGGAAGCCGAGCGTGCCTGGATGCGGATGGCCCAGCAGGCGGCCGGCGGACGCGTCGAGGCCGAGCCAGCGTACGGCGAGCACGCGCGCCAGGTGACCGTGCGCGACGACGGCGACATCGCCGTCGCCCAGCAGCGGCCGGATCCGGTCCAGTACCGCGTCCGTACGCGCGGCCACCTGCTGGATCCGCTCACCGGGACGGCCGGCACCGCCGGGAACGACGCCGTCCCGCCACAGGTCCCAGCCCGGCCGCGTCTGCCGGATCCGCGCTGCGGTCAGGCCCTCGTAGCCGCCGTAGTCCCACTCCATCAGGTCGGGATCGGGCCTGACCCCGGCCAGGCCCGCCAGCTCGGCCGTCCGCACAGCGCGGCTCAGCGGGCTGCTGAACACGGCAACCGGACGGCGTCCGGCCAGCCTCGGAGCGAGTGCCTTCGCCGCCGCCTCACCCGCGTCGGTCAGCGGAACATCGGTACGGCCGGCGTGCCGGCCCGACAGGCTCCATTCGGTCTGACCGTGCCTGATCAATATCAGTTCGCCCATGGCCGCGCACGATAGCTGGCCACGAGGCACGGCCGGCCGCTCCGGGCTCCCGCCCCTCGGCCACCGTGCCCCGGACAGCACGCCGCGGCCCGGCGGCCCCCGGGCCGGCCGTGCTCCGGCACCCTCCGGCCCGCCCCCCCGCGCGCCTCCCGCAGGCGGCCCCCGCACGCCCCTCCCGCAGGCGGCCCGGGTGGGCGTCCCCGCACACCCCCCCCGCACACGGCCCGGCACACCGCGCGCTCGACGTGCGCCGGAGCCCCCCTCGTGAATCCCTCGACACTCGCTTGAACCCGCGCCCGCCGCCCGCCCCCGCCGGCCCGGGCCGTCCGGCGCCGGACGGCGGCCGCGGCGTACGCATCCCACCAGGCACATCGCCCCCGCCGCCCCGGGCGGCGAGCCGCCCCCGCCGTCAACACGGCCGGGCCGCCTCGGCGACGGCGCCCCCGACCGGCCGGAACGCGCCCTGCCCCACTGGCGGCCCGCATCGCATGATGCAACCACAACGCACAGGGAGGGCCGCCGAGTTGAGTCCGCACGCACGCGCAGACGCAGGCGGCCACGGCCACGCCGTGGTGATCGGCTCCAGCCTCGCGGGGCTCACCGCGGCACGGGCCCTGGCCAACTTCATGGACCGGGTCACCGTCATCGAACGCGACTGGCTGCCGCGCGGACCCGGCCGGCGCCGGGGCCTGCCCCAGGCCCGCCACACCCACCCCCTCACCACCGCCGCCCAGCAGGGCCTGGAGCAGCTCTTCCCCGGCATCGGCCAGGACCTCACCCGCGCCGGCGCGGTCCGTGTCCGTATGCCCGAGGACATGCTGCTGCTCGGCCCCGGCGGCTGGCTGCCCCGGTTCGACTCGGGCCTGTCGATGCTCAGCGCCGGCCGCGACCTGACCGACTCGGTGGTACGCGACCGCCTGCGCGCCGACCCCAAGGTGGCCTTCCTGCCGGAACACGAGGTCGTCGCCCTGGAGGAAGGCCCCCACGACACCGTCACCGGAGTATGGGCACGCGGCCGGGACCGGCGGACGCCCGACGGCTGGACACCCCGGCGCCTGATCCCCGCCGAATTCGTGGTGGACGCCTCCGGACGCACCTCACACGCCCCCCGGTGGCTGGCCGAACTCGGCTACACCCCGCCCCCGCAGACCGTCGTCGCCGCCCCCACCACCTACGCCACCGCCGTCTTCACACCCCCCGTCGGCCATGTCGCCGACTGGAAGAGCCTGCTGCTCATGGCCTCGCCCGGCAACCCCCGCCAGGGCATCCTCAGCCCCGTCGAAGGCGGCCGCTGGTCGGTCTCGCTCAGCTGCGCCGACGGCACACCGCCACCCACCGACCACGAGGGCCTGCTGCACGCCGCGGCCGCCCTGCCCCACCCCCTGCTGCACGACCTCCTCGAGGCCGCCACCCCTCTCGGCCCGGTCTACAGCTGCGCCCGCACCGACAACCGCCGCCACCACTACGAGAAACTGCGCCGCTGGCCCGACCAGTTCCTCGTCGTCGGCGACGCCCTCGCCGCCCTCGCCCCCGCCCACGGCCACGGCATGACGCTCGCCGTGCAGCAGGCCCTGGTCCTGGACCACATGCTGGCCGCCCACCAGAGCGCCGTCGGCCTCGGCTACCGGCTGCGCCAGGCCCTCGCCCACCGCATCGCCCCCGCCTGGCGGGCGAGCCTGCGCAGCCTGCACACGGCCCGGGCGGACCACGCCGGGACGGCCGGCCCGCGCACCCGGCTCACCCGCGGCTATGCGGCCCGGATCGCGGCCGCCGCGACCACCGACCCCCATGCGGCGACGCTGCTGCTCCAGCAGCACCAGACGGCCGCCCCGCCCACCGCCGCGCTGCACCCCCGCGTCCTGCACGCCGCCCTGCGCGCGGGGAGCGGCGGCCCGCACCCGGCGCCGCCGCCCAGCCTCACCCACGGCCCGCAGGCACGAAAGCGCCGCCCCGCCGCCCCGGACACCCCCGCCACCGCGGCCCCCGCCGGCTCCGCCCGGCCCCGGCCCGCAGGCCCGCCCGCCCAGCCGCCGGCCCCGGCGCCGGCCGGAGACCCGCGCCGGCCGTGAACACCCGCCGCCGAGCGGCGGGTTCCAGCCGCATGGCCACCTCGCGCCGTCGCGTGCACAAACCGCCCGGTCATACGCTTCGAGCATGAAGAGAGTGGAGCAACAAGCCCCCGTGCAAGCCCACTTGAACACCACACGCCACTCGCACACCTACAACAGGCCAGCAAAAACAGCCCTGTTGCATGCGAGGAGTACCGGTGTGTGCCCGCCCGGCTCCCAACTGGCCCGAGAACCGGCCCAGTACAGACTTGAGTATCGCTTGAGCGCGGTTGTTCGCCCACCTCACGCGTCGATAGCGTTCGATCCGCTCCAGGGCACGGGCCCGCTTGCGCCGCGGCAGGCCGCCCCCACCCCCGACCGCTCACCGGCCGGGCGGGGTGTGCCTGTGACGGCCGAGCGGCGACGGGAGGGCGCGCGGGTATGAGCACGATCGAGGAGGCTCCGCCGAGCGGGCGCGCTGAAGCGCCCAAGGGCGAGCGCATCGCCGACTGGGCCGACGGACGGCTGGGGATCTACAACTTCGGATTCCTGGCCCGCAAGGTCTTCCCCGAACACTGGTCGTTCATGTTCGGCGAGATCGCGCTCTACAGCTTCGTCATCCTCATCCTCACCGGGACCTGGCTCACCCTGTTCTTCGAGCCGAGCATGGCCGAGACCGTCTACCACGGCTCCCACGTCCCGCTCCAGGGACTGCCGATGTCCAGGGCCTACGCCTCCACGATCGACATCAGCTTCGAGATACGCGGCGGCCTGTTCATCCGCCAGCTGCACCACTGGTCGGCCCTGACCATGATCGGCGCACTCTGCCTGCACACCCTGCGCCACTTCCTCACCGGCTCGTTCCGCAAGCCGCGCGAGGTCAACTGGCTGATCGGCTTCGTGATCCTCGTCCTGGTCATCCTGGAAGGCTTCCTCGGGTACTCACTGCCCGACGACCTGCTCTCGGGCACCGGCCTGCGCATCGCCGAAGGCGTCACCCTCGCCATCCCCGTGGTCGGCACCTACGTGACCATGTTCCTCTTCGGCGGCGAATACCCCGGCCAGGACGTCGTCCCGAGGTTCTACAGCCTCCACATCCTGCTGATCCCCGGCATCATGCTGGCCCTGGCCGTCATCCACCTGATCCTGGTCTTCTACCACAAGCACACCCAGTTCCGGGGCCCCGGCCGCACCGAGAACAACGTCGTCGGACAGCCCCTGATGCCGCACTACACGGCCAAGGCCGGCGGCTTCTTCTTCCTGGTCTCCGGCGTCCTCGCCCTGATGGCCGGCATCGCCCAGATCAACCCCATCTGGTCCTTCGGCCCCTACCGCGCCGACCAGATCTCCCAGGGCTCCCAGCCCGACTGGTACATGGGCTTCCTCGAAGGCGCCCTGCGCGCCTTCCCCGCCTGGGAATGGAACACCCCCGGCGGCTACACCATCAACTTCGGCGTGCTGATACCGGCCGTCGTCCTGCCCACCCTGATGATGCTCGTCCTGGCCCTGTGGCCCTTCCTCGAAGCCTGGGTCACCGGCGACAAGGACGAACACCATCTCCTGGACCGGCCCCGCGACCACCCCACCCGCACCGCCTTCGGCTGCGCCTTCGTCGCGCTGTACCTGGTCCTGCTGTTCGGCGGCGCCAACGACGTCCTCGCCGAACGCTTCCAGCTCTCCCTCAACCAGATCACCTACGCGGTACGGATCGGGTTCTTCCTCGTCCCGGCACTGACCTACGTCGTCACCAAACGGATCTGCCTCGGCCTCCAGCTGCGCGACCGCGACAAGCTCCTGCACGGCCGCGAGACCGGAAAGATCAGAAGGCTGCCGCACGGCGAGTTCGTCGAGGTCCACGAACCCCTCGACCGCGGCCAGGAGTACGCCCTGCTGGCCAGGGAGATCCGCGAGACGGCACCCGCGCCCGCGGCCGAACACGACGGAGTGCCCAACCCGCGGGCCCGCAAGGAGATGCTGCGCCACCGCCTCAGCCGCTGGCTGTACGGCGGACAGGTCCCGCACCCGACCCCGCAGGAGATGCGGCAGGCCCGCGCCCACCTCGACCACACCCCGGACGGCCACGCCTCGCCGAACGGACACCTGGACACCGCCCGGCCCAGCGCCCTCCCGCAACGCGAACCGGACCAGGAACTGCACTGACCCGGCGGCGCGGACGGTCAAGGGACAGACCGCCCGCGCCGCCCCCGTACCGCCGCCCCGAAACCGGCGGCACAGGCACACCCCGCACCACACGAGCCCTGCACCGAGCGAGTCCCGCACGCCGCACGCTCCGGCTCCCCCCGGGAGCCAGAACCCCCCTTCCTTTCCGGCCATCCGGCACGAACGCCGGAGCGTCCACGGAGGCCCGATGCGCCGAACACCCTGGCACCGGCACGGCCCCCGCCCCGCGTCCATCACCCAGGCCCGCACCGGCCTGTCCCAGGACCTCCGCGCCCGCCAGCGCCGCTACCTCGCCGCCATGCTCGTACGCAGCGCCTGCGTGGTCGTCATGGCCGCCACCTGGAACCGCTGGCCCGCCCTCGCCCTGTGCGCCCTGGCCGGCGCCTTCCTCATCCCCTACGTCGCCGTGGTGGCCGCCCAGGCGGGCTGGCGCCAGCAACGCGGCGCACGCCCCGCCCTGACCCGGATCCACGAAGAGCCCGCCGCCACCCGCGTCCCCCTCGAACCCACCCTGATCCTCCCGCCGGAACACCACACCGCGGCCTGACCCGGCAGCCCACCGCGCACCACCACCGCCACCCCCGACGGCCCGCACCGGACCGCCCGCCCGCCACCACAGCGCAGCGCAGGGCAGCGCACCGAGCCGGGCGGGTGCGGCACGGCCGGCAGGCAGGCAACGAGCCCCCCGGCCACCCCGCACCCGCCCGTCACGGCACGGCACGGCACGGCGATGGCCCCGACGACCGCCGCCCCCGGCCACGCACCCCGCCCCCGGCCACGCACCCCGCCCGGGCCCCGCCCCGCCCCGTCCCGCGCACACCCAGCGAAGAAGGCCTGCGATGACGAGCGTTTCCGCGCCCCCCGCTGACACCGGCTCGATCCAGCAGACCCGTGCCGGCATGCTCGCCCTCGTCGAACAACGACTGCGCCACCTCCCCGCACCACAGGAAGCCCACCGTGTTGACGCCGCTCCCCGGGCGGCGCAGCCGGCCGAGGACCCCGCCGCACTCGTCGCCGACGGCGGCACACGGCTGCGGCCGCTGTTCTGCGTGAGCGCATTCCTGGCCGCGGGCGGCAACCCCGGCGACCCGGTCGCCGTCGACACCTGCGCCGCCCTCGCACTGCTGCACCCCCGCGCCCGGCTCCACGCCGACAGCACCTCCGCCGCCGAGACCGGCGCGCTCTTCGGCGACCGGGCCCGCGCCCACGCCGACAGGCTGGCCACCCGGCTGCCCGCCGCGGCCCGCACGGTGTGGAACGACCTGCGCGCCGAACCGGCCACCGGCCCGCACCCGGACCACGCGACCACGAACCCGGCCGCCGCCGACAACGCCGCAGGCTCAGCGCTCTCCGCGCTCTCCGCGCTCTCCGGCCACCGGGCCGGGCCCGGGCCCGGCCGCGGCACGCTCCACCGCCCCCTGGTCCTGGGAGCCCTGCTCGCCGGCCGCCCCGAACTGGCCCCCTCCTTCGAGGACTACGGCCTGGCCCTCGACGAGGCGTCCCGGCTCCGCGACGACCTCATCGACGTCTTCGGCCCCGCCCAGGACACGGACCGGCCCACCGGCCCAGGCCCCGCCCGGCACAGGGCGACCCTGCTCCTGGCCGTCGCCGCGGAACGCTCCCCGCACGCCGGCGCCCTCCTGGCCCGCAACGGGCATGCGGACGCCGCACTGCTGCGGCGCCTCCTGGACGAGAGCGGCACGAAAGCCACCGCCGAACGCAGGATCGCCGGCCTGGTCGACAGGGCCTGCGCCGCACTGGCCACCCCGGCCCTCGGCCGGCCCTGGCGCCAGGAGTTCTCCCGCCTCGCCACCCGGCTGGCTTACCGCGGCGACTGACACACCGCGGCGACTGACACCCCGGCCGGCCCCCGGACACGACAAGGCCGATGTTCCGGACACCGCTCAGCGCTGCCCGGAACACCGGCCCTTGTCGTGTACGTCCGTCCGTACGTACGTCTGCCTAGCCGAGCTGACCGGGCTGGTAGTCGCCGCCGGGCTGCCGGTTGATGACGAGAAAACGGTTGGTGGCGTTGATGAGCGCGATGAGCAGCGTCAGCGCGGTCAGCTGCTCCTCGTCGTAGTGCTTGGCGGCGTTCGCCCAGGCCTCGTCGGTGACCCCGCCGGCTCCGTCGGCGATCCGGGTGCCCTGCTCCGTCAGCTCCAGCGCGGCGCGCTCGGCCTCGGTGAAGGCGTTGGTCTCCCGCCAGGCCGCGACCAGGTTGACGCGCAGCGCGCTCTCGCCGTCGTGCGCGAGGTCCTTGCTGTGCACGTCGGTGCAGTAACCACAGCCGTTGATCTGGCTGGCGCGGAGCATCACCAGGTTCTGGGTCGCCTTCGGCAGCGTCGACTCCTTGATGATCACCATGCTCGCCGTGTTGATGTACTTCACGGTCTTGCCTGCGATCTCGCTGCCGAACAGGTTCAAACGGGCTTCCATGACGTGTCCCTCGCGTCGTTGACAGATACACCTCTACGACGGGCCCGCCCCCCGGAATGTGACACCACCGAATGTGACGCACGTCTCCCGTCAGCCGTCCGCCCCATGACACCCCTTCGCCCGACGACTGACGCCACATCAGGCCCGCCTGCCCGGACGTTCCCGGGACGGCGGGCCCTTTTCCGCGTTCCGGCAGCACGGCAACGGACCCCGGCCCGAGCGGCACGGATCCGAGCCCGAGCCCGAGCCGGGGGAGGGGACCGCACCCCGCCCCGCCTCACCCCGCCCCGCTCGCGCGGGGGTGCAGGTGCATCCGGTCCGGCACCCTGCCCGGAATCAGGGGACAAGCGGGCCCCCTGCCTCCTGCCACCCCCCCCGTGCAGCGGGCTCGGGGCCCGCCCCGGGAACGACCGTCCGGCGGGGACAGCCGTCCGGCTGAAGCTCCGCAGCGCCTCTTGCGCCGCGCAGCCGGCCGCCCTTCACGACCACATCCCTCACACCCGCACGCCCACCGGTCGCGGACGAGCGCCGGTACAGCGCCGCTCGAGCAACCCCGCACGCAACACCGCGGATCCGGCCGATCAGGCAGCTCTTTGTGCCATCCGCGACGGAGCGGACCGCGTGGGGCGGCCGTGATGGCTACACCTGGACGCCAAGCACCCGTGCGGGAGGGACTGTTCGTGCTGACGATCAATGTGGCGGTACTGCTGGCGGTCATCATCGTG
Source organism: Streptomyces sp. NPDC002884 (assembly GCF_040295245.1). Classification (NCBI taxonomy): domain Bacteria; kingdom Bacillati; phylum Actinomycetota; class Actinomycetes; order Kitasatosporales; family Streptomycetaceae; genus Streptomyces; species Streptomyces sp. NPDC002884. The sequence goes on along the minus strand of NZ_JBEOVB010000031.1, from coordinate 79,294 downwards.
GTGCGTCTCAGACGCCGTACCGAGGCCCGCAGCCGCAACGACGAGAAGCTGACGGTGCTCATCGTGTTGATGTTCGGGGTGGTGGTGGCCCCGACCGCGTTCGGACAGGGCGTGCTGGACGTGGTGAGCCAACTCGCCGCAGGAGTCGGCGAGACCGGCCCCTGACACACCGGATCCCGGCCCGGCCCCCTCGCCGTCCCCCGCCGGGCCGTCCTTTCAGCGCCGCATCGGGCCCCGGCCGCCGAGCGGTCCGGCACCCGCCCCCGGCCGGACCGGCCCACCCTGCGTGCGTGCGGGCAGGCGGTGTCCGGCGGCGGCGAGGACAGGCCCCGGACACAGCCGGGGCGTGGACCGGGCCCTCGCGCACCGCCGTGCACGAGAGCCCGGGAGCGCACCGCCAGTGCCCGTATCCCTCGTGCAGGCGGGTGCTCACGCGCGGCTCATGACGAACCCGCGCCGTGGGTAATCCGAAGCCGGCGGCCATCCGGATTGCCCGCTCCTTCGGACAGCGCCCCCGACGCCGGCCGAAGCGGCTCCTGCGCGCCCGGCGCCTGCGCGGCAGCCCCAAGGAGCAGAGGGGCCGGCCGGTATCGTGGGGGTACTGCGACGGGACCTGCTGGCAGTGAGGCGACGGCATCGAATGCTGGATGAAGCCGAGGGGGAGGGCGGCCCCGCTGACGAGTTCTCCGGCAGCGTGCACCGCGAGGTGTCCGGCAATACGTTCCACGCCCCCGCGGCGATCCAGCAGGGCGACAGAGGCATTCAGGTCAACGTCTTTCCCGACGCGTCCGAAGACGCCCGCCACCACGACCGCTGGCTCGCCCAGTACCTGGCGGCCGCCGCCGAGACGTCGAAGGAACACCCCTACCCCGCGATGCTGCCCAGCGCCGGGCCGTCCCTGGACGACGTCTACGTCCGCCAGCGGCTGGGCAGCCTGGCGCAGGACGGGCTCCCGTTCGAGGGCGACGCGATCGACCGAATCCTGGGCAGTCACGGGGGAAGAGTGCGAGGTCGACGTTCTCAAGGAGAACTTCTGGCGTCCCGTCGCGCAGAGCCGTTACGGCCCCGTCCTCGGGAGGAGGACGTGATCGGCACCAAGGTCCGTGCGCTCGGCGACCGCGGTGCCCCTCGTGACCTGATCGACGTGTTCGCCGCCTCCCGGCGCTGGAACACCGCCGAGCTCGAGGACTTCGGCCGGCGCCACGCACGGGGGCGCTTCGACCGTGAGGACCTCCGCCGCTGGGCAGTGGCATGGGCCGACGATCTCGCAGCCCGCATCCTCGAGGAAGACGACGACCTGAACCTCGACTGAGACCTCTCCTGCGGGCATACCGCGACAGGACACCGACCGAGTTGGGGCGCATGTATGCGCTGCCGTACAGGCAGCAGGAGGACCTGCGGGGGCGGATCCTCGCCGCATCCGGGGAAGAACGCGAGCCCCTTGTACAGCCGTGACGGGAGAACTGCTCGCTGGAACCGCAGAGAGCGGGGAAGGCCCTGTCAGGGGGCACTGCCGCCGCGGCTGTGGCGGTCCTCGAACGCATGCACCTCGGGCTCGCGCACGGCGGCGTGCGTGCTGGTGTCGGATTCGCAGGAGGCCCCGTCTCTGAGCCTCTGTACGGGCGGGCATGTCGGGCCCAACAGCCCTGCTCCGGGCGGGAGATGGTGGTCGTGCGGCCCCCTCTTGGGGTGTTCAGCACAGGGGGCCGCACGGATTTCCCTTGCGGGAGTGCGGCGTCGAGTGGCGCCTCAGGTTTCCATGATGGGGCATGTGCCGCCGCATGCGCGCAGAAGTGACGTTTCCCCCTCAAAGGGTTGAAGCATTCGTTGCTGCTGTCCCGGGGGCGGGGTGGCGGCAGGTAGCGCACCGTGGCGGTCGATGCCATTGTTCCGTAACTTCATGATCACGTGGCGTGATGGGCGGTGGGGGCGCAATGCTGACGTTCTCCTCCTGGCGGCGCTTCAGCACCGCTGCCAGTGAGGGGAGTTGGCGTCTGAACCGCTCACAGAAAACCGAGTGCGATGTCGAGTAAGAAGGTGGTGACCGTCGCCGTCCTGGTGGCGGTTCTCACGTGGAGCACGGTGATGGCCGTGCTGGGGCAGGCCGCAGCTGTGGCTGCCCTGCTTCCATCCTTGGGCCTGCTCGTCCAGCAGATCGTCCAGGCCCTGACCGACGGCTCTCGTCCGCTCGCCGGCCCCGGCTCCACCGAGGCTGGCACCAAGGAGCCGCCCCGATGATCTGGACCCCCAATGCAGACCAGCCGCCCTCACCGGATACCAGCAGTAAGCGGGGCCGCAAACCCGCTCCGATCTCCCGCACTGCCGGCCCCTCCCACCGGGCCTGGCTCGAACCGGTCCGCAGCTTCGTCTTCTCCAGCGGCTTGACGCTCAGCGACCTCGTCGACCGCTCCGGCTACTCCAAGACCCGCATCAGCGAACTCCTGCGCGGCAACGGCTACTACCCCGCCTGGGAGATCACCTTCAGCGTGATCCGCGCCCTCGGTCTGCCCGTGCCCCCGGTCCGCCGGCTGTGGACTGCCGCAGCCCGTGAAGCCCACAAGCAACCGAGCTGGATCGAACAGTGCATCCAGCAGGTCGCCCTCCAGCCGGAAACCCCGCCCCTGGCACACCGGGCGTTCACCGAAGCCATGCGCACCCCCTACACCGAGTACGCGCGTGCCTTCCTCCTCACCGACCACCGCGCCAACTGGGTCGTGGCCGAAACCTTCGACATCCTCTGGCTGTGCTGGAGCGACGCCGCCACCAGCCCCGACATCCGCCGCTACGCCTGGTGCCTGCTGCGCTCACGCGTCATGGCCCGCGCCAGCCACCGCGACGGCGGCCCCGACCTGCGAGCCGCCATCTTCTCCACCGCAGAAAACCACGATGCCGATCCGGACCAGTTCCTCGTCCGCACCGAGCTCGTCGACCTCTTCGACGCGATCGCCCAACTGCCTTCCGACCAGATGGACGTCGCGGTGCTCCACCACCTGTGCGGAGCGGGCCTCGACAAGATCCCGTACATCATCGGCCTGAGCCCGGCCATCACCCACGCCGTCGACCACCACGCCCGCGCCACACTCGAAGACCTACTCCGCTCGCCAGCCACCGGGAGTGAATCCAAGTCGCCATGACCGCCATCGACGCCCTCCTCGCCCGCGCACGCCTCCACCCCAACCCCGACGTCCCCGGCGACACCGTCCCCTACGAAGACTGCGCCTACCCCGGCCTCGACTACGACACCGCCCTGCCCAGCCCTCACGAACCAGCCGCAGACGACAAAGCAGCCCATCGTCTGCGCACCCTGTGCCAGACAGTCGTCACGGTGCTCTGCCCGGAAGACCTGAAGTTCCTCACCGACCAGCTCCCCGAACCCGAAGGAGCCTGGTTGCTGGGCTGCGCCCTCAACGTTGGCGGTGTTGAGCAAGGCGCCCGCTTCTGGTGGCAGTACGCCGCCGGCGCCGGACACACCACGGCCGCCTACTGCCTGTCCCTGCATCACGACGCCCGCGGTGAAACCCACGCCGCCAGCTTCTGGTACGACCAGACCGGCCTGGACGAATACGACTACGACATCATCCCAGTCGCCGGGCTGCTCCCGCCCTACAACGACTGCCGCTTCGACGCCTCCGTCCCCACCGTCTTGCGCATACTCAGCAGCCTGAACACCCCGGACCGGCAACGTCTGCCCCACCGCGCCGACGCCATCACCAACTACGTCGCCAACGCCGTCACCCGCGGCTACGCCCGCCATCCCGGCGTGGAGATCCCGGTGCCCGGCCCCCGCTTCGCCGACCGTGTCACCTACATCCTCACCACCAACCCGCCCGGGACCCGCCGGCTGCCCAAGGTGCCCGCTCCGACCCTGCCCAGCCGACCCGAGCGGGTACCTGACCGGGGCCGACGAGCAGGACAGTGACCACACTGCCAACTACCGCTCCCGGCCCGCGCAGCTCGACGCCCCATGCCGTCAGCCGCGCCCGCACACGCAGGGCGCCGTCCCCGCTGTCACCCCACCGGCCAGCGGTGGGGGAGCGCCGTTCGCCGCCTGACGTCTGCCTGCACTGTCAGTGGATGGCCGTAGCGTGAAGGCATGGCCGATGCAGGCGAGAACTCCTCCTGCCCGGGCGCGCGTCCGGGGCGGGGCAGCGTGCTGTGGTCGTTCAGGCGGCTACGCGCGCAGCGCCGGGCTTCGCGGGGCGCGACACAGGGAGCGTCTCCTTTGAAGAGATGTATGGGGGAGTGCCCTGCTGCCGTCGCCTCCGGCGAGGGTGTTGGACGTCAGCGCTGGCACCGGATGCGACGCGGCCGCACTCGCACGGCACGGCTATGAGGTGGTGGCGGTCGAGCCTGTGCGTGAGCTAGCAGCCTCGGTCGGAATCTTCAGCGGCGGCCTGCTCGTTCTCGGCGCGGGGGTGTTACTCACTTTCGGGTGACAGCCTCACCGGCCTGGTGCGCGGCAGGGTGAGGCAGGGCGTCCCGGCCAGCGCCCGCAAGGACGCCTGCTCTGACTGGGCGTCAACATCGTGCATGCACGGCATAAATGGGCGATGCATTCAAGAGTCACAGGAATGCGGGCAACAGGTAACACAGTCCATGTTTCCGTGCCAAATCCTGCGTGGGATGGACAGAGTGTGGTTGTGCGGCCGGCGTTCACGAGGGGTTGTACCTGCACCGCCGTTGATCCCGCCATCGGCCCCGAACGGCCCTTTCCCGGGAGGGGAAGGGCCGCGCGGTCCTACGCCCGCAAGGCCGCGAAAAGCAGGTCCCGGGCCTCGGTCCAGCGCTGCACGAGGTCAGCGCGACGGCTGAGTCGCGCGGAGATGTGCTGGGCGCCGAAGAACGTGGAGACCAGCGTGTGGGCCGCCGCGGCGGGCGAGATCCCCTCGCGCAGTTCCCCGGCCTCCGCAGCCTCCACCAGCAGCTCCTCCAGCAGGCTGATCCAGCCGACGTACGGCTGCGGCAACAGGCCCTCCGGCAGTGGCTGCTCCATCTGCAACCGCGCCCCGCCCTGTACGACCACGTCGTTCTGGAAGGCCTCCGCGGTCTGGTCGAGCAGTTCCCTCACGGTGTCCAACGGGCCGAGCCCCTTGGCCTGGACGGCTTCCAGGAGCGCGGGCCAGCGGTTGTAGTGCGCCTCGACGACCGCGACCGTGAGCGCTTCCTTGGAGGGGTAGTGGAAGTAGACCGCGCCCTTGGTCATCCCCACGTGGTCGGCGACGTCCTTGACGGACGTCTTGCCGTACCCGCGCTCGTCGAAGAGCTGTGCGGCCGCGTCCAGGATCTGCATCCGAGTGTGCGCGGCCCGCTCCTGCTGCAACTCCGGGCTGCGGCCGTGAAGGGCGATGCTGCCCGCGGTGCGCTCGGGTACCGGGAAGGTGGCCCGGTTCTTCTTCAGTTCCACGATGTCTCCGCTCACGTTCGGTCCCAGCTACCCCCCATTGCAATATACCTTCCCGGAGGTATATTTTTCACGGAACAGCCGGTGACCAACCACCACGCAAGGTCACTGCTTTTGCGGTATAGCCGCTTCCGGAGGGGGATAATCATGTCTGACACCGACATAGTGCCCGGCGACACGACCGCCAGGCGCTGTGCCGATGCGCATGTTCCGCGTGCTCTGGTACACAAGACCGCGGACCGTGAAGTCCTGTTATCGGCCGCTCGCCCGCTGGGCGAGGATCGCTTCGCCGTCTGGGCGCGCTGGCCGCACGACCATCTCCTGCACCACCGCGCCGCCGACGGGACCCGGGACTCCCTGGTCATCGTCGAGACGATGCGGCAGGCGGGGATCTGCCTCTCGCACCGCTTCCACGGTGTCCCGGCGGACCACGCGTTCGTCCTGCACGGCTTCGACTTCCACCTCGACGCGCCGCTGCGCGACAGCGGCGACGGGGCCGACGTCTTCTTCGACGTCGCCTTGCGCCGCGTGCCCGGCAGCCCGCGCCGCTTCCGTTTGACGTCCGAGGCGGACCTCCTTGTCGACGGCCGCACGGTGGGCCACGCGAGCATGCGCTGGGACGCACTCCCGCCCGCGCAGTACGCCCTCGTGCGCAGCCGCAGCGCCGCCGCGGCGGCCCCCTTCGATGTCACCGACCTCACCGTCGAGGCCCGCGTCCTGTCGCCGGCCGCCGTCGGCCGCGACCGCGGCGACGCCGTGCTGCTCGCGAGCCTGGGTGACGCGTCGGCCGGATGGCAGCTCAGACCCGACACCGGGCACCCCGCCCTCTTCGACCACGGCAGTGACCACGTCCCGGGGATGGTGATCGTCGAGGGGTTCCGGCAGGCCGTCCTCGTCCGCGCCGCCCAGGACGCCCCGGGCGCCTGGGCCATCAACTCCCTGCAGACGTCGTTCCTCTCGTTCGGCGAGCTCGGGCAGCCCGTCACCATCACCGCTGAGCCCGTGGACGCCGGCACCTACCTGCTTGCGGCCCGCCAGGGCACGCGCACCCTGGCCACGGCGCTGGCCGCCGGCGCCGCCTCCCCGCTCGGCAGCCTCCTCGCCGGGTCCGGTGCTGTCGCGTGCTGAGTGACCTGGGCAAGACGCTGGACATCGCCCGTGAGGACCGCATCGCCCTGGACGAGACGTGCCGGCTCACCGACCGGCTGGCCGACTCCCTGGTCGAGAACGGATTCGCCCGGCACTTCGTGCCCGAGCGCTGGAACGGCGGCGCCGGCACCTTCACCGCACTCCTGGACGCAGTCTCCGAACTGGCCGAGACCTGCGCGTCCACCGCCTGGTGCGCCGCGCTGTACGCCGCACACGGCAGACTCGTCGGCTATCTGCCCGAGGCTGGGCAGCGGGAGATCTGGGGCGAGGGTCCCGACGTGCGCGTGGCCGCGTCCGTCGTGCCGCCGCAGGGCAGCGCCGTCCGCGCGGACGGCGGCTGGCGGCTGACCGGTAGGTGGGCCACGGCCAGCGGTGTCGACCAGGCCGAGTGGATCCTGCTCGCCTCCTGGGCGGCGCAAGACGGTGACCCGGCGGGCGAGGCGCGGGAACACCGGATCTTCGCCGTGCGGCGCCAGGCCGTGAAGGTGCTGCACACCTGGCGCCCCGTGGGACTGCGCGGCACCGGCAGTAACACGGTAGAGGGAGACGTCCTGGTCCCCGACCACCTCACTTTCACGCTGCGCGACCTCGGGCGCGTCCAGCCGCACGCCGCCCGCTGCCACACCGTGCCGTTCTCCCTGGTGGCCGCCCTCATCTTCGCGGCGCCGGTGCTCGGATCCGCCGAGGGGGCGCTGCGCACCTGGTGGGAGACGCAGGTCCAGCGCGCGCGCCCCGACGGCGGCACTGCCGTCCAGCCGCTGGTGCTGGCCCGGGCGTCGGCGCACATCCAGGCCGCGCGACTGCTCCTTGAGCGGGTCGCGCAGCGCGCCGACCACGCGCCCGTGACGCCCGTGCTCGTCGCCGAGAACCAGCGTGACGTCGCCGTCGCCGTGGAGCTGTGCGGCACGGCCTCCGACGAGCTCTTCCGTACGGCGGGGCTGCGCGTGCTGGACGAGGGCGACGCACTCCAGCGCCGCTGGCGCGACATCACCGCGGCACGCACCCACGGCACCCTCAACTTCAGCTCGGCGGCGGCGAGTTACGCCGACGCTCTGCTGGCTGCGCGAGCCGTGGAGGAGACCTGATGACCCGGCGCATCGCCTTCTTCGATGTGGACGAGACCCTGCTCGCGGGCAAGAGCATGGTCGGCTTCTGGCACGCGCATGCCGCGCGGCTCGTGGGGGAGGGCCGGGCACTGGGTGTTCTGCGTACCGCCGGAGCCGACCGGGAGACCTTGAACCGCGCCTACTTCGCGCATTTCGCCGGGGTGCGCCGCTCCTCGTTCGACGAGGCGGCCCGCCAGTGGTACGCGCAGTTCAGGAGCGGTCCGCACGCCTATCTGACCGAGACCCTGGAAGCCCTGCGCCGCCACCAGAGCGAGGGTGACGAGGTGGCCCTCGTGACCGGCTCGGGGGTGGCTCTGGTCCGGCCGGTCGCCGAGGACCTCGGCGTGCGCCATGTGCTGGCCACCAAGCAGCTCTCCGACGCTGCCGGGGTGCTGACCGGTGAGGTCCGCCGACCGGTGATCGGGGCGGCCAAGCAGGATGCCGCGGCGGCCTTCATCCGCTGTCTCGGCGTCCGTGCGCGGGACTGCTGGGCCTACGGCGACCACGAGAGCGATCTGCCGATGCTGTCCCTGGTGGGGCATCGCGTGGTGGTCGGCGACGACCCGGTCCTCACTGCCCGGGGAATCGTCCAGGGCTGGCACTTCCTCGGTACCCGAACTGGTCCGCGCTTCGAGCGGAGTGCGCTGCTGCAAGTGAGCTGAATCGTCCCCTCCCCGGTCGGCTGATAGCCGGCCGGGTCGGACACGAAAGAAGAACATACCTTCTGGAGGGTTTTTTGTTGGCGAAGAGTAGAGACGACGACCCGCCATCGGCATCCCCAGCCCCAGTACATCCGTTGTAGGAAGGCAGCAGACGGACATGAGCGCACCGAGCATCGGGCCGCAGGCCCTGAGACTCTTCCAGTACGCCTCGGCCCGCAGCGACTGGACCGTCCGCAGCGCCTGCGAGCAACTGGACACCACCGTCGACGAGATCGAGCACGCCCGCCGGCAACTAATCGGCCTGGGCCTGCTCGTCGAGTCGTCCGACGGCGAACCGACCGCCAAGGCCACTGCCCCCGAGGCCGCGCTGCTGCGGCTGCTCACCGCCGAGGAGGAGGCCACCGCCCGCCTGACCGACCAGATCCGCCGCACCCGCGAGCAGATCCACGCGATGCGTGAGGTGTTCCTGCCGTTGTACACCGCCCGCAGCAGCACGCTCAGCGATGAAGTGATCACCGGCGCCGACCGGATCGCACGAGTGCTCGGCGACACCGCCGACATCGCGACCTCGGAGATCCTCAGCATGCACCCCGGTCCCGTCCGGCCGTCGGAGGTGCTCGCCGAGGGGCTGCGGCGCGACGTGCAGGTCCTGGAGCGCGGTGTGGCCATGCGCAGCATCCACCTGCGGCCGATGACCCGCATCGTCCACTCGATGACCCATCTGCAGGAACTGCGCTCCGCTGGCGCCCAGGTTCGGATCGCCAACATCGTGCCGTTCCGCTTCATCCTGGTCGACCGGGTGCAGGCCCTGGTGCCCGCGCTCCACACCAACGCCAGCAACGCCATGATGGTGCTGCGCGGCGAGGCTGTTACCGCCCTGCTGGTCAAGGTCTTCGAGATGTGCTGGGCCTCCTCGGTGCCCCTGGAGAACACCGGCACCAGCGAGGAACCCGGGCTCACCTCTCAGCAGCTGTGCGTACTGCGGCTGATGTCCACCGGACGTAAGGATGAGTCCATTGCCCGTGAACTCGGCGTCTCCGTAAGGACGTTGCGTCGTGTGATGGCCGACCTGATGGGCCAGCTCGGCGTGGAGAGCCGCTTCCAGGCAGGCGTCACGGCGGCGAGGACGGGACTCCTCGACTAGGCACGCCCACCCCGGCAGGGGCCGACCTCCATTCGCCTGGTGCAGCGCCCCATCCCGCTCGCTCCTGTGCCGACCGCGCCCCGCCGCGCGGCTCTGCCGCCTGCCCAGGCCGCCCTGTCCGCTACCGGCCACGCCGCAGGGTGCCGCGCCTGCGATCTGGCGGCCCACCTCCGCCGCTCGCACGATGGGGTTCCGGATGAACGCCCGCGAGTCAGGAGCCCTCGTGTTCGACCCCGCCCTTCTCCGATCCCTGACGGGCACTCCGATGCAGGTCCGGTGTGCCGTCCTGCCCGCCCGGCTGTCCCCCGCGGGTGCCGTGCCGGGCGCGGGGGGGTGGGCCGTACTGCGGGTGACTGTGCGCAACGCGGGCAGCACCGGACAAGGCGAGGCGGCCCTCCAGCCCTCCCTGGAGGCCCACGGACCGGATGTTCTGCGCGACGAGTTCGCCTCCGCCAGGGACGGCCTGGAGCGGATGATCAGCCCTGTCCAACTGCCCGGGCTGCTGTCGCCGGGCCCCCTGCGCAGTGCTCTCGACTCCGCCCTGTGGGACCTGCTCGCCAAGCGCAGCGGACAGCGCGCGTGGGAGCTGCTGGGCATGCCGCCGCCACGGCCGGTGCCCGCCATCCGCACGGTTTCCCCGGTGGCGGCCGATCTGCTGGAGCAGGAGCTGAAGGATGGTGAGGACTTCGCCTCCCTCAAGCTGAAGCTCGGCGTGGGCGACCTCGCCGACGACCTTGCCCGGCTGACGGCCGTACGCCGGCTGCGGCCCGACGCCTGGCTGATGGTCGACGTCGACGGGGCCTGGGACGCCGACCGGCTCCACGTGATGCTGCCGATCCTTCACGCCCACGGTGTACGGATGCTCGAACAGCCGCTGCCGCAGGCCCAGTCCGCGGTTCTTGCCGCACTGCCCCGCCCCTTCCCGATCATCACGGACCTGACCTATGGGGAAAGCGCCGACCTGGGGCGCCTCGGCGACCGCTACGACGGCATCAACCTCTCACTCGACGCCGTGGGAGGCCTGACGGCGGCCCTGGGCATCATGGAACAGGCCGGTCAGCGGGGTCTTGCGGTGCTGCTCGACTCGCCCCCTGCGACCGCCCTGTCCTGCGCGCCCGCGCTGCACGCCGCGCCGGGCGCCGACCACGTCACCCTGCCGCGGTGGCTGGACGCCTCCGGACCCGGTGCTCCCTCACTGGAAGGGGAGGGCGGGATGCTGGTCCCGCCCTCCCCTTCGCTGTGGGGGTAGGCCCTCTCGGCCCGCTCCTCAACCCCAGATCAGATCGTCATCGTCACTGAGCCAACGGATGACCCCGGCAGTCGGTTCGGTGGAAGTACGCATCAGGGATGACCCTTCATTCGAGAAGTCCGGACGCGCTACAGCGCCTTCGGCAAAACTTTCGCATTCCACCTCCACCCCACGGCAAGCGGTGGAGCTGACCTAGAAGTGACGTGGCCCGAACCGGCCACGGCCACCGTTCCGGTGATTTCTGGGCGGCCTGCGCGACTCATACGGGTCATGGCCCCCAGAGGCCAGCGCAACCGGCCCCCAACAGTATCGACTCCACCTAGCCTCACCGGTGTTGCGCTGCGCGAGCAGCATCGGGCGAGATAGGGGACACGATGTCAGTGAAAAGGGAATCACGCCGGGTGTCTATTTTCGACACCACCCTTCGAGACGGCGAGCAGGCACCCGGAAACGCGATGACCCCGCGCCAGAAACTAGATATCGCGCTGCGCATAGAAGCACTCGGAGTCGATTACATCGAATCCGGGTTCCCGGCCTCTTCGCCCAGTGAGTTCCAGGCCACCCGGCTCATTTCCCGGAACCTGACCTCCGCGCGGTTCACCACGTTCTGCCGGGCCGTACGGTCCGACGTGGACACGGCCGTCGAGGCGGGCGGCACCGAGCGCCACCAGGTGCAGATCATGGCCACTGGCAGCGACCTGCACCTCGCCCACAAACGGGGCATCAGCCGCGACCAGGCCGTCCACGAGGTCGCCGACACCGTCGCCTACGCCTACGCCCTCGGCGTCGAGGAGGTGTCCGTCGGCATCGAGGACGCCAGCCGCGGCGAACGCGACCTGCTGCGCGACATCGCCCTGGGCGCCGTCGAGGCGGGGGCCGTGTGCTTCGCCGTCGCCGACACCTCCGGATGCCACCTCCCCCAGGAGTACGGGGCGCTGATCACCGAGTTCCGCTCCTGGCTCCCCGACGGCGTCCGCGTCGCCACCCACTGCCACGACGACTTCGGGCTCTCCCTCGCCAACGCCGTCGCGGGCCTGGCGGCCGGTGCCGACGAGGTGCAGGTCACGCTCGGCGGCGTCGGTGAACGCGCGGGCAACACCCCGCTCGAGGAAGTGGTCGCGCTGCTGACCTACAAGGGCACCCTGCTCGGCCTGCACACCGACATCGACGTGGCCGGGATGTACCAGGCCTACACCGCGCTGCGCGCGGCGATCGGACTGGAGGAGCCCCGCAACAAGGCGATCTTCGGCACCTACGCCTTCGGTACGGCGGCTGGCATCCACCAGCAGGGCATGCTGCGCAACCCGGCGACGTACGAATACGTCGAGCCCGCCCGCTTCGGCCGTGAGCGCTCCCTGCTGATCGGACGGCACTCGGGCCGGGCCGTGCTGCGGCACATCCTCGACGAGCTGGGGATCGCCGTGAGCGAAGAGGACCTGGCGGGGCTCTACCGGGCGCACATCGCCGAGCGCACCGGTGGCGACTGCGAGGACATCTCCGTCGTCAAGGCCCGCCTGGCCCGCGAACTGACGGCACGCCAGCCCGCCGCCGCCTGAGCAACGCCCGGACCGGGGCCGGTCGAACGCCGGCCCCGGTCCGCCCGTCTGCGGTGCACGCTGCCGAGGGAGATAAGGAGACAGCACGTGGAGATGACCGTACGCAGCACCGAGAACGGCCGCGTCCTGCTGTACGAGCCGGAGGCCTCCGACGTCAGTGTCCTGCTCGCCGACGCCGACCCGGTGTCCCGGCACGTCCTGGCGGGGGCACTGGACGGAGCCGACCGGATCAGGGTGCTGGGCACCATCGACAGCGGCCGGCCGCTGCACCGCTGGCCCCTGGACGGCGTCGACGTCGTCGTGCTCGCCGACGCCTTCCGGCCCCGGCCGGCCTCCCTCGTACCCGACCTGGTGCACAAGGGGGTGCGCGTCCTGCTCCTCGACACGCGGTGGACGGCGCGGAGCGTCGGGGACGCGCTGGCCGCGGGCTCCGCGGGAGTACTGGTCAAGGACCCCGCAATCGGCCGGCTCGCGGCCGCCGTACGGGCGGCGGCCGCCGGATACGTCGTGGTGTCGCCGGAGCTGATGGGCCTGTGCCCGCCACCGGGCCGCGCGGCCACGACCGCTCCCGCGCCCCCGCGCGGCGACCGCTCGGTCGGCCTGCGTCTGCGCTCTCTGACCGAACGCGAGCGCGAGGTGCTCACCGTACTCGCGGAGGGCCTGTCCACACGCGAGGCGGCCCGGCACCTGAAGGTCACCCCGGCGACCGTGAAGAGCCATGTGTCGCACGCGCTGGCCAAACTGTCCGTCCGCAACCGCCTGGAGGCGGTCCTGCTGATGCGCCAAGCGCTCGACGAGGACCGCCCACCCTGGTCGTGACCGCGCCACGCGGACCAAAGCGCCCGGGACGTCAGTCGCCCACGCGTCCGCGCACCCCGTCCAGCCAGCGGTCCGCGTGCCGCTCGGCGGCCTCCTCGTCGCGGAAGGCATACGTCTTCAACAGCCAGCGCTGCCGCGCCCGCGCCGCATCATTGATCTCCATCTTGTCGCGGCTGTGCAGACCGTCCTGGTTGGCGAAGACGAACAGGTCACCGGTTCGGATGCGGTGACGGGTCTTGTCGGCCCGCACCAGCGCGTCCTTCAGCGCCAGCAGCGCATCCTTCGCGGACTCGGGAGCGCCCGGGGCGGCCGTCGTGCACGTGTCCAGGTAGCGGAAGCTGTGGTGGTTCTCCAGGATCGGATGGACTTCGGAGACGGACAGCTCCTTGTTGTTGTCCCGCGAGAACACGTCGAACGGCGTGACGAACTGGGCCGTCCTGAGCTGTCGCTGTTCCTCGTCCGTCAGATGCGCGAGCAGGTCACGCCCGTCGACGAAGCCCGTGTAAATGAACTCCCCCTCGGGGCAGTGCATGCCGAGCAGCGAGATGAAGTCCGCCCGCACGGGATGGGCCGTGCGGTCGTTGTGGTAGACCAGCTCGCTGTCGCTGAACCCCGTCTGCATCCCGCTGTAGCGGTTGATGGCGACGACGTCCGTGAAGAAGTCCCCGTTGAAACGGGTTGCGTAGGACAGCAGCGGAGTCCTCACCAGCTGGGCGAAGAGCTCCAGGAACGCCTCGCCGATGAACGTCTTCTTCCGCGCGTGCTTGTCCGCGACCGGGTCGTCCAGGTCCAGCAGCGGGATGTCCTCGTCCAGCGGGCAGTTGCGCAGCACGTGCGCGTCGGAGACGCCCGTCGCCCGGTCGTTGCGGACGCGCGCACAGACACCGGCGAAGAAGGCGGGCACCTCGCCCCGCGCGATCACGTCGCCGACGGCACGCGAGAAGCCCTCGTAGCCCTCGTACGGGCTCTTGGCCACGGAGCGCAGCACCGCGGTCAGCTGCTCGCGTTCCGGCCCGGACAGTACGTAGATGGGTTCCATACCCCGAGCCTCGCCGCCGTCCAGCCGCCGCACATCGGCCGTCGGAGGAGGCCCCGTCCACCGCGTCCGCCGATGTCGTACCGCGCCTCCACCGAAGTGGAAGCCGGCCCGGTCATGAGATCACGAGCCCCAGAGTCCGCTCCAGGCCGGCGGCGCCCTCGTCCGTCAGGTGCACCACGCGCGGAGCGGCACCCCACCGCACCCAGCCGAGGTCGAACAGACGCGCCTTGAGCGTTGCGCCGAGCCCGCCCGCGAGGTGGTGCTGGTGCTCGCTCCAGTCGACGCAGTAGCGGATCGCAGGGCGACGCGGCGGCAACCGGCCCGTGTCGACGCCCAGTTCGGCGAGGATCGACGGGCCCTCACCGCAGAGTTCGTAGACGATGTCGCGGCCGTAGGACGACGGCCGGTCCCATACCGCCTCGGCGGGCCGGTGGATGCCGTCGTGGCCGGTGAGTACCCCGTGGTCGAGCAGCGACTTCATCAGGGCGACGCCGAGCCGCCCGGCCAGATGGTCGTAGCAGGTTCGGGAGCGGTGCAGGGCGTTGGTGCGGCTGCTCTGCTTCAGGGACGTGATGGCCAGCGGCGGGGCGATCAGCGCGAGCGCCTCCAGCGCGGCGCTCACGTCCGGCCCGAACAGCCGGAAGTAGCGGTGCCGGCCCCGCGCCTCGACGGTGACGAACCTGCCCTCGACGAGCTTGGCGAGGTGCGCGCTGGCCGTGGCGGCCCCGATCCCCGCCTCACCGGCCAGCGCGCTCGCCGGCAGGGCGCGCCCGTCAGCCAGGCACTTCAGGATGCGGGCGCGCGACGGATCGGCGATGAGGGCCGCGGCGCGGGCGATGTCGGTCTGGTGCTTGAGCGGCTCACCGGGGCGTTCACCGGATGCCGGGCCCGGGCGCCGCGACGCGCCCGCGCCGCGGGCGGATGTCCCTGTGGTGCGGCTGGTGTTCGGCATGACACCACCGTACGACAACGACACTTCGCCTCGTGACGAAGTATCCGGCGTCGATGCTCGTGCCATGACCACCACCGACCTCATCCCCCAAGACGGGCGGACCGTCCCACAGCCCGGGGCCGCCGCTCCCTCGCCCGCTCCGGCCGGCCGGCCCGCCCTGCCCCCGCTGATCGCCCTCAGCCTCGGCTACTTCCTGGTGATGCTGGATGTCACCGTCGTCAACGTCGCCGTCCCCGAGATCCGCTCCGGCCTCGGCACCGGGGCCTCCGCCCTTCAGTGGATCGTCGACGGCTACAGCACCGTCTTCGCCGGACTGCTGCTGCTGGGCGGCGGCCTCGCCGACCGGCTCGGCCACCGCCGCATGTTCCTCACCGGGCTCGGCGTCTTCACCGCGGCCTCCCTGGTCTGCGGCCTCGCCGGCACCTCCGGCACCCTGATCGCCGGACGCCTCGCCCAGGGCGCCGGCGCCGCCCTGCTCGTGCCCGCCTCGCTTGCGCTGCTCCAGGCCACCTACCCCGACCGCGCGGTGCGGGCCCGGGCCATCGCCGTATGGGGCGCCGTCGCCTCCATCGCCTTCGGCGCCGGGCCCGCGGTGGGCGGCCTCCTCGTCTCCGGGCTCGACTGGCGCTCCGTGTTCTGGCTGAACCTGCCGGTCGCCGCGCTCGCCGTCGTCCTGACCCTCCGCCACATCCAAGACACCCCTCGCAAGACGCCCGCCCGCCGCATGGACCCGGCCGGCCAGATTCTCGGCATCGTCGGCCTCGTCGCCCTGGCCGGCGGCCTCAACGAGGCCGGCTCACACGGCTGGACCTCCCCGCTGGTCGTGGCTGCGTTCGGCACGGGCACGGCCTGCCTGACCGCCTTCGCAGTCGTCGAACGCACCCTGGAAGCACGCGAACGGGCCGGACGCGGCCGGCGTGCGCCACTGCTGCCGCCGTCCCTGTTCCGCTCGGGCGCCTTCACCGCGACCGCCACGATCGGCCTGCTGATCAGCCTCGGCTACTACGGCATGCTCTTCCTGACCACCCTCTACTTCCAGCAGGAGCGCGGCTTCACCGTCCTGGCCACCGGCCTCGCCCTGCTGCCGTCGGTGTGCATGGGACTCATCGCGGCCCCGCTCTTCAGCCGCCTGGCCGCCCGCACCGGCCCCTATGTTCCGATGGCCGGCGGGCTCGCCCTGGGCACCGTGGGTTTCCTCGGCTGGCTGACCGCCCGGCCCGACACCCCCTACCCCGTCCTGCTGTTCGCCCTGATCGCCACCGGGCTGGGCCAGACCATGACCGCCCTCGCCGCC
Organism: Streptomyces sp. NPDC002884; assembly: GCF_040295245.1. Lineage (NCBI taxonomy): Bacteria > Bacillati > Actinomycetota > Actinomycetes > Kitasatosporales > Streptomycetaceae > Streptomyces > Streptomyces sp. NPDC002884. Next base: position 62,923 of record NZ_JBEOVB010000031.1, on the reverse strand, counting down.
ACCGCCGCCATCATCGAGACCGCCCCCGTCTCCGGCGCGGGCATCGCCTCCGCAGTCTTCAACGTCGCCCGGCAGGTCGGCAGCGCCGTCGGCGTGGCCCTGTTCGGCACCCTCGCCGCCGCCGCGGACGACTTCACCTCGGGGCTGCGCCTGTCGGCAGGCATCGCGGCGGCGGCCTTCGCCGCCGGCACCCTGCTGGCCCTGGCCGTCCGGCGTCGCGCCCCCGGACGGCCCACGTGACCCGCAGCCTGCGCGCAGGCCGTCAGCCCCGGCCAGCCAGCGCCCGCGCCATTCGGTCCAGCGCCGTCCGCAGCACCTTTGGCGACGTCGCGAACGACAGCCGGACGAAGCCCTCACCGCCCGCCCCGAACGCCGAACCCGGCATCACCGCCACCCCCGCCTCCCGCAGCAGCCACCGCGCGAACGACGCCGAGTCCGCGAACCCCGTACCGCGTATGTCGGCGAAGGCGTAGAACGCCCCGTCGGGCAGCGAACAGGACACCCCCGGCAGCGAGTTCAGCCCGGCCACGACGAGATCCCGGCGGGCCGCGTACTGTGCGGTCATCCACTCGACCGGCTCCTGCGGGCCGGTGAGCGCCGCGATCCCGCCCTGCTGGACGAACGACGCCGTGCAGCCCACCGTGTGCTGCTGCACCTTCAGAAGCTGCGCCATCAGATCGGTGGGCCCGGCCGCGTATCCCAGGCGCCAGCCGGTCATCGCGTGGCCCTTGGAGAAGCCGTTCACCGTGATCGTGCGTTCGGCGCAGCCCGGCTGCGCCGCCAGGCTGAGGTGGCGGCGGCCGTCGTAGAGGATCTTCTCGTAGATCTCGTCCGAGATCAGCAGGACGTCGTGCTCCTGTGCGAACTGGGCGATCACAGCCGCCTCCTCGGCGCTCAGCGACCGGCCCGTGGGATTGTTCGGCGAGTTGACCAGCAGCGCCTTCGTCCGCAGGGAGACATGCCGCTCCAGCAGCTCCGCCGTGATCCGGAAGCCGTCCGCGCCGTCGAGAGGGACCTGCACGGGCCGCGCGCCGATCAGCCGCGCCATCTGCGTGTAGCTGACCCAGCTCGGCGTCGGCACGAGCAGCTCGTCACCGGGATCGAGCACGGTCACCAGCGCGGCGAACAGGGCGTGCTTCGCCGACGGGGTGACGACGATGTCGGTGGCCGCGTCCGCCACGACCCCGTTGTCCTTGGCGAGCTTCGCGGAGACCGCTCGCAGCAGCGCGGGCAGCCCGCGGCTCGGCGTGTAGTGCGTGAAACCGTCGCGCAGCGCGCCCACCGCCTCGTCCACGACATGGCTTGCGGTGTCGAAGTCCGGTTCACCGCCGCCCAGATCCACCACCTCCAGCCCCTGCGCGCGCATCCGCGCCACCATGTCGAAGACCGCGTACGTCGCCGACTCCTCGACGGCGTGGAAACGGGCCGCGGCTCGCGCCCTCATCACCCGCGAGCTCATGACTGAGGGCCCTGCCGCTCGGCGGCGGAGACCGGCCGGGCGGCAGGCAGCGCCTCGGCGACCGTGGTGAGCGTCGAGATCCGGGACAAGATCTTCAGCGCGGCTTCGTGGATCTCGGCGTCGCCCGCCAGCGTCGCGTCCTGGAGAACCCGCACGCCGTAGTCCCGGTCATGGGCGGCCTGCGCGGTGGCGAGTACCACCAGCTCCGTGGAGACGCCGGTGAGCAGTAGCGTGTCGATGCCCGCCGTACGCAACACGACCTCCAGGTTCGTGCCATGGAACGGGCTGATGCGGTGCTTGACGACCACCGGTTCCCCGGGCCGCGGCGCAAGTGCGTCGTGCACCTGCGTCGCCCACGACCCCAGGATCAGACGGCCGTCGTCCTTCGCCTTCTCGAAGATCGGGGACCCGGCCGGCCACTCCGGATAACCCGGGGAGAAGCCGACGACGACATAGATCACCGGTATGTCCGCGGCGCGAGCCCGCCGAACCGCGTCGGCGGCCCGGACCAGGACACCCCGCTCACGCGCCTGCGCGCCGTAACCCTCGGCCGCGTACTTGCCGTTCGGATGGACGATCTCGTTGATGAGGTCCAGTACGAGCAGCGCGGGGCGCTCGCCCGGGCCCTGCTCCGGTGTCCCAGCCCAGTTCATTTCCTTCTCTTTCCTTCCGCTCGTAAATTGCATGAGAAACACTCATGCAATGAATCAATGAATCCGTGTTGAACCCGGATGTCGAAACTCCTACCTTCGGAATGCGAGAGGACGGAAATCCGATTCCCGGAAGGGGTACAAATGAAGGTGGCAATCGTCGGCAGTGGTCCGCGTGGAGTCTCCGTCCTCGAACGCATGGCGGTGCGCCTCGCCGAAGGCCCGGTCCACGAGGCCACGGACATCTACCTCATCGACTCCCACCGGGTCGGCACCGGCCGCATCTGGCGCACCGACCAGCCACGGTGGTTCCTGATGAACACGGTCGCCGACGAGGTCTCCGCGTTCTCCGGTCAACCCGACGGCGGCCCCGCCAGACCCGGCGCCGGCCCTTCGCTCGCCCAGTGGTGGAGTTCCGTCGACCCGGAATACCCGGGACCCAACAGTTACGCACCGCGCGCCCTCCACGGACGCTATATGCGGTTTCTTCTCGACACGATCGAAAAGAATCTTCCCGAAAGAGTCCGGCTGATCCCCGTCCACGGATCCGTGGACGCGCTCCAGCGCACCGGCGACGGATACCGGCTCACGCTCCGGGGCGGCTCCCACCTCACCGCCCACCGCGTTGTGCTGACCACCGGACACACCACTCCTGAACTCACCGGCAACCAGCGCCGCCTCGCTGCCCACGCCGCCCGCCACCCCGGCCTGCGCCACATCGCGGGCGACAGCGCCGCCGACATGCCCCTGGACGAGATACCCGCCGGGTCGGCGGTCGGCGTCCTCGGACTCGGCCTGTCCTTCTACGACGTGATGGCCGCGCTTACCGAGGGCCGCGGCGGACACTACGACGAGGACGGGGACCGGCTCGTCTACCGGCCCAGCGGCACCGAACCCGTCCTTGTGGCCGGCTCCCGCAGCGGGATGCCGCTGCCCGCCCGCGGACACAACCAGAAACACCACGACCACCGCCACCGCCACGTGCTGTTCACCACCGAACGGGTCCTGGCCCGCGGCCGCCACGGCACGCTCTCCTTCGCCGACGACGCCCTGCCATGGCTGCACGCCGAGGTCGAACTCGTCTACTACGCCACGGCACTGACCGCCCGCGGAGAACCAGGGAAGGCCGCCGCGTTCGAGGCGGAGGTCGTCGCCGCCGCGGAGAGCGGCGTACCCGACGTCCCAGCCGTCGCCGCCGGATACGGCCTCGGCGACGAGCCCCGCATCGACCTGGACGCTCAGGCCCGCCCCTTCGCCGGCCGGCACTTCACCGGCCCCGAGGAGTTCACCCGGGCCCTGACCGACGCACTCGCCGAGGACCTGGCGCACGCTGACGCCGGCAACGTCGACGATCCGCTCAAGGCCGCCCTCGACGTCATCCGCGACTCCCGCGCCGTGATCCGCTCCCTCGTCGACTTCGCCGGCCTGACCCCCCTCTCGCACCGCGAGGAGTTCCTCGGCTGGTACGTCCCCCGCAGCTCCTTCCTCGCCGCCGGGCCCCCACGGAGGCGACTGCGGCAGGTCGACGCCCTGCTGCGCTGCGGCGTCCTGCGCGTCGCCGGCCCCGACACCCGCTTGCGCCCGCACCCCTCGGGACGCTTCAGCGTCCACTCGCCCTACGTGAGCGGCTCCGAGATCCTCGTGGACACCGTCATCGACGCCCGCGTCCCCACCCCCGACATACGTCTGGACCCCCACCCCCTTACCCGCAGCCTGCGCGAAGAGGGCATCTGGACGTCGTACGTCAACCACGGCACGCACGGAGACCGCTTCGACACCGGCGGCGTCGCCGTGACCGGCGCCCCCTTCCATCCCGTGGACCACACCGGCCGCCCCGACCGCGGCCTGTACGTCCTCGGCATCCCCACCGAGCACACCCGCTGGTTCATGCAGGGCGGCAGCAGCAGACCCGGCTTCTGGACGGACTTCGTCCAGAACGCGGACGCCATCGCCGCGGACATCACCGCACTCGCCCTGACTCCCACGCCCCCACTGCCGGCCCGAACCGGCTGACGCGCACGACGAACCCGCACCCGCTCCACGTCCCGCCCCCGCCTCCGGAAAGCGAGCACCCCGATGTCCGTCATCACCCGTCCCGCCGCCGCCACCGCCTCGCCTCAGAAGCGCCAAGTGACCGTCCTGCGCGACATTTTCGACCCCGTCGGCCTGGACACCCTGCCCTGGGAGCGCTGGGAGGAACCCGGTCGCGCCGGCGTCGACCTGCACCGCCTCTACCTGACCGACGGCGCCGACCCGGGCGCCGCGATGATCACCCGCATGGCCCCCGGCGCCCACGGCGACCTGCACGAACACCTCGGCTACGAGCTGATCCTCGTCCTGGAGGGGGAGCTCCTCAACGACAACGGCGACCGGTACCGCCCCGGCGACCTCGTCATCGAGCAGCCCGGCAGCGTCCACCAGGTCCGCACCGAGACCGGCTGCAGCGTGCTCGGCGTCCGGCACGCGCCGACCCGCCTCGTGACCTGACCCCCCGCCCGCAGGCCGCCGCCTACGCGAACCCCGGCTACACAGCAACGGGAAGCCTCCTCCAGTCGCTGCGCAGCGCCAGCGACCGCGCCGCGTGCACGAAGGCCCCCACCACCGGGGACTCCTGAGCACCCGGACGCATACCGATGCCCAGATGCCGCACAACCGCCGGAGACAGCGGCACCAGCCGCACCTCCGGCAGCGCCGGCGGCAGGGCCAGCCAGGGAATGACCGTCGTACCGAGCCCGGCGGCGACCATCGCGAGCAGCGCGTTGATGTCTCGCACCTGATGGCTGACCTCGGGCTCGAGGCCGGCCGTACGGAACGCGGCACGCACCATCGCCTCCACCCCGCCGACCGGCATCAAAAACGGCTCCCCGGCCAGCTCGCTGATGCGCAACTCCGGCTGAGGGGACAGCGGATGGTGCACCGGCAGCACCGCGAACATCTCGTCCTGCAACAGAGGCGCCGTGACCAGACCCCGTTTCGGCAGCGACACGATGCCCAGATCGATACCGCGTCCGCGCAGCCACTGGGCGATCTGCGCGTCGCCGCCCTCCCGCAACTCGATCCGCAGCCGCGGATAGCGCACATGCAGCTCCGACATCAACGCCGGAAGCAGCCGTGCCGCGAAGCTCTGACTGGTCCCGATCCGCAAGGTACCCTCGGGTTCGGTGTCCGTGCCGCGCACCGCCCGCCGCACCCGGTCCGCCTGCGCCACCACGCCCCGCGCGGGCTCCAGGGCACGACGCCCGGCATCGGTGAGCTCCACACCGGAGCGGTCCCGCACCATCAACGTCACCCCCAGCTCGGTCTCCAGACCGGCGATGGCGTGACTGATGGCGGACTGACTGACGCCCAGCGCACGCGCGGCATTGGTGAAGGTGCCGGTGTCGGCGATCGCGACGAACGCCGCGCACTGGTTGAGCTTCACGACGCCACCGTCACAGCAGTGCGCGTCACCGGCAGCGCGGGCCGGCGCCCGGCCTCGTAGCGGGCGATGTCCGCCTCGTACCGCAGGGTGTCGGCGATCCCGTCGAGGCCGCCCAGTAGCCTGCGCCGCACGTCCGGGTCGATGTCGAAGGCCTGGACGAGACCGGCGCACCGCACCTCCTGGCGCTCCAGATCGACCGTGACCCCGACACGCGGATCACGCTCCGTCAGCTCCCACAGCCGCTCCACCACCCCCGCTGGCACCACCACCGTGAGCAGGCCGTTCATCAGCGCGTTGCCGCGGAAGATGTCACCGAAGCGAGGGGCGACGACGGCCCGGAACCCGAAGTCCTGCAGGGCCCATACCGCGTACTCGCGCGATGAACCCGTCCCGAAGTCCTGACCGGCCACCAGAACGCTGGCACCCGCCCGCTCGGGCCGGTCCAGGACGAAGCCGGACTCGGCCCGCCAGTCGGCGAACAGCGCGTCCGCGTGCCCGGTGCGGCGGGTACTCGCACAGAACCGGACGGGGATGATCTGATCGGTGTCGACGTCGGTGCGGCGCAACGGGACGGCTGTACCGGTGTGCACGGTGAACTTCTCCACGGCGGGCCCTTTCGTCTCACAGATCGGCGGGCGAGGACAGACGTCCGGTGACCGCAGTGGCCGCAGCCACCGCCGGCGACACGATGTGGGTGCGCGACCCGCGGCCCTGCCGGCCCTCGAAATTGCGGTTGTTGGTGGAAGCGGCGCGCTGCCCCGGCAGCAGCCGGTCCTCGTTGAGCGCCGCGCACATCGAACAGCCCGCGCCCACCCGGAAATCGGCACCCGCCTGCGCGAACACCCGGTCCAGGCCCTCTTCGACGGCCTGCCGCCGCACCCGCGCCGACCCCGGCACGATCATCATGTGCAGGCCGTCCGCGACCTTGCGCCCCCGCAGTACGTCCGCGGCGGCCCGCAGATCCTCGATACGGCTGTTGGTGCACGACCCGAGGAAGACGGTGTCCACAGCGACATCCCGCAGCGCCGTCCCCGGCTTCAGATCCATGTAGGCCAGCGCCCGTTCTGCCGCGTCGCGCTGCGCGCCCGGCGCGAAGTCGGCGGGCGCGGGCACCCGCCCGTCCAGCGGGACGCTCTGCGCGGGATTGGTGCCCCACGACACATACGGACTCAGGGTGCGCGCGTCCAGGGTGACGGCCTTGTCGAAGAGGGCGTCCGCGTCACCGGCCAGACCGCGCCAGTACGCGACCTCGCGCTCCCAGTCGGCGCCGCGCGGCATCCCCGGGCAGCCGGCGAGATAGGCGAAGGTCGTCTCGTCCGGGGCGACCATCCCGGCACGCGACCCGGCCTCCACCGACATGTTGCACAGCGTCATCCGCGCTTCCATCGACAGCGCCCGCACCCCCTCACCGCGGTACTCGATGATGTGTCCCTGCCCGCCCGCCGTGCCCACCCGGGCGATCAGCGCGAGCACCAGGTCCTTGGCGCTCACCCCCGCCGCAAGGACACCGTCTACCGTCACGGACATCTGCCTCAGCGGCCGCATCGGCAGCGTCTGGGTGGCCAGTACGTGCTCGACCTGACTGGACCCGATACCGAACGCCAGAGCACCGAAGGCACCGAGAGTGGTGGTGTGCGAGTCGCAGCACACGATCGTCATCCCCGGCCGCACCAGACCCAGCTCGGGTGCGATGACATGCACGATGCCCTGGTCCCGGTCTCCGAAGCGGTGCAGCGCAATCCCGAACTCGGCACAGTTGGAGCGCATCAGCTCCGCCTGCCGGCGGCCCTCACGGTCCTTGATGACCCGGTCCAGAGCCAGCGTCGGCGTGTTGTGGTCCTCGGTGCCCACCGTCAGGTCCGGCCGGCGCACGGTACGCCCCGCCGCGCGCAGCCGGTCGAATGCCTGGGGCGTGTTCACCTCGTGCAGCAGCTGCAGATCGATGTACATCAGATCGTCGCCGCCACTGGAGCGCCGCACGACATGGGCGTCCCACGTCTTCTGCGCCAGTGTCCTGCCCATGGTCTTTCCTCACGTCGTTGCGGGTCGCTGCCGACACGTCGATCATCGGACGCGCGGACCCCGCAGGCACCGGCCGGCGGCTGGCCACGAGGGGCCTGACCGGTCCAGGCCATCCAGCCCCCCGGGCGAGGGCCCCGGCAACTGGCGGGTGCGGCGCACGGATGCGCCCGCCGGCCGACGCCCGATCCCCGCACACGAAAGCCCCGTGCCGCGCCGAGCGACGCTCGGCGTGACACGGGGCTCTCCGGGGGCCCGGCGCGCCACCGGATCTTCGGGGTGACGCGGGGCGGACAGGGCCGGTGCGGCCGGTCAGTAGTGCACCCGGCGGTTGTCCTCGGTGACCCGGTAGCGCACGTTCCACAGGCTGCGGCGCACATACGTCCGCTGCAGCCAGCGGTCCCTGCCGTCGTAGCGGGCGGTGAACGTGGACCGGGCGTGCACCCCCTTGCGGTTGTTGATCAGCAGAGCCTGTCCGGGACGCAGCCGGACACTGTGCGCGACCTCGCCGCACACCGTCTGCAGGGTGTCCATCGCTGCGCGGGCACCGCTGGTCAGCGGGTGCACGCCGTTGGCGGAGATCGCGATCTCGGGATAGTCGGTGTGACCGCTGATCAGCGGCACGGGCTCCGACAGCACATCCAGGCCGCCGGCGACATCACGGACGTAACTGCCCGGGGCGTTGAGCCGGAACAGCGGACTGCGCAGCGTCTCCAGGACCTCGGGGGCGAGCGCGGCCGACACATCGCGGGCATCGGCGTAGTAGGTGCCGGCGATGCCCTCGTGGTCGGCACGCAGGCAGGACAGCACCAGGAAGTCGGGGTTGGCGACGTCGTAGCGGCCGATCAGGTCGTGCATGATGTCGCTGTGGAAATTGAGGAAGACCTCCGAACCCTGGTTCGTCTGGGTCCGTGAACCCCCTGCGACGGGGATGACGTCATGGATCAGCTGCCCCGCCTTCTCCGTCAGCACACCCATCGGCTCCCCGAGCAGACCGCTCAGCCCGAGCAGCACGCCCTCGGCGACGAACGACCGTTTCTCGGAACTGGGCCCACCGTCGGACGGCGTATCCGGCATCACCGGATCCACCGGAAGGTTGCTGACGAGGCTGACCCCTGGCGTGTCGATGTGCCGGCCGAAGTCCAGGACCTGTTGCAACAGGTCGGTCGGCAGCGTCGCGAAAATCTGCAGCAGCCGGGCGGAAGAGCGGTCGATGTCGATGTTCGGATCCGGCAGGCCGCGCAGCTGTTCGCCGAGTGCGTCCCGCACCGCGTCGGGCAGGGCGATCTCACTGAAGGTCGGCCTGGCGACGCCGGCCGTGGCGGGCACACCGTGGTCGGTGGTGGCGGTCATGTGGTTCACACTCCTTGCAGCTCGAGCAGTGGCGCGTTCGGGTCGGTGCCCGCGCCGGGACGGTTCACGTGATCATGCAGACGCTGCGTCAGATGCAGCGCGTCCTCCTCGTCGGCCGCCAGCTGAGTCACCACCTGGCTGCCGCGCACCGCGGTCACCGGCACCCCCGCGTACTCACCAGGCACCAGACCGTTGCGCCGCTGGAACTCCGGAAGGTCCACGAACCCCCCGGTGACCGCGACCAGCGGCCCCGCGGTCAGACGTACGACATCGATGTTGGCGCCGTGGAAGGCTGTGTACGCGCGGTCGGCGAGCTCCTCCGTCTCGTAGCGCAGAGCCACCGAACGCTGGTTGAGGACCACCGCTGCCACCGAGGAACCAGCACTGCCGATGACCGAACCCGCAGGGAACGGCGGCCTGTTGTAACGACAGACGATCTCGATCCGGTTGCGCTGCGCCAACCGCACGGCCCGACGGTGCAGCACCTTCGCGCCGTACAACGACATCAGCGCCGCAGTGTTGTACGAGACCTCGCTCAGCAGCTGCGAGCCGGTGATCAGATGCGGGTCGGAACTGTAGATGCCGTCGACGTCCGAATGGATTTCACAGCGCGACGCACCAACAGCCGCCGCAACGGCCACCGCCGACAGATCCGAACTGTTCTTGCCCAGCCAGGTCGGCCGGCCCTCCTTGTCGGCGGCCTGGCCACCCGGCACCACCACCACGTCGTGCTCACGCACGGCCGAGCGCAACGGCTCCGGATCGGTGTGCTCCAACCGCGCCCACATGAACGACGAGTCGGTGGTGAGCCCCAACTGGTGTCCCGCCAGCACCGTGGAGGCACGACCCTCCCGGTGCAGGGCCGTCGCCAGCAACTGCGCGCCCACCGTGTCGGCCAGGGTCAGCAGACCCGCGACGGTCTCGTCCTCGGGATGCGGATTCACCTTGCTCAGACGGTCCCGGAACTGCTCCGTCTCACCGGGCTGGCCGCTCACCACGACCACCAGGCGGGTGTTCTCCTCCTCGACCCGCCGGGACAGCGCCTCGGCCAGTTGCCCGTACGCCGCCAGGGTCCGGAAACTGGAACCCCCGAACTTCACCACCGCCGGCGGCTGCTGCGATGAGTCCAGCGGCCCTCGCGTCACAGCGTCCCCCGGACTATGAGCTCCTCGGCGATCTGGATCGCGTTCAGCGCCGCGCCGATGGTGAGGTTGTCGGCGACCAGCCACAGCCAGAAGGCACGCGGGTTGTTCGGGGTCACCCGGACCCGGCCGACGTGCACCCGGTACGGATCGTCGATCGTGGCGGGAGTGGGGAACGCATGCGGCGGCTGACGGTCGTGCACCGTCACCTCGGGCAGCGCGGCGAGCACCTCGACCAGCTCGGCCCGGTCCACGACACCCTGCGTCTCGATCCACACGGCCTCCGAGTGGCCGTTGACGACCGGCACCCGCACACACGTGGTGGTCACGTCCAGATGCGGGATACCGAGGATCTTGCGGGATTCCTGGAGCATCTTCTGCTCCTCCAGCGTGAAGCCGGAGTCCAGGAAACGGTCGATCTTCGGAATGACGTTGAAGGCGAGCGACGGCGAGAACTCCTTGCTGGGATACACCTCCCCGGGATGCTCCAGCGTCGCGCGGCTGGCGTCCATCAGTTCCTCGACACCGGGATGCCCCAGCCCCGAAGCCGCCTGATAGGTGCTGACCACGGCCTGGCGTACGCCGTAACGCCGCTCGATGCCGTGGAGCAGCCGCACCAGCGGAATCGTCGAGCAGTTCGGATTGGCGATCACACCGGACTTCGGACGGGTGTCCAGCTCATGGGCGTTGACCTGAGGCACCACCAGCGGGGTGTCCGGGTCCATGCGGAAGGCGATCGTGTTGTCGATGACGACGGCACCGGCCGCGGTGGCCTTGGGCACCCACTGCTCACTGGCCTCGGTACCGGCGGAGAAGAACGCCAGGTCGACACCGGAGAAGTCGAACTCCTCCACCGCCTGCACCGGATAGGCCACGCCGTCCACGCTCAACTCCGTGCCGGCCGAGCGCGCCGACGCCACCAACTGGATGTCGCGGTAGCGCAGAGCCCGCTGTTCGATCAGCTCGATCAGCGTGGTGCCCACGGCGCCGGTAGCGCCGACGATCGCGATCCGCGGGGCTCCGGGGTCGGTCACGAGGGTCATCGAGTACCTCCGGTCTTGATCTCGGTCTTGGACGCCGCCACCGCACCGGCGACCGGTGCAGGCTCCTCAGCGGGCACGGCAGGGGCCCGGCGCCCGCTGAAGGACCAGCCGAGGTTGATGCCCAGGCTCGCCGCCACGATCAGCGGAATGCCCAGGGCCTGCAGCCAACTCACGCTGTGCCCGTACACCGCCCAGTCCATGAGCATCGCGACCGCCGGGTACACGAACGCCAGGACGGCGATCTTCGGGGTAGGCAGCTTCTGGTACGCGGAGTACATGAGGACGTACATCACGCAGGTGTGGATCACGCCGAGGCCCACCAGCCAGCCCCAGTCACCGCCGAGCCCCTTCATCTCGCTCAGCTGGGTGAACGGCAGCAGCAGGAAGATGCCCAGCACCAGCTGCACCAGCGCGACCAGATGCGGCCGTACCCCGGTGACCCGCTTGGTGATGACCGTCGAGATCCCGTAGAACACCGCCGCCAGCAGCGCGTACCCCAGCCCCGTCAGATAGGCACTGTCCCCGCTGCCCGTCAGGTCGGCCGCGGACACCCCCGCCACCAGGACCAGACCGATGAACGCGACCCCCAGCCAGCCGAACTTCGCAGCCGTGAGCTTGTCACGGAAGAGCACAGCGCCCAGCAGCATCACGTAGAACGGCTGCGTGTGGTAGACGACCGTCGCCACCGAGATCGAGGTGTCCTCGTACGACTCGAAGAGGAACGCCCAGTTGAAGACGATGAAAACACCGCCCAGCGCGGCCAGGCCGAGCTTCTTCGGGGTGAAGCCGTGGTTCTTGAAGAAACCGCGCACCAGGCAGTAGAGGCCGAGCGTGGCCGTACCGAACAGGCAGCGGAAGAAGACCACGTTGAAGGGCGACGCGCCGGACTCGATGACGAAGACGCCGAGGGTGCCGGAGAGCACCATGGCGAAGGTCAGCTCGATCGCTCCCTTCGTCTCCGTGCCCGCCGGCCGGGTGTCAGTACTCATGGTGAGATGCCTTTCCAAGGGGGGAGGGGGAATGGGTCAGTGGAGGGGGACGGCGTACTGCAGACCGCCCCGCGTGAACAGTTCGTTGAGCCCTCGCGGCACGGCCAGACCCGTGGCCGGCCCGAGGTTGCGGTCGTACACGTCTGCGTACGTGCCGACAGTGGCCAGGACACGGGCGGCCCAGTCCTGGTCGAGACCGACAGCCGGCCCATGGACGCCCGCCGTCTCAGCGGCCTGCGCCAGCGCCTTGTCCCGCTCGCCCACCTCGACGACGTGCTGCTCGGCGGAGACCAGCAGCTGAAGCACCCACCGGCACAGCCGGAACCACGCCGGATCACCGTCGCGCACGGCAGCCGCCATCGGCTCGCGGGAGATCGCCTCGTCGAGGATCCGGTGCGCCGCCGGGTCGTCGAGCGCGGCCCGCTCTCCGGCCAGGGCGACCCGGTCCAGGACATAGGCCGCACACTCTCCGGCCGCGTACGCCGCGAGCGTCTCGGCCGGCGTCGCATGGGCGACCGGTTCGACGGCCAGGCCCCGACCGCCGAACCAGGCCGCCAGGTTCGTCGCGCTGGTCGTTCCCGCCTGCACGGCCACCCGTCGTCCGGCCAGTTGATCGGGCCGGGTCACGCCGCTGTCGGCGGGGACGAGGAAACCCTCACCGTCGTAGCAGGTGACCCCGGTGAACAGCACTGGCAGGGACGCCTCGCGGCCCAAGGTCCAGCTCACATTGGAGACGGTCAGCTCCGCATCGCCCCCGACGAGCCGCGTCAACCGGTCCGCGGGATCGGACGCAACCCACTCGACCGCCTCACCGTCACCCACGGCGGCGGCCGCCACGGCCCGGGCGACATCGGTGTCCAGCCCGCGCCAGCGGCCGTCGTCACCGCACAGCGACAACCCACGAATACCGCGGCTTACCACGGCACGCAGCGCACCGCGCTCCCGTACCGCATCAAGAGTGGGAGTGATGCTCACAAGACGCTCCTCGGATGAGAACGGACACTCCGGGCGAGACTGTCGAGCGCACGAATCCGCAGATGGCGGACACGGCGCAGTGTCAGAGAAGGCAGACCGATCCGGGAAACGCCACCGGTGCACGCCATTACGACAGGCCCCTTCGCCCCTTGGCCGCCGCGTACTGCAACCCCCGCAGATGACCCTGGGTCAACTGCTCACGATCAAAACGCCGCTCGTTGAAGCCGAGCATCGTCAGCAGCCCCTTCGCGCTGACCGGCCGTCCCGAGGCACCACGTTCCACACGCAGCGGCATCCGCCCCGGCTCCGCCCACTGCAGCATCCCCGCCGCATCGACATAGGCCCGGGACTTGTTGGCGTTGTCCTGATGCAGGCAGTACGGCACATCCAGATGACCGCGGCCAAAGGCCCGCACCAACGCCTCACCGACCGTCGGCGCCATCTCCAGCGTGCTGTCCACCAGCAGCCGCGCCTCCTCGTAGATCCCCGAGTCGGTCGCCACGACCTCCGCCGGACGCTCGGCCTCGTCCCGCGCGATGGACGCCGCGAACTCCAGCGCGTCCACGTTCTCGGTGATCGTCGGGATGCGGTGCGCCTCCGCCGGCGTCTTCACGATCAGCCGCTCGCTGCCGGTACGCACGGCAAGCCGCACACTCTCCTCGAGAATCCGGTACGAACCCACCGACGTACGAGGGAAGACCCCCATGAAGGTGTAGAGCACGACATGCCAGTCGGCCTGCGCCAGCCGCTCGCCGGCCAGCCGCCGCAGCGCGGCGATCGCCTCCATGTCCTGCCCCGGATGAGTCTGCTGCGCATAACTCAACGAGATGTCGCTCAGCCCGTGCTCCCGGAAGAACAACGCCTCCAGCACACTGAGAGCCACCAGCAGACTCGGCGGGCACAACTGCCCCAACATACAACCGCCGAAGCTCTCCAGATGCATCGGATCGGGCTGCACCGCGATCAGCTCGCAGCACTGCGCCCAGGCCTTGACCGCCTCACTGATCGGCGCCCGGCTGTAAGGCAGGCAGTACGACACCGGCCCGCCCTCGGTGGCATCCACGCCGGCCTCGACCATCGCCCGGAACAGCGGGTACGGCAACGCCGAACCATGCCGCACCTGCACCGGGAAGTCCGGCCCCGACACCGAACCCAGCAGCTCCCGGGTGGCCTCAGGACCGTGGGCGACCAACGGGAACCCGTTCAGCTCGGCCCCCGTGCGCAGGGCCTGACGAGCGGAGTCATGGTCGTTGACACGTGTGTAGCTGTCCAGGGTGATCGTGCCGATCGCCGTGGCACCGGCAGCACCCCTCACGCCCAGCAGCCCTTCACGCATGGTGGCCAGATCCGCGAACCCCATACGAGGCTGCACCACCAGCCGGCCCCGGGCATGCGCCCCTCGGACGTGACGTGAGAAACGCCCTCGAGGAGCGATCTGGGGCACATACCGCTCGGGAATCCTCGCGAGATTGCTCACGCGGCTGCCCTCGCCGACTCCAGCGCGGGCCGCTCGGCACTGTCGAGCGACCCCAGGAAGTCCTGGAAAGCATCGATCCCGCCGTCCGCCTCGAACACCGCGTCGAACCCGCTGAGCGCCAACTCCTCGGCGAACACGATGTTCTCCGCTCCCCGCACCCCCAACTTCCCCCCGATCACCACATGCAGGTCCACCAGGTCCGGCTCACTGCGGATACGGCGGATGAGCCGTAGGCCGTCGAGGTGGCCATGTCCGTTGACCGTGCTGATGATGAGCGCGTCCGGCCGCGATCTGCGGCACTCTTCGATGATGAGGTCGTCGGGCACACAAGCGCCGAGATTGGTGACCTGTGCACCCTGCTCCTCCAGCATCAGCTGGAGAAAAACGAGATTCCACATATGGGCATCGGACGACACGCTCGACACGACAAACCGCTTCGCCGGGAGCATGACCTGTGACATAGGAATTCTCCTTGTCGTATTACTGGGACTGCGAAACATTCTTCATGCCGTCCGACCTGGAAGTCCAGAAATCCCATTCGGCTCTACAGATGACCTTTATCGGCTTCATCGATCGATAAAGCCAATACATTCATATGCAACATGCAGGCCGCTCATGAAATCCAGGCACTTCCCCGCTTGCGGATGCCGTCAGGACTCCTGGTACTCCCGGCTCAGGAAGTCGATGACCTGCTCCACGAACACCCGCCGCTCCCGCGACAGCTGCGCCCCCTTGCGCCAGGCCAGCTGCGTGAACAGCTCGAAGGGCGGCTCCCACGCCAGCGGCACCAGCGTCCCGGCCGACAGCTCCTGGCCGACCGCCATCTGCGGCAGCAGACTGATCCCGAGGCCGGCGCCGACACCACGCTTGATGGCCTCGATGTTGCCGAACTCCAGGAACGGCACCGGCTCACCCGTGCCGTTGTTGAGCTCCGCCTCCAGCAACTCCCGGTAAGCGCACCCCGCCTCCGGGGCCAGCACCGACTCCTGCCGCAGATCCTCGGTCTCCACCTTCGACGCCCCGGCGAGCCGATGCCCGGGGGATGCCACCACGACAAGCCGCTCCACGCCAAGAACCTCGCTGTGCACCCCGGAGTGCTGCGTCTCGGCCTCCATCAGGAAACCGGCGTCGAACAGCCCCTGACGCAGCGAGTGCAGCGTCTCCGCGCACAGACTCGGCCGCAGCGCGATCTGCAGCCGGGGATAGCGGTGGTGGAAGTACTCCAGCACCGGCGGCATCCGGTAGGAGGTGATGCTCTCCATCGTGCCGATGGTCAGCACACCCTCGGGCTGCGCGTCCGGAGACGCAGCCCCACGCGCCTCATCCGCCAGGGCCAGCATCTGTCCTGCGTAGGGCAGCAGCCGCGTCCCCGCCGGAGTCAGCTTCACCTTGCCCCCGAACCGCTCGAACAGCTCGCCTCCCAGGGACACTTCAAGACTCTGGATCTGCGCAGTCACCGAGGACTGCGCATAGTTCAGCTCGGCCGCGGCCCGAGTGAAGCTCCCCAGCGCGGCCACACGGTGAAAGGTTCGGAGTTGCCGGATATCCATTTTGGTCTCTCCCGGAGGGACTCGACGGAGACGACCCGCAGTGGTCGACACCTTGAGCCTGCCGACCGCCCCCCTCCCCTGGAAGAACCCCCACCTGGCACACAGTGCCCACGACATCAATGTGCCGGACCCCCGCAACCACCCCCGGAACGCCAAGGCCGCACACCCGCCCCCACCCAGGCCACTCCCGCCCAGAAGCCGCCTCCACGCCCGACCCGCGCCGCCTCACTCGCTCCGCGAGCACGCGCCACCGGGCAGTACCACTGCCATCAGTCCGGTCAACTCCGTCATCCATTCAAGCTGTATACGTCCGCGATCCGGCGGCGCAAGCCCGCTCAGGCAATGAATTAATGAACTCGTCACCTATATCGCATGCGCGCTGGATCAGGTGATACTCCATTGGTCATAGTCGGCGCTCAGGAATGGCACTGCCTTTCGGTAGCACTCTGAGCTCTTTCAGCGTCGCCGCTCAATGCTGGGGGGCGGTTGCGGAAATTGACGTC
This sequence comes from Streptomyces sp. NPDC002884, assembly GCF_040295245.1. Taxonomy (NCBI): domain Bacteria; kingdom Bacillati; phylum Actinomycetota; class Actinomycetes; order Kitasatosporales; family Streptomycetaceae; genus Streptomyces; species Streptomyces sp. NPDC002884. The sequence continues at coordinate 46,342 of NZ_JBEOVB010000031.1, read as the reverse complement.
ATTCGGTTCGGGCTGCACCGGGCTTTGCGGAAGATGCGCCACGACTTGAGCCGTGCGACGCCGCGCTCGACCGGTGCCCGCGCCGCGGACCAGCAGCCGGGCAGGGGGTGCAGCCCGCATGCCACCAGGGTGACGGCGATCTGGCCGGCGGACAGCACGGATGTATGCATGGGCGGGAGCCTCCGGTGGGGGAGGGGGCTAGGCGTGGCTAGTGCGGAGCGTGAGGGCATAAAAAAACCGCGTCCGTGGTGCACGGACGCGGGCGATAGGTGTCGTGCGCTACAGCGTGTGGAAGAACCACCACAACTGAGCGACCACCAGTGTCGCCCGCAGCATCAGCACAGCCCAGCTCAACGCCTGCTTGATCCGACGACCACGGCACCACCAGCAGCGGCGACCCATTGCCCACCATCCGTTCTCCCGAGCCGGCCGGTATGGCCGGTTGGGTGAAAAACCCACACGCCAACCCTTCTGCCGACGCATGGGAGGCAGGAGGGGGAGAACGGGCTCGGAGAGGTAAGCCGCCTTGCACTTATCGCATTGAGGACACTAGGGACTGTGATGCCGGGCGGGCAACGTCTGCGGCAGCAACCGGCCAGAAGCGATGAGTCTCATGTGCTGCATCTGGCGGGCGCAGACCGCACAGTCCGCAGGCCAGGCCGCGGGACCAGTCGGGGGCGATGCTGCCGCTGTGGGTGAGGGACAGCAGGGCGTAGGTGGAGGCGCCGACCAGCGAGGTGGCGAAGGTGGAGGCGAGGGCGGCGGGGGCGGCCTTGCCCACGGGGAATGCCGCGGCCGACGAGGAGGGGCCCGCGGATGGCGAAGGGAAGTAGCCTTCGTGACCTCAGGATGGGATCGGCCTTGCTGGCACGTGGTCTGAACCAGCGAGGCCTGGCCAGGTCAGCGCCCTAGGGGAACGCCACTGAACCGGCTTGCGCATTCAAGTCCCCAGTCCTGCCTCCTGCACACATGTCACGACGGCCCCCTCGCGCCCGCGCCGCGACGTCACGCCCTCGCCCGCTTCAGCGGCGGCCGGCCGGCGCCAGGCGCTTGTTCTCGGTGAGCTTGTCCCGCCTTCGGCCGTGCGGTGGACAGGAGCACATCGAGCGTCATTTCGGTCCGCACACGGTGGCGAGAGCTCTGATTGTCTGGACAGTTGCCGGCGGGCTCGGCGGGCCAGGAGCCGGAAGCGGCCGCGTAGCAGTGCTCGCGTCAGAAGAACGGCCCCCGGGCCCGGCTCCGGCGGGTCGGTCAGGGATTCAGGGCCTGCTCGAGGGTGGGGTGGCAGGTGATGAGGGCGTCGATGCCGACCAGGCTCAGGACGTGCAGGACGGGTGTTTGCGCGGCGGCGATACGCAGCCACCCGTCGGCGTGGCTGACGGCTTTGTGGGCGGTGACGAAGACGTTGATGCCGCTGGAGTCCATGAAGGTCACGCCGCTGAGGTCCGCGACAATCCGTGACGGCGGAGCCGCGCCGTCCCCGGACAACAGAGCTGCGCTGAGCAGCTCTTTGACGTCGTGGTCGATCTCGCCCTGCACGGTGACGACACGCACGCCGCCGACCATGCGGTGTACGGCGGAGAACCGGTCGGGCCGGTCCGCTTGCTCGATGTTGCTCACCGTCTCCTCGACTGCGCTCGGGCTCGCCCTGGGGCAGGGCGTGCACGGACAGAAGCATCTCCCACCGCCACTTCCCGTACAGCTCCAGCCAGCGGCGTAGCTCCTGCTCGGCCCCGGCCGCGCCGGCTGCTGTCCTTCCGGCCGACGCTCCGCTCATGGTGCCTGCGTTCCATGTGCTGCGCTGGGGCCGGTCAGCGGCGTAGATCGCTGCGTGTCTGGCTGATCTTTCCTATCAGTCGGCTGGCCTCGGCGCTGGGCTGTTGCATGTTCCTCTGGCCGTGGTCGGCCGCCTCGTTTCCCGAGCTGAACAGTGGGACTGGTGACCGGTATTCAGCTGCTGCCCGGAACGTCTCCTCGTCGATCCTGTCTTCGAACAAGGCGGCACGGAGGCCGAGGAGACGCTCGCCGTGGCAGCCAGCCCAGCCAGCGCAGATCCGGCTCGCGGGACTGTCTGGACCGCCCAGGTGGCACTGGAACAGCCCTTGCGGCTGCTCGGCGGTGTCCGCGTCGTAGCGGCGGAGCTTTTCGTACTCCTCGTGCGCCCACACCGCGGACGGCACATCACGACGGTAGGGGCAGCTGTCGCACGGGCGTGGGGCCGGCGCACGCATTGATGAAGCCACATGAAGAGTATGTCCCAGCCGCGAAACCGATGATCTGCCTATGGCTATGGGACGCCGGTGCACTTTGGCCGGTCAGGGAGACAGCCTCCAAGCCCCCTGAGCGGGCCGGTCTGCATCCACGACCCAGCGACATTGCGGCCGGTGGTACCTCCTCGCCCAGAGGATGCTCAGAAGAATTTTCGCACCCAGGCAGGCGTGGCAGAAGGAAATCACAAGGTCAAGATCACGAATACTGCGATGAACAGGCTCGAGGAAGCCGGAGCTGTGACCCGGAGGATTCCGGAATCGCCCACCACCTGGGCCGCCCCGGCCCGTCCACCCGCCGTTCTCCAGCCGGGACATGACGGCTCCGTGACCGCACCGGCCGCCCCCGGTCGCCCGGTGTCTCTGGTATCCGGCCCCGTGCGGCTCTGCCCTGCCCTGCCCGGGCCGCGGCCGCGGCGGGACCGGCCGACCGGGCGGCGGTCTCCGGAGCTCTCGGCGGCGCGGGGGTGTTACTCACTTTCGGGTGACAGCCCCACCGGCCCGGAGCGTGGCGGACGGGTGAGACAGGGCGTCCCGGCCAGCGCCCGCAAGGGCGCCTGCTCTGACAGGGCGTCAACATCGTGCATTCACGGCATAAATGAACGATGCATTCAAGAGTCACAGGAATGCGGGCAACAAGTAACACAGCCTATGTTTCCATCTCAACTCCTGCGCGGGGCGGACAGAGTGTGGGTGTGCGGCCGGTCCGGCCGCCACCTGTACCGCACCGACTCCCACGGCGGCCGCCAAGGTCCCCGGTGGAAGAGGTGCCCGCACCATCAGGGGGACTCCTTGACCGCTTCTGTCACCGCCCGCCGTCTGGCCGCCGCCGCACTCGCTGCCGGCGCCCTGGTCTCGGTGGCGGCGCTGCCGGCGACCGCAGCCGACCACGCCCGCCCGCACCGCCCGCAGGTGGAGATCTCGGACGTGCAGTACGACTCCCCGGGGCGCGACGACCGCTCCAACCGCTCGTTGAACAAGGAGTGGGTGGAGCTGACCAACACCACCCGCAACGCGGTCAACCTCGACGGCTGGACCCTGAGGGACGAGTCCGGCCACAAGTACACCTTCGACGGCTACCGGCTGGCGGGCCGTGCCACGGTCCGTATCCACACCGGTGAGGGCCGCGACACCCGCAGCGACCTCTACCAGGACCGCCGCCAGTACGTGTGGAACAACGACTACGACACCGCGACCCTGCGCAACGACCACGGCCGTTTCGTCGACGACGAGTCCTGGGGCCACCGCCGCGGCGGCCGCCACTGAACCACCCGACCCCCTCGCAGGGGAATGCCGCGCGGCTGCGGCAGACACGACACCTCGGCGGCGCGCCTTCCCTCTCCAGGGTGGGCGCGCCGCCGGGCGTTGTGCGCCAGCTGTGGTTACTGCGGTACCTGTTCGTAGGTGAGGGTGGTGTCAGGGCAGGCTTCCGCGAGGTGGGTGAGTGCGTCGCGTTCGGCCGGGTCCGCGGGCAGCTGCCAGCGCAGCTTGGTGGCCGTCCAGGCGCTTGCGTACTCGCAGCGGTAGGCGTCGACGGGGAGCCAGTCGGCGGGGTCCTTGTCGCTCTTGGAGCGGTTGGAGCTGCCCGAGACCGCGATCAGCGACGCCGCGGCCCCCTGGTCGTTCGCGTACGCCTCACGCCGCGCGGCCGTCCAGGCGGATGCCCCGGAGTCCCAGGCTTCGGCGAGAGGGACCATGTGGTCGACATCGAGGGAGGATGCCGCGGTGACCCACACCTGGTCGTATTCGGAGAACCAGCGTCCGCCCGTCAGTGCGCACCGTGCTCCGGTCTCCGGGGCGAGTTTGGCCTCGGAGAGGATGACTTCCTTGCGGGTGTCGCATCCGTCGGTGGGGTTGAGGCCTTTGTTCCAGTGCTTGAACAGGTCCCGGCTGTAGCCGTCCCGGCTCTCGGGAGCTTCACCGATCCACTCCAGGGCCTGGAACAGCGGCACATCCTGCGCGGCCGCCGGCGCCGGCCCGGCAATGGCCGCACCCGCGGTGGGAAGTGAGGGCGGGGTTGTCGCGGCGGTGGCCGGGGCGGCGGGGGACAGCGCCGCGAGAGCGAGCACGGCGGCGATGCGGGGCAGTTTCTTGATCACACCCGCGTTGTAGCGGTCAGCCCGGTGGAGCAAGGAGGGCGAGGAAGGCCGCTTCACCCGGGCGGGTGCAGGAATTCACCTGGAGAAACGCCACAGCACGGTCGTCCCGCCCTGCAGGAAGCCGCCAGCACCAGGGTCCCGGAGCGGACCCTCGTGAGCAGAGCCAGCCCCGTCCTTCGCCGTCCCGCCGCCATCGCCGGTTTGTGCCTTGGCCCGGTCACCGTTCCGGTGCCACCCGCGTTCGCGGAGCGGGCCCCACCCGATCCTGTCGAGGTGATCAACGGCGATGCGGATCTGCCCGCAGTCACAAGGCGGCGTGCCCCCGTCGGGCTCCTCAGCAGCAGCCACTCCTGGCCCGGACCCCTCCTGGGCTGCGTGCCGCGGGGCCCTGACGACGCCGTCTGACGGCCGGTAGCACCAGCGCGCGGGCAGAACCACTCGCCACCTTGATCGTTAAGCCGCAGCCGGGAGCCTTCGAAGGCCGTGTGCCGGCACTGTTTCCCGTGCTCTTCCTCTGGCGATTCCCCGGCCCGCCCGTCGGCGCCGGTACTTGGAAACGGATGTCCCCTCCTGATGAGCACTACTGTCCGGCCGGGCGTTCTCTCCGTTCCCGCCGAGGTCCACGGCCGGTGTCTGCAGGCCATGAGTGCCGAAGCTCTGCGTCTGACCGATGAGGTTCTCTCCAGCGGTGTGTTCCACGGCGGCCCCCGGGTACGGGAGCTGGAAGGCGTGACGGGTCGGCTGTGGGGAGGTCATCCCGTGGGCGCGAGCTCGGGCACGATGGCTCTCGAGGCTGCCTGCCGGGCACTCGGTATCGGCGCAGGGGACGAGGTGATCGTGCCGGCGCTGACGTTCGTCTCCACCAGCGTCGCACCTGCCCACACAGGCGCTGTCCCTGTCGTCGCCGACATCGACCCGCTCACCCGGACCCTGGACGCCGAAGCCGTGCGGGCCGCCATCACCTCGCGGACCAAAGCCGTCATCGCGGTCCACATGTACGGCCAGTGCGCCGACATGACCGCCCTGAACGCGATCGCCGGACACCACGGCCTGGCTCCATGTGATCCGGCTCATCCAGCCCTGTGCCGGGCCGTCCGCTCACGCATCGCTCACGCGCCGCCGGCTGCTGAGCGGCGTGGGGGCCCCTATCTCTTTGGTCAAGGTAGATGGGTGCTGTTTTAGGGCGTCTGGAACGATGTGCCCGTGCATGTTGATGATGAGACGGTGGCAGCGGGCGGGAACGGACCGGAGTGGACGGGTGCGGTGAGTCAGCGTCTCCGTTGCTGTGTCTGTGGTGGGTCAACTGATGGCGCCGAGGACTACGTGCTCGTTGGACTGACGGCACAGTTCTCTGACGCGCGCCAATGGCTGGGTGCGCATGCGGAGCACCTGAACTCCGTCCTTGCAGAGGGGTTCTCCGTGGAGGTTCACGATATGTAGGGCTGCCGTCATGAGCCTGCACGATCTTGGTTCGCAGGCAGGGCCGGTTGCCCTCACCTCGCTCCGGGTGTCCGGGGTTCGTAGAAGGTTCCGTCTCGGAGCATCGCGAAGAGGACGTCGGCTCGGCGTCGGGCGAGGCAGAGCAGGGCCTGGGTGTGGTGCTTGCCCTGGTTGATCTTCTTGTCGTAGTAGGCCCGGGAGGCAGGGTCGCTCAGGGCCGCGAACGCGGAGAGGAAGAAGGCCCGTTTGAGCTGCTTGTTTCCCCGCCGGGACGGCTGTTCGCCGCGGATCGAGGAGCCCGAGTTGCGGGTCGCCGGGGCGAGGCCCGCATAGGCGGCGAGGTGGCCGGCGGTCGGGAAGGTGCTGCCGTCGCCGATTTCGATCAGGATCCGTGCGCCGGTCCTGACGCCGATGCCTGGCATGGACGTCAGGACCTCTGAAAGTGGGTGGGCCTCCAGGAGTTCCTCGATCCGTCCGGCCAGCAGCCTGCGCTGGTCAAGGACAGCCGTCAGGGAGGTGGCGAGGCTCGGAACGATCAATGCGGCTGCCTCGGTGCCCGGAACGGTGACGGTCTGCTCGTCCAGGGCGGCGCAGATGTCCTCGACCAGCCGCTCGGCCATCCTCGGCGCCTTCGGCCGTAACAACGTGACGAGGCGGCGTCGTCCGGCCTTGCGGATCTGGGACGGAGAGCCGAAGCGCTCCAGCATGGCCAGGACGGCCGGGTGTTGCAACCGCGGCCCCAGCACCCGCTCCAGAGAGGGATGGATCTGGGTCAGCAGGCCGTGCAGCCGGTTCGCGACCCGAGTGGCCTCGCCCGCCAGGTCGTCGTCGAACCCAACGATCATCTCCAGCTCGGCGATCGTCTCGTCCTCGGCGTCGATCGCCCGCAGCGTGTGCGGCATCGCCCGGGACGCGTCCGCGATGATGAACGCATCCCTCGCATCCGTCTTGGCCTCGCCCGGGTAGAGGTCGGCGATCCGTCGCATCGTCAGCCCCGGCAGATAGGCGACCGGGCATCCCATGTCTCTCGCAACCGCCAGCGGCAGGGCCCCGATTGAGGCCGGCTGATCGACCACGACCAGCACCGTTCCGTGCTTGGCCTGGAGTTTCGCGAAGAGCTCGCGGAGCTTGGGTTCGGTGTTGGGCAGCCGCTTGTCGAAGGCTTTCTTCCCGGCCGGGGTGACGGCGGTGGCGTGGTGTTCGCCCTTGCCGACGTCCAGGCCGAGGAAGACGTCGATGTCACCGGTGTCGATCACGTGCAGGCCCCTCCATCACGCTTTCGTCCGGCCCTGCCTCGGCATCGAGCTGCCACACCCACGTTACGGAGAGCTCTTCCGGATCGGGTGAAGCCGGTGCTCAAGCCCCTCATCAGCGGTCCGTCGATGCCTTCGGGCCCGGTGACACCACCCCCCGGATCATCAACAACAAGGGGGGGAAGTCATGCCGGACCCGAAGGCCGGTGGCCCCATTGCGGAGCCATGAAAACGGTAACGGGGGGGTCAGATCTGGCCGAGATCGATCTCCACCGGAAAGGGGGCCGCTACCTTGAGGACGCCGGTGAACACGTCTGCGTCCCGGTAGGTCTTCGTTGCGGGGTCGAGAATGTAGGTGTACACGAGAGGAACGCCTGTCGCGGCCTGCTCGATCCGCCAGTAGAAGCCGATGCCTGCCTTGGCGTACTGGTCGACCTTCACGATCCGGTCGGTGGTCTCCGAACCTGGCGACACCACCTCCGCGACCAGGAGCACGTGCTCAGGGCGGGTGGGGGTGACATCGATCGTGTCTGCGCGGTACACGACGACGTCTGGGCGGCGATTGGTGAGCGGGACGTCCTGAAGCCGGACGTCGAAGTCCGTGTCAGCATTCCACTCCGGACCCGCGGCAGCATCCAGGGCGTTCGCCAGAATCCGTGCCAGCCGATTGTGCCGCTTGGACGCACTCGGACTCACGACGACCATCCCGTCCACGACCTCGATGCCGGTGCACTGCTCCTCGGACCAGGAGTCGTACTCCTCCGCCGTGATCTGCTCATGCATCCACGCCGGGGCCATCATCTCGGCCGTCATGAAGCACCTCCCGGACGCTATGCGGCGGGCCCGATCCCGCTGGATTCAGCGTACTGTCTGCCATCCGTCCGGCACGCTGATCTCACCTACCCCCTTTCCTGTCGGGCACTGCGACCGGCAGGCCCATGACAGGTCAGGAACGGCACGGCGGTCCGGGCCAGCTTCCGCTGGATCACCCGGAGCATCCTGATAGTCGCCGCATCGTCGCGCCCTGTGGTCGTTGACCATTCGACGCCCGAGCCGGCGAGGTCGCTGGCGAAGGCGATCTCTGTAGCCAGAAGTGTCCGCGCCCAGTCCGCTGCGCCGAGTGGGGCGTCTGCGCGAAGAGCCTGCCGGAGTCTTTGGCACTGGTCGAACAGATTCTGCGTGCCGGCGAACCCCATGGCGACGGCGAGTTGATCGCTGCAGTGTGCGGGGCCGCCCCACTCCAGGAGCGCGCGAGTCAGCAGTTCGACCTCATGCGCGGTCAACAGCTCGCTTGCTCTCACCATGCCTTGCGACACAGGTTCGCCCTTTCCTGTCCCTGTGCTCCGCCGACGTGGCCGGACCCGGTGCGTGGCCTGTAGCCGAAGCCTTCGGGTGATCACGCTACCTGTCCGTTGAGCCGCCTCCAGGAGATGAGACCGCATGCCAGCGAGACGGTGCCGAGGTGAAGCATGGGTGTTGCCGTGCCAGGACCCGGCTGGCCCGGTACCGGGCGGGTGAGGACGCTCGTAGAGGCGTCGTGCTGCCAGGGACGGAGGGGGCGTGGCGAGTCGGTACGTGCTGCTGCCACCCGGCATCGGGTGGTAGCCGTCATAATTGGGGACATGCCCGTGACACCGCAGTACCCAGTGCCCGCGCCGTCCCATGCTGGTGCTGGTGCCGTTGCGAAGTCAGGCTCCGGCGCCGCCGATCTGGAGTTGTACCGAGAGAAGTTCCAGCGAAGGCTGCCGGATTCGCTGGATGAGCTGCACGGGCCGACCGCAGGTGTCGTGGAACCGCCTGGCACCGTGGTCTGGTCGGGGTTGCGTGTCTTTGACCTCGCCAATGAGCGTCAGCGGATGAGCCTGTACCGCACTGTCCTGGCCGAGGGTATGCGCAAGGACCTATGTGATCTCCTGAGCCGTGACATTCTCCTGCGGTCGTGGCCCACCCTGCGGATCCTGGTCTCGACCACGGTCCGCGGTGTGTGGGAGGAACGGTTTTCGGAGCTGCGGGCGATGGCCGACGTACCTCCCGCTCAGCCCCCGGCCCGGCAGCGGCGCACCAATGGTCCGGCGGCCGCGTGAGGCTTCCCGACCTGCACGCCCGCCTTCTGGCGGACGTCCTGGCCATCGGCTCCCCGTACCCTCTGGTGATCACCGGCGGCTACGCCGTCCAGGCGCACGAACTCCTCGCCCGCCCGAGCCAGGATCTCGACGTTGCCACCGACAACCCCGCACCGATGGACGAGATCGTCCACACCCTCACCGACGGTCTCACCGAACGTGGCTGGCACCTCGAGGTGATCGAAGTCGCCCCGCTCTCTGCGCGCCTCAACGTCACCGATCCCCGCTCGCAAACCCAGGAGACGTGCGAGGTGGACGTCCTGAAGGAGGTGTTCACCCGGCCGGCCGCCTCCAGTGCCTACGGACCCGTGCTCGCCGAGGAAGACGTGATCGGCACCAAAGTCCGTGCCCTGGCCGAGCGAGGCGCAGCCCGCGACGCCTTGGACGTCTTCGCCGCCTCGCGCCGCTGGCTCACGACCGACCTTGAAGAATTCGGCCGCCGTCACGCCCGCGATCGCTTCGACCTGGAGTCCCTCCAGACCCGGCTGACCGCCGTCGCCTGGCTGGACGACGCCGAACTCGAGGCATACGGCGCGACCCCCGAACTGATCGACGAGCTGATGGCCTGGGCCCAGGAGTGGGCCGACGACCTCGGCCGCAGGCTGCTGCGCGACCAGGAAATGGAGTAGCAGGAGACAGCCGGACACCTTCCCTGGCCCGGTCTTCATCGGGGGAACTCGTCCCGTCGCAGATGACGGCGCTGCGCCTGTTCACGGCCCGCGCTGACGGGTGCCGTCGACCGACAGGAGAGGGCGTCCGGTTTCTCGTACTGGTCGGGGTCAATGCGGGTGAGGTAGCCAGCACGGGAAGAGGGCGGGCTGGAGCCAGCCGCCGGGCGGCGATGCCGGGGGCGGGAGGGGTTTGCAGGGGCGTCCACGGTGCTCGTACTGAGACTGCCGCGACCGTGGGGCTCGTTCCCACAGCGGGGCCATATGGGCGAAGAACGGTTGGTGATACCGCAGTTCGGGCAGCAGCGACTCCGCCTTAGCGCCAGTGGTCGCGGCGTCCGTGCGCGCTTGGTGCAGCACAGGCGGCAGTACCCCTTTCCGCAAGGGGCCGTGGTGGCGGCAGCCGGCGCACGGCGCGTGCGGGTTGGGGCGGGCGAAGGAGTTGCAGCCTCCGCATCGGCGACGTACGTGGCAACGGCGTTCAGGTCGACTCCTGGTCCGGCTGCGGGTAGCGGACCTCGGAGATGTCCTGGGCCAGGCCCGTCAAGCTGACCTCAGGGTTCAGCAACGACACGAGCTCCGGACTCAGCGGCCGCAAGGCATACACCTGACTCACGGCCTCCAGGTTCACGGGGACCTCGTAGTAGTCCTCGGTGAAGCGCTGGAACGCTTCTGGCGAACGGTCGACTAGGAGCTCGAACAGGCCCGTCGCTCCGTCAGGATCGACAGCGCGATCGGGGAAATCGATCGTCCCGTGATGCCCCTATCGTCCGTCGCTCCTCGCCACAAGCAGGCAGTCACGACGTACCGGTCCTTTGTCGTCGCCTGGCCAAGACCTCCTACCTGCATCCCTCCGGCAGCCGGACCGATGCACCCGGTATTCGCCGTGACGTCATCCAGCGCGCCGACCACACCGAGGAACGCTCCCTACGGCTCCGCTCAGGCGGGTGGCGTCCACGCTGCCGACTTCGCCCGCCGCCGGCGACGATGTCACCGCCGCCGTCCATCAATGGCTCGTGGAGACCGAACGTACCCACGCCCTCGTCCTCGAGGAGCTGGACCACCTCGTCGTACTGCACGAGATGTCAGGCGCCGGCAGGTGCGGGCTGTCCCTCCGGCGCCTGCTCCGCAGCTGCAGCTGCGGTGTAGAAGACGGACGAGCCCTGCTTGCTGCGCTGCGCCTGGCTTTTGGCCACCAGCCCTTCGAGCGTGGTGCGTACCACGGTCGTCTTGATGCTGCGGTCGGCATGAGCCTGGCCAAGAGTTGCGGCGATCTCCGCCGCCGAGCGCGGCTCGCTCTGCTCGGTGAGATGGCCACGGATCAGGTCGACCAGTGTCGGCTGCGCGGTTGTCGCCGGTTCAGCCTTGTCGGACTTGGCGGAGGCCTTCTTGGTGGCCTGATTGGCGGCAGCGTTCCGACGCGGCGCGGGAGCGGTCTTCTTCGGCCGGGCCTGCTTGCCCGCGCCGGACTCGGCCTTCTTCTTTGCCGCTCGGGGTGCGGGTACCGCAGCGCTGTCCGCAACGGCCGAAGGCTTGACCGCGGCCGGTGCTGCGGCGATCGCCTGCTGGATGCCGACCAGCACCGTGTGGTCACGCTGATGGGCGGCCAACTGCTCCTGCAGAGCGTCGATTTCCGCGCCGATCCGCTGCTGCTCCTTGGTGTTGCGTTCGAGGTCGGCACTTACTTGAGCGGTGTACTGCGATGTGAGTTCGGTAGCGTTCTCGGACATGGGGCGCACAGCCTTTCTTCGACCTGGGGCCGGAATCGAAGGGCCTGCCGCACGTATGTGCCTTCCCGGAGGCTGATGCCTGTGGGCGGCAGCAATGTCTAGTGCGCAGTGCCCTGCTGTAGGGATAGTACGGATAACCGGAGCAGGTTGTTCCCTTGAGTGCATGGCCCCGGAGGCCCGTAAAGCCGCCCAGGCTGCCGGCAGGGCGCCCTCCGTCACGCGACACCGGCACCCCCAGATCAGACGGATCCGCTTGGCCCGATGCCGCAGGTCGGTCCCGCCCCGCCTTGTACGCCCGCCTGTCCTTGCACTCCAGGCGTCATGAGGGCGGGCCGTGCCGTGCGATTCCTCTCGCTCCGGCTCCGCGCAGCGCTTTCAGTGGCAGCTCTCGCCGAACGTGACCGCTTTGAACTCGACGGGCTGCCTGTCTGGTTTCGCTCCAGCGGCAGGATTTTGCACACGTGTCCGTTCGACTCGATGAGCACGAACCGGTCTTGGGCGGCGTCCTTTACGGAGATCGACGTTGCGGAGTCGAGGGCGGCACGGGCGGCCTTCACGCGCCGATCCAGCCCCCTACGCTGTCAGCCGTTACTCGCCGCGCGAAGTCCCGAACCGGGCGGCCTCTGCGCGTCGCTGGGATCCAGCCCTCAGCCACGGATCATGCCGTTCTGCCCGGTCCTGGCTCTTCAGCCGGTCAGGGACGTGCCAGGTGAAGACAGTCAGGTGTCGCGTTCGGCGATGAGCATGGTGCTGTCGTGGCTGGCCCGGCGGCGCAGGACCACGCCCGGTTGCAGAGGCTTTGCGGCGAGCTGGTAGCCGTCGGAGCCGTCGTCGCACGACTCCAACCCGGACCGGGTACGGAAGAGCACGGGTTCCGTCTGGGCGGCGATGGTGTAGCCGCGCCGGCGGTACCAGCGCATGACGGCGAAGTCACCCCTGCGGACCTTGGCGAACGACAGGTGCGTACCCCCGTCACGGGCCGTCTCCTCGGCGGCGTTGAGCAGGGCGGTGGCGATGCCCTGCCCGCGGTGGGACTCGGCGACGGCCAAGAGCTCGATCTCGACGAGGGCCGTGACCAGGGCGGGCCTCTGGGCCGCCGGATGGTCCTCAAGCCAGCGTATGGGAGGCGTCAGGTACACCATCCCGGTCACCAGGCCACCGGAGCGGGCGACCAGGCAGCGTCCCTGCCCGTACGGCAGCGGCACCTGGCCACCGTGCACGTCGATGGCCCGGGCCAGAGGTGCTGTTGCCGCCCTCTCCTCCGGCACCGGGGTGCCCAGGGCGAGGGAACCCAGGGCGGCTGCGTCGGGCCCGTCACCCGGGGCGGCGAGAGCGACGGTGACGACGCCCGTCCTGAGCTGGTCAGTCATGCATGCCATTCTACGAGCGCCGACACCGGACGTCTTAGCCAAGCCCATCATCGCGCCGTACCCTGCCGACGTTGCTGAGGGCCGCGCCCATCGGGCCATGGCATGCGGGGGCAGACCCGCTTTCAGGACAGCCTCGTTGACTTCGGGGCTGCGGGCGATGGCCGATGTACCTCCCGCTCAGCCCCGGCCCGGCAACGGAGCACCAATGGGCTGGCGGCCGCGTGAGGCTTCCCGACCTGCACGCTCACCTTCTGGCGGACGTCCTGGCCATCGGTGGGCGGAGCGGGAATGCCAGCACGGTCGGCCGTGTTGTGCAGAGCGTGGTTGTGGAGGGGACAGTGTCCCCGGGCCTCACCTATAGCCTGCGGGGAAGATCGTCCGGCTGAAGCCCTGCAGAGCCTTTCGCCGCGTAGGCGACCGCCCTTCACGACCACGCTCTTCCTCTGCGGCCCCGGCCGGCGTCCTCGTCGGCCGGGGCCGTACACGCTTCCCGTCGTGACCTGTCGACGGCCGCTCACGTTGCGCTGATCATGGACGGTTACGAGCACCTTGACCTCGATGAGATCGACTTCGCGCCCGTAGAACACGACACCGAGCGGCTGCGCCCTGACGCTGGACGAGACGTATGCCCTGCGCAGAGTGCTGCGCACTGCCGCCGTGCTGCGCGCCGCGCCGTCGTCGATGGCCTCGCCGCCAGCATGCGCCCGAACGGGGGGAATTCCTGGAACTCCAGACGCGTGATGCGGCATCGCTCGTGGACTGGCTTCAGTGGAATGGCTTCACGAAGGCCTATCTCGTTGTGGCGCTGGCCGTGTTGCTGATCGCGGTCGTCCACCGGGGGAGTCTGAACCTTCGCTTCCTGGCCTTCCTGATCGGCATACCGGCCATGCCGTGGGGTCTGTCGATCGCCGTTTTGATGGTGTTCGAGATCATCCTGGGCTGTTTCGCATGGATGGGGACGGGGGACTACTCGGCCGGGGCTGGTTTCACCTGGCACCTGGTCTTCGCGGCAGTCGTCGCCGTGTACCTGGGCGCATGCGTCGTTGCCCTGCGCGCGGCCAGGAGCCTGGGCCGCTTGTGGCTCGCGCGGGAGTAGAGGCATCCGGTGCCGCCAGGGCCGAGCCCACCGGCTCGTTGTGGCAATGGCCGAGGCGCGGCACGTCCGCACTTGCGCAACGAACTACCCGGGAGCGTCGACCGGGGTGTGCTGGGTGCCGGCTCCAGGCCCTCCCGCGCAGACCAGCACTGCTGTCGCGCGTGCGTTGAGGAAGATCGTGAACACCGAGGACTTGTCCGCGTGTCGACGCTGCCGGCACGGACAGGTTCTTTTCCTGCTGCCCCGAAGATGCCGACGGTGGCGACAAGCCAGACGGTCAGCCGCTTTCGTGCTGCAGGAGCCGATAGGGCCCGCCTGCTCCGGGCGCTGCGCCAGAGGATCTCCGCATTTTTGCCTGTCAGCGTCTGCGATCTTCCCAAGCGTTGAGGATCGTACTGCTCCGCAGTGCTGGCGGCGCTGTCCTGTCGACCGCAGGGGAGTGCAGCATCCACCGTATATTTGCGTTCGCACGTGTGCAGTTCATTTCGGTGTGGTGGCGGGGAAGCGGGCGGCCGGGCCCGTGTACGTCGCCTGGCGTCCTTTGGGGCGGGGTCATGGGGGCGCTCTTGTCGGCCGGCGCTCTCGTGCGGGGGACGGTGGGCTCGACCGCGGTCGCCGTCGACTCCGTCGTCGTCTCCGTCTGGCGTTCCCCACGCGGATGTTCGGGGTGAAGGAGCTCGAATACGGCGCGCGATTCGGGAAGTGCGCCCCCTTTCGCCGCCCGTACGCCCGTCTCGCCGTGTACCCGAAACCGGGATAGACCTGCTGAATAGCCGCTTTCTGTGCCCTCATCAAGCGTGGTGGGGCCGGTGGAGAAGGGTCGCCCCGGCGTGGCGACAGGCGCCCCCGGCGTACGGGGGAGGGGCTCGTAAACGCGTGCGGGCGGGGGGCGGGTAGGGTTTTGGTCGTCTTCACCCTCGGCGTCGGTTGCCGCAGGGCGGGGCCAGGTGGCCTACCGGCCAGCTGACCTCGGCCTTCCGTAACCGCCGCAGCAGGAAGGAGGCAGGCGATGCCCTCCGCCCCGGACCCCCCGGAACCGAGGGACGGAGATCAGCGCCGTACTTAACCGGGCTCTCACAGCCGGAGAGCCTCCCCGGGCCAACGGAGAGGCTCTTGTGACGGCAGGTCGCCGACCCGGGTCCCGTGGACAGGACAGTTTGCAAGTGCCACGGGGCCCGCTTTTCTTTGGCGGCCTAGTTGGTCGTCACCCGTTCGGACTCCAACCTTCGTTGGCCGCAGCGGCCTCCTGGCAGGGGGCAGCTCGCCTTGAAAACACGCACGCCCAGTCTGCAAGCTTGCGCGCAAAGCGAATTGACCCCCTGTTACCGGGAGGCGGCGCAGGTAAAATGTACCGCGCCGAAGCGAGAGGGGCCTGTTGATGGCGAGAGGTCTGGCCGTCATGTTCTCCGGAGCCCGCCTGCGGGAGGCCCGTTTGCAGGCTTCTGGCGGAGCGCTGAGTGCTGAGGAGCTGGCGGGGGAAGTCGGAGCGAGCAAGGCGCAGATCCTCGCCTACGAAAACGATCAGCGCGTACCCGATCCACCGCGTATCCGCCAGCTCGCCCGCGCCTTACGGATCCATCCTCTGCAATTGGCCGACCAGTCCGGCAAACACGAATGGCAGTTGGCCGATCTGCGCCGGGCCAACGGCTTACGGGCCAGCGACCTGTGCAGCCAGCTCGAGCTGAAACCCCACAGCTACCGCAAGCTGGAGACGCTCGGACTGACGGCCGAAGGCCGGTACGGCCTGAGCCCGCGTCTGGCCGCCGCACTGGGCGTGTCGCTGCGGGTGTTGGAACGCCACATCGCCAACGCCCCTGCTGTGCGCGAGCGCTTGGACGCAGTGAGGGAAACGCTTGCCTATGTCGTCGAAACCCACCTTGCACCCGGCCGCTCGGACCTGCCGGAGGCGGAAGATCCAGCCGTCAAAGAAGTAGCCGCCTGCTACACGCGCCCCGCGTCCACCGTCGTGCGCATCCTGCGCCAAGAGGTGCTGACCTTGCGTGAGATGCGGCGCCGGCAGGCCATGGAGGCGGCCACGGCGTTCTATGGCCCCACCGCGCAGGAACAGCAGCGGGCCCGCCGCCGGATGGAAAGCGAAGAGGCGCAGATCAACCAGCTCCTGGACAACCTGCCGCAGCGCATGGACGTCTTCTTCCGCGCCCAGCTTTCCCCCCAGAGCTGGGAGACGCTGAGCCAGCTGCACATGGCGCGCTCCGACGAGGCGGCGTTGGGCATGATCAGCCCTGCGCTGAGCGAGGACGCCGCGCTTTCCCCTCTGATCCTGCCTCTTCCTGACCCGGCCTCACCGGCCGTCCCTTCTCTGTCCGGCATATCCCGAGAGGGACAGCGCCACTACGTGAGTTTCAAGCACTGGTACGAAGCGCTCTATCCCTGGGTCGGCGAAAGCCTTCGGCTCTTCGCGCAGCGCATGGTCAGCAACGACCCGCCCCAGGTGGTCTGGCTGCGTCGGTGCTTCGCGCAATCGCAGACCGTCCTGTTCAGTTTCGACGGAGTCCTGTGCCGGCTGTTCGCCGGCCAAATGCATTCCGTATCGGGCCACTTGGCCCAGGCCGCCACCAGCCTGCACCTGAGCACCGACCCGAGCCGGGGCGCCGATCCCGTCGCGCTGCTGCGCTCGGTGGTCGACCGGGGATCGCCCGAACAGATCCGCCAGCTCGACGGCATACTGACCAATTACGAGACAGCGGCGGCACGCCGCGCCGAGCCCCTCCCGGGCGCGGCCCAGCTGCTGGGGGCTTTAGGGAGAGGGCCCTGGCGCCTGGCGGTGGTGACCGACCACGCCAGCGCCGCCGTGCAGACCTTCCTGACCCACCTGCACCCCGAGACCGGCGCCCAGCCGCACTTGGGTGTTTTCGGGCGTCCGGATGATCCGCGGCTGATGAAGCCTCACCCGCACGCCGTGTCCTTGGCCACCAGCGAGCTGGGCGGCGACCGCTCGCGCACCTTGCTCATCGGCGAGTCCCTGGCCGATGCCCTTGCCGCCCGGGCCGCCGGGGTGCAGTTCATCGGTATCGCCGCTCAACAAAGCCATGCCCGCAGGCTCAAAGAGGCAGGCGCCGTCAACGTGGTGGAGACACTGGCCACGCTCCTGGCAGCGGTCAGTAAGATCGCCGAATCGCCGGCCTGACACAGCCTTCTGTCGGTGTACGCCCGAATGTGCTCAGGTGCGTACACCGGCTATGTGCCCAGCATTTGAATCGTCGGGCGCGGCCGCGCTGGGCCCGCCCGTGCCTTCGTGGGGTGCCTGTGGGGGCAGCTCCTAGCGTCGTGAGGGGCGCAACCAGGTCTGTCGCCGTCGTGCAGCACGCCAGGCAGCCGAAGCTGTCTCCAGGTCGTCGCGGGTGCGCACGGTGTGCGGGTGCTCAGGACCCAGCACACGGACACGGTCAGCGAGGGCCTGTCGCAACAGGCGTACCGCCTCTTCCTGCGCGCCGATCCTGGCCAGTGCACTGGCGAGGTTGTGGCGGCTGGTCAGGGTATCGGGGTGCTCGAGGCCCAGCACACGGATGCGGTCGTCAAGCGTCTGCCGGAACAGGCGGACCGCCTCCGCATGTTCACCCACCCCGTCCAGGGCGAGACCGAGGCTGTCACGGCTGGCCAGAGTGTGCGGATGCATGAGGCCCAGCACACGAGCTTGGTCGTCAAGAGCCTGTCGCAGCAGGCAATCGGCTTCCGCATGCGCGCCCATCCTGGCCAGTGCGCTGGCGAGGTTGTGGCGGCTGAGCAGGGTGAGGTGGTGTTCGGGGCCCAGCACACGGATGTGGTCGTCAACGGTCTGCCGGTGCAGGCGGACCGCCTCTTCATGTTCGTCCATCCCGTCCAGGGCGAGACCGAGGCTGAGACGGCTGGCCAGAGTGTGCGGATGCATGAGGCCCAGCACGCGGGCACGGTCGGGGAGGTTCCGCCGCAGCAAAGCCACCGCCTCTGCATGCCGGCCCATTCCGTCCAGGGCGCAGGCGAGGTCGTGACGGCTGGTCAGGGTGTCAGGGTGCTCCGTGCCCAGGACACGGCTACGGTCCTCCAGCGTCTGCCGGAGCAGATGTATCGCCTCAGCCGGCTCGCCCATCCCGAACAAGGCGTTGGCCAGGTGATTGCGGCTGGTCAAGGTATGGGGGTGCTGAGGACCTAGGGTGCGCGTCTCGAAGTCGAGGACCCGTTGGTGCAGCAGGCGGGCTGCGCTGAAGGCGCCGGCGTGCTCCAGTACTTGCGCGAGCGTGCTGAGGGCGCTGCGGTGGTGTGTGGCGGAGCGTGGGTCCGGGAGGTCGAGCAGCACGGGCAGGTGAGGGGCGAGGAGCACGGCGGCCGGCCAACCGGCGCGCCCCTGCTCGTCTACCTCGTGCACGGCCGCGGTCAACCGCTCGGCAAGGGCTCGGTGCCACGTGGCGAGATGGGGTGCCTCGGCCGCTAGAGCGACGGCATTGATCTCTCGGATCAAAGGGTGCAGCACCACCTGCGCCGGGCCGCTGATGCCCGATGCCTGCCCGGCGTTGCCGGGAGAGTGAGGAAAGCCAAGGAGGCCGTACCGATGCAGACCTGCAAACGCAGCCTCCAAGGCGGGGACGGTGACGTTGTCTCCGGTGACGGCAGACAGCAGGTCCGGGGTGATGAGGGACAGCGGGATGGGAGCTTGGGCCAGTACGGCTAGCAGTCGCAACACGGGGCGGGCCAAGGCATCGCCCTCCCGGGCGAGTTGGTCCAGGGACACTTCCCAGGTGTGCCGCACCATGGTGCGGGCGACTTGTGCGTGAGAGGCATCCGGGTGTTCGGCTCCCAGCAAGAGGGGCAATTCCTGCTCCAGGGCCTGACGGTAGGTGGTGAAGGTGCGGTAGCGGCTGGTGGGTCCGGCCAGGTAGGTGCCGGCCGCGTGCAGCGCCAGCGGGAGCCCGCCGAGCCGCACGGCCAGGTCCCGAGCCTGCTCTGCTGTGCCAGCGGCCGGAGCAGCGTCGACGAGGACCTCTCCTGCAGGCTGTGCGGGCAGCGGCATCAAGGGCAGTAGCCGGGCGCGCGGCCCCCAGGTCTGCGGGCTGCCATCTCGGCTGGTCATCACCAGCAGACCTCGGCCGTGCGGGCGGATCCAACCGCGGTAGTCGGCCAACGGCTCACCTGCCGGGCCGATCTCTTGTGGCTCGTCGGCGTTGTCCAACACCAGCAGCCACCGCCGCGCCCGGCCCAGCTGCCGCCACACTACATCGGGCAGACTCGCCCGCCCGGCTTGCGCGGACTCCAGTTCTGCCTCGGGCAGTCCGCAGGCCAGTGCCGCCTGCACCATCTGCTGCGCCAGCTCGGCGGAATCGCGCCAGCGCACCCAAAACACTTGCCATCCCGCAGCGTCGGCCTGGGCGGCGAGTTGCGCGGCCACCGTTGTTTTGCCCATCCCGCCAGCCGCGCACAACACCGCGAACCGTCCTCGTGGCCGTCGCAGCATGCCTGCCAGCTCGGCCAGCTCGGCCAGCTCGGCTTCACGCCCGCGCACGCGCTCCACATGTGGGGGGCGTAAGGAATCCTGCTGGCCTCGGGCCGGTCGGCCCACCGGTCCCAGCCGCGCTGGCGGTCTTGCTGCAACATCCAGCCGTCGGCTCCACAACACCAGCCCGATGCTGGCCGTCACCAGCACGGCGAACAGCGGCCAGATTACCCAGGCGTGAGCTGCCCATCCTGGCACGGTGGCACTGGCGTAGTTGGTCACCGGCCCCAGCCCCGCCGTCACGACTGCGGCCGTCCCCGTCACGGCCGACCCGGCCCGCGCGCCCTGCCTACGCCCCATGGTCGCCACCCCCGGTCCATCGCCATCAGCATGCCCAAACAGGAGGTTGAAGGACTGGTGGTCAAGCTGGTGAGGCTCCCCTCTCTCACCACCAGCCCACCCGTCCCGAAGGAGCCGGCAGTCGGGTAGTCCCAGCGCCCGGCGGTATCGAACTTGCTGGGTACGTAACCGCGTACCGGGCTGCGTACGTTCACGCGAACGCCGACACCTTCCCTCAACCAGAGGCCGAGGGAAGGCTGTGCAGCGCCTGCTGCGCCCGCAGCACGTGCGCGTGCCCGCTTCCCAGGATGGACGACAGCTCCTCGTGCACGCGTTGGAGCAGCGGCTGCGCCGCAGTCGCGCACCCCATGTCCCGCAGCGTGCACCCGAGTCGAAATGCCGTCGACAGCGTCTGGGGATGCGCTGGACCGAGAATCTGTGAACGGGCCGCGTGCACGCTGCGGAACTGGTGCAGCGCACTCTCCAGCCGGCCCTCGTCCTGCGCCAGACACGCCAGATTGTGTGAAACCGTCAACGTCCGCGTATGACGTTGCCCCAGATCCCGGTTGCGCACCTCCCACACCCGCCGGTACTCCTCGCCGGCTTCCTCCCACCGGCCCAGGTCATGCAGGACACGAGCCCGCTCGTGCCGGGCGGACAAGGTGTGGCCGTGCTCCTCGCCCTGAGAACGCCGCCTGATCTCCAGCACCTGCGACAGATGCTGCTCAGCCTCCCGCAAACGGCCCATGTCGTGCAGCACGCGCCCCAGTTCGTGCCGCGCAGTCAGCGCGTGAGGGAACTCCTCGCCCCGCACGGCGCAGTGACCCTCCCACACCCTGCGATACACGACCTCGGCCTGGCCGAGGTCCCCGGTGTCATGCAGCACTGCGGCGAGATTGTGCTGCGCGGTGAGCGTCTCCTCATCCATCGGGCCCAACAGGCGCGTGCGCCACTGCACGACCTTCTCGAACACGACGCCGGCCTGGCGCGACAGGCCGCGTGCCTGCACATACCGTGCCGCCAGTTCCATGGCCTGGGCGGCCGCGACTTGGACGTCGTCCTCCAGGCTCGCCAACGCGGCTTCCTGCCCCGCCAGCTCCAGGGCGTGGGGCGCCAGCGCTGACCACACCGCCCAGGTGTCGGGCTCTTCGGGCCTGCCGGCCTCCTCCACACTGCACGCACGGCCCAAAAGGACCACGGTAAGCGCGAGATAGCGTGGAGTGCGGCTGAGATCCCTGATCAACGGATGCACCCGCACGCTCGCAGGAACATCCTCTGACGGCCGCGCCACATCATCCGAGGCGCCCGGAGCAGCATGGAAGTCGATCAGACTCAGAGCGGCCAGAGCGCGCAGCGTCCGCCACACCGTGCCGCCGTCGATGCGTTCGAAGCCGGGCTGCCCGCTCAGCAGGGAAGCCCGCAAAACCCGCGTGTAGGGCACCGGGGCATCGGCGAACGCCGACAGCAGTTCCAAGACAGCCGAAGCATGCCGAAAGCCGCGACGCTCGAGCAGCCCGAGCGCGAGCCGCCAGGTGTCGGCGATCACCTCCGCCGGATTCAGACCCTGACCGGCCGATCCGTTCAGCGCCCGAACAAACGCATCGAAGTCAGCGGGCATGTCCGCGTCCCGGAAAGCGTCCGGCATCCCATTCACCTCGGCTAAATAGACCCCTGCCATCCGCAAAGCTAGAGGCAGACCGCCTAATCGGCGCGCCAGGCGAACGGCGCCGCTGAAGGTTCCCGCATACGGCCCGGCGTAATCGCACAGCACCCGCGCAGCGTCCTGCTCGGCCAACGCAACCACAGGATGCAACACCGCGCCTGAGCCCCAGACCTCCGCCGTTCCGTCGCACGTGGTGACCACCACCAGGCCATGGGCACACGAGTGCGGCCTCACCCAGCCGGTACCGGCAGCCGTCTGCCCGGGCCCATCCAGCAGCGCCGGATCGGCCACCCCGTCCACCACCAGCAGCCACGGCCATTCCACCTGGCTCAGACGATGCCACAGAACATCGACCACTCCCTCGGCCTCGACAAGATCCTCCGGGACCCCCAACCGCCGGGCGACCGCGCGCAACCCCCCCTCGAACAGCGCACCCTGGCGGCCGTCGATCCACCACGCGCAGAGCCCGAACGCCAGACCGAACCGGTGCTGGAGCTCGTGAACAAGCTCCAGCACCAAAGCCGTCTTACCGCTTCCGCTCAACCCGTGCAGCACGTGCAGCCGGCCATCCCCCTGCCCCGCACAGTGCTCCAACAAAGCACTCAGCAACCCGGCCCGACCCCGCAACGGCCGGCCCGGGTGACGCAAACCCATCGGCGCGGCAAGCGTCAACGCACGCAACGCGCCCGACGCCGGCGCCGCCACCACCAACTGGCCCACCTCAAGACGGCCGGCCGCCACGGCGCCGTTCTGCGCGACCAACTGCCCAGCCACCCCCTGCGCCGGCATCAGCTCCGCCGCTCCGCCGAAGGAAAAGGGCCCGTCATGCGCACACCCCCCTCCACGCGCACCACCGCGCCTGCCACCGAGCCGTCTTCAGCCGTAATCCGCATGTCACCGCCCACGGCGACGCCCCCAGGAGCGGCATGCACCCCGCCGTGAGCGGACTGAGCCTGAGCGATCACAGCAGCCAGCTGCGCGGCGACAGCCGCACGTCCCTGGGCGTCGAGCGCCTCGAGCAGCACCTCCAGGCGGGTCTGCCACACGGCCTCCCACCGTGCCCGCTGACCGGCCACATCCTCCCCGGCCGCAAGGACGGCCTGCATCTGGTCCAGCCGCGTCAGCTCAGCCGCCTCCTGACCGGCATCGCCGCGCCCCAGCATCCTGGCGACCGCCTGCCGAACCGACGTCCACACATCCGTCCCCGCCGCCTGCACCACGGCCATCCCGCCGGCCGCCGCTAAGGCCGCCACAGCTTCCGCCGACATTTTTCAACCCCCGGTCAAGACGACGAGCGGCCCGTCTGCAGCCGCTGCTGACACCGAGAACGTTCCTCAACGCCGCCGAGATCACACCTTTCGAACCGGACTCGGAGAATTGATCAAAGCAAGCCGCCGGTGCGTATCCATAAGCACACACCGAACCATAAAACGATCATGGCCTTATGTGAGGAATCATCGATAAACAGCTTCCCGGGCTCCTCCCGCTAGAGTCGGCGGGACGACTCTGCAGGGCTGGCCTCTCCGGCGCCGGCACTGCCGGCGCGCGCTTCGAGAGGAGAAGCCGCCTTGATCCGTCCGCGGCGCTACAAGCGGAACCGGGAAGACCAACTCGCTGCACTTCGCAGCCAGTACAAGAAACAGGTCGGGCCTTTGAGGCTCTTCCTGCTCCTGGAGTGCGCGCCCCTGGTTGTCGATCCGCTCAAGATCGCAGACGAGGCATTCGGCCGTGCATTCCTGGAGCCGGATCGCGTCTTCACCTTCTGCGACATCCGGAAGATCGCCGAAGAAATCGTTCGCGAGAAGAGAGACGACGCCCGCGTACAGAAATACGCCGACTACAGACTTGAGGACGTGTTCGACGCCTACCTCGACGATGATTTGCAGCCCGTGCGGGAGGTGCTGCGGGCGATCGACGCGCTGAGCCTCGGAGAGCGGCGTGCAGTCGAAGCCGAACTGATCCATCTCCTCACCAGTGACGGCCTGACCGAAACCGTCGGGGGCTCCGCATCGACACGAAGGGGGCAGAAAGCGAAAGGCCTCGCCAAACTGGCCCGGGCGGAAGTCAACTTGTCTCTCCTGGAACCCTTTTTCTCCACCATGAGAGGAATGTGCAGTGGTCAGCAAGACGGATAACGACCTCGCCCTCATGCTCTACAGGTGCTACAGAAGCCTCCAGGCGCGCCTGGGCGACGACGAGGACGACCTCGACCGGCGCTTCGACAAGATCATGGAGAACGTCGGGCGCCAGCAGCGACGTGACGCCCGCAGCAAGTGCGCCAGCCTCCACTGTGCAGCCCACCTGAGCGCTCTGATGCGTCGCGCACGCACGTCCGCTCTCGGGCAAGCGGGCACAGGCGGCGCCGCGGCAGCCGTGACCGCCAAACTGACGCAGTTCGCCCAAGGCTGGGTCAGCCTCGGTGTCGCGATGGCAACGGGAGCACTGACCGCCGTCGCAGTCGTCGCCGTCATCGATGTCCGCAGCCTCAAACGAACGGGACGAGCACGCCGCCGAAGGGAGGATCCCGCGCCTTCCCCTCACCCCTGACGCCGCCTTTGCCGTCTGCGGACCAGAGCTCTGCGGCACCGATGTTCAGCGACATCGCCCTCTGCGAGGCGAACAGAAAACGGAAATCTGTGCCGAGCCAGCGCCGCACCGTGCCCTTCGGTATCGCTCACCTGGACGGCCCCGCGATCGGCGACCGCGCCGGGGCAGCGTAGCCACGAGGTAGCCCTCCTGCCTCAGTTAGTGCGCCGCGCCCGTGCAGAAGCAGTGGCCTGGCCGCCCGATCGGGAGGCTGGGTGAAACAGGCCGGGTTCGTGATCGGTGATCCCTTCCCTGGAGGGTTTTGCCAGCCCAAAGAGACACTCGCCCGTCATGTGTTTGATGGTGAAGGAAGGGCTGCAGGGCCTTGCCTGAGAACTCCTACGCGGTCACGGCGACACAGATCCGCAGGACTTGCAATTGCTCAGATTTTGGTACCGGCCTTCAAGCCGTCGCCATCACTGTCGACGTCAGGTGTCCTCGCGCATACCCATATCGGTGCGCATCGCTGTGCGTACGATCTTCAGAGCGCTGAGGTACTCGCGCATGTGGTCCGGGCCTTGGGCTTGGATGCTTACGCCCTCGATGACGAGGTCTCGCAAGGCCTTCGCACGCCGGTCGAAGTCCAGTGCCGGTGTCAGGACCGGCTGAGGGGCCAATACCTCAAGCTCGTAACGCGGGGCGTAGCAGCCGGCATACGCCGTGCGGGCCCGGTTCGCACGTTCTTCATCCGACATGCCTGAGGTGTCAGCAAGAATGCGAAGCTGAGCCCGAGTGTGGGCGTGTGCAGAAAGGAAGCGCGCATACAGGTCCTGCTTCGTTTTGCGGCGGTCGATGCGGTCCTCCCTGCGCTCTCTGCGGCGCTCGACGAGGAGGGCGGAGCTGAGGGCAATTACTGCACCGACAAGAGTTGCGAAGATAGGTAGCCACGTCATCTCGTGACGATAAGGCTGGCAGCGGCAGCACGGAGCGAGCACCACGTGAGACCAGTGCGCCGTTGGCCTGCGACGCTGACCAGCGGCCCTCGCTGGTCAAAGTTCGGTGAGTTTGGCCAGCCTTCAACAAGATAGGACAGACGGCTTGGAGGGAGCCGGAGGTTCGGCTGGCTCCTGCGTCTGAGCTGTGGGATCCCGAGGTGAGGCGGGAGAACGGGAGGCTCGTTGCGCCGCACCGCCGCTTCGGCGGCGAGGGAGGCGGTGGTCAGTTTGCCGTTTGGCGCGGAGCGGGGCACCGATCAGCAGGCCGTACACGGGCAGGGAGCCGTCAACCGACCGAGGCTCCTGCGCCCTGATCCTGGTCGGAGTGTGCTGGTGAAGGGCGGTAGACGACAAGCGGGCAGACCCCGCAGGCACGCGAGCCTTCCTGGGCGAACCACCGGCAGTCGGCCCGGATGGCGCATCGCGGCAGGCTTTCGTCGGATGCCTCGGGCATGTCGTCCGGCCTGGCAGTGATCAGGCGGCCGACGAGGGAGCAGTCCCGACCGCTCCAGTTCTGACAGCCGTCCTGTCGGCACCCGTCGGCGAACCGGAAGCGTGACTCGGGGTTGCCGTGCTGCCCGCAGGCGTCGACGAACTCTTGGTCGACGGGGAGGGCTGGGCGTAGGTATCCGCCACCGGTCCGCATGCCCTGGCCAGACCGTCTGCACGCTGCAGTGGGCGCCTACCGCACCCACCAAGCTGCCTTGGCCAGCTACCTTGCCCGCCCGCAGGCCACCCTCGGCGAGGATGCCCGGCCGCCGCACGGGCTGCTCTTGCCTGTGATGTACGACCGGCTCGTGTACGGACTGTTCGGCCTCGTCGGCCACGCCCTCGACATCGACCTCCATGACCACGCCGGCCTCGCCGACGACGTCCGGGACCTGTACGCGGAAGCCGGAGCGGCTTCGCCGCATCTGAAGGAATGAGTCCGTGGCAGTGCGGCTGATGATCAGCTCAAGACCACCACGTGTACGACGGCAACTGTGTGGTGGTCAGCGCGGGCCGACATCCTGAGCCGAACGATCTGCGGCTGCGGCTGAACGGGGGTCTTGGTGAAACGGCTCAGGTCAGTACCGCGCCCCGCGGGAGGTGTCGAGCTGGATGGTGGCACCAACAGGTCTCTGACCAGCGTGTTTTGCGTGCAATGTGGCGTGATCATGTTCACTTAGCCTTGTGAAATCTTGTGGATGTCTTGTGATTTGTTTGGAGATCCTTTAGGAATTGCCCACTCGTGATCTTTTGGGTGGGGGGATTCCGTGCGTCCGGCACGTCCGCTGGTTCTTGCTGTTGTTTTTGTCCTGGCCGTGCTGGCCGGGACCGACCAAGTAGCTTTCGCTGTGGGCCAGTCCACAGGCGTCGGTTCCGATGAAGCCCCCGACCAGCGGTGGGGTTCCGCCGCGGGACGCGGTCACACCGCGTCCGCGCAGGCCACGGATGCCTCCGCGAAGGGCGGGCGCGACGGGGCACTCACCGGGCGTGGCGAACTGCCGGCCGAACAGGCCGACGGCGTCACGCGGTTGCCCAGCACCGCCCGGACGCCCGAGCCCGGACAGGCCGTCGAGGTCGAGGCACCCAGCGCCGTCACTGCGCAGGGCTTCGACGCCAAGCGCAGCAAGGAGATGGCGGGAGAGCGCTCGGAGCGTGAGCGCACCTATCTCAATCCGGACGGCACCTACACCACCCGCTTCTACACGGAGCCGGTCAACTTCCGTGCCAAGGACGGCAGCTGGAAGCCCATCGACACCACTCTCGTACCCCAGGATTCGTCGGGGCCCAGCACGATGAGCGCGGGTGAGGAGGGCTGGGAGACCGGTTCGACCGAGGCGCAGATCGAGTTCGGCGGAACGGCCGACGCCGACCCGGTGGTGCGGATGCAGGTCGACGAGGGTGTCTCCGTCGGCTACGGCGTGGACGACGCGCACCCCGTGGCAGGGCAAGCCGAGGACAGCACCCTCACCTACGAGAACGCACGCCCCAACTCGGACGTGGAGTTCATCGCGGGCAGCGACTCGGTCAAGGAGACCCTGGTCCTCAAGGACGCCAACGCGCCCGCCGAGTGGCGCTTCCCGCTGGAACTGCAAGGCCTTACCGCGCAGCTCGACGCCCACGGCAATGTGGTGTTCGTCGACGCTGAGGGCGCCGTCCGTGCCTGGACCCCCGCCGGCTGGATGCAGGACTCGAACCTCGCACCCGACTCCAACGAGGGCGTGATCTCCTCCGGCGTCACCTACAGCCTGACTGTGGAGGACGGTCGACAGGTTCTGGTCGTCAAGCTCGACAAGGGCTGGCTGTCCGCGCCTGAGCGGGTCTTCCCCGTACGTGTCGACCCGTCGGTGCAGAGTGTGGCCGCCACCTCGGGCACGTACGTGGAGTACCCGTACACCACCAACTTCGCCTCCGACACGGTCCTGAAGGTGGGCACCTACGACGCCGGCAGTCACAAGGCGTCGGCGTTCCTGCGCTTCGCGGGGCTCGAGACGACCCTGAAGAACGCCTGGGTGGTCAGTGCCAACCTCGCGCTGTACAACACCTGGTCGCAGTCGTGCACAGCCCGGCCGGTGACCGTGCACCCGATCACCTCGAACTGGGCCGAGTCCACCACGTCGAAGTGGCCTGGGCCCTCGACGGGTGCCTCGCTGGCGTCGAAGAGCTTCGCGCACGGCTGGCGGCCCTCGGGCACGGAGACATGGTCCTGCGGAGCCGCATGGGAGACGATCAAACTCGGCGCCGCCGGCCGCAAGCTGGTCGACGACTGGACGCACGCCCGCAAGAAGAACTACGGCCTGGCCGTGAAGGCGTCGGCCACCGACTCCAAGAGCTGGAAGCAGTTCGGCTCCGACGACTACCCGGGCGGCAAGCCGAGCCTGGACGTCACCTGGACCAAGTACGGCGCCGCCTACTCGCTCGGCGACTTCACCGCCCCGGTCACCGCCACCACCGAGGGCGTCGAGAAGGTCACCGTCACCAACCAGGGACAGGCGACCTGGCCCGCGAACGGCAACTACAAGCTGCGCTACAACCTGTTCGACGCGGCGGGCAAGGAGATCACCGACAGCACGAAGATCCGCTGGACGGCGATGCCGCAGGCCATCTCGCCCGGCGAGTCCATCACCCTGGACGCGAAGGTCGCCCCGCTGACCCCCGCCACCTACACCGTCCAGTGGACGATGGAGGAAGTCGGCGTCAGCCGCTTCACCGCCGCCGGCGTACCGGGCGCCGCGGTCAGGCTCTCCGCGGTGAACATCCCGCCGCAGCTCACGGCGGAATCGCCCGGCAGCGGCATCACCGTGAACACCCTCACCCCGACGCTGTGGGCCAAGGGCACCGACGCGGACCGCTATCCGAAGGCGGCCCTGCAGTACTCCTTCGAGGTCTGCGAGGTCGAGGGCAGCAACCTGCGCAAGAACTGCAAGACCGGCACGCGCGGCGACGGCCAGCAGTGGGCGGTGCCGTCCGGCTGGCTGTCCTGGGACAAGACGTACGCCTGGTACGGGTACGCGTACGACGGCTCCGCCACCTCCACCCGTCCCGGTGCCGCGCTGCTGACCACGCAGGTCGCGCAGCCTGCCGTGACCAGCCATCTCGGCGGCGCCGACGAAGGCAAGGAGATCGGCACGCGTGACGGCAACTACGTCACGGCGGCGACCGATGCCGCACTGACCACTGTGGGCCCTGAGCTGTCGCTGACGCGCACCTACAACTCCCTCGACCCGCGCAGCGGCGGAGCGTTCGGCACCGGCTGGTCCACCCGCTGGGACATGCAGCTGCGCGAGGAACCGGCCACCGCGTCGGTCCTCATCACCCTGTCCGACGGCTCGCAGGCCAGGTTCGGCAAGAACGCCGACGGCACCTACACCGGCCCCTCCGGCGGTTCGCTCACCCTGGCCCGCCAGTCCACGGACTGGATCCTGCGGGAACGCTCCGGCGCCACCTACCGCTTCCTGGCCGGCGGTGTCCTCACCAAGATCAGCGACGTCGCGGGCCGCAGCCAGAGCATCACGCACGAGAGCGCCACCGCCGGTCCGGTGAAGAAGGTGACGGACGACCTGTCGGGCCGCTCCCTGTCGTTCGGCTGGACCGGCCAGCACGTCACCACCGTCACCACCAGCGCCATCGACGCCAACACACCGGGACTGGCCTGGTCGTACACCTACACCGGTGATCAGCTCACCAAGGTGTGCCCGCCGACGTCGACGACCAAGTGCACGATGTACGAGTACGCCACCGGCTCGGTTTACCGCAGCGGCGTGCTGGACTCCGCTCCCACGTCCTACTGGCGGCTCGGCGAGGCCGAGGGCTCCGTGGCCGCCAGCGAGGCCGTCTCGCGCACCGGCCTGAACGACGCGGTGCACCGCGACACCCTGCTCGGCGCGAGCTCGGCGATCGGGGGCACGGCGGACACTTCCGCGGGCTTCGACGGCGTCGACTCGGTCGTCGAACTGCCGGCGGACACGCTGAAGACGTCCGCCTTCCCGACCATCGAGGTGTGGTTCAAGACCACCACGGCGGCCGGTGTGCTCGTCAGCTTCCAGAACGCCGACGTGGGGGAGAAGCCCACCACCGCGCTGCCCGTTCTGAACGTCGACGGTGCGGGCAAGCTGCGCGGACGCTTCTACCTCTCCGGCGGCGCGTCCGCGGTCCCCATCACCTCACCGCAGGCGGTCACCGACGGCGCATGGCACCACGCGGTGCTCACGGCCGCCGCCAACACCCAGAGCCTCTACCTGGACGGCGTGAAACTCGGATCGATCAGCGGCGTCATCGCCGAACAGTCCCGCGAGTACGCCTTCCTCGGCGCTGGCTACGCCAACGGCGGCTGGATGGACATGGCCGCCGCCTGGTACCCGTTCACGGGCCAGATGGACGAAGTCGCCTTCTACGACCACACCCTGGACCCCGCGACCATCGCCGAGCACTACGCCGCACGCACCTCCGTCGGCCAGCTGACCAAGGTCACGCTGCCCTCCGGCCGACAGCACGCCACCGCGACCTACGACACCGTCAGCGGCCGCCTCACCGAGCACACCGACGACAACGGCGGCACCTGGAAGGTCTCCGCGCCCACCTACTCAACCTCCTCCTCCACCTACGCGGACACCATCCAGCGCAGCAACCCGACCGGCTACTGGCGCCTGGGCGAGCGCGGCGGCGCCGAAGCCGCCAGCCCCCTGGGCGAGGACCTGGCCGGCAGCTACCTGGACGGAACACACCTCGGCAGCGCGGGCATCTTTGCCGACGGCGACGACACCGCGGCGAGCTTCACCGGCGACGGCGCGGTCGAGATGCCGGCGGAGTCGCTGGGCACCAACACGGCCATGTCGCTCGAGCTGTGGTTCAAGACGACCGGCCCGGGAGTGCTGGTCAGCAACCAGGACGCCGACCTCGGCGACACCCCGACCGGCTGGCGGCCCATGCTGCTGATCGACTCCGCAGGCAAGCTCCGCGGCCGTCTCTCGGGCACCGGAACCAGCCTGCTGTCGAAAGAGATCCTCACCGACGACACCTGGCACCACGTCCTGCTCACCGGCAACGCCGGCATGCAGGCCCTGTTCGTGGACGGCGCCCTCCAGACCACCACAGCCACCGGCGTACCAGCGGACCGCTACGCCCACGTCTTCGTCGGCGGCGGCTACTCCTCGAGCGGCTGGGACGGGCAGGCCTCGGGCTACCGCAACTTCACCGGCCAGATCGACGAAGTCGCCTTCTACGACAAGCCGCTGGTGACCTTCACCCAGACCTCGGGCGTGTGGAAGTACGTCCCCGTGGCAGCGGGCCAGACGGACGCCCCCAACCAGCACATCCAGGCCCGCCGCAGCCTCGTCGCCGGGCGCGGCGACCAGTACGACGGTGTCACACTCGCCGACGCCCCGGCCGCCTACTGGCGCCTCGGCGAAGACGAAGGCACCGCCCTGGGCAGCGAGGTCGGCGGCCCCGGCATGAACGCCACCTTCCGCCCGGACACCGGCGCCACCTCGCAGCTCGACCAGAGCGGCGTGTTCGGCGCGGGCGACGACCGGGCCGTGAAACTCAGCGGCGGCGGCACCGTGCAACTGCCCGCCTCGACCCTGGCGGGCACCGCGGACATGTCCGCAGAGCTGTGGTTCCGCACCACCACCGCTTCAGG
Organism: Streptomyces sp. NPDC002884; assembly: GCF_040295245.1. Lineage (NCBI taxonomy): Bacteria > Bacillati > Actinomycetota > Actinomycetes > Kitasatosporales > Streptomycetaceae > Streptomyces > Streptomyces sp. NPDC002884. The sequence goes on along the minus strand of NZ_JBEOVB010000031.1, from coordinate 15,224 downwards.
CGTCCTGCTCGCCTTCCAGAACGCCACCATCGGTCAGACCCCCACCTCCGCTCTCCCGGTGCTGAACATCGATGGAGCCGGCAAACTGCGCGGCAGGTTCTATCTGACCGGTGGAGTGTTCCCCGCGCCCGTCACCTCGCCCAGCGCAGTCACCGACGGCGCGTGGCACCACGTCGTCCTGACGGCAGCGAGCACCACCCAGAGCCTCTACCTGGACGGTGTGAAGCTGGGCTCGATCACTGGCGCGGTCGCCGACCAGAGCCGCACCTACGCCTACCTCGGCGGCGGCTACGCCAACGGCGGTTGGATGGATCAGCCCGCCGCCACTTACTACTTCAACGGCCAGCTCGACGAAGCCGCCCTCTACCGGGGCACCCTGACGGCCGACCAGGTCTCCGCCCACTACCGCGCCCAGGCCGAGGCCGCAGACTCGGGCCTGACCTCCACCGTGAAGGTCACCGACCCGCAGCAGCACACCAGCACCACCAGCTACGACGCCCTGCGTGGCCAGCGGGTCCTCGCGGCGAAGGACGCCACCGGCGCGCTCACCTCGTACGCCTACGACACGGCCGGCAACCTCCACACCGTCACCGACCCCAACGGCCACGCCACCGTCACCGGCCACGACGCGCGCGGCAACGTCGTCTCGAGCACGACCTGCCGGGACGCAGACTCGTGCTGGACGAGCTTCTCCTCCTACTACCTCAACGCCAGCGACCCGCTCGACCCGCGCAACGACAAACCGCTCACCCTCAGCGACCAGCGCTCGACCGACTACAAGGACACCCGCTACCGCACCCAGTACGCCTACAGCACGCTCGGCCTGCCCACCACGGTGACCCGCCCCGACTCCTCGGCCGCGACGACGACCTACACCGTCGGCACCGAGACGGCGGTCGGCGGCGGCACGGTCCCGGCCGGCCTGGTGCTCACGCAGACGACGCCGGGCGGCGCGAAGACGTCGTACCGCTACTACACGAACGGAGATCTGGCCGAAGTCACCTCGCCCTCAGGGCTGGTGACGTCGTACACGTACGACGGCTTCGGCAGGAAGACCGCCGAGAAGCAGGTCTCCGACACCTTCCCGGCCGGCGTGAGCACCACCTACACCTACGACGCGGCCTCGCACGTCATCACCGAGACCGGCGCCGGCATACAGAATGAGATCACCCAGGTCACTCACACGGCCGTGACCAGCCGCGCCTACGACGAAGACGGCAACCTGCTGTCGGAGTCGACGAAGGACACCACCGGCGGCGACCCGGAACGTGCTGTCACCTACCACTACGACACCCACGGCCTCAACGACAGCGCCACCGATGCCGAGCAGAACACCACCCAGTACGAACACGACGAACTGGGCCGGGCCGTCGGCATGACCGACGCCGCGGGCACCCACTTCACGTACACCTACACCGCCCGCGGTCAGCACGCCACCACGATCCTGGACGACTGGACGGGCGACCCCTCCGGGAGCACTCGCGACCTGACGGTGATCTCGAACGCCTACGATCCGGTCGGCCGCCTGGCGTCCGCCACGGACGCGATGGGCGCCACGACCGCCTACACCTATTACGACGACGGCCTCGCGGCCACCACCACCGCCAAGCAGGTCACCCAAGCCGACGGCACCCGCCACGACATCGTGCTGGAGTCCGACACCTACGACCCGGCGGGCAACCTCACCAAGCAGGTCACCGGCGGCGGCACGACCACCCAGACCTTCACGGTCGACGCGCTGGGCCGCACGCAGACGAGTGTGCTCGACCCGGCCGGCCTGAACCGCACCGCCACCTACACCTACGACGGCGACGACCGCGTCAAGGAACAGACGCAGACGATCGCTGGGACCAAGAAGCTCACCACGACCTCCGAGTACGACCCGGCGGGCAACGTCACCAAGCAGACGGTCACCGACGGCACCACCACCCACATCACCACCAGCACCTACGACGACCGCGGCCTGCCGCTGACGTCGGTCAGCCCGCGCGGCAACGTCACCGGAGCCGATCCCGCCGCGTACACCACCACCTACCGCTACGACGCGCTGGGCCGCCCAGTGCAGCAGACCTCCCCGGCCGTTCAGACCGAGGAGAACGGCGCAGCAGCCACCACGGCAAAGCCGACCACGCTCACCGGGTACAACACCTTCGGTGAGGCCACCGCCGCGCGGGACGCCCGCGGCAAGGTGACCCGCACCGAGGTCGACCGCCTCGGCCGCACCACCGCCGTCGCCCTGCCCGACTACACCCCGCCCGGCGCCACTACTGCCCTGACGGCGACCGCGCATACCACCTACACGGCGCTCGGTCAGCCGCAGACGGCGACGGACCCCCTGGGCCGCGTCACGCGCTACGCCTACGACCAGCTCGGGCAGCTGACCGCCCAGACAGACCCGGCCGCCGACGCCGCCACAGCTGTCGCGGCGGAAACCGACTCAGACCTGCTCAACCCCGAGAGTGCGGACGGCGGCGGAGTCACCCGCACCACCTGGACCCCCACCGGCCTCCAGCTCTCGGTCACCGACCCGATGGGCGCACGCACCGAAGCCACCTACGACGAACTAGGCCGCCAACTGACGGCAACTACCATCGAGCGTTACCCGACCAGCGCCAACCTGGTCAGCCGCTTCACGTGGAACGACGCAGGCAACCAGACCGCGTCGATCACACCGGCGGGCATCAGCACGACGAGTACCTACAACGCGGCCGGCGAGCCGAAAACGCTGACCGACCCAGCCGGCATCACCAAGTTCGACTACGACGGCCTGGGCCGCCAGACGGAGACCACGGACGCGACCAACCGCCGCACGACCACGGCCTACGACGCCCTTGGTGACATCACGGCCAGTACCGACTACGGCACCGGCACGACCGCCCTGCGTACGGCGGTCGCCGAGTACGACGCCGAAGGCAACCGTACGGCGGCGATCCCCGCCGGGAGCAAAGCCCGATCGACGTACGTGTACGACGCACTGGGCCGCACAACGACCCAGACCGAACCGGTCACCGCCACCACATCGATCACGACGACACTCGGCTACGACGCCGCAGGCAACCTCACCCGACTGACGGACGGCCGCGGCAACAAGACCGTCTACACCTTCAACAGCCTGGGCCTGCCCGAGTCGACGATCGAGCCGTCCACGACCGCACACCCGAATGCGGTAGACCGCACCTGGACGACCGTCTACGACAAGGCCGGCCAAGCGGTAACCGAACTCCTGCCGGGCGGAGTGAAGCGTGAGCGCACTTATGACGGCCTCGGCCGCCTGACGAGAGAGACGGGCACAGGTGCCGAGGCTACGACCGTCACCCGCACCCTCGGATACGACCTGACCGGCCGCCTGACCTCGATCGCTACTGCGGACGGCCTGACCCGCAACACCTACACCTACAACGACCAGGGAGCGCTGCTTACCGCCGCAGGCCCGGGCGGCACCTCCGCGTACGCCTACAACGCCGACGGCAGCATGACGCAACGCACCACCACGGCAGGCACCACCGACTACACCTACGACGCCGCCGGCCGCATCGACACCGTCCAGGACTCGATCACCGGCAACAACGTCCTGTACGACTTCGACGCGGCAGGCCGCCCCAGCCTGGAGCAGTACGCCACCAGCCCGACAGGCACAGCGCCGTACACAGTCACCGCCAAGCGCACTTACGGCTACGACGAGCTGGGCCGCCTGAACACCGACGCCGTCACGTCGGCGGACGGTACGACGAGCGTGGCCTCCACGACGTACGGCTATGACCTGGACGACAACCTGACGTCAAAGAAGACCACGGGCACGGCTGCCGCGGGCAGCAACACCTATACCTACGACTACGCGAACCGCATGACGTCTTGGACGAAGGACGCCACGGCAACCACGTCGTACGAGTGGGACGCGGTGGGCAACCGCACTAAGGCCGGCTCTACGATGGCGACCTTCGATGCCCGCAACCGCCAGCTGACGGACGGCACGACGACCTACACGTACACCGCACGCGGCACCCTGTCCTCGACCAGCACTGGTGGTGGTACGGCCCGTTCCCTGACCTTCGACGCCTTCGAACGCAAGATCACCGACGGCGGCGCAACGTACGCATACGACTCTATGGACCGCGTCCAGACCCGAGGCTCGACGACCTTCACCTACGACGGAGGCTCCAACAACCTCGCCAGCGACGGCACAACTGACTACAACCGCGCGCCCGAGGGCGCCCTGCTTTCTCTCTCCACGGGCGCGACCAAGCAGTGGGCTCTCACCGATCAACACACCGACCTGATCGCCGGCCTTGCGACGAACGGTACGTCGGTGACCGGCTCGACGTCTTACGATCCCTTCGGCAAGGAAACGGCGACCAACGGCTCCACCCCGGCCGTCGGCTACCAGTCCGGCTGGACCGACCCGGTGAGCGGCGAGGTCAACATGGCGGCACGCTGGTACCAGCCGGAAACGGGATCCTTCGGATCACGGGACACATGGCAACTGGACCCGATGCCATCCGTCCAGAGCAACCGATACACCTACGCCAACGCCGCCCCCCTCAACTCCATCGACCCTCTTGGGCACGAGACCAGATTCGCCACCAGAGGAACGGCAACCTCACGCCCAGCGTGGCACGGCACCAACTCCGGGGGGAACCGGTACTATGGCGCCCTCTCCACATATCGGATGCTCAGGAAACGAAGTCCGATGGGATACCTCGCGGGCAAAGCGATCGAGCGCTTCCTGGACCGCCCCACTATCACCATCTTCCAACCCCGGGCCACTCCGCGGAACGGCGGAACCGCGAGCCAGCCTGCCGGCTATTCCGGCCTCGTCGACACTGGATACGAACACGGCCGTGGGCCGGGCACCGGTACCGGCACGGGCGGCGGCAGGGGCGGCGGTCACGGCACGGGCGGCGCGGGCAGCGGCAATTGCCGGAACGGCTGCGTGATCATCCCGCCGGCACCACCGATCGACCAGAACCCCAACAACGGTCCGAACCCGACGGCGGCTCCGGCGCGGGGCAAGCCCAAGGCTGACTGGGATCCCACCATCGGTAACTGGGACGCGAGTAAGGGCTGGGATGCCGTTCTCGAAGCTACTGACATGCTTGGGCTGTTGAGCGATGGCGAGTATGAGCCGGATGACGTTCGCGTACTGGTGCCTGTCCCTGTCAACAAAGCAGGAGGGAAGAACGGCGGTCGTGAACGCGTAGATAACAAGTGCGATGCGGGCCCCGGAGTGAGCCCGACGGGCCACGCCGTGTACTTGCCTCGTGAGCGGTACTACGACACTTTCGAAGAGCGCTACGAGTGCCGCGCGACGGGCGTGTACGGTCTCCTCGACGGCAGCGACTACAACAAGGGCCGGCTCGCTCCGGGGACCAACACCAACAGTTCCACGCAGCCTCCCGGTATGAACGAGATCCGTTCTGAAGGCTACGACCCCGCGAATGGACACCTCATCCCTGCGGCAGCATCGGGTTCTGGAATCGACCTACGTAACTTGGTGGCGGAGTACGAGAAGACGAACACTCCATACCTCAACTACGGTGTTGAGAAGGAGATCAGAAATGCAATCAAGTCCGGTAAGCGCCTGGCGATCTCCGTGATTCCACACTATGGGAACAGTGGCAGTGGAATTCCCACTGAAATCGAGTACAACTACGGAACCGTAGAAGGCGGAAAAATGAAGCATTGCGTGATAACGCAATCGCCTACTGGCGGCACTACGCGTGGCAGTGTAGATTGTCCGAGGGTGTGACTGAATGCAGGAGAATTATCTCGCGCGCGTGCTGGATATGCTCGGTGGACCGAAGGTGCGGGACCGTAACTCGCTAGCATGGCGCGATCTTGAGGGTGAGCTTCGCGTAAATCTTCCAGGGGACTACAAGGAAATCATCGAAGGTTACGCGCCTGTTCTGCTAAACGGTCACCTTTCACTTAAGCATCCAGCGACCGAACGGTGGAATTTGGGTGAGTGGATTTTTAGTACAGCTGAAGCCTGGTCTCAGATCGAATGGGACGAGGGGGAGCCTGAAGGAGACCCGAGAATCTCACTCGGTACAGCCGAACTGGCATTCGGCACTCCAGATGGGCTAATTCCGATCGCTTCCACTGACCGAGGAGAGACTCTTTTCTATGCACCTCGAGGAATGCGAGGGAAGGGGTCCATCTTCGTTGAAGACGGTGAGGGCGAGTTCTTCGAGTACTCGATGACGTTCAGTGAGTGGTTGTATCGATGGCTGATCGGCGAGGACGTGGCAGGTCCGAGTAGCAGTGCTTTCTATCCCGGACCTGTGGCGCTGAGAGACCTGCCCGTCGACTCTAACGAACGTCCGGAGGTGCGTTATGGGCCGCCCCGTGGAATGTGACCGCCTGGCTCCCACCTTTGGCATTGGCAGCCAGGCAGGCGTAGCTGGTTCGTTGCCCTAAGATCCCCGGAGCCGCGAGATTACGCAGCACATCGATCTTCTCGCCCGCTTGATGCCGCCTCACCCAGGTACCGGGGACCCAGTTGACTGGGGCCTGTTGGAGCAGAGTTGGGGAACACAGTTCCCCAGCGACTACAAAGAATTCATAGCCCGCTATGGAACGGGCGCCATCAGTGAACCTCTTTCATCCTGAATAGTCGCAGGTCAAGAGTGTGTGGATGGCTTGGACGACGGTGCCGATACGCCGGGTGGAACATCGGGCTCGCCGTAAGAGTCGCCAGGACTTCAGCTGCGCGAAGGCGCGTTCGCCGGGAGCCCGCAGCAGGGCGTGATCGCGGTTGAACTCCTGGTAGTGCTCGGGCTGTTCGTTGTGGCGGTAATAGGGAGTGCGGACAGTGGCGCCGGCACCCTGGTAGGCCCGGTCCGCGAGGACGAGGATCTGTCGGGTCAGGCACGCTTGGATGATGCCGTGGGCGCGGGCCGCGGTGAGGTCATGGGTACGTCCCGGTGTCGCGCGTGAGAACCACAGCGGTGTGCCGTCCGGGGCCGCGATGACCTGCACGTTCATGCCGTGCTTGCGGTGCTTCTGTGAGTAGTAGGGCTCATCCGCCTTGATGCGGTCGGTCGGGATGAGCGTCCCGTCGACGATGACGAAGTCCCCCTCGCCCAGCCCGACCAGGGCCTCGTGCAGGCCCGGCGCCCAGGCGGCCAGAACCTCAAGCGTCTCGTCGACGTAGCGCCAGGCCGTCGCCTCCGACACCCCGAACCCGGCGCCGACCTGTGCGAACGTCTCGTTCTTCCGCAGATGGGCCAGGGTCAGCAGAGCCTGCTTGAAGCAGCTCAACTTCCGCCATGGTGAGCGAAGTTCACGCCTTCGGGTGTAGACGAGCCAGGAGACATGCTCGACCAGCTCGTACGGGACGTCGAGCATGGAAGGATACGGAACCAACGAAGCCCCCCGGCCGTCGGCGTGAGATCACCACACCAACGACGAGGGGCTTCGCCACGTCACCACCACGCTGACCAGCCTGTTTCACGCCTCCCTGACCAGGCAGGTGATGGCGCTCTCCTGCTCACAGTGACTGGCCAGGACGTGCCAGGTGGACACACGTCATTCGATCGTGCTGGGGAGCCGCCTATTTTCTGGGCGGGGGAACTTCGCGGGCGCGGGATCCCTGGTCTGGCTTGGATCGGCTCCGGTCCGGAAATGGCCGAAACGCCGACACTGTGAGCAACAAGCCGTAGAGGGCATCACCTTGACCGGTTCGGATCAGCTGCCGGTGAAGACTGACCTGCGGCATCAGCGACATGACGGCGACCAAGTCTGCTCAGTTGGATTGGCTCGGCCGATGCAGAGGCGTTCCCAGACTTCGGCGGAGACCGACGTAGCGTCCCGCAGGGCCTGTTCCAGAAGGGCAGGGGAATGACCCCTTCAGGGGTCGGCCGCGGCGACAACGGTCAGATGGCAAAGGCGACGTAGGTGCCGAGGGTGAGGCCGGAGAAGGTGACGAGCTGGCGGGGCTTGAGGCAGGTGAAGGCGGCGTGCATGGTGATGCCGGCGACGGCCGCATACGGCATCGTCTGTGGGATGAGCAGTGTGGGTGGCAGCGCGATCTCCATCGTGATGACGATGGCCGCCACGACGCGCCAGAGACGGACGTCGCGGGTGGTGAGGTTGCCCGCATTGCGATAGACGAAGCCGGGGACGGCGTACTGGCGCCGGTAGGGGAGCTGGTTCCTGATCTGGGCGTAGGTGTGGATCCACTGGGCGAGGTAGAGGCCGCTGCGGAACTGGGGGCTGCGGAGTTTCTGCCAGGCGCTGTTCCAGTAGACGTCGGTGGTGATCAGCACAAGGAGGCACTGGGCCCACGTGTTCGCTGTGCTGGATCCGTGCTCGGCCAAGGGACCATGGCCGAGGTCTTGGGCGAGGAGAAGGCTGCTCCCGGTCAGCAGGGTGTAGCGGACGGCGTTGGGGCTCTTGAGGTACAGCAGTTCCATAGCGGCACCGGCCAGGGTCACGATCAGGGCGGGGCGGGGTGCGGGGCCGAGTGCCAGGGCGAGGGCGGCACAGGTGCGGATGATCAGTGCGGGCCGGTAGATGGTGGTCAGGAGGCGGGCGCGGGTGGGACCGAGGCGTTCTTCGGCGAGAGCCGCGCTGAGTGAGCCGGGGGTGAGGCGGTCCCAGCCGCCCTGGCCGAAGGCGAGGACGAAGCGCAGAGTGAGCACCGTGGCGAAGATGATCCGGAACCACTGGACGTGTCCGGGGTTGGTCGGGTGTTGGAAGCCGGAAGCGACAGTGTCAAAGAACCACACGGCCGGCCCTCACTTCCACGGTGTGCTCACCGTGAGCGGACAGGACGCGGCCGTGGCCGTCGATCCGGTCGTACCGGCCGTTTGCGGTGAGGTGGTTGAGGATCGTCTGGAGCTGGGGCGGGCCAAGAATGAAGGAGCCGGGGGAGAGGTGGAGGTAGACGTTCACGGGCTCGGCGCGTCCGTCCTTGGTCGTGCCGGTGAGCGTGATGATCGTGAATGTGGCCCGGCAGAACATCTTCCAGCGCAGCCAGCGGCCGGGCAGGGGGGTGAAGCCGGTGATCATCCACCCCGTCAGGGTGACGGTGACGGCGATCTGTAGGGCGGACAGCACGGATGTGTGCATGGGTGGGAACCTCCGGTGGGGAGGGCGAAGGTGAAGAAGGGCGGCCCCGTGTCGTGGGGCTGCGGGCGTCAGTGCTCGGGCTTGGGGGGCCGCTGCATCAGCGTGGCCGCGGCCTCGTTGAGGGTGACCTTTGCGTGCAGCAGGTCGGAGATCACTTGTGTGATCGGCATTTCGACGTCGTGGGCCTGGGCCAGGGCGAGGATTGCTTGGGCGGATTTGACGCCTTCGGTGGTCTGCCGGGTGACGGCGGTTGCTTCTTCGACGCTCAGGCCCCGGCCGAGGTGGGTGCCGAAGGTGCGGTTGCGTGAGAGCGGGGAGGAACAGGTGGCCACCAGATCGCCCAGGCCGGACAGGCCGGCGAGGGTGGCTGGGTGGGCGCCCATTGCGGTCCCCAGCCGGGTGGTCTCCGCGAGCCCGCGGGTGATGAGCATGGCCGTGGAGTTGTCGCCCAGTCCCATGCCGGAGGCGATGCCGACCGCGAGGGCGATGACGTTCTTCACCGCGCCGCCCAGCTCGCAGCCGGTCACATCGGTGCTGGTGTAGGGGCGGAAGTATGAGGTGTGGCAGGCCTGCTGGAAGCGGTGGGCGGCGTTCTCGTCGGCGCAGGCGACGGTGGCTGCGGCGGGCTGGCCTTCCATGATCTCGCGGGCCAGGTTCGGCCCCGAAAGCACCGCGACCCGCTGCGTACTGACGCCGGCCACCTCGGTGATGATCTGGCTCGCCCGCAGGTGGCTGTCCTGCTCGATGCCCTTCATCAGGGACACGATCACTGTCTCGGGTCCGATGTGCGGCGCCCACGTGGCGAGGTTCGCTCGCAGGGTCTGCGCCGGGATGGACAGCACCATGAAGTCCGCGCCGTCCAGCGCGGCAGCCGGATCGGTCGTCGCGGTCAGGGCAGCGGGCAGTTCGACGTCCGGGAAGTAGCCGGGGTTGCGGTGGCGGGTGTTGATCGCGTCGGCGATTTCGCTACGGCGGGCGTGCAGGACCACGCTGGTGCCGGCGTCGGCCAGGATTTTTGCTGCGGCGGTTCCCCAGGACCCGGCCGAGAACACCGCAGCACGGGCCTGACGATGCTGGGTCACTGCGGATTCCTCTCATCGGGGCGACGGCCGGGCCCGGTCATCGTATCGACCGCACCGGGCCCGGCCTGGTCAGGCACGGAGCGTCGTAAGGTCAGCAGAACCGCGCGTCGGCCAGGAAGTGTGGGAAGTACGCGGTGTGCCTCGCGCAGCATGTTGTGTGCCTGGTCCTCGCCCAGCTCGCACTGCAATGCATCGGCGTGGGAGATCCAGAGCTGGTAGAGCCTTGCCCATGCCGCGGGTTCGGCGGGACGCTCGTCCACGTACTCGACCGTGAGGCCGGCGGCGCTCGCCAGCTCCTGCCAGGCCGGTTCCGCGCTGCGGCGCAGTGACCACGTCATCACGAGCCGTCCGCCCGGCACCAGGACGCGGCCGAATTCGCGCAGCGCCGCGCCCCGGCCACCAGCGAGCCCGAGGGCGTCCACGCACACGATCCCGTGGACGCCCGAGTCGGGCAGGCCGGTGTCCTCCAGCGCGGCGACGCGGAAGGCGGCCCGCTCTGCGGGCAGGCCGAAGCGGGGGCGGCGGGCGGCGGCCTGGGCGACGGCAACGGCGGACAGGTCGAAGCCCACCAGGCGCAGGGACAGTGCGCGGGCCAGCCACAGGCCGATGCCACCGGTGCCGCAGCCCGCGTCCATGAGGAGTCGGCCGGAGGGGATCTGTAGCCGTGCGGTCATCAGACCCAGCAGGGACCAGTCGCAGGAGCTCGAGGCGCCAACCTCCGTCGGGTACTCGGCTCCCATCGCCTCGGCGTACAGGCGGGCGACCAGGTCACTGCGGGCGCGGGCGCGGTGGAAGGCGTCGTACTGGGCGGCGAGGCCTGCGCCGGGAGCTGGCGGCGCGCCGGGCACCGCTGTGGTCGTGGCGTTCATCGGGGCATCGACCTCCTGATCCGCGAGCGGGTGCCTGGGCAGACGGTGTGCACAGCATGAACAGGACTGTCCGGTGCGGAGAGGTCCAGGGCGACCGGCTCGTGTCCGGTGACGTGCATGATCCGCCGGGCTACGTCCCCCACCTCGTGGGTGAAACCCTCATCGGACCCGGTGAAGTGGCTGGTGGCGTCCGGCCACGATGCCAGTCCCGCGGTCCTAGCCGGACGGTAGAGCGGGGTGCCGAAGCTGCCGGGCTCACTGGACAGGTCGTCACGGGTACCGGCGATGGCGGTCAGCCGGGATTGCGCGGCCTCGGTCAGAGCCCGGCTCAGCGCGATCGCAGGGCTGCGGTGACAGCCGCCGCCGGCGAAGACCACGGGGTAGTCCTCCGACCATAGATAGGCGACACACACCGGCAGCCCGTACGGGCCGTCCACCAGCGCGATCTCCAGCGCCATGCCCGCCGTCAGGATCCGGCCCATCACCTCTTGGCTATGGGAGTCGGCGACCGTGCCAGGCGCGATCAGGGTGCGCCGCTGCCCACCCGCCTGCCCGTCCCGGTACAGCACATCGCGTTCCACCACCTCGAACAAGGCGTGCAGTAGAGCTTCGTCGCGGGTGTTGCCGCACGCCAGGCCGGTGCTGGTCGCTCGCAGCAGATCAGGGCTCCACTGCGGTCGCTGCGCCCGGCGCCGGACCACATCCACCGGCATCAGCACCTTCTCTCCGCTGAGCAGGGCGGTGCCAGGGGTCCATTCCCACACCATCTGCGTCAGGAGGTCCTCGGGGCAGGGGATGGTCAGCGGCAGCGCGGCAACCGGGCTGTCAGGGGCGACGTCGATGGCCGGCCCGTACGCCGCGACAGGCAGCGGTTGCTCGACGTGCCACAGCTCGATCGCCTCCATCACCGCCGACAGCTTCGCCAGCAAGGCCGTGGCGCCCTTGCCCTGAGACGTGCTCAGGGTCCGCGAAGCGGGCCGGATTGCCGTCCACACCGGCAGTCCGATGCAGTCCAGGCCGCTCAGGTCCGCGACCCGAGTGATGCCGAACTCCGGCAACACACCTGCCACCGCCTCCCACGTCTCCTCCGGCGCGCGAGCCCGTACCGTGCCCGGCAGCGCCACCAGGCCGTCACCGCGTAACACCGGCCGCCTCCGTCCCATCGGTTATCTCAACCTTTTCCTGAAGCAGCCCGGGCACGAGCCGTTTGGTCTCGGTGACGGCACGCGCTGCGCAGACCAGCCCACGCGCGGACGCTTCCGCATCGAACTCCTCCTCAGGGCACTGCCACACCTGCAGCAGGAGGTGGCGGGCGAGGTCGTCGGGTACCGCCGCGGTCTGGAATCCGGGACGGCTGGCGCGGGCCCGTGCGAGGGCGTCGGCATACTGCGCGACCGCCTGACGGTCCAGATCGGTCTCGCCAGCCAGCAGCAGGGACACGGTTTCCTCGTCTCTGAGGTCGACCGCGGGGTGGAAGACGCGGTCGGCGGGCAGGCCACTGCCGGTGGCCCGCGCCAGCCGCTCCGCAACCGGCAACCCCGGCCTGCCGCCGGTGGGGCGGAGGGAGCGGTGCTCGAGGTAAGCGGTCCAGGTGGTGCGGAACTCCGGGTCGAACACCTGCTGGTAGACGAGGCGGTCCTCCGTGGACAGCTCCAACCCGTCCACGAGAGTGCGGGCGAAGGCGTTGGACCATCGCCGGAAGTACGTGGTCTCCCACAGCGCGGGTGTGAGCGCGGCGGCGGCCTGTTGCACCGGGCCGTCATCGAGTGCGGCGCTGATCGCTGCCAAGGCGTCGGCGCGTTTGACGTCGCCGAAGTGTTCGTCCTGCATCCGCTGCCGGGCCAGCCAGTCGGCAAACTCACTCTCACCCTGGCGGCGGCACACGGCCCGGACAGCGGCCCATGTGCGCTGCGGGTAATAGATCGCGCGCAAGGCCGCCAGCAGCCGGTCGGCCCGCGCGATGCCGAGGACCCCGGCAGACCGGGCTAGTTGAAGGACAGACCGGAGATTGACCACCGGCCACGTCAGCGCAGCGAACTCCCCGTCCGGGGCCTGACCGACCGCCACCTCGTCGTCACCGTCGATCTCCCCACGGACGTAGGCGGCGTAGACGCGGCCGACACCGAGCATCCCGAAATCCGCCAGTTCGGCCGCCCGCAGAGCACCGATGCTCGCAGCCCCGACCACGCGGACTCCCCGGCCTACCGCGGCCAGAATCTCCTTGTGGCGCAGCGCCGGCGCCTGGTGGTACACCCCATCAATGATCACTGCCGTGTCACCGCTGCGGATCGCGGCGTCGAAGAGACCTCCATGTCCAACCGGCGGCCACACCTGCACTCCCGGCGCGGCGAGCTGGGGCTCGGACCGGGTAAGCGTCGGTCCGACGAACACATGGATCACTGCAACCTCCCTAGAAGACGAAGCGGGGGGCGCCCCTCCCGCGGGCCACGGACAGGGCCGCTGAGCAGAGGAGGGGCGCCCAGGTCAGGACATGAGAGAGGACTACTCCTCGTCCTCGACGTCGACCGCAACCACGACAGCCGCGCTGATCTCCTCCGGCTCCTCCGCGGACACGGCGGCGGCGCCGGACTTGGACTGCTCCATGGGCTTCTCCTTCGTTGTTCTCGGACGGCGCGGGCCGACTGCCCGTACCGGTGACACCACGGGCCCCAGGGGTCTCGCCCCGGGCTCCGCCTGCCCGTCCCTGAGCGGGACGGGAAGCCTGCTGTTCATCCCCGACTGGAATCTCGGCCTGCACGAGTTGCATGGCTTGGATGCGAGGCGCCGATAGCGCGCTGATGTCCACGCCGCTCTCGTCGGGCTTGGTGATCAGCGCGGACTCGGCGTCGTAGCTCTGGACCATCTCCACGGCGGACGCGACCAAGGACGGGGCACTGTGCGGAAGGCGACCACAACGCGCGAGTTACGGACGACTCCTTTCTCGATGAGCCGTTGCACCAACTCGTTGCGCAACTCCTGCGCGGAGACAGGAGCAGCCTGGAGGCCGTCATGGGCAACGGCAGCGACGTTGTTCACGTCCCGTCTCCTCTTCGGCGCCCGTGCGTCGTGGGGCGCTGGGCTCGTGGAGAGGTGATTTCGATGCTGTCGAAGGCCAGCGGTGCGGGCGAAGCACCCTCTTGGTTGGCGGAAGCAGCGTGATCACTTGAGATCCCAGCCCTGCGCGGCGAGACCGCACGGGCGGACGGCGCCGGGCTGGGACTGGCCCCCGTTCCCTGGACCACCGTCCGGTCCGGGGAACGAGGGGGCTGGGGTGCTGCGCCAGGAAGGAGGAAGGCGGGATGGTCGGGCCGCACCGTTGTGGTCCTTGGTCTGCGTCGCGGATATCTGTCGGTGGTGGCCACCCGGCGCGGGGGCGGCTGCGGCGCGCTCACAGAGGGGAGGGCGCGTCGAGCCGTCGTCCCCGCGCCGGGCGGGTGCCCCGCGCTGCTCGGCATGGGGGTGCCTGGGGCGGGACGTCAGGGGAGGGCAGGTCCCGTCATCTGAATCGGCGTATCCACCCGATGGGTGTGCTGGCCTCATCGCGGGTGGGGACGAGGTCGGGGCGGTGCCAGACCTGGTTGAAGGCGTCGAGGCCGTGGGTGGTGACGATCTCTTCCACGCTGTCGACGGCCTTGGTGAAGTACTCCAGCGTCTCGGCGCGGTGAGGGTTTTCGGCCAGGTCTTTGTAGCGGTGGGTGGCGTGCGGGCTGATGTCCTTCAGCGACACCGGGGCGCCGAGGAGTTTCGTCGTGATCTGCCGGTCGGCCCAGTAGGCGTGTCCTTCCACGAGGAAGGCGTAGTCGCGGTCGGCTGTGCCCCGCAGCTCCGGGTAGTAGCTGTCCTGTAGCCGCCACATCGCACCGTTGTCCGTGGCGTGCTGGGCGACGTGGGTCAGCTCGTGGCAGATGACCTTGGTGAGCACGGCCGGGTTGTTGAGCCGGCCGGCTTCGTGCATGGACTGGGGCAGGATCACGAGCTCGATCTGGCCGGGGTGGAAGTCGACGACCTGAGCGCCGATCAGACGCCAGGCCCGGTGCCGGGCGTTGCATTGGAGGTAGTGCTGGACCTTCGCTTGGCGCTTGCGGCGTCGAGGTGCGTGCAGCTCACGGGCTTCGGCCCGCAGCAGTTGTGCGCTGCGGCGCTGGTGCGCCTTGAGCCATGCGCGTGGGGACATGGTCCGGATGACCACCGTGTCGGGCAG
>NZ_JBEOVB010000030.1:35210-110571 GCF_040295245.1 Streptomyces sp. NPDC002884 | reverse complement strand
GGTTGGGGGGGGGGTTGTTTTTGTGGCTGCGGGCACCGGCTCCCCGCTGGGGGGGGGGGGGTGGCCGCCGCCCAACCTATCCTGCAGGGCCGCCGTCCGTCCCACGTGGGACGGACGGCGGCCCTGCAGGATGCGGTCACCTGGCGGAGCACGGCTTCGGTGCCCCTGCGCCGGGACACGTCAGTTCAGGCACCGCTTCCCGTACTTGGGTGATGCCGTCGCTCTCGCCGCAGGCACCTGCGGCAAAGCAGCGGTCGAGCGACCCTTCTGCGATGGCGTGTGAGCACACCGCGTGCGAGCGGCGATCCGGTCAGCCCGCCCAGCGGGAGTCGAGCGCGATGGTCTGCAGGCGGTCGAGCGTGAGCGGGGGCTTCGGCCGCGTCACCGGGCCGCCCTCGGCGTAGGAGTTCACTTCCTGGACGATGACCCGGCGGCCGTCGGGGTGGAGGGTGTCGACCAGCCACACCACGGCGGAGCCGCCCTTCTCCGATGCCCGCTTGGCCCGCTTCACCTGGGTGCCGTCGGCCAGGGTCAGGGCCTGGCACGCGATGTACTCGCCCTCGCAGCCCATGAGCCCGTCCATGACGTCGCCCATGTCGTGCTGGGCGTTCACCCCGATCATGCTCTTTCCGCGGCCGTCGTCCCAGACCAGGGCGGCGTAGCCTTCCTGGCTCTGCTCGTCGGAGATCTTCGCGCCCTTGGGCAGCAGGGACTTCAGCACCCGGACCATCTGGCGGCCGGACAGCGGCGCGCCCGAGTCGGACAGCGCGGTGGAGGGGGCCGAAGCGCTGACCGGGGCGCTGGCGGTTTGCGGAGCGGCGGAGGCCTGCGCCGCCGCACCGAGCCCGAGGGCCAGGACGAGGCCGGCGGCGACGGCCACGCGGCGGGCCGGACGACGGCGTGCGGGAGTGTTCCTGTTCATGTGGTGGCTTCCTTCTCAGGTTCAGAGCGCGGGTGTTCCTGCGTCGTGGGGCGGCGGGCGGTGCGAGGCGCCGCACGCCGCCCGGGCACAGGGGTGTCCCGGTGCGCAAGCGCAGGGCGGTGGTTCGTCGTGCTGCCGGCCGGGCGGTCGTGCCGCCTCGGCCGGTGCGACATCCACAGATTCCTGGACGCCGCGGACCCCCGGCAACAGCTGCCCCCGTACCCGGGACAGTGGGACCGTCCCACCTGCGTTGACCTGCGCAAACAGGGAGGCCTGGGATGCCGTTCCGGGACGCGGGGACGACCCGCGCCGTCGCCGGCCGGTCATCGGATGTGGCCGATGTCGCCCGTCAGCCGCCTGTTTCCGCCTCGCCGTCGGCGGCGGTGGTCATGGGGACCCAGCCGGCGGGGCCGCGGTACCAGTAGTGGGGCAGCCCCGTGATGCTGGTGGTACGGAACGGGCGGCCGTGGTCGTCGATGCGCACCGTGCCGCTGCGGCCCTGCGAGGACCATTCGAGTTCGAGGTACCAGTCGCAGGTGCAGGACTCGGTGCCCGCCGAGACCAGCAGGACCTCCGGCTCCTGGAGGGACACCCGGTAGGGGAAGTCGACCGCGAAGCTCGGTGAGTCCGGGCGGCCGGCTGGCACGGCACGGGGCCGAGGTCGGTGCGCGTCGAGGTCGATGGAGAAGTAGCGGGGCTGGAGGGTGGCGCCGCAGCCATCGGCCGTGGAGTAGGCGATGCCCCTGCGGGTGGCGGGGACGGCGCGGCCGACCACGCGCACATGCAGGGCCTCCAGGACGACGGCCGCGGAGCCACGTCCCTGCACCGTGATCCGCACATTGGTGTCCCGCCCGTGCACCGCGCCCTGAGATGCGGCCCAGGGCGCGGCGTCCGCCGGGTTCGGCGGCGGCGGGACCTGCTGCGGCGGCTTGTCGATGACGTAGTCATGGTCGCATTCGAGTTCCCCCCACACCTGGGAGTTGGCGGTCCAGGTGAGCGGGGCCGGCAGGGCGGCCACACCGGTGTTCGTCCGGTTCTCCTGCGGGCCGCTGCCGCTGTGCGTGGCCGACGCGGAGGGTTGCGGTGCGGTGGCGGGGGCGGAGGACGGCGGCGGGACGGCACCGGCGCTCGCCCCGCTCTTGTGCGGGCCGCTGCCGCTGTGTGTGGTCGACGCCGACGGCTTCGGTGTGCTTGGGGCGGAAGCTGACACCGGGCCGTTGGAACGGGGGCCGGCAGCCGATGCGGTGAGAGCGGCGAGCACGACGGCGAGCGAGGCCGCCAGTGCCATCGCCCGCCCGGGCCGCCGTCGGGGGCGCCCGGGGCGGGGACCCGGCTCGCCCGCCGAGGCCGGCTCCGGGCGTGAAGTGACCGGGGAGATGGGCCCCGGGCGAGGGGCGGACGGCGGCACCGGCTCGGGTTCCTCGTCCGCCGCACTGCTGGGGCTCGGGGACGCGGCCGCGGCCGCCGTGCTCGTGGGGCCGTCGGGCGCCGGTGCCCGCCGGACGTCGCACGTGCGTGGCCGTTGCCGGGCCGCGACGGCCAGGACCCACCGGCGGTACAACTCCGCGTGTTCCGCGGGGCAGGCTCCGCACAGGGCGGCGAACCGCTCGATCCCGGCGAAGTCCAGGGGAACCGCCTCGCCCGTGCAGTAGCGGTGCAGCGTGGAGGACGTCATGTCCAGACGGCGGGCCAGCGCCGCGTAGCTGCGGTCCGTGCGCTTCTTCAAGCGCATCAGCAGGAGCGCGAACTCCCCTACCTCGTCGTGCCTTGCATCCATGCGGTGCGCACTCGCATCCATCCGTCGGCCTGTGCAGTCGTGTCCCGGTCCGGGACGGCATTCCAGGCGCTCCCCCGTACCTGCACGTCGCTACGGCTGGATTGGTTCCTGGTTGTCGGCCGTGAGCTGCAGGGGCCGCCCGGCGGATGGCGAAGGTACGGAGAGGGCCGGCGGGGCAGGTGGAGAGCGCCACACCCGTCCGCG
Source organism: Streptomyces sp. NPDC002884 (assembly GCF_040295245.1). Taxonomy (NCBI): domain Bacteria; kingdom Bacillati; phylum Actinomycetota; class Actinomycetes; order Kitasatosporales; family Streptomycetaceae; genus Streptomyces; species Streptomyces sp. NPDC002884. The sequence continues at coordinate 107,668 of NZ_JBEOVB010000030.1, read as the reverse complement.
GGCCGGAGCCCGTACGGCAGGGGCGTCTGCGGGGCAGGCCGTATGTGTACGCGAGGAGGCGGCGGCCGGTACGCCGGGAGGGAAGCGGGCGAAGGCGGGACAGGTGCCCTTTTCGGGCCAACGGAACCACTCGGCTGGAGCAGGACCTTGCTCGCCGAAGACTGGACACCCTTGCCCACACGGTGGTGAACACGGCCCGCCTCGGCGTCGCGAAACCCGACCCCCGCGTCTACCGCATCGCCGCGCAACGCGTCCAGGCGGCACCTGAGCGCTGCCTGTTCATCGATGACACCGCCGCCAACGTCCAGGCGGCTCGCGACGCGGGAATGACCGGCTTGCACTACCACCGGCTCGACGAACTGCGCAGCACACTCGCCCCCTGCTCGACCAGTAACCGCCAGGCGACGCGGTACTGGCGGCCGAGGCGCACCGCGAGGCACCAGCCGGGGCACGAGGCGAGAGGGGGCGGCCAGGCGAGTCAAGGACGGGGCGGACACAGCCGGGCACATCGTCCAGCGCGTCCTAGCGGTGGCGGATCAAGAGCGGGACGGTGCGTCAGGTGGGCAACGGGCCGGACGTCGAAGCTGGTGTACGTCCAGCCTGCGGGGATGGACAAGTTGATCGAGTTGGCGAGCACGCTCGTTTCGGGGGCGCTCATCGCTGTCCTCGCGACGTGGCTGACCAACCGCTCCCGCAACCGCCAGGAGCAGCAGGCCGAGATCGGTGCCCTGCGGGTGCAGGCCGACGCGATGACGGTGGCGGTGGCGGAACTGCAGGGCGCGGCCGCCGTGCCACGGCCTGCGCGGCAATGTCGAGGGCGTGCGCGTGCAGCTCGGGCGCCCTGGCTTCATCGATCCCGCCGACCTGTCCGGCGAGGTGGAGCGGATGCAGAGCGAGGGCGCGACCGTCGTACTGGTCGAGCGGGACGACGTCCTGCTCGGGGCCATCGCCGTACGCGACGAACTGCGCCCGGAAGCCGCCGAGACCGTACGCGAACTGCGCCGTCTCGGCATCAGGGTGGCCATGCTCACCGGCGACAACACCCGCACCGCCGAGGCTCTCGCTGCGGCTGCGGGCATCAAGGAAGTCCGAGCCGACCTGCGCCCGGAGGACAAGGCGCACATCGTCACCGAACTCCGCGCCGGCAGCGGCCGGGGCTCGGTGGCCATGGTGGGTGACGGCATCAACGACGCCCCGGCGCTGGCCACCGCGGACGTCGGCATAGCGATGGGCGCCATGGGTACCGACGTCGCGATCGAGACCGCGGAGGGGCCTGGCCACCGTGGTCTTCGTCCACGAGCTCGCCGAGGTCCTCGTCATCGCCAACGCCATCCGTGCCGCCAAGGCCACGCAGCTGCCGGGCGTCGGCCTGGCCCGCCAGGGCCGTTCTACCGCCGCGTCAATGCCCGTGGAAAGCACTCCGGACGACGACACCATCCCCAGCGCCGGGGAGTGCTGCGACGGCTGCGCGACGGACACCGCCGATGAGACACCGGCCGCCGTCCCTACCGCCGCCGTACGCCCGCTCCTGCTGATCAGTCCCCGAGGCGCGACCGAGACCGGGGTGTCGGCAGACGCGGTCATGGATTCCGGCGCTGCCACGGGGTGTTGTGACTCCTGCTCGCCCACCCAACCCGCCCGCGTCAAGCAGGGCACGTTGCTCAACCCTGTCGACGTCCCGGTCTCGGTCCGTCCGCGGAAGTCGATGTCGCTCGTCGACAGTTCCCGCCACGGCGAAGGCGAAGGGTGCTGCGACGGCCACTGACACCTCGGCCCGCCTGCAGAATCCGAACGTGAGAAGTGAAGAGGTGGGCGGGGTCAGAGCCACCCGTTGCGTTTGAAGCCTCGGTGGATGACGAAGCAGGCGGTCGCGATCACCGCGAGGACCATCGGGTAGCCGAAGCGCCAGCGCAGCTCCGGCATGTGGTCGAAGTTCATGCCGTAGACACCGCACACCATCGTCGGTACGGCGATGATCGCGGCCCAGGCGGTGATCTTGCGCATGTCCTCGTTCTGGGCGACGGTCACCTGTGCGAGGTGGGCCTGGAGGATGGAGTCGAGGAGGGCGTCGAAGGCATTGATCTGCTCGGTGACACGGGTGAGGTGGTCCGCGACGTCCCGGAAGTACGTCTGTATGTCTTGGTCGACACAGGCGCGGGGCTCGGTGGCGAGCCGGTCGAGGGGGCGGCCCAGGGGTACCAGGGCGCGCTTGAGCTCGAGGAGTTCGCGCTTCAGTTGGTAGATGCGGCCCGCGTCGGCATTTCGGGGGCTGCGCGGGGAGAAGACGTCCGTCTCGACCTGGTCGATGTCGTCCTGGACGGCGTCCGCGACCGTGACGTAGTCGTCGACGACGTGGTCGGCGATGGCGTGCAGGACCGCGGAGGGGCCCTTGGCCAGCAGCTCGGGCTCGGCCTCGAGGTCTTCGCGCAGGGGGCCGAGTGAGCCGTGGCGGCCGTGCCGTACGGTGACGACGAAGTCGGGGCCGGTGAAGATCATGATCTCGCCGGTGTCGACGACCTCGCTGGTGGCGGTCAGCTCGGCATGTTCGACGTACGTGACGGTCTTGAAGACGGCGAACAGGACCTCGCCGTATTGCTCGATCTTGGGTCGCTGGTGGGCGTGGACAGCGTCCTCAACCGCGAGCGGGTGCAGGCCGAACAGCTCGGCCACCCGCGCGATCTCCGTCTCGGTGGGCTCGTGCAGGCCGAGCCAGACGAAGCCGTGGCCGCGTTTGCGCACCCGGGCGACGGATTCCTCGACGGTGGGAGCGGCCTCCTGGCGGACGCCGTCGCGGTAGACGACACAGTTGACAACGCCGGAGCCGAGCGGGGAGCGGGCCGGGTGACTGAGGTCCACGCGCCGTCCCCGACGCACGAGGCGCGCGACTTTGCGCAGGTTGCCGACCATCGACATGCGGTGTACTCCTTCGCCGGGATCCGGCCAGTGTGCCAGGTGACGGCAAAGCGGCTGTCGGCCTCAGGACCTGGGATGTCGGGCAAGGGACCGGACAGTATGCCGGGGCCGACCTGCGGCGCCCTCGGCTGTCATCGCAGCCGAGGGGCATGAGCCTGCCGGCGGGACAGAGCGCGGACTCGGTCGCATCGGAGGTCGCCGTCGCGCGAGGAGTACGGAGCCGACCGGCCGCAGCCGAACGACGCCGGGAGTCCCCTCCCCCACACCCCCCACGTCAGAGAAGCGTCAGCACCGCGGGCCCCGGCCGGTCAACCGGCATGAAGAACAAGCACCGTGCACGCGAGCACCCCGTCGGGAAACAGGACCGGTTCTCGACCTTGTGTCTGGTCTTCCATTTCTCGCGGTCGAAGACAGACGGACGGCCTCCGGACGAACCCGGCGGAGGCGGTGTCCCACCTGGTCCCGCTTCTCCGGGAAGGTGTGCGTGATGTGCCTCTGTCGCAGGTAGTCGCGGATCTCGGGGGAGGAGTAGGCCCGGTCAGCGAGCACGTAAACGGGCCGGGTCCGCGGACGGCCACGGCCGAGGCGGGGAACGCGGATGCGGTTCATGAGCTCGGTGAACAGCGGGGCGCCGCCCCGCTGTTCACCGCGGTGACGGCGGTGGCCAGGACCTGGAAGGAGGAATCGACGGCGAGGCGGATCTTTGTGGTCAGGCCGCCGCGCGAGCGGCCGATCGCGTGGTCGTCCGGCTCGGACGCCGGATCGTCCGGACGCGTCCGGCCCGGATGGTGGTCCCCCTTTTCCGGGCCCCGGCGGCATGCTGCTGGACCCGGCAGATCGTGGAGTCGACAGAGACTTCCCACTCGATGTGCCCGGCAGCATCGGCCTTGACCTGTAACTTCTCCAGAACGCGGGCCCAGGCCCCGTCGATCTGCCAGCGCCGGAAGACCGAGTACAGGGTCTTCCACGGACCGTACCGTCCCGGTACGTCCCGCCACGGCGAACCGGTCTGGGCCCGTCACCAGATGCCGTCGAAGACCTGCCGCCGGTCCCTCGACTTGTGCCCCATTCACCGGCAACGGCGGCAACACCGCCTCCAGCCGCACCCCCTGTTCGTCTGTCAGATCTCCACGAGCCATCCGAAAATCGTTCCACAGCGGAGATCAACATCTCAAACACGCCTTAATTGGCTCCCCCTCAGGAAATGCCGAGACCTCCGCCAAACCACCTGAAACGATGACCTATCCGAGAGGCAAACGCGCTTGACGCAGCACTAACGCTGCCAATCGCCTCGCCTGAGGAAAAACTATGAACTCCTTGGAGTGTCATGTTTTCGGCAGCTTGCCCTGAAGCGTTCCCAAAGAGCATCGTCAACGTCACCGTCGCGGAATTCAGCGCGCCCGTACCGCCTTTTGTGACACGCCGCGTGGACGCGTACTGTGCCTGGCAGACGGTCCTCGACCTTTTCGCGGAAAAGGGCTGGAAGTGCCGGTACTCCGAGGAAGAAGTGGTGCGTCCGGTGCCCCAGGCAGAGGCTGTGCTGTCCCGCCCAGGGGATGCCGAGTGCCCGGCATTGCGAGTGTGGCCGACTGCCGATGTGCTGGCGATCTTCCGCTTCCGTGCAGGCAAGGAAATCGACTTCGACGTCGACCTACGGGAGTTGCAGGGCCCGAAGCGACTCGACGTGTTCTGCGGCTTCCTTCGGGCGATCGGGCGGCGGTTGGGCCGGCCGGTGCTGATGGACCCGGAGGGCAGCTACGACCGTCCAGTACTCGGCTTCGATGTGGAGGCCAATCGAGTCATCGTCCTCGAAGACCCGCAGCTCAGGTGACCGAGAATGGCCGCCGGCGGCTACCGCCCGGCCGCACGGCTACTCGCCGAAGAAGTCGAGGAGCCTTGCGGCAAGGTGGTCGGGGCGTTCCTGGGCGATGAGGTGGCCGGCGCCCGGCACTTCCTCGCCCTGGACATCTTCGGCGAGGGCGGTCATGTCGAGGGGCAGGGTGGGGGCGTGCCCGTTCGCACCTCCGTAGAGTGCCAGTACCGGAGTGGTGATCTTTCCCCGTGCCGCGCGTGCGTGGTTGGGGCCGCGGTCGCCGAGGAAGGCCCGGTAGTGGGAGAAGCCGCCGCGCAGACCGCCGGGTCCTGAGTAGCACCGTACGGACTCGTCGAAGTCCTCCTCCCGCATGGCCGCCTTGTCGGTCAGCCAGGAGCGCGTCAGGGTGGTGATGTAGAAGCGCTCCTTGCCCCGGACCAGGGCTTCGGCGAGGTCGACGTTGGCGTGCAGGCCGAAGTGGTAGGAGCCGCCGTTGGCGACGTCCATGGCGGCTTCGAGGCCGAAGCCGGGAATCAGCGTTTCCATCAGGACGAGCTTGCCGAGGGCCTCGGGGTGCTCTACGGCGTAGACGTACCCCGACCGTCCGGACACGTCGTACGCGACAAGGTGGGCTCGGTCGAAACCGAGGTAGCGCACCAGCTGGTAGACATCCTCCGCCAGGGTTCCCGCGTCGTAGCCGGTCAGGGGCTTGTCGGTGTCTCCCGTACCACGGATGTCGGGGGCGACGACCGTGTACCGCTCCGCGAGCGCGGGCATAATCTTGCGCCACTCGTGCCAGGTCTGGGGCCAGCCGTGGAGCAGCACCACCAGGCCGGGGCTCTCCTCCGGGGCAGGACCGCCTACGACGTAGTGCACCCGGATGCCGTTCACGTCGGCTGACCCGTGCCGGAAAGTCCGGAAGAAGGCGCGCTCGTCGAAGGGCTCGTGCGGGTCGATCGGCAGTGGCTGGACCGCGCGGGGAGCACGCACCGACTCTTCCTGTACATGACGGACGGACGTGGATTCAGGGGACGTGGATTCAAAGGAAAACATGGCGCTCCTTAAGCTACCGTTCAGTTCAAAACTAGGTCATGACTCGATCGCCTTCGAGTGGGCCCACAGGTGGCGTCAGCCCAGCAGGAGGAACGCCTGGGACATGACGTCCCCGAGATGGGTCCGGTCCTGGCGGCGCTTGCCGGATACGCGGATACCGTGCAGCAGGGTCATGAGGCATCGGGCCAGGGCGCGTGGTTCACGGCCTTCCGCCAGCTCGCCCTGTGCATGCGCCCTCAACAGGGCAGCCGCCAGCGCGGCCTCCGTGGCACCCCAGGCACCTTCGACGATTCTGGCCACCTCGCCGTCGCCGGGCATCATCTCGGCGACGGCGTTGACCGCGAAACAACCGAGCCGTTCCTCGTCGGCCTCCACTTCGTCCGCGTACCGCTGCATCCAGCCGCGTACAACCGGGAGTACCGGACCGGGTCGGGACAGCAGCTCGAGGTCGAGCGCCACCCGTTCCTGCGCGTAGGCGTCCAGGGCGCGCAGGTAGAGCTGGTGCTTGCTGCCGAAGGTCGCATAGATGCTAGGTCTGCCCACTCCCAGGTGTTCAACCAGGTCGGTCACAGAGGTCGCTTCGTACCCCTGCCGCCAGAACAGCGCCAGGGCATCCCGAAGCGCTACCTCCGGATCGAATTCCTTGGGACGAGCCATGTTTGGAGTCTAGCCCATTCTGAACCGTTCAGTTGAATATTCCTGGCGTGGAGTCGCTGCCCATGTCGGCCAGCAGGAGGGCGGCGGCCTCGGGGCCCGGCGCCATTTCGCGTGCCTCGATCCTGCGCGCGGCTTCGACGACGCGCTCGTTGACCGGCGCCCGTCCGCCGAGCCGCGCCTGCTCGGCAGCGATGTGTCCGTTGATCTGGTGGACCTCGCTGCGCCGGCCCTTGATCCAGTCCTGCAGGACGGTGGTCTGCTGTCCGGGCGTGACGAACCTGTCGTGGATGATGTCGAAGAGTGCCGTCGCGACCTGCTCGGGGTCGGAGACATCCTGGGCGGTGAGCCCGAGCACTGGGCGGATGGTCCGGCCGAGCGCGAGTCCGGTGCGTACGGCCTCGTTGCCTGCTTCGAGCATGACTTCCCGCATTCCCGGGATCTCCGCGGCTTCGTGCACGGTCAGGTCGAGGACGGCGGAGGTGACCAACTCGGTGCAGTTGGCGACGAGTTTCATCCACTTCGAGGAGAGGATGTCGTCGGAGACCTCCACGGTGCCGGAGTTGCGCAACAGACGTGCCACGTCCGGGGCTTTGTGTTGGGCGGCCGCGGTGAGACCGCCGACGGCGAACCACGACTGGGAGCGGGGAGTGTCACGGCACACCACGCCTGGTTCGAACATGTTGGACGCGATCTCAATGACGGCGCCGAGCGAGCGGTCGGGGCCCATCACGTCGACGATCGTGTCCAGGGTCATGCCGTTCTGGATACCGACGACGACCCCGTCGTCGGCGACGAGCGGCTTGACCAGCTCGCACGCCCAGCGGGTGTCGTAGGCCTTGACCAGTACCAGGACGACGTCGAACCGCTCGCGCAGGGTGGCCACGTCGCAGAGGTTGAACGCCCGTACCTCGGTGACCTCTTGGGCGTCGGGCATCTCGACACGGATGCCGTGCCCGCGCATCGCGGCGACGTGCTCGGGCCACTGCTCGATGAAGGTGACGTCGAGCCCGGCACGGGTCAGGTCCGCTCCGATGGAGCCGCCGTTGGCACCGGTGCCGAGCACCGCGATTCTGGTCACTGGTTCTCCTGCGCGGTCGGGGCGGTCAGGGCTGCCACGCGGACCGGTGCCGCGGTGGCTGCCTGGAGTTGACGGTGGTCGACGCCCGGCGCGGTCTCGACGAGGACGAAGCCGTCTGGGGTGACGTCGAGAACGCCGAGGTCGGTGATGACCCGGTCCACGACGCCTCTGCCGGTCAGCGGCAGGGTGCACCGCGGGAGGAGCTTGGCTTCCCCGGTCCTGGTGACGTGCTCCATGAGGACGACGATGCGGCGGGCGCCGTGTACGAGGTCCATCGCACCGCCCATGCCCTTGATCATCGCTCCGGGTACGGTCCAGTTGGCCAGGTCGCCTCCGGCGGAGACCTGCATTCCGCCGAGTACGGCCACATCGATCCGGCCGCCGCGGATCATCGCGAAGCTGTCCGCGGAGTCGAACGTGCTGGCCCCGGTCCGTAGGGTGACGGTCTCCTTGCCAGCGTTGACCAGGTCGGGGTCGACCTGGTCGGCGGCCGGGTACGGGCCCAGCCCAAGGATGCCGTTCTCGGACTGCAGCACGACCTCCACCGAGGGCAGGATGTGGTTGGGCACGAGTGTGGGCAGCCCGATGCCGAGGTTGACGTAACTGCCGTCGGGCAGCTCACGCGCGGCACGGGCCGCCATCTCGTTCCTGCTCCAGGGCACGGTTACCTGCTCTCCTCTGTCACAGTCCGCTTCTCGATGTGCTTGTCCGCCGCGTCGTCCGGGGCGAGTGTGACAATCCGGTCCACATGGATGCCGGGCAGATGGATCACATCGGGGTCCAGCTGTCCAGGCTCGACGAGCTCCTCCACCTCGGCGATCGTCAGCCGGGCGGCACGGGCGCAGAGCGGGTTGAAGTTGCGGGCACTGCGGCGGAAGACGAGGTTGCCGTACCGGTCGCCGCGCCAGGCCCGGACCAGCGCGACATCGACGCTCAGGGCCCGTTCGAGGACGAAATCGTGCTCGTCGAAGACGGCGACGGGCTTGGAGGGCGAGGCGAGGGCGACTCCGCCGGTGCCGTCGTAGCGCCACGGCAGGCCACCCTCGGCGACCTGGGTGCCCACACCGGTGCGTGTGTAGAAGGCCGCGATCCCTGCCCCGCCGGCACGCAGCCGCTCGGCGAGGGTGCCCTGCGGTGTGAGTTCGACCTCCAGCTCGCCCGCGAGGTACTGGCGGGCGAACTCCTTGTTCTCCCCCACGTAGGAGGCGACGATGCGGCGGATCCGGCCGGCCGCGAGGAGGAGGCCGAGCCCCCAGTCGTCGACACCGCAGTTGTTGCTCACGATCTCCAGGTCGCGGGTCTCGGGCCGGTCGACGAGGGCCTTGATCAGGGTCGCGGGTATGCCGACGAGCCCGAAGCCGCCGACCGCGACGCATGAGCCCGCCGGTACGTCGGCCACGGCCTGCGCGGCTGTGGAGCAGCGCTTGTCCATGCTGGTGATTCCTTCGGATCGGGAAGGTCAGAGCGGGAAAGGTCAGATGGGGGAAGGGAGGTCCGCGCGGCGCAGCCGGTGGGCTCGCGCAGCGACCGGCAGGCCGCCGAGGAGGCCAAGGGCGAGCGCGAGCGCGCCCCACGCCGGGCCGGAGAAGCCAGTGAGGCCGAGCGCGGCATCGAGGGACCAGTCGCCGGGTCCGGTGAAGCCAAGGGCCGCCGCGGCGATCCCGTACAACAGGGGCACTTCCGATCCCCCGCGTACGGCCCACAACCCGTTGCTCGCGAGGGCCAGTGCGGCCACGGTCATCGTGCCGACGACGACGGCGCACGCGAGGGATGTGCCCAGCCCGAGGACGAGCAGAGTCGCGCCGACGGCTTCGGACATCCCGGCCACCACTGCCATCGCGACGCCCGGCCGGTGCCCCCACGATGCGAAGAGCGCTCCGGTGCGGGTCGGGCCCGCTCCGCCGAAGGAGCCGGTGAGCTTCTGCAGGGCATGGCCGACCAGCAGGGCGCCGATGAGCAGGCGCAGGAGGAGGAGACCGACGTCCATGTGTGCGTCCTTCCCGGGTCGTGAACGGTCAGGGGCTATTCGGAGCTGTCTTGCGGTGGGCCCCGGGACACAGGGGGCCCACGCACGCGGTGTCATCAGGTCGAGCGTTCCTCAGCCGCCACGAGGGGCTCGTCCGTGGCCACGGAGATGAGCAGTTGGGCCGTGTGCGCGATGTGGTCGCGCAGCAGGTGAGCGGCGAGGTCGGCGTTCCTGCCGACAGTGGCCTCCAGCAGGGCCCGGTGCTCGCCGGGCAGGTCACGGTCCGGCTCCTGGCCGAGGGAGACCGACCACTGCCGGTACAGCTCAGCTTCGTCGCGCAGGGACCGCGCCACGTCGAGCAGCCGTCGGTTGGTGCATCCGTCGATGAGTGCCATGTGGAACGCGGCGTGAGCGACTTCCCACTCGTAGGTGGGGTGGTCGGGGTCGTCGTCGCTGAGGAAGGGGGCCCGCTCCAGCACGTGATGGGCGGCGATCGCGCGCGATTCCCAGTGGACGTCACCCTCGAGGACCGACATGCGCAGCACCAAGGACTCGATCTCGACCCGGGCCCGGGTGAGGTCCGCCAGGTCCTCGTGGGACAGCGGAGTCACCATGTAGCCCTGGTGTGCCTGACTCTTGACCAGACCCTCGGCCGCCAAGCGGGTCAATGCTTCTCGGGCCGCTCCGACGCTGACGCCGTAGTTCTCACACAGCTCGGGGAACTTCAGACGTGCTCCGGGCACTAACCGACCGCCCAGGATGTCGCCGCGCAGCCTGCGGTGCATTTCCTCGGTGCGTGTCTTGGACGCTTTCTCCTTGGCCATGCATCGCACTTTACACAGAGAAACGAATACCTCCACAACTTTCGAAAGTTCGTTGACCTTTCGAGTTCACCGGCGTAGACATGGTCCACCGACAGCGAAGCCGGTGCGGTCACCCTCTGTGGGCGGCCCCGTCACAAGGAGCAGTAGCGTGCGATTCGCCACCCTCTCCGGTCGGCTCCACCAGGTGGTTTCCCCTGGCCGAGTTCTGGACCTGAACACCGCGAGCGATGGGGTTCTGCCCGCGGATCCCCACCAGGCCTACGAGCGATGGGACGAGGTGGTGGCCTTCGCGGCTGACACCCGCCCCGAAGACGCACACGAGGCACCCGAGGAGACGTACGGCAACCCCGTCCCCCGGCCACGGCAGATCTTCGCGATCGGCCTGAACTACGCCGACCACGCGGCCGAGTCGGACTTCGCGGTGCCCGACAGCCCGCCGGTGTTCACCAAGTTCGTCACGTCCCTGACCGGTCCCTACGGCGAGATCGTCGTACCGGAGGGCCATGTGGACTGGGAGGTGGAGCTGGTCGTCGTGATCGGCCGGCGTGCCCACCGGGTGACTGCCGAGGACGCCTGGTCGTACGTGGCCGGTGTCTCGGTCGGCCAGGACATCTCCGAGCGGGTGCTGCAGGGCGCCGGACCGGCACCTCAGTTCAGCCTGGGCAAGTCGCACCCGGGATTCGGCCCGATCGGCCCCGTGCTGGTGACCCCGGACGAACTCCCCGACCCCGACAACCTGGAACTGGGTTGCCTGATCAATGGCGAGCAGGTACAGAAGGGCCATACCCGCGACATGGTGTTCCCGGTGTCGGAGTTGATCGCCCGGCTGTCCGCGGTCACACCACTGCTGCCCGGTGACGTCCTCTTCACCGGCACCCCGTCCGGTGTCGGCATCGGCCGCACCCCTCCACGCTGGCTCCAGGCCGGCGACGAACTCGTGAGCTATGTCCGCGGCGTCGGCGAGATGCGCCACCGTCTGGTCGCCCCTGCGGTCTGACCGCCCGAACCCCCGCAGCCGTACGGCGGAAAGGACGGCGACGATGCCGCTCCACCGACTGACCGCAATCACCGTCGGAGTGCCGAACGTCGACGAGACGATCGCCTATTACACCGACTTCGGGCTCCGGCCGCACCCCGACGGCTGGCTGTCCAGCGTGGACGGCGGCCGACAGCTACGAGTGATCCACGCACCTGTACGGCGACTGGTCGAGCTCGGGATCGGCGCCACGCACCTCGACGACATCGCTGCCGCGGGCCACCGCCTCCGGCAGGCCGGGGCACCCGTGGAGCAGAACGGCACGGCGCTGACGACCGTCGAGCCCGTCACCGGCACCCGGATCACGGTCCGGGTCGCCGAGCCGATTCTGCAGCCGCCGAGCCCGGCCACCCCGCACAACGGGCCCGGCCGCACCGAACGGGGCACCACCCGCGCCCCGGGCATCCTGCGCGAACATGGCGTACGACCGCGCAAGCTCGGCCATGTCGTGCTCGGCTCTACCGACTTCGAGGCCACGATCCGGTTCTTCACCGACCTGATCGGGTTCAAGGTCAGCGACCGGATCAAGGGGCACGGGGCGTTCCTGCGCTGCTCGACCGACCATCATAACGTCTTGGTCCTCAACGCCCCCGTCGCTTTCCTGCACCACAGCTCCTGGCAGGTCGACGACGTCGACGAGGTCGGCCGCGGCGCCACCGCCATGCTTGAGAACCATCCCGAGCGGCACGTCTGGGGCCTGGGCCGCCATCACGCCGGATCGAACTTCTTCTGGTACCTCAAGGATCCGGCCGGCAACTTCTCCGAGTACTACTCCGACATGGACTGCGTCCTCGACGACCAGATCTGGTCGCCACAGACGCTGGAGGGCGCGCGCGGACTGTTCAGCTGGGGTCCGCCCCCGCCGCCGTCCTTCCTCGCACCCGAGGACCTCGCTGAGATCATGACCGGCGCCCACCAGCCCGGCTGACAGCTCGTACCCGCCACCTCGGCCTCCCCTGTACGCCTTTCCCTGCCGGCAGGCCCATGGCCTTGTCCCCCACATCAGCCCGTGTCCCGTTCACGTGCGGCTTCGCCGTGCGCTCCACCGGCATGGACAGCCCTCGGAATCAAAGACGATCCGTAGGAGATCCGGATGACCCCGATACCCTTCAGCGCGAGACCCCGGCTGGCGTGGCTCACCGGCCCGCTCGCCCTGCTCTGCGCTCTCCTGCTCGGTGCGTGCAGCACGACGACCGAGCAGACACAGGCCGCCGACACAGGCACCCTGACCTCCGACCAGCAGAAGGTCCTCGACGACGGCTTCGCCGGCGTCTTCCAGGACCCACCCTCCGACGGCCCCGCCGCAGTGCGCGGCAAGACTGTCTGGTTCATCTCCTGCGGAGAGAACTTTGACGCCTGCCACACCATGTCGTCGTCCTTCACCGACGCTGCCAAGCAGCTGGGCTGGCGTGTGCAGGTGGTGGACACCAAATACCAGGCATCGGCCGCCAACACCGCCATCGGGCAGGCGATCGCCGCTCGAGCGGACGGCATCGTCACGGCTGCCTTCGACTGCCCGCAGATCAAGAGCGGCTTGCTCGCCGCGAAGTCCGCGGGCATCCCCGTGGTCAATTACGCAGCACTCGACTGCAACGACCGGAGCCTGGGCGGCGGCAAAGCGCTGTTCACCGCCACGCTGAACACGATGGGCTCGACAAAAACCAGCGACTACTACGCGGCCCGCGGCCGCTACAACGCTCGCTTCCTCGCCGCGAGACTCGCCGAACGCGGGACACGGAATCCGAAAGTGCTGGTGGTCAAGAACGTCGACCAGGCCATCCACGCCGTCGGCTGGAAAGCCTTCGAAAAGGAAATGGCGGCAGCCTGTCCGAAGTGCCGGCTCGTCCCCGTCGTCTGGAACATCACCGGATTCCCCAACCCGGCCGCCCAGATCCTCAAGACAGCGATGACCGCGCACCCCGACGCCACCGCGGTCGCCTACGACTCCGACTCGTTCATGTCCGGCGCCTTCGCCTCAGCCGTCCGGCAGTCCGGGCGCACCGACCTGGTCGTGTGCTGCGGCGACGGCCAAGCGTCTGGCACCCAGCTCATCCGTGAGGGCGTCGTCACCGCCACCAGCCTGATCCCCTACGAGTACGACATCTGGGCCACCGCGGACACTCTCAACCGCATCTTCTTCGGGGCCGACCCCGCGAAACAGCCCAACCAGGGCGGTGGCTTCGTCTACGTCGACGCCCGGCACGGTCTGCCTGCAAAGGGCGCCGCCATCGCCACCCCGGTCGACTTCAAGGCCGCCCGCGAAAGGGTCTGGAGCGGGGGCACCACATGACCGGCACAGCACTCGCCGTCAGTCACCTTTCCAAGACCTTCGGCGCCACCCTCGCCCTCGACGACGTGAGCTTCGAGGTCGGCGCAGGCCACATCCACGGGCTGCTCGGCGGCAACGGCTCAGGCAAGTCCACCCTGATCAAAATCCTCGCCGGGGTGTACACCGGGGACCCTGGGGGCGAACTGCGCATCGGCACACGAAGCGTCCCCTCGGACGCCACGTCGCCCCACTCGGCCCGCCTCTACGGGCTGAGGTTCGTGCACCAGAGCACCAGCACCTTTCCGGAGCTCACGCTGGCGGAGAACATCGCCATCGGCGACCGGTTTCCGACGAGCGTGGGCCGGGTCCACTGGGGCCGACTGCGGCGGCGTACATCGGAGTTGCTGGAGCGCTTCGAGATCGACGCCCGCCCCGGCGACCTGCTCGGCGACCTGCGCCCCGCCGACCAGACGATGGTCGCGATCGCCCGCGCCTTGCAGGACGTCGGGCAAGACGACCATGAGAACAAGGGACTTGACGGCCAGTCCAGCGACGGACACAACCTTGGCGGCGGTATGCCGGTCCTCGTGCTCGACGAACCGACCGCGTCGCTGCCCGAGCATGAGGTGTCCGTCCTGCTCGAGGCGTTGCGCCGGTACTCCCGCGCAGGCCAGACAATCCTCTATGTGAGTCACCGCATCGACGAGGTCCTCGACATCACCGACGCGATGACCGTCCTACGGGACGGCCACCATGTCGTCACCCGCTCGACCAGGGCGATGACCGAGGCACAGATGATCGAGCACATCGTCGGACGTCCCGTGGAGCGCGTCTTCGCCGAGAACGCGGCGGACCCCATTGCAACGGGTGACCCCGTCCTCGAAGTCGAGGGACTGACCGGCGGACCGCTGGCCGGAGTCGACCTGACCGTCCGCGCCGGAGAGGTCGTCGGGATCGCCGGGCTCCTCGGCACCGGCCGGACCGAGCTGCTGCGCATGATCTTCGGGGACCATCCCGTCGACTCGGGCAGCATCCGGCTCGCCGGGGACACCGAACGTCCCCGCACTCCCGGCCAGGCCATGGAGCTGGGCATCGCTCATGTGCCGGAGGACCGCGAGCGCGAAGCCGCGTTCCTCGATCTGTCAGTCCGGGAAAACCTCTCAGCCGCGGAAGTCGCCAAATACTGGTCCAAGGGCCGGCTCGACCGTCGTCACGAGCGCCGCGACGCCGACCGCGCGATCACCGACTTCGGGATCCGTGCCTCCGGGCAGGACGCGCTGATGTCCTCGCTGTCGGGCGGCAACCAGCAGAAGGTGGTGCTCGCGCGCTGGCTGCGGCGCAACCCGCGGCTGCTGCTGCTCGACGAACCCACCCAGGGCGTCGATGTCGGGGCCCGCGCCGACGTCTACGCCGCCATTCGCGCCGCCGTGTCCGACGGTATGGCCGCGCTGGTTGTCAGCTCCGACTTCGACGAACTCGCCCACGCCTGCGACCGCGTACTGGTCCTGCGCGACGGCCGGATCACCGCCGAGGTGAGCGGGGCGGACCTCCACCGCCACCACCTCACCGAGCTGGTCTTCACCAAGGAGAGCACACCATGACCACCTCGTCGGCCGCGCCCCGCAGCGGTGCGTCTCCCGCCGTGCCCCAGCCACCGGCCGGCTCCGCGCCGCGCCGCCGCTCGGCTCCCGCACCGGGCCTGGTACTAGAGCGGTTCGGGCTGCTGGCACTGTTCGTCGTACTGATCGCCGTCTTCACCGCGCTGCGTCCGGAAACCTTCGCCACCGGCGCGAACTTCCGCAGCATCGCGATATCGCAGTCGGTGCTCGCCGTAGCCGCGCTGGCGCTGATGCTGCCGCTGGTCGGCGGCCGGTTCGACGTCTCCGTCGGCGCGACCCTGGGGCTCTGTTCCATCGTCTGCGCCGCCCTCATGAGCCGCGCCGGTCTCTCCCTGCCGGTGGCTGTAATCGGTACTCTCCTGGTCGGAGGACTGATCGGCGCCCTCAACGGCGCGGTCGTCGCCTACCTCGGCGTGAACTCGATCATCGCCACCCTCGGCGTCGGCACCATCATCGGCGGCGCCATCACCGCGTACACCCAGGGCGTACCGATCAGCTCAGGGCTCTCGCCTGCCCTCGCCACGATTAGCACCCGGCTGGTCGCCCAACTACCCGTGCTGTTCGTCATCATGCTGGTCCTGGCGGTCGTCACCTGGTTCCTGCTGACCCAGACACCCTTCGGCCGGCACCTCACCGCGGTCGGTTCCAACGCCGCAGCGTCGCGGCTCACCGGACTGCGGGTCAACCGACTGGTGCTGCTCAGCTTCGTGGGATCCGGAGTTCTCGCCGGCGTCGCCGGTGTGCTCCAGGTGGGCGCGCAGGGCAACGGCGATCCGACCATCGGCGGACTCCCGTTCATCCTGCCCGCGCTGGCCGCGGTGTTCCTGGGCGCCACGACCTGGCACCCGGGCACCTACAACGTCCCCGGCACGATTCTCGGGCTGTTCTTCCTCGGCACCGCCATCAGCGGACTGTCACTGCTCGGCGTGCAGCCCTGGGTCACCGATGTCTTCAACGGAGGGGCCGTCGTCCTCGCGATCGTCTTCTCCGCCCAGCTCAAGCGCCGCCGCACCGGTTTCCTCGATATCGGCAGCTGAGCCGCCCCACCCTTCCGGAGAGCCAAAGGAGTCCTCTCATGAAACTGCTGGTCAAGGGCGCTGACGTGATCACCATGGATCCCGCCGCCGGAGAATTGCGCAACAGTGACATCCTCGTCGAGGGCGGAAAGATCGTCGCCGTCGGCCCCGGCCTGGCCGACACTGGTATCGACGCCGAAGTGATCGACGCCCACGGCATGATCGCCATGCCGGGAATGGTCGACACCCACCGCCACCTCTGGCAGACCCCGCTGCGCGGTGTCGGCGTCGACTGGGTCGTCCCCGACTACATCCGCGCCATCCGGCTGCAGTTCGCCGAGCTCTACCGCCCGCAGGACATGTACGCGGGCAACTATCTCGGCGCTCTGGACGCGTTGAACTGCGGCGTGACCACGGTCGTCGACTACTGCCACAACATCGTCACCGCCGACCACGCCCATGCAGCCGTCTCCGGACTCCGCGACTCCGGCGTGCGCGCCCTCTACGGACACGCGCTCACCCCGGTCACCTCCAACGGCTGGGACGAGTCACCGCCCGACGGCATGCCCGTCGGCGAACTCGGCCACTACGCGGAACGGCTCGCCCTCGCCACACAGATCCGCGACAAGTACTTCTCCAGCAAAGATCAGCTGCTCACCTTCGGAATCTGTCCCCAGGAGCTGCCGATCGCCCCGATGGAGGAGATCGCCCGCGAGGTCGTCGACGCCCGCGAACTCGGCGCCCGGATCGTCGTACACGCCAACCAGCACTGCGTCCGCCAGATGTACGCCGACATCGCCCACTTCGGCAAGGCTGACATCCTCGGCCCCGACATGCTCTTCGTGCATTGCAGCTTCATGAGCCAGTACGAATGGCAGTTGCTGCACGACGCCGGGGCCTCGGTGTCCATCTGCCCGGAGACCGAGATGCAGATGGGCATGGGCTTCCCGTCGATCGCCGAGGCCACCCGGTTCACCCATGGCCCCAGCATCGGTAACGACTGCGTCATCGGCACCGGCGGCGACCTCATCGGCATGGCCCGGCTCACGCTGCAGGTCACCCGGTGGAAGACCGACGAGCCGGGCTACCAGCAGTGGACCGCCCCGCAGACCAGGACCTGGACCGCCCGGGACGCAATGACCTGGCTGACCGTCAACGGCGCCCACGCCGCCGGCCTCGGCGATCGGGTCGGCTCGCTGACCCCCGGCAAGCAGGCCGACATCGTCCTCCTCGACATGCGCGGGATCAGCCAGGCCGGCTGGTACCGCAACGACCCGATCGGCGCCGTCATCGGACACACCAACTCCGGAAACGTGGACACCGTCCTCGTCGCCGGGAAGGTCGTCAAACGCGGAGGAAAGCTCGTGCACGTCGATGTCGACGCCGCCCTGCGGACCATGCGGGACAGCCACGAATACCTCTACGAGCAAGCCGAGTCCCACGGCGGTGTCATCCCCCAGCCGCCGGTCGAGATCCCGATGTACAAGGACCGCTCATGAACACACCCCGGCAGGACCAGCAGGTCACCATCGGCGGCATCCCGACGTTGTTCCGCGCGCTCGGCTCCGACAGCGGCGGCGCGCTCAGCATCGTCGAACAGTCCATCGCCCCCGGCACACTGTTCTGGCCGCACGTCCACACCGACCACGACCAGGTCAACATCGTCCTCGACGGCGAACTCGGCGTCCGCATCGGCGACAGGGAATGGAACGCCGCAGCCGGGGAGACGATCGTCAAGCCCCGAATGATCCCCCACACCGTCTGGAACGCCGGTACGACGACAATCCGGATCCTCGAGATCAGTACCCCGGCCACCTTCGAGGACTACTTCCTCGCCCTCTCCGCCCTGGGCCCGGACGACAACGACGCCCGGGCCGCCCTCCAGCAGCGCTACGGCGTGACCGGCGTCCCGGGGTGGGCCGAGGAACTGTGGGAGCGCCACGGCGTACGCCTCTGACAGGACACCACACCCCTGCCACAACCCCTCCGATACATCCGACAGCGTGCCACCCACCAGTAGGGAACACACATGGACGTCCGGTCCGTCGACATGGAGGCCGTGCCCGAGCATCTCGGCACCGCCAGCAGCAAGTACCTCATCCCCAAAGAGGCATTGCAGAAGGCCACCGCGGGCACCTACCTCGCCCTGGTCTCGGTCTTCGAAGTCGCGGGCGGTACCACCATGGCCGCCCACCACCACCCCACGCACGAATTCTGGTTCGTCGTCCAGGGCGAGGCCGTCATGCAGGTCGCGGACGAGGCCCGCGTCATCAAGGTCGGCGACCTGATCTACACCGAGCCCGGCACACCGCACCAGATCCGCGTCTCGTCATCCGAGACGTTCCGTGCTCTGGCCTTCGCCCTTGGCTATCCCGGACAGGGATCCCAGCACATCGACGTCGAGCTTGACACCGTCGAACCCGCCTGACCGACCGGCCCCACAACGGGGCCACCTCGCCCCCCGTCCAGACACGAGTGTCGCGACGGGGGGCGCTTCTGCGACATGCGGCGGAGCCGGACCACCGGTCCAGAGATGGGCACCGAATGAACAGGGACTGCTCTTTCACGGGCCCGCACGGCGCACCAGGATGGAAACAGGGGGCGGCGGCGCGATATGCCCTTCCTGCGGCCTGGCCTTCCGAGCCCCCCCCCCCCCGAGTTGCCGCACCACCCGGAACCGCGCATTCGGCTGAGCGCCATGCATGTACGAGGAGCACAAGAGGATGCCAGAGCTGCCCAAACGGGACGTAGCGCAACGCGTCAAGTCACAGCCGGAGAGGCATTCTGGAGACAGCGACGCGGCAAAACTGACCGCTGCCCGCGCGGCGCTCGCCCGCGCCGCCGCAGCACATCGTTCCAGCGCCGAGGTAGTCGACGGAACGACCCATCCTCGACCCCGCTCACGCCCCGGCCGCCTCGAAGAGCCCACGACCGCCCCTCCGGCGACGAACGACGCCCAGAGACGAGGGCCGAGGCGGGCCGGTGGGTGGATCATCGCCTCGGCCGCAGTCCTGATCGTCGCGGCGGTGGCTACCACCATTGCTGTCTCGGGCCGCAGTGGCGCTGAGCAAACCGGGCGTCCACCCTACGACTTGGCCGATGAGCTTCGCCGGTCGAGTGTCACCGACGGGGAGAGCTTCGGTGCAGGCCACTCAGCCGGCGCCTCTGGGGACGCTGCCCTGCTGCCTTCCGACACCGCGTCCGCCTCGGTCTCCGGCCCTGCGTCCAAGACTGAGACACATCCCGACGACGCCAAGAACTCACCTCGGGCGGGCACAGCGGCTGGCGAAGGCGGAGCACGGGATGAAGGCGGCGACAGCGAAGACGGCGACGCCGCAACCCAACCGGAGACGGCTCTTGTCGTCGAGTCCGGAGGCACATGCCTGACCGGATCCGAAGCAGGCTCCGAACTCTCGGTCGCGGCCTGTGGCAGCGCATCGGCCCAGTCCTGGAGTATCAGTTCGGACAGGAATCTGAACCAGGGCGGACTCTGCGCCTCCATCACCGGCACCAAGGACCGGGCTCCCGTGATACTCAGACCGTGTGACCAGTCGGCTGAGCAGGAGTTCGGTCTGGTCGGGAGCTCACTGGTGTCCGCGGCGAGCGGAAA
The DNA here is from genome assembly GCF_040295245.1 of Streptomyces sp. NPDC002884. Taxonomy (NCBI): domain Bacteria; kingdom Bacillati; phylum Actinomycetota; class Actinomycetes; order Kitasatosporales; family Streptomycetaceae; genus Streptomyces; species Streptomyces sp. NPDC002884. The sequence goes on along the minus strand of NZ_JBEOVB010000030.1, from coordinate 87,814 downwards.
GTGTCTGGACGTCTTCGGAGGCGCGAGCGGCACACAGGTGGTGCTCTGGGAATGTAACGGCCGCGACAACCAGCGGTGGAGCACCTCATGACGGCTGTCCATCCGGGAGGCCCTGAGCGTGTTACGGAGGAGAGGTCGGCTCACGCGCCGGATCCTGCGATCTCCAGTTCCCAGAGCCGGTCGGTGACCAGTTCGAGGCCCCGGGTGTGATACCTGCGATAGGTGCTGAAGGACATATGCAGGAGTTCCGCCGCACGTTCTTGTGACTGCACGGCGTCGAAGTAGGTCTTGGTGAGGACCTGGTGGTATCTCCGCTCCTGCGGATCGTTGGTCATCAGGTCGACTGCTTCCATGATGACCGAGCGCAGCCCCTCGACGGGGGCGGGTCCCCTGTGGTCCACCAGTCTGCTCCGGATCAGCGGGCTCTGATTCAGGTCATGCGTTCGGTGCCACAACCGAAGCAGGTTGCGCACCTCCGCGTCGAATTCGGGTCGCGAGAGAACGATCAGTTCCGATTCGGCCGGGGGGCGACGTACGTCCCGGCCGAACAGTTCCTCCTCCGCGGTGCTGTCTAGCCACGTGGACACCGGCACGCTGCGCCAATCGTGGCCGAAAAGGCTCCAAGTGCGGTCGCCGAGCGTTGCTTTCTCCGGAACGAGTTGGTGCTCGGAGAATGACATGAGCGGTTCCCAAAAAGCGGTGTCCTCCAGGACGATGAACGACCACGCGCGTCGCTTGGCATGGAGGAACCCTGCGAGCACCCGGTGCATCATCAGGTCCATCACCGGTGAGGGACGCTGGTATTGCTCGGGGTACACGATGAACCGGGCCAGAACGATGTGCTCGCCTTCACGCACCGGCTTGGTGCGCAGGGCGTACCGCCAGGCCTCCGCCACGACGGGATCGGCTTCCACGTCCTCGCTCAGTGGTTCCTCGAGCGTCAGCCAGGCCAGGAACGCGACCGCCTCACCGGTGGCGGGGTCCCGGTGCACGTAGAAGGCTTCCGGTTGTCTGCGCAGCCAGTACTCGACAGCGGTCGCGGCTTCGGGGCCCTCGGCCTTGTGTGCCAGGCGGAGCACCGTCGGCGCGTCGGCCTCGGTGCACCTGTCCTCGTAGGCCTCCGCCTGATCGTCGAAGACGAAGAAGCGGCGAGTGATCCCTCCGGCCCTGTGCAGGTACTTGAGCGCGTCCATGGCGGGAAGCACGGCGTCGCCGGTGGCGGTCGCGGCCTGCCGCAGGAGATGGGAGCGAAGACGGTGATGCATGGCCACGAACTCAGCGGGGTCACGCCATCTCAGGTCGTGGTCGAGAGCGTCGCGGACAACGTCGTGAGGGTACAGGCCCGCGTTGCCCGCCGCGACGAAGGGAAGTCTCTTCAGCCAGTCGAAGAGGGGCCCCGCATCCTCGATGGGCAGAGCAGCCCGCAGCAGGTCCTGGGTCGTCGTCCTGGTGTGGGCGCACACCTCCAGCGCCTGCCGGTGAAGTGGTGAAGGAACGTCGTCGACAACCCTGGCCAGCAGCGCGCTGATGACATCGTGCGGCGGATTCTCCCGTACCCCGGCCGTGAAAGCACTGCCGGACCTGTCCGAAGCCAGGGCGAGGGCCAGAGGGTGACCTCGCGCGAAAGCCATGACCGCCGCCCGTTCCTGTACCGGAACGGTTCGCGCGATCAGCATGGATTCCGCTTCCTCGGGAGTCAGATTGCGCAGCCCGAGGCTCTGCAGTGCCTGCTGCCAGCCGGGATCCGTGCGCCAGCGGGAGCCGAGAGGCTGTCGGCCGGCCAACACCACGACGGCCGTGTCGGCCAGGCGGGGCAGGAAGGTCTCACGCAGCCAGTCCTCCAAGCCCTGACAACGTTCGAACGTGTCGACCAGCAACACCGAACCGCACGCTGTCGTGACACACGACGCTTCCTGGCTGAAGGTTGCGGGTGTGAGACGCAAGGTGCGCGCGTCGAGGTGCACGACCGTGCGCCCAAGTTTTTCGGCTTCGTCGGCGAAGCGTTGCAACAGCGTCGACTTGCCGACGCCGCCGGGACCGTGGACGTGCAGCACCACCGGTGCGCCCGGTTCGGCGTCGAGCGCCCGTCGGTAGAGCGAGAGCTCGGCGGCCCGTCCGACGAAAGCACCTTCACGTGCGGCACGCAGCCGTGCGCTCAAGCCGCCTGCCAAGGGCTCCGTTCCTACCGTCGTTCCATCCCTGGACGGGGCGGCGTTCAAGACTCACTCCTCCTGCGTCGGTCTGCGCTATGTGGCATCCACATACATGGGCGTGCGACATGCGTAGCGTTCCTGTTCCATGCACAGCCCCACGGATCCTGGGACGCAAAACACGATATGCAGGGTTCATCCGTCAGCTGTGCAGGGTCCCCGATTGCCACAACGGTCAGGAGAGCGCCGTACCACGAGCACTTCGGCGAGACCGCAGGACGATCGAGGTAGGCGGGCCAGCAGGGGCGACGGCGATCAGTCAGGCCGAGGCCTCCCGCGGCAACGCGTCAAGACAGACGATGCCGGGTCCCAACGCCACAGCGCACGCAACAGGAACGGCCGCGAGGACTGTCAGGCCTCGGCGAGGGGCGGATCGCAAAAGCGGCGTCAGGAAATGGCGGTCGTCGCGACCTCGAGGCCGGACACCCCGATCAGGGGACGCCGACACACACCGCCCCCCGGACCGGAGACCGGGGGGCGGTATGTGTCGGGGGGCAGGTCGACGGCGAACCGTCGGGGCGCGGTCAGCGGCAGGTCGACCGGTACCCGGTAGCCCAGGTGCAGCGGACCTTGAGGCCAGCCCGTGGAGGACATTCCCCCGATCCGATAGATGCCGCAGCCGCCACCCGCCCGGAGCACGGGAGTGCCGAGTCGGGGCAGGTCGGACCAGGCGGTTGGACACCGGGTCGTACTCCACGACGGATTTGACCGCGCAGTTGTCGACAACTCTGCCTGTCGGGGCTGTGACGGTCGGGCAGTGAAGACGGTGCCCGCTACGAGCTCGAGCAGTTCACGGACGACGATCGCAGGGCGATCAGGCTGCCGACTGCCCCAGGTGGCCTGAGCAAGCGCCTCCATCGTTTAAGTTTGCTTCATGTCTCAACTTCCGCACGGTCGGCTGGCAGAGCGTCTCCGATCGGCGCGCGGCGCGTCGTTCGTCGGCCGTTCCGAGGAACTGGCTCAGTTCACGGCGGCGCTGAGCGGCGCCCCCGGTGCCTTCGGTGTCCTGTACCTGCACGGGCCCGGGGGCGTGGGTAAGTCGGCACTGCTCGCCCGGTTTGCCGATGAGGCGCGCGCGCAGGGCCGCCGGGTGATCACGGTCGACGGCCGTGACCTCACCGCGCGGGAGGAAGACTTCGAGGCAGAGGCCGGTCCGGTGGGAGCCGACGAGCGGGTGGTTCTGCTCGTCGACACCTTCGAGCGGTGCCAGGGCCTGGAACGCTGGTTGCGGGAGAGCTACCTGCCCGCTCTGCCCGGCGACACGGTCGCGGTCGTCGCCGGGCGGCGGCCGCCCTCTCTCCCCTGGCACACCGACCCCGGCTGGGACGGTCTGCTGCACGTCGTACGGCTCCAAGACCTGCCCTCCGAGGATGCCGGGACCCTGCTCACCTCACGCGGGATTCCCGCGGACGAGCAGGCCCCCCTGATCGCGTTCGCGGGCGGTCACCCGTTGGCCCTGCGGCTCGCGGCCGACGTGTCGCTGCACGGCGAACGCATGCACACCCATTCCGCCGCCAGTTCGAACGTCATCAAGACACTGCTCGGTCAACTCGTGGGCGCGCTACCGGACATCGCGCACCGCCGGGCCCTGGAGGTGTGCGCCCACGCGCTCGCCACGACCGAGGAACTGCTGAGGGAAGCGCTGCCCGACGCCCCGGCGGCCGAACTGTTCTCCTGGTTGCGGGAGTTGCCCTTCGTCGAGACCGGCCGGCACGGCCTGTTCCCGCACGACGTCGTCAGAGAGGTCCTCGACACGGACCTGCGCTGGCGGGACCCACAAACGTACGAGACCATGCACCGCGGACTGCACGCCCACCTCCTGACCCGCGCGAAAGCGGCAGAGGGCACGGCAGTGCTGCCCGCCATGGCGGCCCTCACCTATCTCCACCGTACCAACGGCTTCCTGTCTCAATACGTGACCTGGCAGGCCGACGGCAATGTTCACGAGGACACCTTCGTACCTGAGGACGCCGACGAGGTGCTCTCGCTGGTGAGGGACGCGGAGGGACCCGATGCGGAAGACCTGACCGCTTTCTGGATCGGCAGGCGGCCCCAGGCACTGCGTGTCTGCCGCAGGACGGACTCCCGCCGGATCGTGGCTGTATGGGCCTGTCTGACGATGGACCGGCCGGACCCGGCGGAACTCGCGGCCGACCCCGTCGTGTCGGCTGCCTGGGAACACAGCCGCGGCAGCACTCCGATGAGGGACGGGGAACATCTGGAGATCGTCCGGTTCCTGCTGGAGCCGAAGGAGTGCGAGCGGCCCTCGCCGGTAATGGATCTCTTCCTGCACCGTGCGGTGTACGAGTTCGTGCTGGCCGACCGTCTGGCGTGGTCCTACATCGCGATGGCGGAGAACTCCTTCTGGCACCCCTTGATGGCCTACATGGACCAGCATCTGCTGACCGATCCGGTTCGCACCGGGGAGCGGATCCAGTCCCTTTACGCCCACGACTGGCGGGTCATCCCGCCGCGGATCTGGCTCGACTTCAGCGTCACGCTGGAACTGGGCGGTCTAGAAGCGGGCAGGACGGCGCACCGGACCGGCGGCTGTGTGGTCCTCACCCGCCAGGAGTTTGACGAGGCCGTGCGGGCGGCGCTCACCGCGTGGCACCGCCCGGATGAGCTGCTCGCCAACCCCTTGGTGCGCAGCAGGTTGGTGGTCGAGCATCCCGGAACCGACGCGGTCGACGCCCTGCGCGACGCCGTCGCCATGTCGATCGAGACCCTGCACGGCACCGCCCGTGACGAGCAGCTGCACAAGGTCGTCACCACCACCTATTTCAAGCGCGTACCCAACCAGGAGGCGGTCGCCGAGCGGCTGCACATCTCGTTCAGCACCTACCGCAGGCACCTCGCCGCCGCCCTGGAACGGATCTGCGGTCTGCTGTGGCAGCTGGAGATCCATGGAACTCCCCCCCGTCGGGCAGCCGCGGTCAGGCTCCTGACCCGGACGCCGGCATGAGAGGAAGGGCCGCGGCCCGCGCGTCCTCGCCGAACGGCAAGGGACGCAGCGTAACGGGGTCCAGATTGACCTGGACGCGCTGACCGGTGGCGTGCACCACGGTCCGGTCCGCCGACAACACGCGGAAGCCGTACGTGTAGCTAGTCCGCCCCATGCGGTCGATCCAGAAGTGCACCTGGACCTCACCGACCTCCGTGATCGGCATGTCGTACGTAATCTCCATCTTGCGCACGACCTGCAGAACATCGGTGATATGCGACTTCGCCCGGTCGAACGACACTCCGCGCTCCATCCAGTAGGTGGTGATCCCTCGTTCGAAGAGTGCCGCGTACTGGCCGTGGTGGACCATTCCGAAGGAGTCGAGGTCACCGAAGTGCACCGGGACCGACTGGTGGTGGCCGTCGGTGGGCGCGATACCGGGCTCGGCGGTGTCGTTGTTGCTCATGTTCTCTCCTGATGAACCCAATGAAGTAGACCGGACACGGCTGCGGCGTCCCGGTACGGGAGTTGCGTGCCGCCGTGTTTGCGGCCCTTCGGCGCAAGCACGCGCGGATCCGCCTCCCTGCCTCTCATGTTCGGTCCGCCGGATGCTCATCCACAGGTCAAAGCCTGCTCACTTCACCTGCATACTGCGTTCGCGGTACGACCACGTGTCCGCGCCGGGACGACGACCCGGCGCAGATCGACGGGCAGTCTCGACGCATGGAAAAGGCACCGACCGTCGTCCCACCCGCCCCCGGGACTCTCCCCCGCAGGTCGACCGACCGTCTCACCTCACCCGCACGTGTGCTGGCTGTGAGCGGTACGGCGGCTGCCGTCTTCACTGTGCTGACGATCGTCGCGCTCGATGTGCGGCTCGCGATCGTGTCGCCCGGAATGCTCCGTCACACGATCAGTGAGTACGGGTTGGGGCCGCAGCGGTGGCTCTTCGGTGCGGCGGTGCTATCGCTCGCGTTCGGTTCGCTGGCCGTCGTCGCCGCGCTCGTGTCGAGCCGGATCGCACGGTGGCGATCCGGCGCGGCGATCGCCGCCGTGTTGTGGTCGGCCGGGCTCACAGTGGTCGCGCTGGTGCCCAAGGAGGACCGGGCACTCGTGGAGGACACGCTCGGCGGCGAGATACACCGAGTGGCCAGCCTCATCGCCTTCGTCAGTCTGCCGATCGCGGCACAGCTCCTCGCCCGTCCGTGGAGGCGGTCCGCCACCTGGGGCTCCTACGCCGGCCGGATCCGTCGGCTCGGTCTGCTGTCCGCTCTCGCCTTCGCCCCGATCCTCTATGCGGTGGGCCAGATGGTCCGCACGGGAACGCCGTGGTGGGAGATCCTCCCGATCGGAATCGTGGAGCGCCTGCTGGTCGGCGCCGAGGCCGTCACCGTTCTCGTCGTCGGCGTCTGGGCTGTCCGTGCCTCCGGATCGCCGACCGCCCAGGAAGTTCTGCGCGGGAGAGGCTGAGCCAACCCCCAGGGGAACGTCCGCGGCCCGATCTCCGGTCAGGAATTGACCAGGGATCGGGCTGGAGTTGACCGGTGGCTCGTGCGGAGGTTGCCGTGCCGGCCTTCGAGGGCGCAGTCCGGTGCGCCCTGCCTCATCGGGAGAGACACGTTCATGCGGGACAGGCCCAGAGCTCCTCGACCACCAGTGGTCGCTTCAGGAGCGAGGGTCGGCGGCGCATCGGAAGCCGATGTGGTGATGTCCGCCCTGTGGCTCACGGGAGTAGCCGGTGCGGTAGGCGCCGCGCAGTGCGGCGACCTCGTCGTCGTGGGCGCCACCGCGGGTCACGCGTTCCTCTGCGGAGTAGGTGACTTCCTCCCTGCCGTCGTCGGCCTCGTAGGGGTACGGGCGATACAGGGTGCTGGTCCATTCGTACGTGTTCCCGGCCAGGTCATGAATGCCGGAGGGGGTTGCCCCGTCGGGATGGGCGCCCACCGGGGATGTGCCGCCCGAGTCGCGGCCGTACCGGGCTCGACGGTCGTTCGGTTCCTGATCGCCCCACGGATAGGTCCGGCCATTCGCACCCCGGGCCGCGGCTTCCCACTCCGCCTCCGTGGGCAGCCGTGCTCCGCGGTCACGGCAGTAGCTGTAGGCCCCCCACCAAGTCACTTCGGTGGCCGGGTGATCGGCGTACGAGCTCTCGACGTCGAAACTGCCGTTGCTGCGCGTGAGGTGCGAGTTGCCGTCCGCGTCGGCGGGGACGAACAGGTCACGGTCGTCGCTGTCCCGTACGGCGTCCGGTTCGCGGGGCATCCGTGGGTCGGCCGGGACCTGTTGGCCTCCTGCGGCATTGTGCAGCCGGTCCTTGTTGCCGTTCGCCCAGCGTGCGAGGTCCGCGTTGGTCACGGGATAACGGTCGAGACGGAAAGCGTCCAGGTGCACGGTGTGGGCGGGGCGTTCGTCGGCGGGTCCGGCGTCGGCGCCGAGGCGGTAGTCGCCAGTCGGCACGAGGACCGTCCCGAGAGCTCCCGCCGGTGTACGGGTGGCTGCCGGATCGGGTACGCGGCCGCTCACCCCGGACCCTTCGGGCCCGGTCTGGCAGGCGGCCAGCACCGCGACCGCGGTGGCCCCGAGCAGGAGGGCACGCAGTGGCCGTCGGCCACCGTTGCGGTCCGGTCGGCTCGCACCCGAGCCCGAGAGCGAGGTCGGTTCGGCTGGGGTCATGAACGCTCCTGAAATGAGCCGGGGGTCCGACCAACCCTCGCTCCCAGCCCGAACGTCCGCGTCAGCCCCTCGCAGACAACGCCCTCTGCTGCGACCGCAGTACAAGCCGGTGCCTCAAGTGTCTGCAGTTGGAGGACGTGCGACACGGGCGCCCGGGCCAGTCTTGGCGGCATCGGAACACCTTCCCGCTCCTTGGAGACACTCATGTACGCCCTCATGTCTGACCAGGAAAGAGGACGCCGCCCGCCCGCCGCGAGCGCCGCGATCTCAGCAACCGCGCGCCATGGGAGCCGGGTTGGCGACGCGACGCACTCGCTCTCACTTTCCTGCGGCGAGCGCCTTCGACAACAGAGTCTGGAGGGCGGTGCGTTCGTCGGTGTCTAGTGCACTCAGCGACGGCGTGGCATGGGCTCGCTCCAGCAGCCGGTCCCTAACCGCGCGGCCCGCCTCAGTCGCCACCAGCGTGCGTACACGGCCATCCTTCGGGTGCGGCTGGCGCTGGGCCAGCCCCTTCTCCTCCAGTTTGGCGCACATCAGGGTCACGTTGGAGGGATCGCAGTGCAGCCGCACGGCAAGCCTGCGCAGCGGGACGGGGTCGGCCTGCGCGTCGGCGTACCACAGAAGGTTGGCCAGCGGTTCGGTGATGTCCAGCTCCTGCAGCAGGTCACTCATGTGTTCCCTGATGAGCTGGGACAGGGTGGCGACCTGGTGGGCGAGAACGGCCGTGTCGGCTTGCGAAGGCATGTCCATAGAGTATCGCTTGACAAACTCATTGAGTAGCTCAAAGAATAACCTTGAGTCATTCAATAAAAGAAAGGCCCTCCGGGCCCCGGCCCGGCCGCGTCGTGCGGTACACCCGCCTCGACGCTTTCCGTCCGGTCGACAACTCGGCCGATGCCAACATCTCAGCCGCCGCCGGTCGGCGGCGCCGGAGCACTCTCCGGCATCCGTCCGAAATGCGCCAGCTCTCCCCTTGGTCTCCCCCGGTCACCGCGTGATCAGCGCCCCGTCCGCGGCCGGTACCCCCTGGCCGCGACCCCGTACGCCCTTCTTCGTTTCATGTCTTGGAGTTCTTCATGGCTGTCCTGCTCTACCAACTCGGCCGGTGGTCGTTCCGGCGACGACGTCTTGTGCTGCTGATGTGGCTCGTCCTCCTGGCAGCGGGTGTGGCGGGAGCCGTCACCCTGTCCGGTCCCACCTCGGAAGCCCAGCGGATCCCCGGCCTGGAGGCCCAGCGCGCACTGGACCAGTTGGAGGAGAAGTTCCCGCAGGCGGCAGCCGACGGCGCCACGGCTCGCGTGGTGTTCGCCGCCCCTGACGGCTCGACGCTCGCCGACCCGGCCAACCGGCAGGTCCTCGACCGAACGGTGGCCTCACTCGCCGACGGACCGCAGGTCGTCGGCGCGCAGGACCCGTTCGACGCGGGCACCGTCAGCCCCGACAAGGCGATCGCCTTCAGCGAGGTGACATACAAGGTCCCCGGGGAGGAGGTGAGCACGGGCTCCCACGACGCCCTGCTGAAGGCCGCCGACGAAGCCCGCGAAGCGGGGCTGACCGTCGAGATCGGCGGGGACGCCATGGAGGGCGAGGAGCCCGGCGGCTTCACTGAGATCATCGGTGTCGCCATCGCCGCCCTGGTCCTGCTCATCACCTTCCGGTCCATGCTGATGGCGGGCCTGCCGCTGGCCACCGCGCTGATCGGCGTGGGTATCGGGCTGACCGGCATCATGACACTGACCGGGTTCGTCGAACTCTCCCCTGCGACCGAGACCCTGTCCCTGATGATCGGCCTGGCGGTCGCGATCGACTACGCGCTGCTCGTGGTCTCCCGCTATCGCAATGAACTCACCGAGGACTCCGACCGCGAGGAGGCGACGGGCCGCGCCATGGGCACCGCCGGGTCCGCGGTCGTGTTCGCGGGGCTCACCGTCATCATCGCCCTGGCCGGACTCTCCGTGGTCGGCGTTCCGTTCCTCACACAGATGGGCCTGGGTGCCGCAGCCACCGTCGCGGTCGCCGTCCTGATCGCGATCACCCTGCTCCCCGCACTCCTCGGCTTCGCCAGCCGCCGTGTCACCCCGCACAGCGCGGAAGGGAAGGAACAAAGGGAAGGGGAGAGCGCGACCATGGGACGCCGATGGGTGACCCTGGTGACGCGCCGCCCGGTGGCCGTACTCATCGTGGCGACCCTGGGGCTGGGAGTCGCCGCGCTGCCCGCTCTCGACCTGCGCCTCGGGCTGCCCGACGACGGCATGGCCTCTCGGGAGACCACTCAGCGCAAGGCGTACGACCTGGTGAGCGACGGGTTCGGGGCGGGATTCAACGGACCGCTGGTCATCGTGGTCAGCACGGAGTCGGGCGCCGACCCGAAGACCGCGGCACAGCAAGTGAGCGAAGACGTCAAGACACTGCCAGACGTGAAGAACGTCTCCCCTGCCAACGTCAACCCGGCAGGCGACACCGCCCTGTTGCAGGTCGTTCCCGACGGCGGCCCCAATGCCCAGTCCACCACCGACCTGGTCAAGGCCATCCGCGACCAGGGTCAGGACCTGCGCGCCTCGACCGGGGCGACGATCGCCGTCACCGGCCTGACCGCGCTCAACATCGACATGTCCGACCGGCTGCAGAGTGCGCTGATCCCCTACCTCGCGGTCGTCGTGGGCCTGGCGATGCTGCTCCTGATGCTGGTGTTCCGCTCGGTGCTCGTCCCCGTCAAGGCCGTCCTGGGATTCCTCCTCACCGTCGCCGCGACCTTCGGTGCCGTCGTGGCGGTCTTCCAGTGGGGTTGGCTCGCCGGACTGCTGGGGGTCGCCCAGACCGGGCCGATCGTCAGCATGATGCCGGTCTTCCTGATCGGCATCGTCTTCGGCCTCGCCATGGACTACCAGGTGTTCCTGGTGGCCCGGATGCGGGAGGAGTACGTGCACGGCGCCGGGCCGACCGAGGCCGTCGTCTCCGGCTTCACCCACGGCGCGCGCGTGGTCACGGCTGCCGCCGCGATCATGATCAGCGTCTTCCTCGGCTTCGTGATGTCGGCCGACGCCATGGTCAAGATGATGGGCTTCGCCCTCGCCGTCGGCGTCCTCGTGGACGCGTACATCGTCCGTATGACTCTCGTACCAGCTGTGCTCACCCTCCTGGGGCGCTCCGCCTGGTGGCTGCCCGACTGGCTGGAGCGGCTCCTGCCGGACGTCGACATCGAGGGCGGCAAGCTGCGCGGGCGACTCGGCGCGGACCGGCCGGAGCTTGCACACGCCGACACCGGCTCGACTTCTGACCCGACCTCCGGCCTGACCAAGGTCTGACCGTCCGACCCACCGGTGACCCGGTCGTCCGTTCCGGTCACCACGCATCCCGACAGCCGTACCGGCGCTCGCAGTTCAGCGCCCTCACCCGAGGTGACTCCATGAACCAGCACATCAGCTCCCACCGACCGCCCACCGCGACCTCCCGGCCCGCGCACATCACGGCCTGGGTCATGCAGGCCCTGCTCGCGGCCGTCTTCCTGTTCAGCGGCGTCACGAAGTGGCTCGGCGGCGAGCAGACCCGCCAGACCTTCGAGGAGGTGGGAGCCGGCCAATGGCTGCGGTACGTCACCGGCGCCGTCGAGATCGCCGGAGGTGTCGGTCTGCTCGTCCCCTTTCTCGCCGCGCTCGCCGCACTCGCCCTCTCCGGCGTCATGGTCGGAGCGGCAGTGAGCGAGACGGTCCTCGTCGACGACGGAAACCCGGTGATTCCCCTCGCAGTCCTCGCCCTGTGCGGCGTCCTGGCTTGGCTGCGCCGCGGCAGCCTGAGCGAGTACACCGCCCGGCTCGGCCGGCCGAACGCCGCGCGCACTCCCGTCGGCTGACCCGTCCGTGGGCGGTGCCACTCGCCCGTCCACCGAAGGACCCCGGTCGGCTCCGCCGCAGCGCAGTCGCGCTGCGGCGGAGCCGCTGCCGTGCCCGCTCGCCGTATGTCGATATCCCGCCCCGTCCCGAGCCGCCGACCCGGCCGACATGAGGTGCCCTGTGACCCGCATGCGAACCTTCCTCAAGGGACCCCGCCGCCCGACGCACGACACCCCGGCCGCCAGGACCACGTCCCAACCGCCTGCTCCTGAACGGCAGCCAGGAGTAGTGGACTTCGCGGGAGCCGCCTTCGACAGGCTGCGTCTGCTTGCCTGGCGGCAGCCCGGCGTACTCGACGCCCTCGCCGCCGCGGCGCTCTATCTCCCGCTTGCCCTCTCCCCCGACGACTACCAGCCGGCACCGACCAAGAGCCTGCCTGCGCTGCTCATGCTCGCGCTCGCCTGTGCCGCGCTCGCCGTCCGCCGCCGGTGGCCCCTGCACACCCTTGCCGTCACCTCGGTCATCGCCATGATCGCCGTCGCGTGCGGCTCCGGCCTGGAGACCTTCGTCGCCCCCGTGGTGTTCGCCGTCTACACCGTCGCCGTCCGCACAGACCGGCGTACCGTCTGGGCCTGCGCCGTCCCCGTCGCCGTCGTACTGGCCGCGGTGGCCGTCCTGTTCAGCCCTGAACAGTCGGACCCCAGGGATCCGCTGGGGCGGTTCGGCTGGATCGGCATGGCGGCCGCGGTGGGCGACGCCGTTCGCAGCCACCGGGCCTACATCGCCGCGATCAAGGAACGCGCCGAACGCGCCGAACGCACCCGCGAGGAGGAGGCACGCCGCCGGGTGGCGGAGGAGCGTCTGCACATCGCCCGCGAACTGCACGACGTCGTCGCCCACCACATCGCTGTCATAAACCTGCAGGCAGGGGTCGCCGAGCACCTGCTGTCGACCCGCCCCGCCACCGCGACGGAGGCGCTCGGAGAGGTCCGTAAAGCCAGCCGTACCGCACTGAAGGAGCTGGGCGGACTGCTGGGCGTCCTGCGCTCACAGGATGACGGCCGACCACCGATCGAGCCCGCACCCGGTATGGCCCAACTGCCGCAGCTGATCGGCACCTACCGTTCCGCCGGGCTCCAGGTGCACTGGACACCGGCCGACGACATACCCGCGCTCCCCGCCACCACAGACCTCGTCGCCTACCGTCTGATTCAGGAAGCGCTCACCAACGCCCACCGTCACGGCACCGGAACGGCCGAGCTCACCGTGGCGCGCACCCGCACAGCGCTGACCCTGGACATCGCCAACCCCACCCCGCTCAGGCCCACCCTCCCGGAACGCGGTGGCACCGGCCTCGGCCTGATCGGCATGCGCGAACGCGCTCACGCGGTCGGCGGCACCCTTCGCACCGGCCTCGACGACGACCAGCGCTTCCACGTCCACGCCGCCCTCCCGCTGACCGGTCTCACCGGCGGCACAGACGCATGACCACCCCGCCCCGTCCCTCTCGACCTCCCGGGAAGCAACCATGACCACCCGCATCCTGATCGCCGACAACCAGGCACTCATCCGCGCGGGTCTGCGCTCGCTCATCGAGTCCGACCCCGAACTGGAAGTCGTGGGCGAGGCGTCCACCGGCCGGGAGGCCCTGCGCCTGGTCCGGGCCACCCGCGCAGACGTCGTCCTGATGGACATCCGGATGCCCGACATGGACGGGCTGGAGGCCACGCGTGCCATCAGCGCGGATGAGGACCTCGCCGGTGTCAAGGTCCTCATCCTGACCACCTTCGAAGTCGACCACTACGTCCTGGAGGCGCTGCGGGCCGGCGCCGGCGGATTCCTCGGCAAGGGGGCCGGCCCCAGGGAACTGATCGAAGGCATCCGGACCATCGCGCGCGGCGACGCCCTGCTGTCCGCCACCGCCACGCGGGGTCTCATCGCCCGGCTCCTGTCACAACCCGAGACCGAGCAGCTCGCGACGCCCGAGCAATTGGCCACCCTCACTCCGCGCGAGGCCGAAGTACTGACCCTGGTCGCCGCAGGCCTCAGCAACGACGACATCGCCGCCCGCCTGTTCGTCGCCACCGTCACGGTCAAGACACATGTGAACCGGACCATGGCGAAGCTCCACGTGAGAGACCGGGCACAGCTCGTCGTGATCGCGTACCAGAGCGGCCTGGTGGGAGCACCCACTCCTCCGGCGAGGCACCACCCCACCACGCCATGACGGCGGATCCTCGCGGCCACGCGGACTACGCCGGGGCGACAGCGTTGATCAGAGGCGATGCGCACGCCCCCGACTGGTGAGTCCCGGCAGAGTCAAGGTCAGCCACCGGGCCCGCGCCTCGGGCGACCGGTCGGAGGGTGCGGTTGAAAGGAGCAGGTAGAAGTCCTCGACCGTGACATCCGGGTGAAGGTCCCCGGAGCTTTGCGCCGCAGTGATCAGTGTGGCCAGCGCGGCACGCGCCCTGGCCTCCTCCGCCGTGTCGGTCGAGGCGGCGCCTAGGGCCTGAGCGGCTGTCTTGACCACTCGGTCCCTGGCGGACGCCTCCACCGTCCGGCCGAGAAAGGCCTCGACCTCCCGCATGGCACTGGCCCCGGACTCCACCCGCTCCTGGGCGGCCTCCGCGTCGTCCGCCACCTCTCCGATGCTCTCGGCGATCACGGCGCCCACCAGGTCGGTCTTGGTGGGGAAATGACGGTAGAGCGTCCCCACGGCCACCGCTGCCGCCGCGGCGATCTCGTCCATGCCGACGCCGGGCCCGTGCAGGGTGATCTGGTCCCTGGCTGCGAGAAGGATCTTCTTGCGGTTGCGGACGGCATCGGCTCGCGGCGCTCGGGCCTGTGTCATGAACCCTCCAAGGGGCGCTTGCGAAAAGATGAATCATGGTTCATGATAAAAATGAACCAAAGTTCACCTTACCCTGCAGGCCGGTCACCGGGGTAGCGCGTGGGCACCTTCAGCGGCTCGGTCGGTACGCCGACCGCCTGAAGGGACGATCTCATGCCACAGCCGACCAGTGGCGGACACGCCCCACCGACGTGGGCATCCGCCGGCAGCTGAGCAGCGATGCCGACACACACCCAACCACCACCCCGCCCCATCGTCACGACCACGGAAGAGATACCTCATGCACCAGCGCACAGCGTGGACACCGGGAAACATGCCGAGCCAGACCGGACGCAACGTCGTTGTCACGGGAGGGAGTTCAGGACTCGGCCTAGCCATCGCGACCGCCCTTGCCGAGCACGGGGCGCACGTCGTCCTCGCCGTGCGCGACGCCGAGCGCGGAGCCCGGGCCGCCGACCGGATCACCACCGACACGCCCGCCGCCTCCGTGGAGGTACAGCTCCTGGACCTCTCCTCCCTCGCGTCCGTCCACGAGGCGGCGCGGGACATCACCGCCAGGCATTCCACCATCGACCTGCTGATCAACAACGCCGGTGTCATGTGGACACCGCTGACCCGCACAAGCGACGGCTTCGAGCTACAGATGGGCACCAACCACCTGGCTCATTTCGCCCTGACCGGCCTCCTCCTGCCCCACCTTCTGGCCACCGCCGACTCACGGATCGTCACGATCAGCAGCAACAGCCACCGGGGCGGTCACATCGCGTTCGAGGACCTCAACTCGCACCAGTCGTACGACCGGCAGGCCGCCTACTCCCAGTCCAAGCTGGCCAACCTCCTCTTCACCTACGAACTGCACCGCAGGCTCACCGACGCGGGTGCTCCCACCTCGGCCCTGGCCGCACATCCCGGCGGCGCATCCACCGGTCTGACCCGCAACGCGCCTGCGCACATGCGGCTCCTCAACACCGTCCTCGGGCCACTGCTGACCCACAGCGCGGAACGCGGCGCACTGCCAGCGCTGCGCGCCGCCACGGATCCGAACGCTCTCGGCGGTGAGTACTACGGCCCGAAAGGCCCCGGCGAGATGCGCGGAGACCCCCGTCGCACCGACTCCCACCCGCGCTCGCACGACGTCGAGGCCCAGCGACGGCTGTGGACGCTCTCGGAGGAGCTGACAGGCGTCCGCTATTCCGTCTGAAGCCTGCCGTCCCCTAGGGGAGCGGCGTCGGCCACCGCCGCACGGTCGGCGCCGGGCAGGCGTTCAGAGGTGTCCGGCACGGAAGCCGTAGGCCACGGCGTGGGGGCGATTGTGCAGGCCGAGGCGCTCGGTGAGCCCTTGGACCACGTTGCGGACGGTGCGCTGCGAGCAGGACAGCTGTGCGGCGATCTGCTCGGTGTTGAGGCCGTCCGCGATGAGCCGCAGCACGTCCAGCTCCCGCTCGGACGGACGGTCGGGGCCGGCGGCCCCGGCAGCGGGCGCCTGTACCCTCGACCCGCCCGAGCCGGGCGCACGCCGGGCCAGTCGGCCGATCACCTGGCTCAGCAGGCTCCGAGGCAGGTCCACGTCGTCGCGGGAGGCCGCTTCAACAGCCCGCCACAGCCGCTGTGCGGTGGCCTCGTGCCGATGAACGATGACCTTCACTCCGTTCGCGACCACGGTGGGCAGCTCGTCGTCCCGGAGTGCGGTCACCACGAGTGCCGCCCGTAGACCGTCCCGGCTCAGCTCCTGCAACGTGAGCAGAGTCGGCGTATCGAGCGCATCGGCCACCACGAGTCCGACCACGGTGTGGTCAGTGTGCTGCGGCCCCGTGCGGAACGCCGGAGTCTGTTGTGCGCCCGTGATGATCACGGCCGCGGCCCTGTCTCCGAGCAGGGTCATCGCGCCGGCCCGGCTGATGGGATCCGGCGCGTGGACGACGATCCTGATCCGGTCCACGCCGGAGACATCAGCCGAAGCGCTGTTCGGTTGTTCCACGGTGCTCCTGGGCCCGTTCGGCCCGGTTTCCCTCGTGCGAGTACCGGGCGCCATCGTGAAGTGTTCTGAGCATGCCGGGGCCGCCAGCCCTCCCGACAGATCAAGAGATGTCCAAACGCCGGTCACGTTCCGCGCGTGCGACGTCCGGTACGGCCGACGTGCCTGCGCCACCCCGCCCCGACCAGCGGGTGTGCCGCAAGCGGCAGCCTCCCTGCCTCCGTTTCCAGTCAGGGATGAGCACAACTACTCATGCCCCGACACAGCAGTCGCGGACAAGCTGGGACCGCAAGCAAGTGGTCAACGGGTGAAAAGAGAGAGTCATGTCGAACAACAAGCTGGTCGGCGCCATCGCGGGAAACCGGTACTCGATCGGGTACCTCGTCGTGAGCGCCGTCCTGCTGCTCTGGGCCGTGGGTGACGCGACGCTGGTGGATCACGCGGACGGGTCCTTCGCCGCGGTGATCCCGCTGCTCGCCACAGCCCCGGTCAGCATGGCGGCCCTCGCCCTGCCCGACGGTTGGACGGCCGGCCTCTTCGTCGCAAGCGCCGTCGGCGCCGTCGTCAACGCGTGGCTCATCGGCAAGGTGGTGGGTGCCAAGCGCCGCAGCACGGTCAGCGCGTGAAACCCATTGCCGTGCGGGTGACTTGAGCCGATCCTCGGTTTTCCGAGGGCCTCAGGGCCGGTCCAGGGCGTTGTCGACGAGTTCACGCGCGTACGCGGCGTCCAGCAGGCTGGGGCGGAACAGGATCCGGTACATCATGGGAGCCACGACACGGTCCATGACCTGCTCCGTTCCCGGCACAGCCTCACCGCGTTCCGACGCCCGGGTCAGCACTATGTCGATCTGGTCGGCGGCGTACTCCGAGCACTGGCCGGCATTGCTGCCGTCCGGGTCGCCGAGGAGCGCGTCGCGGATGTAGGCGCGCCCTGGAGGAGAAGCCATCTCCTCCAGGAACTGCTCCGCCCATACGCCGAGATCGTCGCGCAGGTTGCCGAGATCGGCCGGAAGCACCTCAGGGCGCAGTCGTTCGACGGCGACATCGGAGAACAACTCCTGGAGATCGCCCCACCGGCGGTAGATGGTCGACGGCGTCACGCCGGCCCGTGCCGCTACCAGAGGGACCGTCAAGGCCTCGCGCCCCAGTTCGGCCACGAGTTCACGGACTGCCGCATGTACGGACTCCTGCACGCGTGCGCTGCGCCCTCCGGGGCGAACCATGGGCTTGGGGCTCATGAGATCCACCTTAATGCAATTCCATTGCTTCTAGCCGAGCCCTTTCCCGGGCCCGGCGGTCGGCCCGGCCGACCTGTTCGTCGGCCGGGCAGGGCCCATCGCACGCTCAGGCCGCGATCGGGGCGAGCCTTCCCGCGTCGGTGCCCGCCAGTTCGCAGGCGCGGCCCACCCGCAGCACAGTCGCTTCGTGCAGCGGGCGGCCCATCAGCTGCATGCCGATCGGCATGCCCGCGTGATCATGACCGACGGGCAGGGTGAGGGCCGGAACCCCGGTAATGTTGGCCGGCGCGGAGAGACGGACGTAGCTGTCGGAGACGGCTTCCACCGTTCCGTCGGCCCATTCGACGGTCTCCTGCCCCGACTTGGCGGCGGTCATCGGCACCGCGGGAGCCGCGACGACGTCGACCTCGCGGAACATCCGTGTCCAGGCGTCGCGCATCATGGTCCGCGCACGCTGGGCACGGAGATAGTCACCGGCCAGGACGAGTTCACCGGCTTCCAGCAGGATGCGTACGTCCGCCGCGTACAGCTCGGGGACCGAGCGCAGTGTCTGTTCGTGGTAGGCCGTCGCCTCCGGGACCATCAGCCCCCACTGGATCGCCTGCACGTAGCGCGTCAGCGGGATCTCGACCTCGACGACCTCGGCCCCCAGCTTCTGGAGCTGCCCGATGGCCCGGCGAACTGCAGCGTCGACCTCGGGGGAGATCCGCTCGAAGTAGTAGTTGCGCGGGACTCCGACGCGCAGTCCCGTCAGATCCGTGTCGTCGCGGGACAGCTCGCCCCCCGGCCGGCCCTTCGCCGCGCAGTGACTGCTCTCGGCGTGACGCGGGTCTCGCCCCACCAGTGCGTCGAGCACGAGTGCCGCGTCCTCGACGGTGCGGGCGACAGGCCCGACATGGTCCAGGGACCAGGACAGCGAGGTCACGCCGTGTCGGGAGACCAGGCCGTACGTGGGCTTGAGTCCGACCACGCCGTTCAGCGCGGCGGGGACGCGGATCGATCCCCCGGTGTCCGTGCCCAGCGCGAAGGTGGCCTCCCCCGCGGCCACGGCCACGGCGGAACCGCCGCTCGAACCCCCGGCGATACGACTGTGGTCCCACGCGTTGTTGGTCTGGGGTGTCGTCAGCCCGTAGGCGAATTCATGGGTGTGGGTCTTGCCGAGCAGGACCGCGCCGGCCTCGGACAGTCGTGCGGCCACCGCGCTGTCGCCGTCGGCCACATGGTCCGCCCGGACGCGGGAGCTGGCCGTGGTCGGCATCCCCTCGGCGTCGATCAGGTCCTTCAGCGCCATGGGGATGCCGTGCAGCGGACCGCGTGACCGTCCGGCGGCAATCTCCCGCTCGGCCAGCGCCGCCGCGTGACGGGCGCCGTCCGCGGCCACGGTGACGTAGGCCTGGAGCCGCTCCTCCACCGCACCGATGCGGTTCAGGACGGAATCGGTCAGCTCGACGGGCGACAGCTCCTTCGCCTGCACGGCGCGGGCAGCCTCGGCCAGTGACAACTCAAACGGCTGCATCGACGTGCTCCTGTCCAGTGACGTATACGGCCGCCGGCGCGATGTCCCCAAAGTCGAGTTCCCGCAGGGTGGCGATGACGGACTGGATGTACTCGGCAGTGCCTGCCACTGCCTCATGGCGTTCGTCGCTCAGCGGAAGCCCTGCCCGAAGCGCCCATCGGGCTGCTTCCCGGGGGGTGAGTTCGTCGGTGTTCATGAGTGCCCTTTCGGCTCTGTACGTCGTGCCGTGCCGGGCCGTGATCCGACCCCGAGACAACCAAACGCTAACTTTTTGCTTTAGTGGACGTTAGGGCCTACGGTGGCTAAACGCAAACCCATTGCTTTTAGCTCAGGGAAGGAAGCTCATGCAGAGCGCCTCCGCGGGCCCGGCCACGCGACGCACTCCTCTTTCAAGGCGCTTGCCCTTCACGTTGAACGCCTCCGTCCTGATCGCGCTCCTCGCCGCGTCCAGCGCGCCAACCCCGCTCTACGCCCTCTACCAGGACCAGTGGCGGCTCTCCGCCCTGACCGTGACCATCGTCTTCAGCGCGTACGCACTGGCGCTGCTGGTCGCCCTCCTGACCACCGGCGCACTCTCCGATCACATCGGACGACGCCCGGTCCTCATGGGCGCGCTGACCTTGCAGGTCGTATCGATGGGCGTCTTCGTGGCGGCCGACGGCGTGGGAACACTGATCACCGCCCGTGTCCTGCAAGGCCTCGCGACCGGCGCGGCCACCAGTGCCGCGGGCGCCGCCCTGCTCGACCTGGAGAACCCGGCCCGTCCCGGCCGCTCGGCATTGGCCAACAGCGTCTCGCCGGTCGCCGGAATGGCCGCCGGAGTCATGGGCGCCACCCTGCTCGTGCACTTCGCGCCCGGCCCGACGGTCACCGTGTACGTGCTGCTGATGGCCCTCTTCGCCGTGCAGATAGTCGCTCTCGCCTTCACGGACGAAACCGCCCACCCCCACGCCGGGGCACTGCGGTCGATGCGGCCACACCTGGCGCTGCCCGGGGCGGCGGGGCGCGCGCTCATACTCACCGGCGCGGGGGTCGTGGCCGTCTGGGCCCTGGGCGGTTTCTACTCCTCACTGGGCCCGGCCTTCACCCGGCTCATCTCCCCCACCGCTCCCCAGGCGGTCGGCGGCCTGGTGTTCTTCACGCTTACCTTCTGTGCGGCCCTGACCGTGTGGGCGACTCGCTCACTGCGCGCCATCACCGCCGCCGCCTTCGGCTCCCTGGCAGTGATCCCGGCCGTACTGCTGTCGGTGGGCGCCATGCACTTCACCAGCCTGGCCCTGCTCTTCGCCGGCGCCGCGCTGGCCGGGTTCGGCTTCGGGGCCGTGTCCCAGGGCGCCCTGCGCATGGTCCTCGCCCCGGTCCTCGAGAACGAAAGAAGCGGCACGCTCGCTTCCTACTACGTCCTCAGCTACCTGGCGATGAGCCTGCCCGCCATCGGCGCCGGGGTCCTCACCGTGCGCTACGGACTACGAACGGCGGCACACCTGTACGCGGCTGCCGTGACCCTGCTGGCCCTCGCGGCCGTGGGAGCACTCGCCAAAACCCTGCGCAACCGCTCCCGGGAATCACCGGAACCGCTGCAACCAACCCGATCAAGCGGCTGCACAGCCTCTGCGATCACACCTCAGCCCCTCACTCACCACAAGTAAAGGAACACCCGATGCCCACCACACCCCTCCCCCGCACGACCGGCACCACCACCGGCACTGACATCCCGACGTGGACGGTCGGAGACCTCACGATCCACCGCGTCGACGAGGTGCACCTTCCCCCGCAGACCGGTCCCTGGCTGCTGCCCGGAGCCACCCCGGAGGTCGTCGGACAGGTCCCCTGGCTGCAGCCGGACTTCGCGGACGAACAGAGTGTCCTGCGCCTGGCGAGCCACAGTTTCGCAATCGAGGTGAACGGTCTGCGCGTGCTCGTCGACACCGGCATCGGCAATGGCAAGCAGCGCGCCAATCCGGCCTGGGACAACCTGGACAGCGACTTCCTCGAGCGGCTCACGGAGGCCGGCTTCGCCCCAGCGACAGTGGACCTCGTCGTTCTCACCCACCTCCACACCGATCACGTCGGCTGGAACACCCGCGCGCAGGGCTCCGCTTGGGTACCGACCTTCCCGAACGCCCGCTACCTCACAACCCGCACGGAGTGGGACTACTGGGCGGGCGTCGACATGGAGGAGGCCCGGCGTCAGATGTTCCGGGACTCCGTACACCCCATCAGGGACGCGGGCCTGCTCGACCTCGTCGATGTCCCGGACGAGGGTACGGAGATCGCGCCGGGCGTCCGCCTCCTGCCCACCCCGGGCCATACGCCGGGCCAGGTAGCGGTGGAACTGCGCAGCCACGGTGAGACCGCCCTCATCACCGGCGACTGCATCCACCACCCCGTCCAGCTGGTCCACCCCGACCTGGGCAGCTGCGTGGACATCGACCCGACGGCCGCCGCCCGGACCCGGCAGAGCATCCTCGGTTCGCTCTCCGGCACCGAGACACTGCTCCTCGGCAGCCACTTCCCGCCGCCCACCGCAGGCCGTGTCGTCCCCCAGGGCGACACCTACAAGCTGATCCCCGCCGCACCGGACAGCCGTGTGTGAAGCACGGCCAGGTCCGTGCCCTGCTCGCGCAGCAACCGCGTGATCGGCCCTTCGGGGTCCTCGAGCAACGCGCTCAGCAGGTGCACCGTGCCGACCTCGCCGCTACCGGTCTTCGAGGCCGCCAGGCGTGCCCGGGCGACCGTGCGCTCAGCAGCGGCGGTGAAGGGCACGTCACGCGGAACCGGCGCCGCGACGGTTACCTCGGTCCTGGTGGCCGCGGCCAGGGCCGTCGGCCGTACACCGCACGCATACAACAGCTGCGCGCCGGAGTTGGCCGCCGGCTCCGCGGGAAAGGAGAGCCCCGCCACAGTCAGTGATCTGTCCAGGCCCGGCACGGCAAGCAGCAGGTCAACCGGTTCCACCACGTCCCTGCCGCACCGTACGGCCTGACGCTTGGCCTCGCCGCAGATCGCGAGCAGCACCGGTGTTCCGTCACCGGAACTCTTCGAGACCCATGCGGAGACCTTCCGCGTCCACCAGTTGGCGGGTTCCCCGAGCTGTCCCGCCTGCCTCAGCAGTGTCACCATCGCGGATTCCGGCCCGGTGCGGGTCCTCTCCGCCTTGGCCGACGCTCGCAGCGCCGCGGCGGCCCGCCCCAGGTCCACCCCGCGTATCAGCAGAGCTTCCACGGCCCGGCTGTCGGTCATGCTCAGCAGGGACCGGGCCACATGTCGGCACCGCACGCTGCTGGTGCCTTCCTCCTGGCGGGCAAGTCGAAGGGCCCGCGTCAGACACCCGCTCAGCGCTCCGGACGGTACGGGCAGGCGATGCTCACCCTGCGGCTGTGCGCGTGGGTAGCGCCGGGCCGTCTGCCATTGGGCTTCCCTCCAGGTAGCGAGGATCTCGTCCTGGTCCTCGGCGTTCGCGTCCGCGGAGGCATGGTCACCGTCGTCGGGCTGTGCCCAACCTCCGTCCGTGCGCGAGACGATGAGACCGCTCAGCCCGCCGGCGTCGGTCGTGCCGGGGGCGAGCGCGGCGCCGGCGTCGGTGTCACCGCGTACCAGCGCGAAGAGCAGGTGTTCCGTGCCCGCAGTGTGGTCTTCGAAGACGAGGGCACGCCGGACGCTCTGCGTCAGCAGTTCCGTGACATCGGGCGCGAACTCTGTGGTGCTCTCGTCTGCTGCGGGTTTCGGCTGCTTGTGCATCGAAGTGGTCCGTTCGGTTGTGCGAATCGAAACGCGGACTCTCCGGACCCGAGTTCCGAGTCCGGAGAGTCCGTCAGGTGGCCCTACGCCCCGCGGTAGGCGTTGACGATGGTCTGGGTGACGGTGTTGCCCTGTTTGTCGCGCGCGGTGGCACGCAAGGAGATTCCCTTGCCCGCACTGGGATTGCGGACCGTGAAGCCGCCATTCTTGACGGTGGTCTTCCTCCAGGTCTTGCCGCCGTTGTAGGAGACGGAGACCGAGAGCGACTCGAGGTTCTTCCCGGCCCCTGTGCCGCTGACCGCGACCGGGATCCGCATCTTCGCTTTCGCCTTGGCGGTGCTGCGGCTGCTCAGCGCCGGGGTGAAACGCACGACGGACGCAGGGAGCCTCGTGTAGTCGGGAACCTTCGTGGAGGAGAAGGTCCAGGCGGCGGAGACCTTGGTGGAGACGCCCGCCGCCTTGCTACGGGTCAGGGTGGTCGTGAGCCGGTAATCGGCCTTGCCACTCGGGACCGTGAGCAGGCCGCCCTGGACGGCCTGCTGATTGGAAGCGATCTTGACACCGTTGCGGTAGATCGTAGTGACCGCCGTGTCGTACGGGGCCGAGCTGCCTTCGTTGCCCACTCCGTCGGCGACCAGCGGGAGGTAGGCCTGGATGTTGTTGTCGTACCGGAAGATGCCGTAGTCACCGCCGGTCTTGGGGCCGAAGACACCGACATTGAGCTTGCGCTTGTACGACTTGCCCGCCTTGAAGTTCTGGGTGGTGAGCCAGTAGCGGGCCTCGCCCGCTTTCTCCGCGTCCGGGTCGGGAGGCGTACTCCCGTCGTACTGGTAAAGGTTGACGTCCCATTTCACTCCGGCCGTGTTGACGTACACGGTGCGAACGGTCGGCAGCTTCACCTTGACGGCCTTGGGGAATCCAGCAGCGTCTCCGGGGGTCACCGGGGTGAACACCACCTCGCCGTATTTGCCCGCGGCCGGGGCACCGACCGTCGTGGTGACCTCGGCGAGGTCCTTAATTCTGGCGCGCCTGGCGAAACCGTTGGCGAAGGCGGTGGGATTGGAACCGTAGGCGAGGTTGTACTCGGTCGCGGCCCCATGGACCCAACTGCCCTGGAACTGCTGGTGCAGCTCGCCGGCCTTCGTCTTCGGGCCCGAATGGGCGACGCGGAAGCCCTTGAAGTTCTTCAGCTCCCAGCGGCTGTCGGTCGCGGTCTCACCGTCGATGTTGATCGCATAGCTCGCGATGGCGGAGTTCTGGGCGGCCCTGAAGTCAGGGACACCGAGCGAGACCGGCTTGGCGGTCCGGGCGTCCAGGGTGATGACCGTGTCTTTGGTGATGGTGAGGTTCGGCCGGACGATCCAGTCCACTCCTGTCGGTGCCTCGGCACTGCCGGTGTAGATGCTGCTGTTGAGCCCGTAGCGGCCCTTGGGGACACGTACGGTCGCGGTCCCGCTCTCGCCGTACGGCTCCAGGCGGACGCCGAGGTCACCGGCCGGACCGGTGAGGCCGGTCATGCTGGTCTCGTGGGCGAGGGTGGGCCTGCCGTCACGGCCAAGGTGCTTGATGGTCAGCGTGTACTTCTCGATCTCACGTTCCACCGCGGCCGGAGTGCGCACGGTCTGGCCGCCGCCGGTCGCCACGACGTACCCGCTGTAGGAGCCGTCGAGCGTGCCACCCTTGGTGTTCACCGTGAGAGTGGCTGACGCCGTGCCTCCCGCGGGGACCGTCAGTGTCTTCTTGTCGAGGCTGAAGAACCCGGCGGGGGCCGCGTCTCCCTCCGGGCCGATGAAGGAGGGCTTCAGGGTGAAGGTGACGGCCTGGGTGCCGACGTTCGCGTAGGTGACGGTACGGGCTTCCGCCCGGTCGTCGCTGTGCGGCCAGCTCTGGGTGGCGTAGGTGAGCGAGGTGGGTTCGGCGACCACGGTCTGCTCAATGGCGGCGGCCACGTCGACGCGGCCCGATCCCTGCTCGAAGACGGTGAGGTCACCGGGCTCGGTGGACGCGGTCAGCGCGGCTTTGAGCTGTGTACCGGTCCAGTCCGGGTGCTCCTGGGCCAGGATCGCGGCGGCGCCCGCGACATGTGGGGTGGCCATCGACGTACCGGAGATGGTGACGTATCCGGCGGCCGGTGAGGGGCTGTCGGCGGCGATGGAGCTGCCGGGGGCGGCGGCCGCCGCGATGTCGACTCCGGGGGCGGTCAGGTCGGGCTTGATACCGCCGTCCCCGATGCGGGGCCCGCGGCTGGAGAAGTCGGCGAGCTGCTCCTTGGCGTCGACGGCGCCCACGGTGAGTGCCGCGTCCGCGGTGCCCGGGGAGTTGAGTGTGCTGTCGCCGGCCTCGCCGTCGTTGCCCGCCGCGACCACGAAGAGGGTGCCGGTCTGGGCGGACAGCCGGTTGACGGCCTCCTCCACCGGGTCGACGCCTTCGCTGTCGGGGCCGCCGACGCTCATGTTGACGATCTCGGCGCCCTGAGCGACGGCCCATTCCATGCCGGCGATGGTGCTGGAATCACTGCCGTAGCCGTCGTCGCCGAGGATCTTGCCGTCGAGGAGGCGTGCTCCGGAGGCCACCCCCTTATACTTCCCGGCGGACTTGGCGCCGGCGCCCGCGATGGTGGAGGCGACATGGGTGCCGTGACCGACCTTGTCGGCCATGGTCGCCGAGTCGGTGAAGTTCTTCTCGGCGACCTCCTGCCCGGTCAGATCCGGGTGGGTCTGGTCGACACCGGTGTCCAGGACGGCGACCTTGATGCCCCGGCCGTCGTACCCGGCCGCCCAGGCTTTCGGAGCACCGATCTGCGCCACGCTCTTGTCCAGCGCCACCTTGTGGACGGCGTCCAGCCACACCTTGCCGACACCCGCAGCGGCGGTGGTCCGGCCACCGGCCGGGGTGCCGATGAGGGCGTCCCACATCTTCGCGGCGTTCCTCGCGGGTGTGACGAGGGCGTCGGCGTTCAGCCGCTCGAAGGACCGCCGCACCTGTGCGCCACCGATGTCACGGACCGCCGCCCTGGCGGCGGGCCGGCTCCCCCTGTACGCGACGATGAGACCCAGGCCCTTGCGCGCCCGGTCCCTGTACTCGGGTCCGCTCAGCATCGTCACGTCGAAGAGGCGACGGTCGACGATGCCCTTGCTGATCAGCTGTGCCGCGTCGAGGGGAAAGACGAAGGAGTGGCCGTTCGCCCGCTCGACCTTGACCGGTATGTCCTCGCGCCCCTCGGCCGCGTCCACCCGGACGACCGTTCCCTTGCCGTCGACCATGACGGTGTCCCCGGTAACCAGCGTGACGGGTGTCGTCCCACCACCGAGATCGCCGGCAGACCGGACTCCTGAGCCGACTCCCCCGAACTCCGGCTGGCCGGACGCCGATTCGGCCTGGACTAGTACGGCCCCGGCAGCCACCGCGTCGGCGGCGGTCGTCGTGAGCGCCACGGAGCGCAGGGTGTGCCAACGTTCGTACAACTCTCCCCCTTGAAAGACTTTCTGTGTCCCTGGCCGTGCCCTGTCGCAGAGGCCTTGGTGTTCCGACGAGTGCTCCGCGCGGCGGCTATGACTTTGGGAGGTCCCGCCGTTTCGGCGGGGCCTCCCAAAGGGCACGGCTTTCGGGGCCCGACGGGGTCACCGCCGTTGTTTCGAGCGTGCCTTGACGAACTGTGGCCGCCGACAGTCACAGCGGCCCGTCGTCGAAACGAGCCGATCGGCCGGGGGCATGATGCGCCCGCCGACCGGCGGCCGATCTTCAGTCTTCGCGGCGCCCCGACCGTGCGCCAGGCCAATCCCTGTTCAGAGACTGGTCATCACGGCCTCGCCATGTCGCATCGCGCCAGCCCCCAATTACATACAGAGCTAACTCGGTTGGCCTCTCCGTCATCCGGGCGAGATGCCGCGGACCGAGGTCGGCGGGGGTCGGTGAGATGTCTCAGCGGCGGCGGTCGTAGGCGCTGTGGAGCCGAGTCGCCTTCCGACGCGACGCCATGCCGGGTTGATCACTCATTGGACAGTGTCTGACCTGTCGGCGGTGCTCGTCCTGCGCAGACAATGCGTGCTGCGCAGGCGCTCGGGCCGCTTCGGCGTCCCCTGCAAGGACTCTTTCCGGGCCTGCCGCCAGTTCCCCGATCATGCTGTTACGGAAGGCACAATGCCCCGATTCATGCAATCTGCCGGTGTGGCGACCGCGCTTCTCACCGGCGCCCTGGTGCCGATGGGAGCGTCGGCCACCGCGGCGACACCCACCCTGGCGACCACTGCCGAGTACGTGGCGCTGGGGGACTCCTACGCCTCCGGCGCGGGCCTCAGCGAGCAGACGAACGCTGCCTGCGACCGCTCCCAGCGGGGCTACCCGGGTGTGGTGGCCGACTCCCTGAAGGCCTCCGCCTTCCGGAACGTCAGCTGCAGCGGTGCCACCACCGCGCAGATGACGCAGGCACAGGGCAGCAACCCGGCCCAGCTGAATGCCCTGAGCAGCACGACCACCCTGGTCACGCTATCCATCGGCGGCAACGACATCGGCTTCTCTAGCATCCTCACCACCTGTGTGATCTCGGCGAGTTCGAATCCGACCGGGGCGCCCTGCCGCACGTACTACCAGGCGAGCGGTACCGATCAGCTGGAGACGCGTATCGCGGCCACCAAGCCGAAGGTCGCCGCCGTCCTGGCAGCCATCAAACAGCGCAGCCCCAAGGCCAAGGTCGTGGTGGTCGGCTACCCCTCCATCGTCCCCGACGACGGAGCGAAGTGCCGTCCCTCGGTGCCCATCGCCGACCAGGACGTCCCCTATCTGCGAGACACCACCAAGAAGGTCAATACCATGCTCGCGGACACCGCCAAGGCGGCCAACGCCACCTACGCGAACACCTACACGCCCACGGTCGGACACGACATGTGCCGCTCGTCCGCCGCGCGCCTCATCGAGCCGCTGACGTCCAGCACGGGCGCGCCGGCCCACCCCAACGCGACGGGCCAGTTCGTCATGTCCCTGCCCGTCATCGAGCCGTTCATAAACAAGAACTGACCACAGTTCCGCGGTAGCGCCGGGGCCCTGTAGGCCCGACGTACCATGAACGGTTCGCGTAGGCCCCTGCGCCCAGCCCCCGAACCGGGGAACGGGCCAGGGGCCTACGTCTTCTTCATACTTGGAGCCCCGCAGCGCGCCGCCTCCGTCTCACCACGCGCACGCGGTTCGCTCACGCACCAACGACGCATCCGCACCCACCCTTCGCCAACGATTCGCCCACGCACGATCGAACGGACCCATGACTCCTCACACACTCCTGGACGTACTGCTGGACGCGGCCCGCCAGGCCCCCGGACAAGTCGTCGTCCACGTCCGCGGTGACGGCAGCGAGGTCGCCGTCACCTTCCGGCAGCTCCTTGAGGAGTCCCTGCGGGTCGCGGGCGGCCTCCGTGCCGCCGGGATCGCCCCGGGGACCTGTGTGCCGCTGCTCGCGGACCGCAGTGAGGACTTCCAGCCCATGTTCTGGGGTGCGCTGGTGGCCGGCCTGGTACCGGTGCCGCTCGCGCCCGACGCGAGACGGGTCGGCCCGGTTTGGGAACACCTCGGCCGCCCGCCCGTGATGGTGGACGCGGCCTGCGCGGAGGTGGCCGACGAACTGCCGAGCCCGGTCGAGGTGTTGCGGCTGGACTCGTTGCGTGAGTGCTGGACCCCGTTTCCACCCGCCGAGCCCGCCCCAGACGATCTGGCGTTCCTGCAGTTCTCGTCGGGCAGCACCGGCGCGCCCAAGGGCGTGGAGCTGACCCACGGCGCCGTGGTCGCCAACCTGCGGCAGATGATCGCCGTCTCGGCCCTCTCCGAGCAGGACGTCATGGTCAGCTGGATGCCCTACTTCCACGACATGGGCCTCATCGGCACCCACCTGGCACCGCTCGCCGCGCGGATGAAGCAGGTGAAGATCGGCCCGCTCTCGTTCGCGAAGAGCCCGCGCCTGTGGCTGGACGTGGCCGCCCGGCACCGGGCCACGGTCCTGTCGGCCGCCAACTTCGCGCTCGCGCTGACGGTCCGCCGCGTGTCCGACCAGGTGGTCGCCGGACTGGAGCTGAGTATGGTGCGCCTGATCCTGGTGGGTGCCGAACCGATCTCCGCGACCGTGTGGCGGGACTTCGCCGCCAAGATGAGCCCCGCCCGACTGGACCCGCGGGCCGCGACGCCCGTGTACGGGCTGGCCGAGGCGACGCTGGGCGTCACCTGCCCACCCATCGGTGAGGTGGCGGTCCCCGTCGCCCTGGAGCGGGCGGCTCTCAGCAGGGGTGTGGCGGTGGAACTTCACGCGGCGGACGGTGACGCCGTGGAAGTGATGGACGTGGGCCTGCCGGTGCCGGGCTGCTCGGTCCGGATCACCGACGACACCGGCCGGCCACTGGGTGACCGGCGAGCAGGGCACATCGAGGTACGCGGCCCTCAGCTCGCCCGCGGCTACCACCGGCTGCCGGAGGCGACAGCCCTGTCCTTCGCCGAGGACGGCTGGCTGCGGACCGGGGACCTGGGGTTCCTGCGGGACGGCCGGCTGTGCGTCACCGGCCGCCACAAGGATGTCCTCTTCCTCAACGGCCGTACCTTCCATGCCCCGGACATGGAGGAGGTCGCGAGCGCGAGTCCCGGGCTGCCGCCCGGCAGCCCGGCGGTGGTCGGTTCGACGGACCCGGTGACCGGCGGCGAGCGCGTGGTGGTCTTCGTGCCCTGGGCCCGACCGCCACGTGGTGCGGCGGAGGTCCTGGACGGGGTCGCGCGACGGGTCCGTACCGCATTGGGCCACGACGACGTACGTGTGCTCGCGCTGCCGCCGTCGGCCTTCCCGCGCACCACGAGCGGCAAGTTGCAACGGCAGCGGATGCGGGCCCGCTTCGAGGAGGGGGCGTACAGGCCCGCCGTGTCGTCCGGGATGCCCGCCTCTCCCGTACAAGGCGTTGCGCCGACCGATTCGGAGGAATCCTCGGAGGCACCGGGGACGTCGGCCGAGCCGGACGGACGACGGTCCGATGCACCCCGTTCGCGCAGCGATGTGCGGCAGGTCGTGCGCGGTGTCTGGGCCCGTGTGCTGGGGCTGCCCGAGGGCTCCTTCGGTGACGGGGACCGGTTCTCGGAGCTGGGCGGTACCTCGCTGAAGGCGATGGAGGCACTCGGCGAGCTGGAAGAGGCCCTGGAGGTCACGCTGGGCCCCGCCGTGCTGCGCAACGACACCGTCACCGCGCTCACCGATCACTTGCTGGCCACGGCGGAGGAGTCCACGGCACCGAGGAGGCCCGCCCCGGGCGGACAGACGTCACCGCCGTCACTGTCCGAGGTGGACGGCGTGCCGCCCTCGACGGCAGTCGTCGCGTTGGCCTGCCGTTTCCCCGGCGCGAGTACGCTGGAGGAGTTCTGGGAGCTGCTGACGGCCGGCCGTGACGTCGTCACCGAGGTGTCGGCGCACCGTTGGAACACCGCGCTGCCCGAGTCAGCGGCGGACGGACCACCGCCGGCCGACTCCCGCCGCCGCTGGGGTGCCTTCCTCGACGACCCGGCCGCCTTCGATGCCGGCCACTTCGGCATCGGCGACGAAGAGGCCCGCACGCTGGACCCGCAAGCGCGGATCTTCCTCGAGCTCGCCCACGAGGCCCTGGAGCGGGCCGGTTACGCCGGACCCCGCCGACGCGGCCTGCGGGTCGGTGTCTTCGCAGCCGTCGGGGACAGCGGCTACCGCCAGATCCTCACCGATGCCTCCCCCACCCTCCCCCCGTCCGCGACGACCCTGACGGGCAACCTCCCCAACCTGATCGCCGCCCGGGTCTCGCACTGCCTTGACCTGGACGGCCCGGCGCTCGCGGTAGACACCGCGTGCTCGTCGGGGCTGGTCGCGCTGCACCTGGCCCGGCGCAGCCTCGCGGACGGGGAGTGCGACATCGCCGTCGTCGGCGGAGTCAACCTGCACCTCACTCCCGACGGATACCAGGCTTTGGAGGCCGCGCAGGCCCTCTCCCCCACCGGACGAAGCCGCGCCTTCAGCACAGTCGCCGACGGGTTCGTACCCGGCGAGGGCGGAGCGGCCCTCGTCCTGCGACGCCTGCAAGACGCCCACCAGGACGGCGACGACGTACTCGCCGTCGTGCGCGGCACCGCGGTCAACAACGACGGCACCTCGCTGAGCCTGATGGCCCCCAACCCGCTACGCCAGCGTGAGGTGATCACTCGCGCGTACGAGGTCTGCGGCGTCGATCCGGCATCGGTGACGTATGTCGAGGCGCATGGGACGGGTACGGCCGTCGGTGACCCCATCGAGTTGCGGTCCCTGGCCCACGCCTTCCCCGCGCGCGAGGACGGCCGGCCACGGCTGCTGGGCTCGGTGAAGACGAACGTCGGGCATCTGCTGAACGCCGCCGCTCTGCCCTCACTGGTGAAGGTGGTGCTGGCGCTGCGGCACGGCCGGCTGCCCGCTTCCCTCCATCACACACCGCCCTCGCCCGCCGTCGAGCGCTCCGGCTTCGCGCTGGTCACCGAGGCGGTTGCTTGGCCCTCCACTGGCTCGTCCGTTCCGCTCAGGGCGGGCGTCAATGCCTTCGGATTCGGCGGCACCAACGCCCACGCCGTACTGGAACAGGCACCGCCGCCCACGGGGCGGGAATCGCGTGAGGGCAACGGCGGACCGCATCTGCTGACCCTGTCGGCGAACAGCGCGGCCGGGCTGGACGCCTGGGCGTCCCGTCTCCGCGACCATTTGCACGCGCACCCGGAGCTGGACGAGGGAGACGTGTGTCGGGCGGCGGCGACCGCCCGCGACGAGGGCCCGCACCGCCTCGCCGTCGTGGCCGACGGCAACCTGTGGGAACGCCTGGCTGCCGCCACCGCACCCGGTCCTGGTCCCGTCCCTGATCGACTGCCGGGTGTGGTCACCGGGACGGTGGTGAACCGGCCGCGGACCGTCTTCGTGTTCCCGGGACAGGGTTCGCTTCGACCGGGCCAAGACCGTGCGTTGTATACGACGGCGCCGGTGTACCGGGACACGCTCGACGAGGCGTCGGCCCACGTCGGCGCGGTGCACGGAAGGGAGTTGACGGCCTGGTGCGTCGATCCCAACGTGGACGCGCGGGCCCAGTCCGCGACTGAGGTGGCTCAGCCGCTGCTGGTGGCCCACGGGGTGGCGCTTGCGCGGCAGTTGATGGCCTGGGGCGTACGGCCGGACGCGCTCGTCGGGCACAGCGTCGGCGAACTGACGGCCGCCTGCGTCGGCGGGATGCTGTCGCTCGCGGACACGCTGACATTCGCGGCGGAACGTGGACGGCTCATGGGCACGTCGACCCCGCAGGGCGCGATGGTGGCGGTGCAGGGAGCCGACGAGAAGGACGTGGCCGCCCTGATCGCGGCGGCTCCCGACAAACTCGCGGTCGCCGCGTACAACGGACCGGGCAGGCTCGTGCTATCCGGCAACCCCGACGAGGTCGAGCGGGCGGCCCGGGACCTCTCCGCTCGAGGGGCGTCCGTACGCGCGCTGGAGGTGCCACGGGCCTTCCACTCGCCACTCATGGAGCCGATCGCTCACGAACTGGCCGACACGGCAGGTGAGTTGGAAGCCCTGGCAGGCACCCTTCCCGTGATGAGCACACTCACCGCCGAGTGGCAGCCGCGCATGGACCCGGACCACCTGCGCGAACACGCCCTGCGCCCCGTGCAGTTCGGGCGGGCCGTGACCCGGCTGCTCAACGAGGGCTACGACACGTTCGTAGAAGTGGGGTCACCGGAGAGCCTCGGCGGCCTCGTCCGGGCAGCCGCCGCCGCGCAGGAACCGGCGGACGGCACCGGCAGGGACGTCCTCGTGGTCTCCGCGCCTCGCGGCCCGGGGCGTTCCGGGACTTCACAGGACGATGTCCCGGGCGGGGCAAACGAGTTGCTGGAGACGGTGGCGCGCCTGTGGGCACGCGGCGCGAGACTGGACCGCGGAGAACCCGACGCAGGTCGGCGCCGAGTGGCCCTGCCGCCCTACCCGTACCAGCGACGCCACTACTGGGCTGACGCCACGGAGCCCGGGCTGCTGCACCACATCACCTGGCGGGCCTCACCCCTGCTGACGGACAGCTGTGGATCAGTGCTGATGACGGGCCCGGGCGCGACGGCCGCGCACGACCTCACGCGGCGACTCTCGGACCAGGGAGTGCAAACAACCGTGGGCACGACCGGTACGGGTCCGCAGACGGTGCTTCTGCTGGCCGGGCCCGCCACCCGTGGCACAGCCGCCGACATCGAGCGGCTCCAGCGTGCACTGGTCACAGCGTTCCACGAGGCCCTGACCCTGTTCGACCTCACCGAGGCCGACCGTCTGCTGGTCGTGACCGAGGACGTGCATACAACCGGGCACGGACGCGAACGCCCCGACCCGATGCAGGCGGTACTCGGGGGCCTGACCCTCGCCGTGCCATCGGAGTCTCCCGGTGCGGTGGCCACCTGGGTCGACCTCTCCTCACTCGACAACGCCGAGCAACGGCTTCAAGCCGTACTCGCCGAGGCGGCGGCACCCCAGGCGGCCGGAGCCGTCGCCTGGCGGGGCGGACAGCGGCTGGTACGGACAGTCGTACCCGCGGTGGCTGTCGCGCCGAAGACGGTAGACCTGCGCGGCGTTCCGGACCGGTTGCCCGCCGACGGCACCTTCCTCATCACGGGCGGCGGCGGGGGCCTCGGTTCGGCCCTGGCCCGGGAACTCGCCGGTCGTGGGCGGCCGGTGCTGTGGCTAACGGGCCGTTCCCCGCATCCACCAGCGGGCCTGCTGGAGGAACTCGCCGAACTCGGCGCCGACGCCCGCTACCACCGAGCCGACCTCACCTCACCAGGCGACGTCGAGGCACTGATCGCCCAACTGCCTACGCCGGACGCCGTCTTCCACGCGGCCGGAGTCGTACAACCCGGGAGCCTGCGCGGGACGAAGGTGCAGGAGACGATGGAGGCGCTGGGCGCGAAGACACTCGGCACCATGCTCCTGTCCGAGGCCCTCGTCCGACACGGCCACAACCCCCGGGTATGCGTGGCGTTCTCCTCCGTCTCCTCGGTACTGCCCGGACTGGCCGGGGCACTTGGCGCCTACGCGGCCGCCAACGCCTTCCTGGACTCGTTCGCCGGCGCCGAACGACAGGCGGGGCGGCCGTGGCTGTCGGTGAACTTCGGGCCGTTCGCCGAGACGGGCCTCGCCGCCGCGTTCGCCGCCGATGCCCTCACGTATGAGGGAGACCGGCCACTGGCCACCGCACCGGCCCTGGCCGCACTCCGGTCCGCGTGCGAAACCGACCTGGCCCAACTCGTCCTCGCCGACCGGACGGCGGTCCGGCCGAAGCGGGCCCGTACCCGACCACCGGCGCGAGGACCCCTGCCCGCGCCACGGTCCGCGTCAGGAGACGGTTCTACCGAGGCGAACGGGGAGCCCTCCGTGTCGGGCACCGCCGCGGTCCTCCGCGAACTGCTGGCACAATCATTGGGCATCCCGGCGTCCACCGTCGACGACGAGGCACCGTTCCTCTCGCTGGGGCTCGATTCGCTAGGCGCGGTCGACCTCGTCAAGCGACTCGAACGCAAGGTGGAAAGGTCCCTGCCTGCCACGCTCTTCTTCGAGTACCGGACCGTGCGGGAGCTGGCCATCCACCTGGACACCGAGCTCGACGCCGGGTCCCCACCGAAGGAGGCAGCGGAGGCCAAGACGGAATCGCGCGCGCCTGCCGCGGATGACACGCCCTTCACCCTGACTCCCGTACAACTGGCCCTCCACACCAGCAGCCGCCTGCACCCGGCCGTCCCGGCCCGCGGCCATCTACGGATGACGGTCCGCGGCCCCCTGGACACGCATGTGCTCGGTCAGGCGCTGGCAGGCCTGGCCGAACGGCACGGCATGCTGCGCCTGCGGATCGACGATTCTGGCACGGAGGCTGCGCAGCGCATCGCACCCGCCGCTCCACTCTCGACCTGGTACGAGGTCCGCGACTGCGGTCCCGAGCAGGTCACCGACCTCGAAACGACCCTCTGCAACCAGCCCTTCGACCTGACCACGGAACCGCCCGTACGAGCCCTGTTGCTCCGTCAGGAAGCGTGCGTCGCATACCTGTTGCTGGTGGTCCACCATGCGGCGGCGGACGGATACAGCCTGAACGTCTTGGCCGGGGAGCTGTGGTCCTCGTACACCGCGCTGTGGCGGGGAGAACACCCCCTCCCGGCGCCGGATGCACCGAGCTTCGCGGCGTACGTGGCGCTGACCGCCCGGTCCTCCGCCACCGCCGCGCCGGAAGCCGACCGCCGCTACTGGGCCGAGCGCCTGGCAAAACACGGGGCCGGGCGGATCGAAGCGCTGCGACTGCCCTACGACGGCGACCCCGAGGCACCTCCGTCGGGTCCCCTCGTGCACCACCACGGCTCCCTCGACGCGACCCTCACCACCGACCTGGAACGGCTGGCCGCCGCACACGACGTGTCCCTGTTCCATCTGCTGCTCGCCGCGTATGTGCGCTGCCTGTCCCGGTGGTCGGGGCGGCGGGACATCGCGGTCAACGTGGCCCGGGCCCGGCGCGAAGAGCGCTTCGCCGGGGTGGACCGGCTCGTCGGCCCGCTCGCCGACACCCTCCCGCTGCTGTGCGACACGCTTCCCGACGAACCGCTTGTCGCGCTGGCACAACGGCTGCGCCGCAGCTGGCTGGAGAGCGAACAGCACGCGGGGCTGAGCAGCCTGGACCTGGCCGCTCTCCTGCCAGGCGGAGGCGGAGGTCCCCGCACCGCGAGCCCAGCGGGCTTCAGCTTCGCCCGTTTCCCCTCACACCTGGCCGCCGACTGCCCGGTCGAGGTACGGGCCGACGCGGCCGGCACCGGCACGGCAGCGACCCGGCTGAGCCTGCTGTGCTGGGCGGACGGTTCGACACTGCGCATGTCGTGGAACTTCCCGCTGCCGCTGTTCGAACCGCAGACGGTGGCGCGTCTGGACAGGGAGTACCGCGACGAACTGAGCGCTCTGTGTACGCCGTTCCCGGAGCCCGCCGCTCCCGCGGCCCCCGCGTATTGTCACAAGCCCGACGCCGCGCACGATGTGGTCGGTGTGGTCGGCCGACTGCTCCGGCAGTTGCGTGCCACACCCGACGCGACCGCCGTGGAAGCCGACGGGACGACACTCACCTACGCGGCACTCGACCGCGCCTCCCACCTGCTGGCGACACGGCTGCGCGCCGAAGGCGTGCGTGCGGGCGGGCTGGTCGGGCTGCTCACCGAGCCCGGCCCGGACACCCTCATCGGCCTGGTCGGCATCCTGCGCGCCGGCGCCGGCTGGGTCCCGCTGGACCCGACGTATCCGCCCGCCCGGCTGGCGGACCAGCTGAAGCGTGTAAAGGCCTCCACCGTGGTGTGCCACGCCCCGACCCTGAACACCGCGGGACTGCTCGACGGGGTACGCGCGATACGCGGCGACGTCCTTCCGGACAGGGAGACGACCGGACAGACACGCGTCCCCGTCCCCACACCCGACGCCATCGCGTACGTCATCTTCACCTCGGGTTCCACCGGCCGGCCCAAGGCGGTCCCGATCACGTACCGGGCGATGGAGAACTACCTCGACTGGGCCATCGGGACCTTCAGCTACGACGCCGATGACCGCCTAGCGCAGACCGCTTCGCCGTGCTTCGACGCCTCGGTACGTCAACTGCTCGCGCCCCTGCTGGTCGGCGGCACCGTGGTGACCGTACCGCGGGAGCTGCTGCGGGATCCCGAGCTGCTGCTGGCGTACGCGGAACGGGCTCGGATCACCGTGTGGAGTTCCGTGCCGACCCTGTGGGAGCAGGTGCTGTCGGCCGCCGAGGAGCGCGTACGACGGGGCGCTGGACGCCCGGACCTGTCGGCGCTGCGCTGGGTGCACGTGGGCGGTGAAGCCCTGCCCGCCGCGCACGTACGCCGGTGGTTCGACCTGTTCGGCGACGGACGACACATAGACGGACAGCGCATCGCCAACCTGTACGGCCCCACCGAGACGACCATCAACGCCACCTGCCACATCATCACGACACGTCCGGCCGACGAGGTACAGACCCTGCCGATCGGCCGACCCGTGACCGGTACCGACCTGGCGGTGGTCGGCGCCGACAGCACGCCCTGCCGCCCGGAGGAGCCAGGTGAATTGCTGATCGCGGGGGTCGGTCTGACACCCGGCTACCTGGGCCAACCCGAGCTGACCGCGCGGGCGTTCACCGTGCGGGACGGCCACCGCTGGTACCGCAGCGGCGACCGGGTCCGGCTCCGCGCGGACGGTGTCCTGGAGTTCCTCGGACGCATCGACGACCAGGTGAAGATCCGCGGCAACCGGGTGGAGACGGGAGAGGTCGAGGCAGCCCTCCAGACCCATCCTGGGATCGCGCAGGCTTCGGTGGTCGCGCGGGAGGGGCGACTGCTGGCGTTCGTGACGGCCCGGTCCGGCGCCGCGCAGCCCGAACCGCCCCAGCTTCGCCGCCACTTGGCCGGTCTTCTGCCGCCGTACATGATTCCGGCGCGGATCACGGTGCTGGACCGGCTGCCCCTCAGCGCCACTGGAAAGGTGGACCGGCGTGCACTCACCGGACTGCCCGCCGACACGGCAGTCTTCACCATTGGGACCACGCCCCCGAGCACTCCGAGTGATCCGAGCAATCCGAGTACGCCAAACACTCCGACCGAGCAGCAACTTGCCCTCATCTGGCGTGAGTTGCTCGCCCTCGACTCCGTCTCCCGGGAGGACGACTTCTTCGACCTGGGCGGCGACTCGCTCCTCGTCCTCCAGGTGTTCGCCCGGCTCGCCGAGACCAAGGCGCCGCTGCCCCGACCCACAGTGATCTACGACAACCGCACGCTCGCGAAGCTGGCCGCCGCGGTGGACGCGACCGCCACGCAACGGCACCCCGCGCCAGCCGAGCCCATGACGACGGCCGACCATGCGACACCCTTCCCCGTCACACCGGCCCAGCGCGGTTTCCTCCTCGCGGAAGCCCTCGCACCGGGAGGCGGCGGTTCCTGGCCCGCGCGGCTGCGGCTGTCCGGCCCACTGGATCCGGAGGCCTTCCAGGCAGCGGTGGACCTGCTGGTCGAACGCCACGGCATGCTGCGAACCGTCTTCCCCGCCGGCGCCCGACCCCCTGTCCAACAGGAACTCCCGCCCTCCCTGCGCCTACCGGTCACCTTCGAGACACTCACCGACCCGACCGAGATCGACGAACACGCGGCAGCCGAGGCGCAACGGCGCTTCGAACTATGGGCCTGGCCACTGCTACGGCTCCGGGTCCTCACCCTCGGAGAACGCGAGCACATCCTCCTCGTCCACGCACACCACCTCATCGGCGACGGCTACAGCGCCGCACTCCTCGTACAGGAACTGACGACGGTCTACGACCGGCTGGCCGCAGGCCACGGCGCCGCCCACCTGCCCACGCCGCGCGCCACCTTCCGGGACTACGCGCTGCTCCCCGCCGAGGCGGAGCCCGACTCGACACCCGGTACGGCGGAGCGCCGGGCCCGGCTCGACGCCCCCTACCGGCAGCCCGTGCTGCGCGCCGCCGACAGGGAGGATGGCGCGGGATTCATGTCGGCGGGGTTCGTGCTCGGCGCCGGTCGGACGGCAGCGCTGCGGGCGCTCGCGGCGAAGGCGGGGGCCACCCTCTACGCGCCGCTACTGACCGCGTATCACCAGCAGTTGGCGCAGCTCGCGGGGCAGTCGGATCTGATCGTCGGCCTGGCGGTCAGCGGCCGTGACCGCCCGCTGCCCGACGTCCACCGGATCTTCGGCCCCTTCGCCACGGCCGTACCCGTACGGCCGGCGATCGCTCAGGTCGGCGAACAGGCGGAGGACTTCGGTGCCGCCCTACGGCGAATCGTGGCCGAGGTCGAGGAGGCACGCAGGTTCGAGGACATCGTGCCCCGCAACGGCGACGGACTCCCGCTGACCTCACAGTTCTTCTTCACCTTCCTCGACTTCTCCGTGTTGGCGTCTCCGCACGGGCAGTCGCTGACCGTGTCGTGGGACGACGGGGACAGCGCGTTCGCGCCACCGTCGTCGGCGACGGACGTATTCTTGGCCGTGCGGCCGGAGGGCACCGAACTGCGCGTGACGGTACGAGGGTCCGCCGCGGCCTTCTCCCCGTCCGCGCTGGAGGACTTCGCGCGGGCGCTCCGGGAACGACTCACAGAGGCCGTGCACCCACACGCCGTGATCCCGCATGGCGCGAGCCGCCCGTCAGGCCTCCGCGCAACGCGGGAAACGATGGACGCCGCCCTGGTCGGCTACCTGCCCGCCCCCGCCCACCTGGCCCGACTGGCAGGCCTGCCCGAGGACGCCTTGCCACGGGACGACCTGCGCCGGATGCTGTTCCCCGAAGGCGCACCCCGCCTGCTGGAGACCGTCCGCACACCCCTCGGCAGGTCGGGCTTCGTCTCCGTACCCCTGTTCTCCGACGAACTCGGCAGCGACCGCGAACTCGTCGCACACACTGGCCGCGCGGTGTCGCTCGCCTCCTCGCTCGGAGCCCAGTGCGTCTCACTGGCCGGCATGATCCCGTCGCTGACCGGTTACGGCTTCGACGTCCTGCGGTCCACGCCCATCGAGGGAACGGCGACCGTGACGACCGGACATGCAGCCACCGTCGTCTCCGTCGTCCGCACGGTGCACGCCGCGCTCGACGCCACAGGGCAGGACCTTGCGGACCTCGACGTCGCGTTCGTCGGACTGGGGTCGATCGGTGCCTCCTCCCTGGAGTTGCTGCTCTCCCGGGCGGCCCGGCCGCCCCGGCGACTGCTGCTTTGCGATGTACCCGGCAGCGGACCCCGGCTGCGGCAGTTGGCACAACAACTGAAGGAGCGCGGCCGGGCCGGTGAGGTGAAGGTGCTGGAATCCCGGCCCGCACTGCCCGACGCGGTGTACGCGGCCGATCTGCTGGTGACCGCGGTGAGCAGCCCCGTCACACTCCTGGATGTCGACCAGCTGACACCCGGAACCATCGTGGTCGACGACTCATTCCCCCACTGCTTCGACACCAACCGGGCACTGGCCCGGATGAGGGAGCACCGGGACATACTCGTCCTGGGCGGCGGACTCCTGCACCTCGGCGACCTCAGCCGGGAGACCGCCGAGGGGCTGCCGGCTGCGGCAGCCGCCGGATACCTGGCACAACCATGGCTGAAGGGAACCCTAGCCTCCTGCCGGGTGGAATCCCTCCTGCACGCGGCAGACCCCCAACTACCGCCAGTGCAAGGCCTGGTGGACGAAACGACCGCCCACGCCTACTGGGAGGCTGCTGAACGTGCGGGGGTGACAGCGGGCCCCCTGCACCTACTGGGCCACACCGTCGAACCGGACCCTCTGGCAGGCGCACGTACAACTACCTGACGCAACAGGTGACGGTGCGGAACCGACGACTACGCTCCGCACCGTCCCGCACATGCCTCTTCACGCACATGTCTCTGGACTCGCACCGAGGGTCACCATACGCACCGCGGGTCCGGTCCCCCAGCGAGGTGACAGTCAAATGAGCAGAGTCTGGTCTGGTCGACGGTCACCCGGCCGCAGATCATCGCCGGAGTAAGGGCCACGCCCATGAAGGGAGTGGCCGAGCATGTTCGCAGAGGATCTTTCGTGACTGTCACAGGCAAGCGCATCATCGTGACGGGCGGCTCGCGGGGCATTTCCGCAGCCTCCGTAGCAGCCTTCACCCAAGCCGGGGCCCAGGTGGCCGTGCTCGGAGTGAGCGAGGAACCCGGCCGCCGGCTCGCAGAGAAGGCCTCGGCGGAGGGGCCCGGTACAGCGACCTACTACCGGGCCGACGTCGCCGACGTCGCCCGCACACGGCAGACACTCGATCTGGCCGTCCAGGCGATGGGCGGCTTGGACGCCCTCGTGAACGTGGCCGGCGTCGAAATGCACGCCCCGGCCGAGTCACTGAGCGAGGAGGACTGGGACCACGTCTTCGCGGTCAACGCGAAGGGCACGTTCTTCACCGCCCAGGCGGCACTCCCCCACCTCAAGGTGCACGGCGGCTGCGTCATCAACTTCGCCTCCGACGTAGCCCTGGTCCCCTACCCCAACGGTGCCCACTACTCCGCCGCCAAGGGTGCCGTCCACTCCCTCACCCGAACCCTGGCGGCGGAGTGGGGCGGATACGGCATCCGTGTCAACGCGGTGAACCCCATGATGTGGACCGACGGCTATGAGAACTACCGTGCCCGCATGAGCCCCGACGAACTGGCCGCGCACGACGCGCAGCAGGTCCACGTCATCCCCCTCGGAGGCAAGCTTGGAGACCCCTCCGGCGACCTGGCTCCGGTGCTGAAGTTCCTCGTCTCCGACGACGCACGCTTCATCACGGGACAGATCATTTCCGTCAACGGCGGAGCCGTACAGGTGCGGTGAGCGCCGATGTCGGACCAGCCGATGTGCCTCGAAGCGCGGTTGGGGCCGGTTTCGTCTCAGGCAGGCCGCAGGCGCCCGGCGAGCCAGGCCAGCTGAGCTGCTTCCTGCGTCGGGCCTCCCCCTTCGTGGTCGTTGAACGGGTAGATCTCGATGTGCTTGTCCTGGCCCTCGTAGCAGTAGTGTCGGCTCCTGGAAAACTGTTGTCCGTGCGGGCGGAAATCGCTGCCGCTCCGGATCTCATGGAACGCAGGTGTCGCGTGCACGCCGGGCGCTGCTATGTGACAGGAGAGAGCCGTTTCATTCGTGGCTCTCTCCTGTCACATCACAACACCCCTCGCCCATCGCCCTTTGGCCGCTGGCCGAGTCGGCCGCTACGCGGTACGTCCGGAAACATGCCTCGCACCGCGAAGGGCGCGTCCTCATGGTCAGCGTTCACGGCCGTGTCACCCCCGCATCTCAAGCTCCCACAGCCGATCCGACACCAGTTCCAGCCCTCGGGCGACGTGGCGGCGATACGTACTGAACGACACTGCCAGGCGCCGCGCAGCGTCCTCCTGTGTACGGGTGCGGTCCAAGAAGGTCACCTTCAGGGCAGCGTGCACGTCTACCGTGCGGGGGTTCCGGCTCAGGGCATCGATGGTGGAGGACAGAACAGACCTCAGCTCCCTGACCGGGTCGTCGCCCTCCCTCGTCGCGACCAGTCTGCTTCGCGCGAGCGGGGTGGTGGCGAATGCGCTGTCGTCGTGCCAGGAGCGCAACGCGTGGCGTACGGCGTCGCCGAAGTCGGCGCGGGACAGCACGAGGAGTGTCGCACCGGCATCCGATCGCTGCTTCTGTCCAGGCTGCAGGCGGTCCTTGATCCTCTCCAACCACTCGTCCACCCTGACGGCACGCCAGTCGTGACAGAACAGGGCGTACGAGCGACCGCCGACCTTGGCGTCCACGGGTGAGCGGGGGTGGTCGCAATAGTCCATCAGCGGCTGCCAGAAGTCGGGGTCCGCGAGGACAGTGGCGGTCCAGCCGCACCTCTCGGCGTGCAGGATCTCGGCGACGGTCCGTGCGTTCAGCAGATCCCAGGAACGCGAAGGGCGCTGATACGCCTCGGAGTTGATGAGGAATCTGGCTACGGCCACGTGTTCACCCGACCGCAGCGGGCCGTGCCGTGCGATGTGTTCCCACACCGCCGCGACAACCGGGTCGGCACTGTTCTCCGCGTCCTCGTCCAGGTGCAGGCGGAGCCAGCCCAGAAAGCCGATCAGCTCACCGGTGCCGGTGCGCCGGTGCACGTGGAAACCCTCAGGCTGCCGCCGCAGCCAGTGCTCGACCAAGAGCGCCGACTCCACCCCCTCCACCTGTTCCGTGATGCGCAGCAGTGCGTCCCTGTCCGCAGGTGTGTAGGGCGCCTCGAAGACGTCGGGCTCCGTCGGGTCGGAGAGGTACCGGCCGACCCAGTCGATCTTCGACTGCAGATGGTTGAAGGCCGCCGCGGCACGGAGCCCGTCGCTCCCTGTGACGGTGCGCGCCCGCTGGATCATGTGGGAGCGGATGGCGGCGTCCATGGCTGCGCGCTGCTCGGGGTTGCGCCAGCGCAGATCCGTTTCCAGGATGTCCCGCACCACGTCGTGCGGATAGAGCCCGTCCGAGCTCGCCTCGATGAACGGCAACTGCCGCAACCACGCGAACAGTTGAGGGCCCTCCTCCCCCAGTACCGCTTGAAGGAGTCCTTCCGTCGTGGTCAGTGCGTAGGCGCAGATCTCCAGTGCCCGCCGGTGAGCCGTGCTGGGCACCTCGCCGATCAACTCGGCCAGCAGCGTCTCCACGACTTCCGGTGTCGGTGCCCAGATGGCCGGGTCGGGGTTCGCCTCCGCGCGCAACGACACGGCGGCGGCCAGGCGGAGCGCAAGGGGGTGCCCGCCGGCGAAGGCATGCAGTGGTGCACGGCGTTCCCGCTCGACGCCTCGTCTCTCCAGGAGTGCCATCGCGTCGCCCGGCGCCAGGTCACGCAGAAGGAGGGTGCGTGTCAACTCTCCCCAGCCCAGGCCCACTTGCCATTGCGGTTCGAAGGGCAGTCTGCCCGCGAGCACGATCAGGGCGCCGCTGGGTAGTTGCGGCAGGTACGAATCTCGCAGCCAGCCCTGCATATCCTGCAGTCGCTCGAAAGTGTCCACGAACAGGACCGGGCGGGTCAGGGTCGCCGCCTCCGCTGCGGCTTCCGCGAACGCGTCGGGCCGGGGGACGATGTTTCTGGAGTCGAGCCACACGACGGGGCGCCCGGCTGCCCGGCTCAGTACCACACAGTGCTGCAGGAAGGTGGTCTTGCCGATGCCACCCGGCCCGTGCACCAGGAGAAGCACAGGCTCTCCCGGCCCCCCTCGCAGAGCGGCCCGGAAGAGAGTCGTCTCCTCGGCCCGGCCCACAAAGTTGCGGCTGTGAGCACTGTCCAGCCGATCGGCCATCCGCTCGCCGGCACTCTCGTCGTTCGCCTCACTCATGCCGCGCCTGTTCCAACGGCGATGCACACATACCGAAGGGCCATTGGTGAAGCGGCGGTCTTTCCGGCGTCCACCTGGCGTCCCACGGCGATCACTTGCAGCGGACGGACCATGGCACCGAGGCCGCAGGAGACGTAGGGGA
The DNA here is from genome assembly GCF_040295245.1 of Streptomyces sp. NPDC002884. NCBI lineage: Bacteria > Bacillati > Actinomycetota > Actinomycetes > Kitasatosporales > Streptomycetaceae > Streptomyces > Streptomyces sp. NPDC002884. Next base: position 43,832 of record NZ_JBEOVB010000030.1, on the reverse strand, counting down.
TGCACCCCAGGCCGTGGGCCGAGTGGGCGAGTTCCTTCATGACCGTAAGGTACGCGAGATCACAGCAAGGCAAAGAGCGCCGGTACGGACCTTTGGCCTTCCGCGCTGCAGAGCTGAGCAAGGACGTCTACCACGATTCACCCGCGCACTCAGCAGTCAGATGCCTTGCATGGCTTCCACGCCTCCTGGCTCTCGCCGCTGATCGGCGTGCCGGCCGGCCAGCACGGGCTGGCCCCGGCGAGCGGGTCGGCCGACCACCTTGCCGACCTCGACGGGGGGGGTGACGTGGCTCAGGACATGGCATCCATGTGCGCCGCGCCCGGCACCCGGAAAGTGACTCCCGTGAGTCGTTCGGAGTCGGCCCACAGACGCTCGCCCGTGGCCCGGTCACGGTTGCGCGCCGCACCTTCGACGAGGCTGGGCATTCCCGTGACGCGCTTGTGCGGGCCCCAGTACTGACCGCCTTCGACGGCGGGGTCCGTCGCCGCCCGCACGGCGGACCATGCGCTGAGGTCCTTGCCCTGACCCACCCATGCGAACAGAGGCTCCCTGAACCGTTCGAAGCGCCGGTGGACATGGACGCCCGGGCGGTCCGGGCTGAGCGAGTCGTGCCCCATTCCGGGGTGCGTGATGACGGCCTTGACCGGCGAGCGCGCGGCACGCAGCCGCCGGTCGAGCTCGTAGGAGAACAGTTCGACGGCGGATTTGGCCCGGGCGTAGGCCAGGACCGCGTTGCGGGCGGGCGACTCCAGATCGTCGACCGGCGTATTGAAGCGCTTGGCCATCATGCTGCTCGTGGTCACGATGCGGCTGCCCGGCGTGAGCTGCAGAACGGGAAGCACGAGCGCCGTGAGGGCGAAGTTGCCCAGGTGGGAGACGCCCATGATCAGTTCGTGCCCGTCCGCGGTCAGCTCGCCCTTGCCGGGCGGCGACATGACTCCCGCGTTCTCGATGAGCGCGTCGATGCGCGGCAGTCGTGCGAGGTCGTCAGCCGCCTTTCGCACCTCGTCGATCGAGTTGAGGTCGAGGTGCAGGTATCCCAGAGAAGCCCCTGGCACTTCGTGGCGGATCGCGGACTGAGCCGCTGCCGCCTTCTTCGCGTTGCGTGAGGCGATGACGACATAGGCGCCCGCACGGGCGAGATGTTCGCTGATGAAGTAGCCGATGCCCGCGTTGCCGCCCGTCACGACGAAGGTCCGACCGGTCTGGTCGGGCACATCGGCAGGGGTCCAGCCATCGGGGGACTGCTTGGAGGTGGTCATAGAATGAAGATACCAGCAAATCATTTAGCTACTCAACTATAGAATCCTTCACTTAAAGAGACGAGGGTCACGTGGCGACACACGCCGACGATCAAGACTCATCCGCGGAGCTGATGCGCCGACTGGCCATCGCCTTCGCGGCCGGTTCACGGACCGTGGCCGCGAGCATGGAGGACGTGGTGCGCGCCACCGGGCTGACCTTTCCTCTTGCCGAGCTGATGTGGCATCTCGTTCCGGGGCAGCAACCACCTGCGATGAAGGACTTGGCCACCGCCATGCACTGCGATCGCTCAAACGTGACCCCGCTGGTCGAGCGCCTCGTCAAAGCCGGACTCGCGGAACGGCGGGAGGACCCACAGGACCGGCGCTCCAAGACAGTGCATCTCACGCCCGACGGCGAGAAGAAGCGGCAGGAACTCATGACCTACCTCGTCGAACGGTCGATCTTCGCTTCGCTCTCAGCCACCCAGCTGAGTTCTCTCGTGGAGCTGCTGGAGCGTCTCGCCCCCCAGGGCGGCGCCGGCCGGGCAGAGCCTCACACCTGACCGAGGGGCCGTGCACCGAGGGGGCCGTGCCATGAACGCGGTACGTGAAGGTGCCCGCGTCGGGACGACAGCCCGGCGCGGGCAGAGCGGGCAGGCTCGGACCGAGTGACTCGGGCGCCTCAGTGAGAGTCCAGGGCGGCGAGCAACTCCTCACGTGTGGGCCCGGGGTCGCTGTAGCGCGGTGCGTCCGCTCCCAGTTCCATCGCACGCGACATGAGATCCGCGTCTCCGAACGCCTCTTGCGTGGTGGACAGGCCGCAGCCGACGGCCGCCATGGCGCGGAGGATCCTGCCGTCCTTCCAGCGGGCAGTGTCCAGTGCGACGCGAAAGAGCCACTGCGGATCGGTGGACCGGTGGGTCTGCCCCTTGATCGAGGCGTCCACCTCGGCGAGCCGTTCCCGGTCCCACTGCGCGAGACCGGCGAGCACCGGCGAGATCTTCGCTTCGGTTTCCGCGGCGAAGTGCAGCGCGAGTTCGTCCGGCCGACGGAGCGGAACGGCCAGCAGGGAGTCCCGGAGCAGCACGGCCTGGCGGAATCCCAGCGTCATGCCGAGACCGAACTGCGGGTTGCTGGTGGCGGAGGCGTCTCCCACCGGGACCAGACCGGTCACGACCGGCCGCCCGTCCCGTACATAGCGCCGGTGCGAGGTGGCGGTGCTCCCCATCGCGAGGACACCGTCCACGGGCTCGCCGTCCATCCAGTGACCCACCCGGGGATACAGGGCGGCCACGCGTCGCCATGCGTCCCGCTGGCCGAGCACGCGCAACTCCTGGTCCCGCTGGGACGTCACGAGGGTGAGAGACCATGTGTCGTTGTCGCCGGGCAGTGCCACCACGGACAGGCTGTCGTGGTGGTAGACCGGCCACGAGGTCGGCGGGGGGACCGATCCGGCGGGCGAGCGGAAGTGCTGTGTGTAGTAGCGGAACCCCGCATCGGCCCTCTCGGAGATCACGCGCACCCCGCAGTCCGCCAGCAGGGCCGGGACCCGGGTGGACCGCCCCGAGGCATCGACGACCAGATCCGCGGACAGCGTCCGTCCGTCAGCGGTGGTCACGCCTGCTACGTGCGGAATCACACCGTGCGACTCCATGCTCGGCACCAGTGCGGTGACCGCGTGGCCGGGGCCGCGGAGTACGGTCACGCCTGGTATTTCTTGGACCGTGGTGTTCAGGGCTGCTTCCAGAAGGAATCGGCGGGCAGCGATGGTTTCGAAGCGGTCGTCGTCCGGCTGACGGAATCCCGCATTTCCGATGCCCCATGTCCCGCCGATGACGTTGTGCGGCCGACCGCCGAGCTCGCGCAGCACATCCAGCGTCGTCGGGGTCTCATCACGCAGGATGAACGCGCCACCCGGCATCAGGCAGTGCGCCAGGCCGGACTGTGCGACCCCAGGGCGTCGACCCGGCTGCGGCGGCGCCGCATCGGTACGGGCGGTGTCACCGGGATCGCGGTCGAGAACCGTAACGCGCATTCCTTGTTTCGCGAGGAGCGCCGCGGTCAGCAGACCCGTCGGTCCCGCGCCGATAACCACAATGTGAGGCACTTGTAACTCCGTGGGGTGGACGTCTCGTGCCCACCACAGTGCGAGGTGACCATAGCCAGAACCAGGTCAGACAGTGCTCATGATGCGGGTGGATCTCCTGGCGGGGCCTTTCGCTCCGCGCAACGCCCTACGGAACGCCCTGCGGAACGCCTGAATGCAGGCCACCAAAGGTGACCTGCATCGGTGTCAGAGTCCATGCCCAGGCATCTCGCCCCGGGGATCCCGCCCCGGAGCCGTCAGCTCGTCAGGGCGTGCGGGCTCTCTCAGCGGAAGTGCTTGAAGCCGGTCAGCCTGTCGTTGAACGACTCCATCGCAGCAGACGAGGAGTTGGGGAACACGCACGCGAAAGGCACGCCCTGGAAGTTGCCGTGCTCACACAGGCACACCAGGTGATCGGTACGGTTCCAGAAGGAAGTCGTCCGGTCGTTCATCGCGCTGCCAACGTTGGGCTTGTCGTACTGACTCGAGGCGAACATGCCCTGATAGCTGGAGTGTTCCCAGATACAGAACTGTCCGGCCTTGCACTGACTGAAGTCAGCCTGCGCGGTACCGGCGTTGAGCGTAGCAAGCGCTCCAACCAGCACAGACGCCGTCACCAGAGTGCGGGCGAGCCGTCTGCGAATCATCTTCGTCTTCTCCTGTCCGGCGACGCCGGCACACCAAGCGGTGCCGGTCGCAGCACCGGTCTGAATCGGGAATGTACGCGCGCGGTGGGACGAGCAGTCCGCCCGGTCCACCCCGCGCCGTCAGGAAGTGACCGCGCCGAGGCGTCACCGCCACAGACCATTCGCTGGTCAGTCCTTACTCATCTCCGTTCTGCCCAACTGACGGGCCGGAAAGGGCCCTGCGGAATGCTGCCCGTGCGCCGGAGCCCCGCGATGCCGTTATAGTGAACATCGTTCACTAAATGCGAGAGGCACCTGAAATGGACACTGACGTCATCGTCGTGGGCGCGGGCCCGACCGGTTTGATGCTTGCCTGCGAGCTGGCGCTGGCAGGCACCCGGACACGGATCGTAGAGCGCCGCACCGAACCACAACGGGACTCCCGCGCGCTGACCCTGCATCCGCGCAGCGTGGAACTGATGGATCTGCGGGGCCTGGCGCCGCGCTTCCTGGCCCTCGGCCGGACCCTGCCCGGCTGGCACTTCGCTGCCCTCGACACCAGGCTGGACTTCGCCGCGCTGGACAGCCGCCATGGCTACACCCTGTTCCTGGCCCAGGCGCGCACCGAGGCGCTGCTGGAGGAGCGCGCACGCGAACTCGGTGTCACGATCAATCGCGGGTACGAGACCGTCGGCCTGAGCCAGGACGACGACGGCGTCGACATGATCGTTCGAGCACCTGACGGAAGCGTCGAGACCATACGGGCCCGCTACGCGGTGGGGTGTGACGGCGGGCGCAGCTTCGTACGGCAGGCGGCGGGAATCGACTTCCCCGGAACCGACGAATCCCTGACCGGTGTCCTCGGCGACTTCGCGGTCACCAGCCCGGATCCTGCCGCTCTCGCCTCGGCCCGCGATCGCGGTGTGCTCGTGGTCCCGCTGGAGGGCGGAGTGACTCGCATCGTCTACATGGATCCGGAGCGGCTGCGCGTGCCCGCCGGTGAGCCGGTGACTCTGGAGGAATTCCGTACGTCACTGATCCGGATCGCCGGCTCCGACTGCGGGGTCGCCGAGCCTCAGTGGATGTCACGCTTCGGCAATGCCACCCGGCTCGCCGAGCGTTACCGTGCGGGGCGCCTGCTGCTGGCAGGGGACGCCGCCCATATCCACTTCCCCGCAGCGGGCCAGGGGCTGAACACCGGCTTGCAGGACGCCATGAACCTGGGCTGGAAGCTGGCCGCGGTGATCGGCGGATGGGCACCGCTCGGGCTCCTGGACACCTACGACAGCGAGCGCCGCCCGGTGGGCCAGGCCGTCACCGAGAACACAGAGGTCCAGACGCTGCTGGCAGAACTCACCCTCGTACCCCAGTATCAGCGGCCCGCAGCTGCCCTGCGCAAACTCCTGGATCAGCTGCTGGGCCTGCCGGAGGTCAACCGCCTTGTCGCCGGGCAGGTTTCGGCCCTCGACACCGTCTACCCTTCCGCTCACGCCGACGCAGACCCGCTGGAAGGGCGGCGCATGCCCGACATCGATCTCAGCGTGGTCGGCTCGGACGCGACACGGGCCTACGACCTGTTCCCTTCCGGGCACTTCGTACTGCTCGACTTCACCGGAGGAGTCAATCCGGCGCAGACCATCACCTCGGGCTGGGGCTCACATCTCGACACCTTCACCGTCAGTCACTACGACAAGCACGCCGACCTCGACGGCGTGACCGAGGTCCTCGTCCGACCCGACGGACACATTGCCTGGACCACCCGTTGCACCGACCTCCAGGTCCGGCGCACCGAGCGCACGCGTGCACTGACCACCTGGGCAGGCACCCCCGCAGCAGGTGCCGGCTCATGACAGTGCTCCGCACCGAACCGCTCTCCCCTACGAAGGCTGGTCTGCGCCGTTCACCTTCTCCGCCTTGCGATCCAGCGTCTCCAGTCCACGGATGAGCAGGCGCAGGCCAAACTCGAAATGGGCCTCGTAATCGGTGCTGGTCAGCATGTTGAGACCCGCCGCCAGGTTGGGAAACCTGCCCGCCGCCACGGCCTCGGACAAGCGACGGATCTCAGCGGATTCGGAAGGTTCCACCTGAAGCACGGCCTGCTCCTCGAGGGTGTGCCCCAGAGTGAAGTTGGCCAATGCCAGAAGGGCCCGAACCGCATCGTCGTCAGCGAACCCCGCTTCCCGCAGCACTTCCGTCACCGCTTCGGAAAATCCGAGAGTGTTCACACCGGTCGAATGGGTGCCAGCGAATACGCGAGCACCGTCGCGGCGGGCCAGCAGGGCGGCACGCAAGCCATGCGCGAGGTCAGCCAGCCGTCCCTGCCAGCCCCCCGCCGCTCCCGGAGGTACAGCGGCGGATGTCGGCACGTCAGCCAGCATGTACTCCGCCATCGCGGTCAGCAGGTCCTGCTTCGTCGCGAAGTACCGGTACAGAGCACCGGCCCGCGCGCCTACGGCATCGGCCAGCCGTCGCATGGTCAACGCATCGAGACCGTGCGCGTCGAGAAGGTCCAGAGCCGTCTCGACGGTTCTCGTTGCGTCCAGGCGGGCGGGACGCCCTCGTGCGGGCGTCGACGGAGTATCCATGCCCGACACTGTAGTGAACGGCGTTCAGTAAAAGCAGCACCAGCAGCTCGTCACCGCCGCCTGAGCTCACTGTGCCCGGACCGACACGCGACCGTGGAGTGACGGCGACTTGATCACAGCCTAGCCCTTGGCCTCCCCCGTGCTCTGAGGTCTCCTCAAGTCGCTCGAGGGGTAGCGCGTCATAAGCAAGAACTCCCATCCCGTCCAACGCCGATGATGCAAACAAGGCGATCCCAAACGTGGAGACCCTTGCGATCAGCTACATCCCCCGCACCAAGCCCGATTGTGTGCGACTTCGGTCAGCCCTACCAGGACGATCGCTTCCTCGACCCTGCGGCGCGGGATACCAATGGTGACGGCCATCCCTCGCAGGTGGTTGACAACGGAGCGCTGCTGAAGGAAGGACTGTGTTCCCAGCAGGCAACCAAGCTCGTACATCGGCGCCCGGCGTTCGGCGTAGAGACAGTCGTGAACGGTCGCGGTCGCAGAGCTGGGCCGATCAAGGCCGAGGACCAGGACCAGGACCAGGACCAGGAGCATGGTGGTGGACTTGCAGGTTCCGTTGGGAACGGGGAACCCGGTGACGATTCCCGGTCTGACCGAAAGGTATGTGAATCGACGGCGTCCTGCCGTCGAGGCACTTCGTCAGGTGAATCTACTCGTCAGGCAAGTACCACCAACGGACAGACAGGCATTGTCGGCGATACCGGCCGGCAACAGGATCCCTATCCACCCCACCACCAGTCTCCTTCGCCCCTGTATTGCGTATCCTGCGGAACAAGAGACGCCCAAGCAACTGACGGTAAAGGGCCCCACCGCGAACAGTGAGGCCCCGGCCACTACTGCGTTGTGCGGCTCAGTCGATGACGGTTTGCGGCGGTCATCAGCCGCGGTCGTTATGGAAGGACGTGACCGATCCATCGGCAGCTACAACGAGGTATTCGGCGCGGCCGTCTCCGTCAAGGTCGCTAAACTGGACTTGGCTGCCCGTTCCTCGGCCTGCCGACACGATTACTCCCGAGTCGATCCACTCAGCATTGGCGGTCGAGTTATTCTGCTCGAGGTAGACGGAACCGTTGGCTTCGATGACGAGGTAGTCGGCCCGCAGGTCATTGTTGATGTCGGCCAACAGGTGCCGCGCCCCGGCGTTGTTCTGCCGAGCCGCATAAATCACGCCTCTGTCGATCCAGGTAGCCTGACTTGGGTTCTTGTCGTTGTTGATCCAAGCCTTCGTCTCGCCGTTCTGGTCGTTGACGGAAAGGTAGTCGGCCCATCCGTCCCCGTTGATGTCGGCGAACTGGGTGCGCTCACCGTGACCGACTGCCGAAGCGATCTGACCAATGGTTGTCCATTTGGGATCACCGTCACTGCCTGCGGTATTGGTCCACGCCTTGGTAGATCCGTCAACCCCGACGAGGAAGTAGTCAGCGCGGCGGTCGTTGTTCCAGTCTGCGAGGCGGACCTGGGTCGCGGTGCCACCGAATCCGTCGGCGACCTTCCCACGGTAGGACCATGTGATCGCTCCGTTGGCGCCCTTGGTGTTGCGCCAACTGTAGAGGGATCCGTCGCTGCCGACGAGGTTGTAGTCGGAGCGGCCGTCTCCGTTGAGGTCAGCGAACAGGACGGCTGAGCCGGGCTGGGCGACGTTCCCTGAGGCCCACTGCCCGTAGTCCGTCCAGTGCGGGTTCCCGCCATTGACGTCGTTGTTCAGCCACGCCTTCACCGACCCGTCGGTGTTGATCGCGAGGTAGTCCTCGTAGCCGTCACCGTTGATGTCTTCGAACCGCACCTGGCTCGCCTTGGTTACGCCGGTGGCGGAAGCCCACTGCCCGTAGTCAGTCCAACGGGGACTTCCGCCGGACTTGTCGTTGTTGATGTAGGCATGCACCGAGCCGTCGTTCGCCACGGCGAGGTAGTCCGCGTAGCGGTCGTTGTTGATGTCGGCGATGCGGACCTGGTCGGCGCTGGTTACGCCGGTGGCAGAGGCCCACTGCCCGTAGTCAGTCCAACGGGGACTTCCGCCGGACTTGTCGTTGTTGATGTAGGCATGCACCGAGCCGTCGTTCGCCACGGCGAGGTAG
>NZ_JBEOVB010000030.1:0-35115 GCF_040295245.1 Streptomyces sp. NPDC002884 | reverse complement strand
GGTAGTCCGCGTAGCCGTCACCGTTGATGTCGGCGAAGCGGACCTGGCCGGCGCTGGTTACGCCGGTGGCAGAGGCCCACTGCCCGTAGTCAGTCCAACGCGGATTGCCGCCGGACTTGTCGTTGTTGATCCACGCCTTCACCGAGCCGTCGTCGGCTACCGCGAGGTAATCGGCATAGGCGTCACCGTTGATGTCGGCGAAGCGAATCTTGTCTCCGGACACGCCCACACCTGATGCGAACTGTCCGTACGACTGCCAGCGCGGGTTGCCGCCGTTCTTGTCGTTGTTGATGTATGCCTGAACCGAGCCGTCGGCGGCCACAGCAAGGTAATCGGCGTAGCCGTCACCGTTGATATCCGCCGCCTCCACACGTGCGGTGGGCACCGCTCCGCCCGAAATTATTTTCCCTTGCTCCGAGAAACCAGCGGCCTTGCAGGCAACGGTGTCACCGGCCCCGGGGTATGGGCCATTGAGCCAGCCGTTTCTCGTGGCCTGTTCGATGGCACTGTCGAATGCGACCGCCATCTTCGCGTAGCCAGCATCGTTGGGATGCAGTTTATCAGCGAGATCAGCTGTGCTCAGCGCGCTCATGTTCGCGACAAGAACCCGCTCCCCCTTGCCTTTCCGGACGTTGACCATGTCCGTGATGGCCTTGTTGTAGGGCGTGATCAGGGCCTGGATCTCCGGCTTGGTTGTGGGAACGAGCGTGGCGACAACTACCGTGACCCCGGGAGAGTTCTTCTGAATCGTGTCGATGAGCCCGCTGAGTCGACTAGGTGCATTGCCCGTGTCGTAGAACTGGTTGAGGTCGTTCGTTCCCGCGTGCAGCGTCACCACGGTGGGGCGCAGCTGATTCACCCGGCAGGCTGCGAAATCAGAGATCTGATCGATTCTCCACCCAGAATGCCCCTCGTGGTCAATGTCTGGCGCGTCACCTCCCTGCTGAGAACCCACGAAATCGACACCCTTTCCGTCCGTTTTCCCTTCCGCATCCTCGTCGAGGCTGATGTAGAGCTTCTCGCGGTAGCCAGAATAATCGCTACTACCTACTCCAGTAGTGATCGAATCCCCCAGGGGCATCACCCGGATGGTGGGCCCAAATCCCAACCTTCGCGCTGCCGCCGAAAGATACCCATACATTCGGGGGCCCAGCGCAGCAATGTCGTCGGCCGCCAGAGCCATGATGGTCTCGAAGGTAGATCCTCCCCAGTATTTGAGAACCCCACCCCACTTGCGCACCATGTCCGAAATCTTGATCAGAACGTCACCAAAGGTCCCCACCTCCGCCCACGGGGCAAATACCGTAGCCCAAGCAACAGCACCTATGGCGCCAATAATACCGATGGCCAAGGACTCGCCCCAGACGTCCAAGGTGATTTCTTCACCCTTGAAGAGTGCAGAGAGCATTGTGGTGACGAAGCCGATCGTAAATGCCGCAGTCGCTTCACAGGTGACCTTAGCCAAGGATCCAGTCTCCGCGAATGCAAGGAAACAGGCTACTCCTACCACAACCCCCGCAGCGATCCCAACGACCGTCGCCGCCGCCCCTTTCCACCAGTTGGCGGTCTCCTGTACTTCAGCATGGGGAATTGTTATGGCCAGGCCGCCATCAGTGACAGATATGTCACCGTCGGCATCAAATCCAAATTCTCCTGGACCCGCCCCCGGCATTTCTACCGAATACTCTTCGATGACACGCCTATACATGTCACCGAGACTTCCGCCACCCTCCTCCAAACTGTCGATGATTTTCTGCCTGTCCGCAGCAACCGTGCCAGGCATGTCATAACTGAGCACGACGCCATCGTCAGCCGCCACAGAAGTAGCATTTCGAGTCTGACAGTCAACGCTGAATTGTGAGCCATCCGCATTTCCGTTGGTCGAAGCGAGTTGGCTATCGAGGCTTTCGCAAAAAGATTGTGTGGACCCACTCGCCTCCAGCGCTTTCGCGTCTGCTCCGACGATTATCATCGCTACCGCCAGCACCACAGCCAGTGCGCTCAGCAGCGGGTCCAGAATCTGGATTCTGGACACCTTGCCGATTCTTCGCACTACTTGCCATGATCTTCTCTTTTCGGACAATTGTCACTCCTGCAACCTGAGGGAAGGACGGGCTGCGGCCACGAAGGGGCCGAAGCATCAGCCTCCCCTGCGGTGCTCGGTCAAATACAGCCCATTCCCTGGTCAATGAGTCCGGGAAATATGAAGGATTTACATAGAAAGCCCTTTTATGCGGTAAAAGCCATCCCACCTCGATCTTGCGTGAGGGTTCGTGGGTGCACTCAAGAGGTGGATCGGCCCCGATGGCCGTGTCTGGGGCGGGAGTTGAGCGTTCGGTCCGATGTGGGGACATCGCCGTGGATCGTGTCGGATGAACTGTGGGACCGTCTGGAGCCGTTGCTGCCTCAGCGCGCACGCAGGTTCCGGTACCCCGGCCGCAAGGCATTGCCGGACCGGGAGGTGCTGGGCGGGATCTTGTACGTGCTGCACACCGGGATCCAGTGGGAGTACCTGCCCCAGGAGTTGGGGTTCGGGTCGGGCATGACGTGCTGGCGCCGGTTGCGGGACTGGAACGAGGCCGGCGTGTGGCAGCGGCTGCACGAGGTCCTGCTGGCCGAGTTGAACGCGGCCTCGCGCCTGGACTGGTCCCGCTGCGTAGTCGGCTCCTCCCACGTCAGGGCGTTAAAAGGGGGCAACACACGGGGCCGTCGCCGGTCGACCGGGGTCGGCCCGGCTCGAAACACCATCTGATCACCGACGGCCATGGCACTCCGCTCGCGGTCCTGCTGACCGGCGGCAACCGCAACGACGTCACCCAGCTGCTTCCCCTGCTCGACGCGATCCCGCCGGTCCGCGGCCGGGTTGGCCGTCCCCGCCGCAAACCTGACTCGCTCTTCGCCGACCGGGGCTACGACCACGACATCTACCGCGACCAGGTCCGCGCCCGCGGCATCGTGCCGGCCATCGCCCGCCGCGGCACCCGGCACGGCACCGGACTGGGCACCTACCGCTGGGTGGTGGAGCGGAGTTTCGCGTGGCTGCACGGCTTCCGCCGCCTGCGCATCCGCTGGGAACGCAGAGCCGACATCCACGAAGCATTCCTCAAACTCGCCTGCTGTCTCATCACCCACCGACAACTCAAGTCCCTGTGTTGATCCCGGGAAGCAACATCTGGTGGCCGTCGCCTTGACGTCCGGGGCGCGTGCCATGATCCGGCTTCATGAGTAGACCTTCACTGTCACCTGCCTGGCTGGCCGCGTGGATCAGCAGGGTCTCAGGCCCTCTGCAGACCATGACAGCCGAGTTCGAGCGCCGGCACGGGTATCCCCCGGGCACCAATCAGGTCCGGTCGGCCGACCCCGACGATCAGACGGCGACACGCGCTCTGGCCGAACTGGATCTCGCCTCCGCCGACCTGGTCACCCTCTACGACAGCATCGCCGACATCGCCTGGGCGGACGTCGGTAACGGCTACTTCGTCGACCCGATACCTGACGTCCTTCTGCGGCTCAAGGAGTACGGCGCTGTTGGCGATGGCACTGGTGAGGAGGCTCGTGGCCTGGTCATCGGCTCGAACGGTGGCGGACTGTTTTACGTCACCGGCCCCAGCGGGGCTGTCTACCGGACGCGCACAGCATCACTGGACGAACCCGAACTCGACAGGGTGGCTGATGATCTGCGGCAGTTTCTGGAGCTGCTGGAGCAATCCCTGACACGGTTCATGGCCAACGGGGAGCCGGGATACCTATAGGTACGGTTCCCGGCTCGTCTTTGTGTTAGCCGTTGTCAGTGGACCCTTTCGCCTCCCAGGACGGTGGGCAGCCCGGTGGCCCGACTGTCGCGCCGGGTTCGGCTGCCCGGGGTGGGGTGATGCTGCCGTCGGGTCTGCTGGTCAGCCCGGGTCAGGCAGGAGCACGGTCGTTCGAAACCGGCTGTGATCTCGTCTGTCCAGGGCCAGGGCGGGTGAATTCGACGAGACGCACTGGGACGGCCTGCCCGCTGGCAAGGGGCGCCGGACCACCATCGGAGACGAGACGTCCCGGTCCAGCCTCGTCAAGAGCGGCTGCCAGGCGAGGGGACCGGCCCGTTGCAGGCCTGCTGAACCGGGCTGCGGCCACCCGGATCGAAGTCAGGCGCCGACCGTTGTCGGTCTATGACGAGCTGACCGGCAACCGCATCCGCACCACGGCCGGCAAGCTCGGCCTGCCCCACCTCGCGGAAACCATCAACGAGCTCACCCGTCGGGCGGACGAGGTGAAGATGGGCTACCTACAGCCATGCACTACGTCACGGCCGCCCACCCTGAACGAACCGCCAGGCCGCCCCGGTGACCTGCACGCCCTCGGAGTACAAGCCGACCAGCATCAGGTAGTTCACAATTCTCTGAATTCAGGTTCAGATGTACCCTCGTCGCGTGCTGATCATTGCCTCCGACATCAAGGTGCTGGCGCGTTTCGGCCGCGCGCTCGCCGACCCGATCCGCTGCCGCGTTCTGCTCGCCCTGCGCCAGGCGCCGGCCTACCCCGCCGACCTCGCCGACGCGCTCGGCGTCTCCCGGACCCGGCTGTCCAACCACCTGGCCTGCCTGCGCGACTGCGGCCTCGTGGTCACGGTGCCCGACGGACGCCGCACCCGCTACGAGCTCGCCGACGAACGCCTCGGCCCCGCCCTGGACCACCTCCTGGCCGCCGTGGTCGCGGTCGAGTCCGACCGGATTTGCCCGGATGCCGCCACGAAGGACTGCGCAGTTCTCGGCCCGCGACCACGCGGTGCGTGAGGCCCGGGAGAAGACCACCCTGCGGATCATCGCCGTCTCCTTCTTCGCCCTCGCCGCCTACGTGAGCATCGACGCCGTCCGGGCCCTGGCCGGCACCGGCGAGGCCGACCGCTCGATCCCTGGCATCGTCATCGCCGCCCTGTCCCTGGCGATCATGCCGTTCCTCTCCGCACCCAGCGCCGCGCGGGCCTCGAACTCGGCTCCGCCTCCGCGGTCGCAGACTCCAAGAAGACACTGCTGTGCACGTACCTCTCCGCCGTGCTCCTGGTCGGCCTGGTCCTTAAACGCCACCCTCGGTTGGTCCTGGGCCGGCCCGATCGCCGCCCTGGTCATCGCCGCCATCGCGGTCAAGGAAGGCCGCGACGCCTGGCAGGGCAAGGGCTGCTGCGCACCAACAGCCCACGCGCCAAACCCCGTTGGGACCGCTGCGGCCGCGTGCGGCTGCACCTGCTGCTCGTGACAAACTCGTTGCAGGTCAGCGCTCCCACTCGGCCTTCGCCGTGGGTGATCACCACGACTGAACGTCTCCCGGCCGGGGCGTCGCCCTTGAGGCAGCAGTCGCGGAGGATCTTCCAGGTCGCCCAGTCTCTTTCGTGACTCCTTCGGACATACGGGTCTGGCGGTACCTCGCAGCGGAGCGCCGGGCGCGCAGTCCACAGGCGGTGTCGTACGGTCGCTTTGCCCGGCTCTACAGGACGGCCGCGGTCTGCGGTCCCGCGCTTCCTTCGCACGTTGCGCGGGACCGCACGCATCGTGCGACGCTGCACCCCACAAGCCTTGCCCGGCCGCCCCACCTGGTGCTGTTCTCTGCTCTCTTGGCGCTCTGGGCCCCTGGCTGCCATACCCCGGCTGGATGATCGCGGCGCCAACGCCGCCTGCGGTGACTCGGCGGACCAACGTTCTGGGCCGTGATGGCTCCGGTCGGTCATTCCCGCTGGTGTTCCGGGCCGCCGAAGTCGGGGCTGGTGTAGTCGGGGCTGGTGAAACTTGGGCGTGGGCCTCCGGGAAGGCCGTCGTCGGGGCTGCTGAAACCGGGACGGGCGTAGCCAGTCTGCGGGATGCGGCCGGCCCGGTCCGGCGGGGCGGAATCGGGGCGCAGTGCCGCAACAGTGCCGGGCTCGGCGAGCGCCTCCCGCAGAAACGGCAGGATGCCGCGCTCGAGCAGTGCCTGATGCCACGCCGCCTTGGCCCGTGCCACCTCCTGGCTCAGCGGGGCATCGGGGCGGGCGTCCGGTGAGGTGGCCGCTTCGCGCAGGGCGGTGCCGATCAGACGGATCACCCCACCAAGACTCACCAAAATCATGATTCCGCCCAGGACGAGCCCTGTGACGATCAGCCAGTCGGCTGCTGCGGTTGCCGAGCCGAGCCACTTCAGCCCATAACCCGTGACCAGGCAGAGCAGACCGAGCGTGCCGAAGAAGAGGGATGTGGTGATGGTGAGAGCTGCGGCTCTGCCTGGCAGTGTCACGCCCCTCGCCGAAACGGATCCATGGCTGTGTACGACGGGACGCGGACGTGCCCCCAGGAAAGCGGCGGCGAACCGCAGCCGGAGGGGCAGCTGGCGGAAACCGCCCCTGTCTCGTTGTCTGCCCGACCGGTGTTCGACACCCAGGATGCCGGCGAGTACGCGTCGGCCGATTCCCGCAGTGTGGCGGCGGAGCGGGGCAGCGGGGACGTTTCGGTGTGGGACGGCCGCCGCCTTTGCGGGGTCGCGCAGTTCCTCGCGGGCCTTCACGTAGTGCTGGTACTCGGCCGCCGCGGCCGCCGTGATGAGTGACGTGGCGTTGAGCGCCATGGTGCGCAGCTGTTCGGAGTTGAGGCGGTGTCCGATAGCGGCCAGTTCCGGGTAGTGGGGGGCAGAGCGCAGGGCCTCGTCGAGGATCCGCTCGTACTCCTGACGGTCCTCACTGTGCAGGTGCTGCGGAACGCTGTTCACCATGGTTGTGCTCCCGGCCCGGACGGGGGCCTCGAGGGAGGCCGGGTCACGACGCCTCCTCGATCCGGCGGTCGGCGGCTGAGGGTTGCCCGGGCAGCGGGAGCGTATGGGCCGGCTGGCTGCCCGGCGCTGGCGCGGCGCCCAAAACCGCGTCGCTCACCGTCTGCGCCTGGCCCAGCTGGGTGAGCAGCAGCGGAGCCGACATCCCGACGACCAGGGCGGCGTATGCCCCGCTGATCTGGCCGGTCGTGCCGAAGAGGACGGCCGCGCCGGCCCCCAGGGCGCTGTGCACGACGGCCGCCACCGAGTCGGCGACGGGATCCACGTAGTCCTGGAAGGCCGGGACCTCGGTGTCCGGGCCAGCATGCCCCTGCCGGTGCTCGCGGCGGGCCGCGTGCCATTGTGAGAACCCGGCGTAGGCGTCCAGGAGTCCGCGTAAGAGTCCGCCGGACGCCCCCAGCAGGATCAACGTTCCGACGTCCATGGTCTCCCCCGGGTGCTGAGGACGTCCGCACTCTGGCTTCCGGACACCGCACGAGCGTAGGGCCCCGGCGTGATCGGGGGGAAGACCAGGCGCGGATGCTCGCTGGCGCCGCTGGGCAGGTCCAGGTGCCGAAGGTCCGGGAGGGACTCACAGGAGTGAGCCGAGCCGTTCGTGGCCCGGCAGCAGGACCATCTGATGGGTGGCCGAACATCACGTGGCACCGCCCGGGTTGCCACGGGCTGGACATGCGTTGCCCGGCCACAGGGCACGCCTGGTTTGTGCCCGGGCCAGGTGCCGGCCGACCTCGGCCAGCACCTTGGTGCGTTCGGCGGGCCCGTACGTCTGATACCGATCGGTGGCAGGGTCGCAGACCCTGACCTCGGTGTGCGGGCCGGCGCGCAGCAGGGCACGGGCGATGTCCGCCAAGCCCCAGGCTGAGGGCATCGCATTGCCGGTCCCGGATGAGCTGGAGCAGGTTCGCGGTGACCTCCTCCCAGTCGCCGACCTGCGGCCAGCGTGCGCCGCCGTCCAGTTCATCGGTGAGCGTGGACAACGGCACGATCTCTCCCGCATGGCGGCCGGAGATGAGACGGTCGTAGATGCGGGCACCGTCAGGCTGCCGGACACGGGGGTGCAGCAGGCAAGCTGCGGCCACAAGCGAGGTGTTGATCTCACAGGCCGCGGCCGGATAGCAGGCCTCGTGCGCGAAGCGCAGGTGCACCTCGCCGGTGTGCTGCTCGGAACCGTCCTGGGACATGTTCGTTTCCTCCTTCGTCGGCGTGACGGGCGTCTGGTGCTCGGCTGAGGGCTGGGGCCGCTCGCTGGTCCCGGGCCGATCAGGGCCCAGCCACGGTTGCCCGCCGGCCCGGTTGTAGCGGGCAGCCGCCACATCACCCGTGCGTGGGCGGGACGATCCGGCTGGTCTGCACGGCGAGTTGCAGCATCAGCCGCTCCCGCGCGATGAGTTCACGGGAGACCGAGCGGGTGTCGTGGCGCTGGAGCAGGTCTGCGGTGTCGAACAGTTGGTGGTGGCCGATCTCGACGGCGCGCCGGACCTCGTAGCGGTCGCTGCTGGCGGCGGCCTGGACGAGGCCGGCGTGCAGAGCGGCGAGGCGCTGAAGATAGCGGCAGGCGGCTTCGGACTCGACGGTCCGGGCATTCTCGCCAGCGCGGGCATCGAGCCGGTCCGGCAGGTACTCCACGAGCAGAGCGACTACGGCGGCCGCCGGCACAACGATGCTGAAGGGAACGCCGCGCATGAGCGCAAGAACGGCTGCCACCAGGGTGAGGGCCATGACGATGGCCGTGGCCGCCCGCACGGCCCCTTCCCCCAGGCAGATCCAGTGCGCCGGCCGTCTGGCCAGCCAACGCAAGCTGATGCGGTGGGTCCAGGTCGCGATCGGGGTGAACACGGCCACCCGGTAGGGGTGCTCGGGCAGACTGCCATCGGCCGGGACCGCCCAGTCGATCCACCCCCATCGTGTCCGTTCCCGGATCAGGATGGGCTCGCAGCCGACCGCGCACCCGGAGCCGCAGCCGACATGCCCACCGCGCACGGCGCGGGACCGTTCCCGCTCCCACCGCATGGGCTGCTGCCCGAACGGGCTCAGCTGCTGCGCAATGGGGGCCTGCGACGGCACGTAAGAAGTCATGGTGTCCTTCCTTCCAGCGGATGAGATGCGGTGGCGCAGATGGTGCAGCGCCCATCGCCCTCCGGGCGGGCTCGCCGGGGCGTCGGTCCGGGGCAGGTTCGACACAGCGGCCAGCCCAGGCAGGCCGGGCAGAGGTCTTCGCCAGCGGCAACTCCGGGAACACCGCAGCCTGCGCACTCGACGAGCGCCCGGTAAGCCAGGGCCTCGGGCGCTGTGCGTGCGGCAGAGGCCGTGGACGATCGCTCGACCGACGGCCACCTCTGTGGTGCGTCCTTCGGCACGTCGCCGCGGCGGTGACGGCCCTCCAGCGTGGCGGGCGGTGGGTAGAGCCGAGCGGCCCGCAGACGGGCGGCAATGATCGCGCCGACCGTGGTGCGCACCGGCTGCGGCAGCGGGCGGTCGGTGATGACATGGCGCAGCTGCTCAGCTCTCCAGCCTGACTCCAGCATCACGGTGGCCACACGGCCCTGATCGCTGAGCACTTTCCCGGTCAGCAGGAGCTCTGGACGGCTCGCTCCGATCTCGAGCAGCAGCTGGATCCCCGGATGCATCTCACCCGCCGGCAAGGCAGCCGGCGGGGACGCTGGTGCGTCCGGCCGGCCCGTCCTTTCAGGGGTGGGCGCGGCGTCGCTGCGGTCGCACGGAGGGACGGTGCTGGTCTTCTGCTTGTTGGTCTTCTTCCTGTTGGTGTTCTTAGTGGGGCGATCAACCGACGTCGGGTTATCCACCGGTGGAAAACCCGACATCGGTTGCGATCTGCTGCTTTGCAGGCTGGGCAGGTCGGTGATGAAGTACGCGGCCGCGCCAAGGGTGCCGTCGGGACAGCGCTCGCGTTCCCGGAGCAGGAAGCCCTGCGTCTCCAGCTCCCTGAGGCCGCTCTTGACGGCCGCCTCGCCATCGCGGCTGCCGCGCGCCAGGTCCGCGACGCTCATCCGCCAGCCGTCCCGGTGCGTGCTGATGAGCCCGAAGATTCCCTGCGCCTTGAAGGACAACCGTGGGTCACGGAACAGGCCGTTGGCGATCTGGGTGAACTGGTCCGCCGCCATAACCCCACGCCGGATCCCCGCCCCGAAGCCGGGCGGCACCTCACCGGCCGGCACGGAGGCGAACGCCGCACCAGCCGCCGCGGCAAGGCTGGCGTCGGCGGGAGCGGGACGGTCCGTGATCGAATAGACGATCTCGCCGAGCGTCCCGTCGTCGTGCCGGAGCTGTTCGCGGATGAGGTAGCCGTGCAGCTGAAGTTCGCTCAGGCCGCCGCGGACAGCGTCGCGCCCGTCGGGCCCGGCGCGCACGAGGTCGGCGACCGTCACGTGCCAGCCGGCGCGGTGGGTGCTGATGTAGCCGAAGATTCCCTTCGCCTTGAAGGAGATCTTCGGGTCGCGGAACAGGCCGTTGGCGATCTGAGTGAACTGCTCCGCCGCCATCACGCCACGGCGGATCCCCGCACCGAGGCGGTTCATCGTGCTTCCTCGCGTGCTCTGTGCACGCGGACACCCATGTTGTGCACCAGGCGTGCGGAAGCAAGTGGGCCGGGACCGCTGCGTGAGGTGACATGGGCGAGATCCATTCCGCCAGCTCACCCGGCGTCCCCGACCAGGCTGACGGCCACAGCCCCCGACCATCGGTCACGATCCGGCAACAAGCGCACTGGGCTGGCGTGGTCGGGCTCATGGTCGGGCCGACCATCCCCCTGGCCCGGTGCCGGCTGAGGAATGCGCACTCGAGGTTGCGCAGCGGCTGCCGCGCTCGTTGCGCAGGCGGCTGCGCAATGGTTCCGGGTCCTGCGCATGGGGCGTGTGCAGCCGACTGCGCACAGTGGGACAGGCGCCGGCGGCGTTGGTCTGCGCACTCGGCCAAGTGGTGCGCAACCGGGCCCTGCACGGCCTGCTCCCTGGAGCCGGCGCCGGCCCGATCCTTCGGTCATTCCCCTGTGTCCCATGGGCTCGCTGGGGCCAGCTCCTGTCACACCACCGCCTTCACGGCGATGTTCGGTTCAGGCATGTCCGGTCCGGGCGCCGTCTGGGGTCACGGTCGGGTCTGTGGTCGGGCCGACCACAGACCCGACCAGGGGCTTTGTGTCCCCATCGTGACCGTGGTCGGGGGTTCATGGTCGGTGGTCGGGTCGGGGTCGGCGGGTTTTCTCAAGGTCAGCAACATCCGTGCTGACCTGGGAGTTTGACCATGTCCCCTGCCAAGCAGGCCTCGCAGAGCGAGGCTGCTGCTCCGATGGCGGCCGGCGCCCGGCTGGAGGCGATGCGGCGCCGCGTACGTCTCTCGCGTCTGGCGGTCTGGACCGTCATCGCGGCCGGCCCCATCGCCCTGTGCGTCGCCGTCGCCTCCACCCCGGCCACGGTCGAGGCGGCCACCCCGGCCAAGCCCGCCGCCGTGCGCACTGCGGCAGCCGGCGCCGACCCGGGTGGCTATGCGCAGCTGTTCGTCAGTGCGTGGTTGCGCAGCAGCGCGGACGACGTGACGAGTGCGCAGGCGCGCCTTGCGCAGTCGCTCGCGCCCGACGTCGAACTGCCGGACCCGGCCGCGGGTGCGCAGTCGACGCCTCAGTCCGTGACGGCGGTGCGCAGTGCGCAGCGCTCCAGTGGTACGTGGTCGGTGACGGTGGCTGCGCAGTACGCCGACGGACGGTTGTGCTACTACGCCGTGCCGGTTGCGGCCGGCGGTGCGGGCGCCTCGTTCGCGGTGACCGGTGCGCCCGGCGTGGTGGCCGGTCCGGCCCGGGCGCGGGTGGCGAAGTCGTCGTACAGCGTGAGCGTCCCTGAAGGTGATCTGTCGTCCGCGCTCGGGGAGTTCTTCGCCGCGTACCTGACCGGTAACGGGGAGGTGAGCCGCTACCTCGCTCCCGGCGTGACGCTGCCGGTTGTCTCCCCCGCCCCGTACACGGCGGTCTCCGTCCAGCAGGTGTCCGCCGTCGAGGAGGCCGCGGCCGCCGGGCAGGTGCCGGCCGACGGCACGAAGGTGCGTGTCCTCGTCCAGGTGGAGGCCCGGGATACCGCCGGCCGGTGGCCGCTGGCGTACGAACTCGCGCTCAACGCCCGCTCGGGCCGGTGGGAAGTCGCGGCCCTGGAGTCCGGGACCGCTCGGGTGGGCGGTGCGCGGTGAACACGGTGCACAGCCTGATGCTCGCCGGGCAGCTGGACGACCTCGGCAACTCGTGGATCACCATGTTCAAGAACTGGGCGGCCAAGGGGCTGCAGGCCGGTCTGCTCGTCCTCGTCGTCGCCACCATGATCCAGAAGTTCTCGCTGAAGGCAGGGATCGGCGCACTGCTGCTGATGGTGATCGCGCTGGGTCTGTACAACTCGCGCGACAGCCTCGCGAGCATGTTCGAGGACGAGGTGAACAACCCCTCGAAGGGCGCACCCGCCGTCCCGGGCATTCTCCGGTCCGAACTACCGGCCTCCCGTGTGCACGCGCCCGGCGCCAGGGGCTGGCTGTGACCGCGGCCGCCGGCCGGGTGAGCCGCTTCTACACCTCCGCCCGCCGCCACCCCTGGGTGCTCGGCAAAGTCGCCGACTGGAAGATCCCGCTCGGCCCGTACACCCCCGCGCAGATCGGGGTCGCCGTCCTCGGCGGCTTCCTTCTCATCAAGACCATCGGCTGGTGGTCGTGGATGGGACCGGTCCCGATCGTCGCCTGGCTGCTGACGATCTGGGCCGTGCGCTGGCCGAAGATCCGAGGACGTGCCCCGATGCAGGCAGCGTTGGGCTGGATGCTGCTGAGCTGGCAGCCCCGCGGAGGGCGTATCGGCGGGCGGGCCGCCCGCGACCGCCGGTCCCACCCCCTGCTCGGCGGGTTCACGATCGAGGACGCTCCCCCTCTCGCCGCGGCCGCCTCACCCACTCGTCCAGGTGTGCAGCCTGCTTCCCGGGCAGCACGCCCGGGCCCAGCCGCAGGTCGCTCGTCCACGCGCCACCACGCGGAGCCGGCGGCTCCCGCAGTACCAGCGCGTCCGGTGTCGGGTGTGCAGCAGCTCCTCGCCCTCGCCGGGCAGGGCGGGGGTGCGCGGTGAGGGTGCCGATCCGGCACATCGCCGGGCACCTGGTGTGGTCGACGCAGGGCAGCGTGTGGGCCCTCTACCGTCTTCACCCCGGCCCGGACGCGCAGGGACGGGTGGAGGAGACCGTCCAGGGCACGTACGTTCCCGCTGCCGTCCGTGACGAACAGCTCGCCAAGATCACACATTTGGTGCGGTCGCTGTCCGGGGCGCCGCGCCTGTTCGGGCTGTGCGCGCAGGTCGACCCGGGCGAGGTCGCCCTGCGCATGATCGAGGGCATCGCGCCGGCCGAGCAGACACCAGGCACCGGCCGGCACCCGTGGGTGGAGAACGTCGAGGCCACCCTCGATCTGCTGGACGACCAGGAGATGCACCGCCGCACCCTGTGGCTGGCGGTGCCGCTCCAGACGGAGAGCTCCGGCCTCCAGGTGTCGGCCTCCCTCGGCGCGGCGTGGGCCGAGCTGTCCCCGATGCTGGGCATGCAGCCGGCGCCCGTGGCACGGCGCGAGGTGAGCGCCTACCGCGAGCAGGCTTCCCGGGTGGAGGCTGCCCTCGCCGGCGGCATAGCCTTCCGTCCCTCCCGGCCGGCGGAGATCGTGTGGATGATCCAGCACGCCCTGCACCGGGGTCTCGCGGAGCCGCTGCTGGCCGAGGCCGAGAGCAGCGACCTGTACGGCGGGCACCTGCGGGACGGCGTGCTGCGCTCCCCCAGCTACGCCGACCTCGGCCAGGTCCGCCTCGAGGAAGGCGGCATCGCCCCCGAGCTCGACGACGTCGACGAGCTCAAGAGCACGGGCCGCATCACGCGGTCGGGTCGCAAGGCCTGGTGGCGGCTGAACACCGGCTCGCCGCTCGGGCGGCGCTGGCTGCAGGTCGAAACGGACGCCGGGGTGGGCTACCAGGCGCAGTTGGCGCTGGCCGAGTGCCCGCCCGCTGTCGGCCAGGACGCGGCTGATCTGTTCGCCCAGCTGGAGCTGCTCGACTTCCCCGTCGACTACACCGCCGACCTCACCCTGGTGCCTGCGGAGAAGGCCCGCGACCAGGTCCGGCGCAAGAAGAACGAGTTGATCGACCAGGCCGACCAGTACGACGCCCGGCCGACCGGTATGCCCGCCTCGCTCACCGAGGCCGCCCGCGACCTCGGTGAGCTCGACGCCCGCCTTTCGCGTACCTCGGTCGAGGTCGAGGTGCAGTCCGTGACGGTACTGACGGTGTGGGGGCCGACCGCAGCCGTCTGCGACGCCCGGGCGCGCGCCCTAGCCGCGCTGCTCGGCGGCGCCGACTACCACGCCGTGCGCCCGGCCGGCCTGCAGGAAGCCCTCTTCACCCTGAGCCTGCCCGGCACGGTACGACCCGGTGTGGCACGGGAGTTCACCCAGCACCAGATCAGCGAGGACTGGGCGCTTTCCGGGGCCTTCACCGCCGCGGAGGTCGGCGACCCGAACGGCATGTTCCTCGGCATCGACCTGGACAGCGGCACGACCCGCCCCGTCATGATCAACGTGGCGGACGCGCCCAAGGTCGACGCCTCCGCCTCGATGGGCATCGTCGGCGATCTCGGCGCGGGCAAGAGCGTGCTGCAGAAGCTGATCACCGAGGCAGTGTGGGCGCGCGGAGGCTGCGCGATCTGTATCGACCGCACCCCCGTACGCGAATGGGCCGCCTTCGCACGGACCGCTGCGAAGGGCCGCGTCCAGATCATCGACGCCGCCCAAGCCGAGGTGTCCATCGACCCCCTGCGGATGTTCACCGGGCCCGAGGGACGGCACTACGCCCTGTCCTACCTGACTCTGCAGCTCGGCATCGGCCCGATGAGTACCAACGGCGAGGTCCTGCACCACGCCGTCGAGCAAGCCGCCGCCGGCCCGGAACCGTCCATGCACCGCGTCCTTCAGGTCCTCGAGGAGATGGCCACGAGCGAGGCGGGCAAGCGGCAGGACGCGGCCGCCACCCTCGCCGGCCTCATCCGCGTCGTCGCCACCAACTCCCTTGCCCGGATGGTCTTCGACCCGACGCTGCCGCCGGTACGGCTGGACGCCTCCAGCAGCACCGACATGATCGTGATCACCACGACCGGTCTGAGACTTCCGCCGAAGGCCGCGTTCGCCAATCCGGAGGTCCTGCACCAGCAGCCGCTGGAGGCGCTGATCGGCCGCGCGGTGCTCTACCTGATCGCCGCGATCGCCCGGCAGACCGCGTTCAAGGACCCCGAGCGGTTCACCGCCGTCGTGCTGGACGAGCTGTACTGGCTGACCTCGTCCGCGGAGGGAACCGCTCTGGTCCATGAGATCCTCCACGACGGCCGCAAGCACGGCGCCGGCTTGCTCGGCGCATCCCACGACGCCGAGGAACTCGGCCCCGACCGCGGACTGATGGCCTACCGCGCGCTCGCCCGCACCGCAGATCGCGAACGTGCCCGCCGCGGCCTGGAGTTCGTCGGCCTCGACCCAGGCGACCCCGAGCTGCTGCGACTGGTGACCACCGGCCTGTCCCCCGTCGGCCAGAAAGGCCGGGAGGGCGAGTTCCTGCTGACCTGCCCGCGGCAGAACACCGGCCGCATCAAGGTCTCCATCCCCCGCATCCAGCGCATCACCACCTCCATCGCCACCACGCCAGGGCGCCGCACGAGCGCGGCCCCGCCAGCCGTGAGCGGTGCCGGTGAGGCCGCGGATGCCCGTCCAAAGGAGCACCTCTGATGACCAGGTCTTCCGGAGACCGCTCCCGGCGCGTCGCTGCGGCCGTGAGCGTCCTCGCCGTGATCGCCGTCGTCGTCGGTGCGGTCATCCTCGCCCTCGGGGTCGGCCTGTCGGACGCCTGGTGGCCGCACACCGGGCAGGCGTTCGCCGCCGACACCCCTACCGATCAGCACGATCCCTGCACCTCGATCGTCGGCCCCGCCAAGACGTACTGCGAGCGCGGCACCATCACCAGCGCCGCCGGCCAGCAGGACATGGCCGCTGCCGTGTGGCGGTTGGTGGCCGCCGGTGCGGGTGTGGCGGCCCTGGTGGTGTGGCGGCTGCGGCACTCCACTGGGCAAAGGCGGCGCTGACGTGTTCCGTCCAAACCGCACGACCGTACGTTCCGCCGGCTGCGTCGTGCTGCTCACCGGTGTGTTCGTCATGGTGAACAGCCAGGTTGTGTATGCGGCCAGCAGCAGTGAAACCGGTGACCTGCTCGCCCCGCTGAACATCTACTCGTCCGAGGGCATCCCGATCGACGGTTACGACCTGAACGCTTCAGGCGGCTCCATCGTCGCCTTCAAGACGCAGGCTCTGGCCTTCGCCCTGTCTGGACTGTTCACCCTCATCCGGCTGCTGGTCGGGCTGGCCGGGTGGGCGATCGAGGTCGCCTTCAGGCTCCCGCTGCTGAAGATCCTTACCCGCCCGGCGCAGAAGGTCGCCGACACCTACGACGACGTGGTCGTCGACACCCTCGGGCTGAAGGGTCTGTTGCTCGCGTGGGCGTTCGTCTTCGCCGGGTTCATGATCGTGCGCGGGCGGGTCGGCCGTGGTCTGGGCGAAATCTTCCTGACCCTGCTCATCGGGGCTTTCGCCGCCTCGGCTCTCATCCGCCCCGACACCCTTCTCTCCCAGGAAGGACCGCTAGGACAGTCCCAGCAGGTGGCCGCCGAGGTGGCCCAGCAGAGCGTCAACTCCTACGACTGGGGCGGCAAGAGCGCCGGCTACGACCCTTGTGCGGGCATGGCCGGCAACGCGGAGATCAAGTGCGAGGAACAGAAGGGCGAAGGGCCGGTCTCTTCAACGGAAGTGGCCCGTCCTATCCAGGACAGCATCACCAACGCCTTGATCGTCAAGCCGTACATGCTCCTTCAGTACGGACGCATCCTCGACCCGGCCAAGCCTGCCGACCGCAAGGCCTACGCCGTCCACCTGAAGTGGATCACCGGCGGCTACCAGGCGGGCACCGCCCACGTCACCGACAAGGGCAAGAAGGCCTGCGCCAAGATCATCGGCGAGGCTAAGGAGTACTGCGAACGCGGATACGTCGAAGGCGTCGAGAACGCTGACGGCAGCGGCGACGGCCTTCCACCCATCACGTCCGGCAGCGAACTGCTGGACACGTCCAGCGCGCTGATCACCGACGAGGACCGCGAGTTCAATGCCTTCCTCTCGGACCTGAAGAAGGCCAGCGATGTCGGCAAGTCCTGCGCCGCCTACGCCGAGAAGCCCACCTGGTGGCGGGTCGGCGGCGCCGCCCTGCTATTGATCGCCGCACTGTTCCTCTGCGGCATGCTGCTCTCCTCGGCGATCGTGTTGCTGGGCACCCAGGGCATCTGCGCGGGCGCGGCGGCCGTCGGCGGCGTCACCTTCGTCGCGGGCATGCTGCCCGGGCCCGCGCGCAAGAGCGTGTGGAAGTGGCTGTCGATCTGGGGCATCGCAGTCCTGGCCGTAGTCGCCATCTGTGCGTTCATCCCGTTCTTCGGCATTGCCATCGACGCCACCATCACCGACGGGCCCGACCTGGTGGTGGAGCGGATCCTGCTCATCGACGTCCTCGCCATCGCCGGCGCGGCCGGGCACCGCCGCCTGCTGACCGGCATCACCTCCTTCGGCCGGCGCATGGCCATGCGCATGCGGTACGCCAAGGTCGGCGGCACCCACCTGCCCGGCGACACCTCCGAGCTCGGCGCCGCGCTCGCCATGAACTCCCCCGCCGCAACGGGCGGATACGGCGGCGGGCTACGCATGTTCACCGGCGGCCGGTACGGGCTGCTCGGCACCCGGCAACGGCTGATGGGCGCGCTCACCTCGTTGCTCGACGGTGCAGGCATGCCGGTGGACACCGGCGCGATCCTCGCCGATGCCACGGCCGAAGCCGGGCGAGGGCTGGCCCCGCTGACCGCGGCCGCAGCCGTGGGCGGGCTGGGCGCACGACTCGGCGCGAAGGGCGCGCACTGGCTGCTCATCGGCCGTCGGCCGGACAGAGAGCAGTTGGCCAAGTGGCGCAAGCCCACCGCCGACGGCGACCCGGAGACGAGCGCGGGCGAGTCGTCGGACGGCGGGGACGGTGGCTCAGGCGGCCCAGGGCCGCGTCGGCCTGCAGGCCCGCCCGACCGGTATCGCAACGAGCAGGGGCAGGTCGTAGACCGCAGCACGGGCCAGGTGCTGCACGACCAGAGCAGCGACCGGACACTGCTGTCGACCCGGGCCCATAACCGGTTGGTCCGCTTCCGCGGGTATCGCATCCTCAACCGCGGGGGCCGGGTCGCGTACGGGGCATCGTTCGGCCTGCCGGCCGGCGTCCGCCGGGTGCGGTCGGGTGGCTCGCGCTACTCCCAGGACGCCCGCCAGCAGGTGCGGGTGTGGGGCAACACCGTCCGCGAGGACGGCCGGGCCTGGAGAGAGACCGGGCGTCACGTGGGCCAGGTCCTGCGGGAGAACAGCGACGCCGGCGGACCGGGTCCATTCGCCAGCCGCCGGCTGACGACCGCGGACACACCGGCCGCCACCCCCCGACACGCACCCCGTCCGACCTCCGCCCCCGCACGGCGCACTCCGCCTACGGGCGGTCCCATGGCAACTCCGCCCTCGACGCCGCGTCGGCGCCGGGACGACCCTGTGCCGCGGCCTGGGCCCGATATCAGCGGGCCGGTTCTTCCCGGGGTGGGCACAGCACGCAGTCGGGCGCGTGAGGAGGCACGGGACCGGATGCAGGAGCTGATACGGCGGACCGCGCCCGAAGCCGAACGCCTGCGTCAAGAGCGCGCTCAGCGGCGCAACGAAGACGGTGAAGACGAATGACCCGGCCTGGACTCCGCATCCGGCGATGGGGCTGCATGGTGGCGCTGATGATGTTCGCCGCTGTGTGCTGTGCCGCACCGGTCGGGAACGCGATCAGCGCGTACGTCGCACTGCAGAACGGGCTCCAGGACGACGGTGGAATCGCCGACGGCGGCACCGCCGCGGACATCCCTGCGCGGATGCTGACCGCCTACAAGAAGGCGGTCCAGCAGATTGGGACGTACAGGCCCACGTGCCAGGGCATGCGCTGGCCGATCCTGGCCGGGATCGCCAAGGTCGAGTCGAACCACGCCATCGGCCGCAGCGTCGCCGCAGGCGGCGACATCACCCCGAAGATCTACGGTGTGCTCCTCAACGGCTCGGGGACCGGCCAGAACAACACCATCTTCCCCGACACCGACAGCGGCAAGTGGGACGGCACCTCCAGCGGGGAGCGCGCGGTCGGTCCGTTCCAGTTCCTGCCGTCCACCTGGGAGGGCTTCGGCGAGGATGCGAACGGGGACAAAACGGCCGACCCGCACAACGCCGACGACGCAGCCCTCGGGGCTGCCGTCTATCTGTGCGGCAGCGGACGGGACTTGACCAAGCGCGCTCAACTCAACGCCGCGATCTTCCAGTACAACCACTCCGGTGAGTACGTGGCGAACGTGCTCGGCTGGATCGACCAGTACACGGCGGCCGCGAAGGACCCGGATCTGAAGAACGTGCCGGGGAAGGTCCGCACGGTCATCGAGGCGGCCCTCTCTCAGCGCGGTGTGCCCTACTCGTGGGGTGGCGGCAACGCGAGCGGCACGTCGTATGGCATCTGCTGTTCGCCCAGCGGCAAGAGCGGCGCGAGCATCAAAGGCTTCGACTGCTCGGGCTTGACCGTGTACGCCTACGCCAAGGTCGGCATCCGCCTGCCGCGTACCGCAGCTGCGCAGGCTGGTGTCGGCCAGCGGATACCCGCTGGTCTCGGGGCGGACGCGCTCAAGGCCGGCGACCTCGTCTTCTACGCCGACGCCCCAGGCCGGGACGCGACGATCTATCACGTCGGGATCTACCTCGGCAGCGGGCAGATGGTCGACGCCCCCAGGCCGGGTGCCGTCGTCCGCCTGGATGCGGTCAACGCCATGTCGGGATACGCAGGAGGGGCCCGGCTGCTATGACCATCTCACCGGCGCGTTCGCCGCGCCTGCTGCTGATCACCACCGTTGTCCTGGCCGGGGCCGGGGTGATCCTGCTGACGGTGCCGCATGCGCCGGGCGCACTCGCAACCTCGGCACCACCGCGCACGACCGCTCCCACGTCGCA
This sequence comes from Streptomyces sp. NPDC002884, assembly GCF_040295245.1. Taxonomy (NCBI): domain Bacteria; kingdom Bacillati; phylum Actinomycetota; class Actinomycetes; order Kitasatosporales; family Streptomycetaceae; genus Streptomyces; species Streptomyces sp. NPDC002884. The sequence continues at coordinate 15,201 of NZ_JBEOVB010000030.1, read as the reverse complement.
CCCCACGCCAACCGCTCCAAGCAGCCGCACTGCGCAGGCCAGCGCGCCCTCGCCGGCCATAGCCTCCGCCCCATCGACGCAGTCGGCCAGTGCATCCACGCCACCACCGCACGGCGAGGGCGTGGCAGGCGATGCCGCCATCCAGAAGTCACTGGAGGACGCCTGGCCCGCCGACGTGGCCTCCGACGACGAACACAAGCTCCTCGCCGCTGGCTGTGGCCTGCTGCGGGCCGACGCCACCGGCATTGGCCGCAGCGCGTGGCCCGTGGTCTTCGCCAACCTGGACCAGGCGATCGCACCGGCGTTTGCCACCGCCAGCTTCCGTATCCAGGCCGCCATCGCCCGCCGCGATGGCAGCCCGGACAAGGCGGTAGTGCACCTGGTGTGGGCGGGCACCGACCGCGGCGGCACCTACACCGACCGGCGCATCACCAACTGGTACTTCACCCGCACTTCGACGAAAGGAACATCCACGTGGACGTCTCAGCCCCGTACTTGACGCACCGGGCCGATCACACAGCGGCCGGTCAGGTCCTCGGTCTGCTGACCGGCCTGGTCAACGCCAGAGACTGGGTGATCACTTACTGGTATGTGCCCATGGCAGCCGTCCTCGTCGTCTGGGCCGTGAGCGAGATGGTGGTGCGCCGTCTGGCGAGGAAGGCCTCGGCCGAGCGGATGGCGCTGGAACTCGTGCCGTCGCAGCACTTCGACCCCGGCCTGGAGGAAATCTTCCGCCGTGGGGTCCAGCTCGCCCGGGCCTCGACGAGCATGCCGTGGTGGGCACCGCGCCGGTCAAAGGCGGTACAGGTCCGGCTGCGCGCCGACGGCTCGAGCCCCTTGCGCTACCGGATCGAAGGCCCCGCCGGCGGCGAACGCCTGCTGTCGATCACGCCCTTCGGACCGGCCGTCACCGTGAAACGGGCCCGTCCCCTCGCCGACAAGCCGCGCAAGCATGTGGTGCGGGCGGAGTTCATCCTGCGCGGCAAGCCCACAGCTCCCCTGCGTGACGTGCCGCTGGACCCGGACCCATTACAGCCACTGATCGATGCCGTCTGCGACCTGCGCGCGGAGCTGGGTGACCTGGCTGAGGTGCGGCTCGACATCCAGCGCGCCCCGAAGTGGACGCTGCGGGCGCGCCGTGTGCAGCTGATGGCGGACGCCCGGCGCCGGGAGCGGCGGGAAGCGCAGCGGGCCGCCAGATGGATGCGCCACGATGCGGGCAGCGTCGAGGAGTCTCTGGCCTGGCATGTGCAGCAGCTGGTGGGCGGTAAGCCGAGCGGGGGCGGGCGCCGTCTCGTCATGCCGCCCGTGCCCCGCCGCGTCGACCCCCAGGATGCGCTCGGCAAGCTTGCCGAGGACGATCACCTGGTCCGTGTGCAACTGCTCGTGATGTGTGCCTCGAACACCGAAGGCCGAGCCGAGGCCCGGCTCGGCCAGCTCCAGGCCGCCTTCGACGTTTTCGGCGGCGGATCGCGGTGGGCGATGCGCGGCTGGCTCGTAGGCCCATGGCGGTTCGGAGCCGACCGCTGGCCCAGCCGGCGCGCCTTCGAGCGCCGCTGGAATCTCAGGCACTGCCAGCCGCCCCGCCCGAACTGGGTGCGCCTGGAAGAGCTCACCGGCCTGCTCAAGCCGCCCACGGTGCACTGCCGGATGCCGCTGCTGCCCGCAGACTTGCCGACCTTCGAGTTCGGCAACCCCAAGCTGCTGCTGCAAGGCATCTACCGGGCCCCCGGCGGCCGCCGGCGCCTGGTCGCCACCTACGCCGCAGAGACGCTGTTCGAAGTCGGGGTGGGCAAAGCAGGCGGTGGCAAGACCGAACGTGCGCTGGCCCAGGCGATCGGCTGGGCCCATGCCGGAGGCGGGCTGTTGTTCGTTGACCCGCACCGCGACTCCTGGCCCCGCGCCCTGCCGTTCTTGGCCCATGACACGCTAATGCAGCGCATCGCTCTCATCGACCTGAACGCCCACAGGCCGGCGCCACAGCTGAGTTCATGGAACCCGCTCGGCATGCACCAGGACCAGGTGGCGCACGAGGTCGTTGAGGCCACCGCAGACGCCTTCGCCTCCGCGCTCGGCTGGGACGACGCCAGCGCACCGCGCGCGCTGACCATCCTCACTGCGGCCCTGGCGGTGCTGGTGGCCATCAACGAGACAGCGTGCCGGGCCGGACGGCCCGAGGACCAAAGCACCGTCTTCCACGTGCGGGCGCTGCTCACCGACCCAGCCTTCCGCACTGCGGCACTCGCTGCTGTGGAGGGGCGCCTCGACGAAGAGACCCGTTCCTGGTGGCAGACGATGCTCCCCGTCCTGCCCGCCGACTCCTTCGCCGTGCTCCTCAACCCCATCGCCCGCCTCGCCGCCAACCCCGTCACCCGCGCCTTCCTCGGCCAGCCCGCCGGCGCATACAACATCCGCGCCGCGATGGATTCGAAGATGATCGTGTGGGTATGCCCGGGCGGCAACGGACCCACCGACCGGCTGATCACTGCGCTCCTCGCCCGAGACCTACTGCGCGCCGTGCGCTCCCGCCGAGACACCCCCGAAGCCCAACGAGCACCATTCCGCCCCTACTTCGACGAGCTCATCACCCTCACCGGCGCAGCCCCGGAAACGATCGCCTCCATGTTCGAAGACTTCCGCAAATACCGCGTCCACGTCCACGGCATGACCCAGCTCCTGGCCCGCCTACCCGCCCCCGTACGCCTGTCCCTGGTCCAGAATGCCTCCACTCTCGCCTCGACCGCCGGCTCGCAGTCCGCCATCGCCGCGATCACCGCCGAATGGGGCGACCACCCCAGCCCCGCCCTCGTCGCCGCCCTCGACCGGTACGAGCATTACATCTCGCTGACCGTCAACGGCCGACGCACCGGCCCAGTCCAGATCACCGGCCCGCACCTCGACGCCGTCTTCGCAAACTACGCCCGCCCTCACCAGACGGCAGCCCTGGAACGCGCGGCCCAGGCAAAAGCCGGCGCCGCCCCACTGCAACACCTCACAGCACGGGCCGCCGGCCAACTCGCCCGCGTCATCAGCTTCCTCGCCCAACACACCCCTGCCACCCCCGCCGCCCGGATACAGAAGGGATACCAGTGACCACCCCGCCACACCTGCACGAGCCCAGCACACCCCCCAGCCCCGCAGAACGCTCCCCCCACCAGCCCCTGATCGCAATCACCCAACACTGCATGCCACCACCAGCCAGCTCCACACCCTGCTGCGCCCCCCACCGCCTGTTCGGAAACATCGTGCTGCCCGCGCCCACCTAGCCTTCGTCACCGCCGCCCGACGCCGCGGCGACGAACACAACCCTCTCGACTGGACCCCCGAGGTCTCCCACCCGCTCGCGACGCCGAACGCGTCATCGCTGACCCCGCCCTGCGCTACGCCCTCACCAGCGACGGCTACGAAGCTACGGGCGTTCGCCGAGACCGACCGGACCACCATGGGCAGCGACGGCCTCGCTTCCAAACCGATCGAGTACGCACGCCGGCGGCCGTACCAGTCCCAGCCCGCCAGCCGCCGCCCCAGACAGCAGACTGCCACCGGCCCAGCCTGGCTGCGCTGGTACCCCGTCTTCACCCGGGTGCTGTTCGCACTGACCGGAGCCTCCCGGCACGTCCTGAATCCACATCAGCGACCTGCTGGACGCCCTGAGCCGGCGGCACGTCGCGGCCATGGACCGAACCGTGACGCCAGGGGGTTGATGCAGCCGAATGTCGCAGCCCTGCAACGGCCCACCAAACCACTCGACATTTACATAAGCGAACAAGTAATTTACCAATGCACATCGCGAGGGGCCCACCACTCGCCGCACCCAAAGACGAACTGGAGGCGCCAGATGGAGTCGGCAGTCGACTCGACTCACCAGAGCGAAGATCCATGGAACTGCACACCCTCCACCCCGACCAGGTCTGCCAGCCACATCGGGGGCGCCTGGGTACTGCAGGGGGTCGAAAACTATGAACTGGAAGACCTCAACGAACTCCGCCGCAGGTTCCCCTACCGGCGCGTCACTCTCGACGGAGACGTGATCACCGTTTGGCCACCTTTCACCGAGCTCGAGCCCAGTCCGATACACCACCCCCCACACACGGAACAGGGGCGGCCGGTCCGTTTCCCGTATCCCATTCCAGCCATATCACGCCAGGCGCCCCAACAGCCCCACGAGTCCCAGCATGCCTCGGCCAGTCACCCCGGCTAGGAGACCGCCGACCACAGTCCGCCCGCGTATCACATGAAATCATCTCAATCTGATTCGCGCCGCAGAGGCGCCCGAGCAACAACAGCCGGACGCCGCAGCACATTGCGCACCTCAACTTCACAGCCAAAAACCCAACGCACCAAGCAGGCTGACGAACAAACACTCGAATCAGGCCGCAGGCATATGCGTAAATTGCGATCACTCAACGCATCACCGCAGCCGACCCGGCCGCCGTTCTGGACTGCCTGCGCGTGGGCGCCTGGAGCAGCGGTCGTACCGCACCGCGTCGTACGGGGAGACAACGTGACTGCAACACAACCGCGCTCTTCGCGAATGAGCACTACCGCTGTTCGCACCCGAAAGCACACAACTGCCTTGCTGCTGGCGGGCAGCCTGGTGGCGCTGGCCGGTTGTAGCGACAGCAGCAGCGATTCGGATGCGTCACCGTCCGTGGATGTGGGTCAACCAGGGCACCACGACCTACGGACCGAACACCGCATCGGCGTCGGCGGGCGGGGTGACCGTCACTGGGACAGCCAGGGTGCCGAAGATCGCCTGGCAGATGGGTGACGGCGTCTCCGTGACATGCAGCGGCCCAGGCACGTCCAACCAGGCATCCGCGGGCATGACTCAGTCGCCGACCTGCGGACACGTGTATTCCAAGACCTCATCCGCCGCCCGGAACGGCAAGTACCCGGTGACCGTGGCTTCGATGTGGACGATCAACTGGCAGGACGGCGGACAAGCCGGCCAGCTCACCGAAGTCCGTCAGACCAACGTGCAGGTGTCGGTCGGTGAAGTACAGGTCGTCAGGTAGCGCCGCCGGAAGGAGAGAACGGTGAGTAAGACCCAAGAACGATTAGGCACAGCCCCGAACGGTCTCCCCCCGCAGGGGCGCGTGGCCCCCGCGGTCGCTCCGCCCCGTGTGTCGGCTCGCAGGCGTCGACCGGGTGTCATCGCCCTGTCGTTGGCGCTGATCGCCGCCGGAGGTGCCGGTGTCGCCGTCCTGCTGATACAGGTCGGCAACCGCACCGACGTAGTGACGGTGGTCCGCGACGTCCAGGTCGGCCAGGTCATCACGGAAAACGACCTGGGCAAGACCTCCATCGCCTTGGACCCAGCCGTCAAGGCGGTGCGCTCCCAGGACATGGACTCGGTGGTGGGCAAACGGGCCGCTGTAGAGCTCAAGCCGGGCTCTCTCCTCGCGCCCTCGCAGGTGACGAAGGACTCGCTGGTGCAGGCGGGCGAGCAGCTGGTGCCGATCGGTCTCGAGCCCAAGCAGATCCCTGCCACGGCGCTGGTGCCGGGCCAGAAAGTTCAGCTGGTGCACGTCTTCGTCCAGGGGGCGACGGACACCGGCGAGGCGTCCGATGCCACGCTGCAGACCATCGGCGGCCGGATCGTGAAGGCATCTGGAGCAGCTCCCGGCACCGGGATCGTGGTGGTCGACGTCGCCACCTCTGCCACGGACGGTCCCCGGGCTGCCGCATGGGTAGCTGCCGGCGCGCTGCGCCTGGTCCTCGCCGCCCCGGACGGTAGCTGATGGCTGTCATCGCCCTGGCGGGATGCAGCGGGGCGCCCGGAGTGACCACCACCGCGTTAGCGTTGCTGCTGTCCTGGCCGCTGGAATCGGGGCGGCGGATGATCCTGGCCGAGTGTGACCCGGACGGCGGGTCTGTGCTGCATGGGCTCCTGCAAGGCACGCTCGGGGACCGCTACGGGCTGCGGAACCTCTCGGTCGCCGCCCGGCAGGGCGACCTCGGCAACGCGTTCTGGCGTCAGCTGATCGACCTGAGCAGCGAAGACGGCAAAAGCGAGGCGTCGCACGACCGGCTGCTGCTGCCGGGAATCACCGATCCCGCGCAGGCGGCGAGCCTGGGCTCGGTGTGGAAGGCGTTGGGGGTCATCTTTCGTGGCATCGCGGCCGAGCACGGTCACGACGTTCTGATCGACCTCGGCCGCCGGGGTGCGTTCGGGCCGTCCGGTGTGCTGGCAGAGCAGGCCGACGCCGTGTTCGTGGTCGTGCGCAACACGCTGCGTTGCCTGCAAGCGGCAGAGGGCCGGGTGCGTGCGCTGGAGGAACGGATCGGCGACGTCAGTGTGGTGATGGTCAACGAGGGTCCGTATCCGGCAGGTGAGGTGCAGCGGGTGCTGCAAGTGCCCGTCGTCGCGACGCTGCCATACGCACCGAAGGACGCTCAGGTGCTGTCCGATGGCGGTGAGCAGCCGCGCCACTTCACTCGGTCGGCGCTGATGAAGGCAGCCAGGACGGGCAGCACACTGCTCGTGCAGCGGGCTGCCCTGCGGCGGGCCCGCCTCGATCCGGCCGGCGTGAGTATCGCAGTGGGCGGGGTGACGCGTGCGCGGTAAGCCCTTACACACCGATCCCATCGTGGCACCGGCGCCCGGCGGCCCACAGCCGGGCCGGCAGCAGCCACCGCCCTACCCGGCGAACGGCGCGTCGCCCCCTGCCGGAGGAACCTCGACTACCCACGTACTCGGAACCGGCGTCCCGCAACTCACTGTCGATTACAAGGTCGCCCGGCACATCGCTGCACAGATCGCCAAGCAGCGCGAGGAGCTGCTCAAGACGACACCGGACATGGACCGGGCGAGCGAGGAGCAGCGCTGCCTGGACTGGATTAACGAGGCCGTCGCCCTGTGGTCGGATGCCCAGGCGATGGCGCCACAGGAAGACGAAACGCTGCGGCGTGCCGTCTACGATCTGCTCTTTCGCGCCGGCCGGCTCCAGCCGTACCTGGACGATGACCGGGTCGAAGACATCATCATCCAGGGCCCGAGCGAGGTGTGGCTCGACTACGGCGATGGTGAACGTCGCATGGTCGGGCCGATCGCCGACTCGGAAGAGGAACTCCTTGAACTGTTGCGGGAGTTGGCTCGGAGTTCCGGGCACAACGAGCGCACCATCTCCACGGCGAACCCCACGCTGGCCCTGTCCCTTCAGGACGGCTCCCGACTTCAGGCGATCACTGGGCTCGGGCCGATGACCTATGCGGTCATCCGCCGGCACCGGGTCTCGCACGCCGACCTGGACGACCTGGTCCGGCTGGGCACGATCGACCCGATCCTGCGCGAGTTCCTCGGAGCGTGTGTGCGCGCGGAGAAGAACATCATGATCGCGGGAAAGCAGAAGGCCGGGAAGACCACGTTGCTGCGGGCGCTACTCAAGGAGTTCGCCCCTGAGACGCGGTTTGCCACCGTACAGACCGAGGACGAACTGTTCACCCACACCAATGGATTCCACCGGCAGGTGGTTTCTCTGGTCGGGCGTGAGTCCAACGGGGAGAAGGACGTCACCGGGCGCGGCGCCGGCGAGGTCACGCTCCTGGACCTGATGCACCCGGCGCTGCGGATGTCGCTGGAGCGGATCGTGGTCGGCGAGGTCCGCGGCCCCGAGGTCGTCGCGATGATGCAGGCGTTGACGAACGGCTCAGGCGGCAACCTGTGCACTATCCATGCCCGGCGCCCGGACATCATCTTCGACCGGATCGCCGAGCTGTACGCGCTCGCCCAGGAGAACCTGTCTGAGCAGCTCGCGTACCGGCAGACCGCAAACGGCCTGGACTTCATCGTGTATGTCGGCATGACGGACGAGACGCAGATCGGCGGCCGCCGCCACCGCTACGTCTCCCACGTACTGGAACTCACCGGGATCGGCGAGAACGGCCGTCCGGCCACGAACACCGTCTTCTCCCCCGGTAGCGAGTTCGGTGACCTGCGGGCCGTTCCCCGGATGGACCCGGGCTGCATCGACGACCTGCGCCGCGTCGGCTTCGAACCCTCGCTGCTCCAGCAGGCTTACGGGGCCTGGCAGGCGCCGCTACCACTGCTGGTGGAGGCGCGCCGATGACTGTGCTGTGGGGGTTGCTCAGTGGAATGGCCGTCATCGGCGGGCTGATCGGCGTCGTCGCCGGGATCGCGGGAACGACGGCGCCGCGCCGGACCCCGCTACGGCAGCGGTGGCAGGCTCTACGCGCCCGGAATGACCAGGGTGAGGATGCCCGGCTGCGTCGGCGGCCCCTCACGGTCGCAGCCGCCGTCGTCTTCGCAGCCGTCTGGCTGGTCTCGGGGAACTTCGTGGGCGGCACGCTCCTGAGCGCCGCGGTCATCGGTGTGCCCTGGCTGATCGCCCCGGCCCAGATGGCGCAGGACCGCATCGGCCAGCTGGAAGCCTTGAGCGAGTGGACCCAGCGCCTGGCCGGCCTGCTGCGCCTCGGCATGGGCCTGGAGCAGGCGATGATGACCAGCCGCAAGGGCGCACCGGACGAACTCGCACCGCAGATCGTCACCTTGTCCGACCGGCTGCGCCTGGGGTGGCGGCCGGAAGGAGCGCTCCGCGCGTTCGCCGACGAGCTGAACGATGTGACGGCGGACAAGGTGGTCGCTGCGCTCATCCTGTCGGTCACCGACCGCGGCCCAGGGCTGGCTCAGGCGCTGGAGGACCTGGCGGGCACGGTTCGCGACGAGGTCGCGAAGAAACGCGCCATCGAAGCGGACCGGGCGAAGCCGCGGACCACAGTGCGGTGGATGACCGTCATCACGGTGGGCGTCGTGGCGGCCGGGTTCTTCGTGCCCTCGTACACGAAGCCCTACTCCACCCTCCTGGGACAGCTGGTGCTCGCCTTGCTGACGGCCGGGTTCATCGCGGTCCTCGCCCTGATGCGGCAGCTGGGATCCTTCCGCCATATACCCCGCTTCATGATCACCGATCCCTTCAGTACGGTCCGACTGCCCGCGCCCTCGACGGAGCCGGACGTGCCGGGCACCGGGCATGAGCCGGAAGGAGCCACCTCATGAACGTGCTCCCCGTCGTGGCGGCCGGCGGCACGGTCGGCGCCGGCCTTGCCTTACTGGTGCGGGAACTCTTCCGCCCCCAGCCCGCATTGGGGCCAGCCCTCGCCCGCAGCGCGCCAGCCGCCTTGACCAGGCCCGCACCGGACCTGGACCGTGAGGAGGTGTGGGGCCGTTGGCTACTGGCCCGTCTCGAGCGCCTGCCCGGCGTCCGGATCCCCACCAGCGACCTGTCGCTCATCGGCCAGGGTACGGGCCAGTTCATGCTCAAGAAGACGGCGCTCGCCGCGCTCGGCCTGCTCTGCCCGGTGATCGCGACGATCCCTTGGATCATCGCGGGTGCCTCGCTGCCGTTCTACGTGCCCGCCGGCGTCGGACTAATCATCGCGGGGCTGCTGTTCATCACCCCTGATCTCGCCGTGCGCGACCAAGCCAAGCGTGCGCGGCAGGAGTTCGCACACGCCCTGTCCGCCTACCTCGACCTGGTGGCGCTCAAACGGGCCGCCGACGCCGGCCCCGCAGAAGCACTGGAGAAGGCTGCCGAGGTCGGCCGCGGCTGGCCGTTCCTGTATCTCCAGGGGGCGCTGCGCCGGGCCCGGCTGGAGAAGATCCCTCCGTATCAGGCCCTCACGGAGCTGTCCGCCGAATATGGCTTGCCCGGTCTGGACGACCTCGCCGACATCATGCGGGGCTCGGCCACCGACGGCGCCGCCGTCTACACGGCGCTGAGGGCCCGCAGCGCCGCCCTCACCACCGAGTTGCTGGCCGATCAGAGCGCGGAAGCAAACGCCGCCAGCGAAAAGATGACCGCGCCAGGAGCCCTGCTCTCTGTGCTGGTCATGCTGCTGATGGCCTTCCCCGCAGTGATCCGCATGCTCACCGTCTGACCCCGCCCCGTCCTTTGATCTCAGCCTTTTCAGCCTCATGTGGGAGAACCCGATGAAGTACACCGCAGACCGCTTACACAGGACGCTGTCCAGCGCTGCCAGATGGATATCGACGCGCATAGAGGAAGGTCGGCAGGAACGCGAGCGCCGCCCGGACAGCGGCGACATCAGCATCACCACCGTCATCATCTGGGTGGCCGCCGTCACCGGCGCCGTACTCATCGCCGGAACGATCGCCATCGTGATCACCAAATACAACGGCAAGCTCTCTGGACTATGACCGTGATGAAGCGGTTGAAGCACTGGTGGCAACAGCGTCCAGGGAGTGACGACCGTGGGGATACCTCCATCCAGATGGCGATCATCTTCCCGTTCGTTGTCCTTGCGACGGTGGCCGTCATCCAGGTCTCCATGTGGTTCTACGCACGCCAAATCGCTCTGACGGCCGCTCGCGAAGGCCTCACCGCGGCCCGCTCGTATCAGTCGAGCCCCGCCGACGGCGCGGCCCGCACACGGGAGGTGCTCGCACGCACAGCAGGAGACAGTCTGGTCGGCTACAGCATTTCGGCCGGTAGCGACGGGCAGCGGGTGCGGGTGCAGGTTTCCGGGACGGCCATGTCGATGATCCCGGGCATCTCCGGTCTGCAGGTGACCCAATCTGCGTCCGGCCCCGTGGAGCGCTGGACGGAGCCCGCCGAGTGAACCACGTCCGGCACACGTCCCCATGGGCTCTCAGACTCCGCGGCGACGAGGGCAGCGTCGCCATCGAAGCAGCCGTCATCATCCCGCCGCTGATCATGTTTTTGTGTCTGGCCATCGCCGGCGGACGCATCGTCACCTCCGGCTCGAAGATCGACGCTGCGGCGGAGGACGCGGCCAGGGAAGCCTCCATCCACCGCACGGCGGCGGCTGCCCAAAGTGCCGCGCATGCGGCGGCCGCCGAATCCCTTAACGATCAGGGCATCACGTGCGCGTCGACTTCCGTCAGCGTCAGCACCGGCGGCCTGAGCGTCCCCGCTGGCCAAGTGGGCACCGTCAGCGTGACCGTGACCTGCACGGTCAGCCTGTCGGACCTGCTACTTCCGGGCGCGCCCGGCACGCGGACGCTCACGTCGACGGCGACCTCGGTCGTGGACCAGTACCGGCAGCGAGGTGCTTGATGTTCTTCCGGACCAGAGGGCTGAGCGGGAAGCGATGGGGCGACCAGGGTGGCGTCACCGTGTTCGTCGCCGTGTGCGTCCTCGCGCTGCTCGGCATCATCGGTGTCGCCGTGGACGGCGGTGCCAAGATGCGTGCGGTCGAGCGCGCCGACTACATCGCCGGGGAGGCGGCCCGCGCCGGCGGACAGGCCCTCGACCCCGCCCAGGCCATCAGCGGCAGCGCAATCGTCGTGGATGCGCAAGATGCCCGAGCCGCAGCCCAAGCCTACCTGCGTGCCGCCGGCGCCGCCGGCACGGTCAGCGTGTCGGGCGACGGCAAGACACTCACCGTCCGTGTCAGCGGCACCTACGACACGAAGTTCCTGTCTGCGGTCGGAATCGGCTCGCTGTCGGTGACCGGCCAGGGCAAGGCCACCCTCCTGCACGGCGTCACCGCTCCTGAAGGAAACTGATGCCCACCACCCACTCCCCCGCCGCAACATTGAGGCGCACCCTGGCCGGTGTTCTCAAGGCTGTGCTGAGTCTGGTCGTCCTGGCCGCCGCCATCGTGGGGCTGCCGCTGCTGCTGGTCTGGGTCACTCCGGTGATCTGGGCTTCCACCCATGACGACCTCAGACATCTACTGGACCGGCAGGACACCGGCGCAGCCTTCCTGCTGCTGCTGGTCGCGGTGGGCTGGTTCGGGTGGGCGCAGTTCAGTTTCTGCGCGGTGCGTGAACTGACCGCGCAGCTGCAGGGCCGGACCTGGCACGCTCCGCGAGGAATGGGCGTCTCGCAGCGCGCCGCGGCCCTGCTGGTGGGCAGCATCCTGGTGCTGCTGCCCGCGAGTTCGGCCCTGGCCTTTGATGCTCAGGCCGCACCGGCCACCTCTGCTGCCCGCATCCCGGGGCAGCCTACTCATGCGCCGAAAGCCGCTGATACGGATCAGTCCCTGATCACCAGCACACCGGCGTCTCGTACGTCTTACACGGTGCGCGAGGTGCGACCGGCCGAGAGTCTGTGGGGCATCGCCGAGCAGGAACTGGGGGACGGCGAGCGGTGGCGGGAGATCGCCTCCCTGAACGAGGGCCGCGTCATGCCCGACGGAGAGGTCTTCAAGGCCAGCAGCTTCCTGCGGCCCGGCTGGCAGTTGGACCTGCCCGAAGGCGTCGCCGGGGCGGGAGATGTCCGTACGCAGCTGGGAGACGGCCCTGCGGTATCTGGCGGGGGAAGCGAACATGCCGTCACGGTCCACTCGGGCGACTACTTGTCGAAGATCGCAGAAGAGCAGCTGGGCAACGGCAACAGGTGGCCCGCGTTGTTCGAGGCCAACGAGGGCAGGCCGCAGCCGCACGGCTTGCCCTCGATCACCGATCCGGACGTCATCTACGCAGGGCAGCAGATCATGGTTCCCAGCGGACAGCCAGGACAGCAGGCTTCGCCGCCAGATGGCGTCGATGGCGAGGCTCGCAACCAGGCGAGCACGGCTCCTCCAACAGCAGACGACGGCCAGGATCCGGGCGAGAGCACGGGTGGTGGGCAAGGACCCGCGCCAGGCCAGAGCACTGTGCCGACACCTCAGTCGTCGGTGCCCAGTACCTCGAGCAGCCGGCCCGCGGCACAGCCCGGCCAGGAGCATTCTGCTTCCGGCGCGGCCTCAGCGACGCCGCACCCGAGCAGTAGCGCCTCGTCGTCCGCCTCGGCTTCGGCTTCGCAGTCTGGTGCTGCTACTCCCTCCACCACAGCGTCCGGGACGCCGGCGCCAGCTCCGGAGGACAGGCCGCTGATGCTGCGTACGGTGCTGGGCGCCGGTGCGCTGCTCGCTGCCGCCATCACAGGTGCGCTCGCCCTGCGCCGGACGCTGCAGCGGCGTCGCCGCAAGCCAGGCGAGACGATCGCCATCGCTCCGGAAACCTCCCCCGCAGAGGCGAAGTTGGCTGCGGCCGCTGAACCGGCCGGCGCCACTCGCCTGGACACGGTGCTGAGGGCCATGGCCCACCGAACGACCCGGCAAGCAAGCACGACGCCGGCGCTGCGGGCCGCACGCATCGGTGCCCGCACGGTGGAAGTCCTCCCCGAAGATCTTGCCCAGCCGCCGCAGGAGCCCTTCGTCTCCGGGCAGGACGGCTGGTGGATCCTGGACTCCGACGCCGCCCTCCTGGACGAGAAAACCGCCCACAAAGAGCCGGCACCTTATCCGGGGCTGGTCACGGTCGGCAGCACCAAAGCGGGCGACCTTGTGCTGCTCAATCTCGCACCGGTCTCCGCCGTGCTGCTCGACGGCAATCCGGTACACATCACCGAGGTGTGCACCTCACTCGCTCTCGAGCTCGGGATGAGCCCGTGGGCGAGCGAGGTCGAAGTTGTAGCGGTCGGATTCGGCGAGGACCTCCCGCAGCTACTGCCCACTGCCCGGATCGCCCACATGCGCCACCCTACGCACGCACTGCGCGACCTGAGCGAACGGCTCCTCGAGGCCCACCAGATGCCCGAGACCCGTCACCAGCCCTACGTGCTGCTGTGCGCTTCGCCTCTGGATTCCGACACTGCGTGGGAGTTCGCCGACCTTATCGACAAGGCGGGAACGGTACCCGTGACCCTGATCGCCCCGGCCAGCACAACGGCCTCCCACTTCCCCGAGGCAGAAATCATCAACGCCTCCCTGAGCACGCCGCAGCACCTCGACTCCGCCGGTACCGAAATCACCGTCCAGCGCCTGGAGCACACCTCATACCTCCAGATCACCACCGCACTGCGCGTATCCGCGCAGCCGGCCCACCCCGCTGAGGGCCCATGGCAGAACGTCCCGGAAGAACCCGACGACGTTGCCCGGAGCGAGCGGACCGAGCCCCGGGAGCCAGTCGTGCCCGCACCCAACGCGGGCACGAGCCCGTCGGTGACACCGGCAGCTGGCGTGAGCGGCGAGATCTTCCCCGCCCTGCTCGCCGCCACCACCGACCCGGCCGGGCTTCGCCTGCTGCCGGCCACCGCGCCGTCGCCTCCATCAGAGGGAAGCCAAGACCCGGGAACCGAGACTCCGCCGCCCCAGGGCATAGAGGGATCCAAGCCTGAGCCTGACGCCGAGCGTGCCCCTGCGGCAAGCACAACGGCAGAGGCAAGCGCCGACGAGGGCGCAGCTCATGACCCGCGCGCACCGGAGATCCGTGTGCTGGGCCCGGTGGAGGTGACGGGCGTGGACAGCACCGGCCACGGCCCGCGGATGGCACAGCTTGCCGCGTTGTTGTACTTCAGGCCCGGGCGGAGCTCAGGTGCCGTGTGCTCCGACATGGACCCTGTCAGCCCGTGGGGACTAAGCACGCTCAACGCCCGGATGCAGGGCCTGCGCCGCTCCCTGGGCAGCGATCCGGACGGCAATCCCTACGTGCCGCGCCGCAAGACCGGCCAGGACCCCTACCGGCTCGTCCCCGCGGTGCGATGCGACTGGAGCCGATTCCTCCAGCTCGCCGAACGCGCTCTGCCGCTGGGTCCGGCTGGCCTGCCCGACCTGGAGAAGGCACTCACCCTGGTCCGCGGCACGCCATTCGGGGGCTCGCCGCTGCCCTGGGCCGAGCCTCACCAACAGGAGATGATCACGCGGATCATCGACGTGGCGCACACCGTGGCCACCTACCACACGGCCACAGGCACCCACCACGACCTCAGCGCAGCCCGACAGGCCGTCGCAACCGGTCTCGACGTCGACGACACCGCAGAACTCCTGTACCGCGACTGGTGCCGGATCGAACACGCCGCCGGGAACCGGCAAGGACTCCACACCGCCATCACCCGTGTCCAGCAGGTCAACCGGGCACTGGACTGTTCCTTGGAGACCGAAACCGAACAGCTCATCAACACCCTCCTCCACCCAGGCAACCGGCCATGACTCCACCCACCGTGCGCACCATCCCTCGTGAACCCCTCACACCGTTGCGCCGCCTCCCGGCGGCCTACCTCACCACAACAGGCAGTCGCCTGGCCGGACCCGCCCCACTACCGGCCCCCACACCGGCACACCAGCAGCCCGCCTCCCCACCCACCCACAGCCCTCTCGCGCCGGGCGCAGCCGTCCGCGTGCTCATCGGCGTGGTCGTGGCCGGCGCCGTGGTCATCGCCGGCATCGGCTTCGCCGGTTCGTACGCGGCCGTCCGGGAACTGGCCCTCG
>NZ_JBEOVB010000029.1:0-120978 GCF_040295245.1 Streptomyces sp. NPDC002884 | reverse complement strand
GCCGGAACCATCAGGTTCCGGCCACCCCGGCGGCACGTTTCTGCTGAGCTCTGCCGGGCCGCGGGGGCCTCAGCCCTCCTCGTGGGAGACCGCGCGGCGCGCGTCCGCGTCCAGGACGCCCCAGCTGATCAGCTGCTCGGTCAGGACCGAGGGCGACTGGTCGTAGATGACGGCGAGAGTGCGCAGGTCGTCCTGGCGGATCGACAGCACCTTGCCGTTGTAGTCGCCGCGCTGCGACTGGATCGTGGCCGCGTACCGCTGCAGGGGGCCCGCCTTCTCGACCGGCACGTGGGCCAGTCGCTCCAGGTCCAGGACCAGCTTCGGCGGCGGCTCGGCGGCCCCGCCCGGAGTGGTTCCCGGCAGCAGTTCCTGCACCGGGACGCCGTAGAAGTCCGCCAGCTCGGCGAGGCGCTGCACGGTCACGGCGCGGTCGCCGCGCTCGTACGAACCGACCACGACCGCCTTCCAGCGTCCCTGGGACTTCTCCTCGACACCGTGGAGGGAAAGGCCCTGCTGGGTGCGGATCGCCCGGAGCTTGGCCCCGAGCTGTTTGGCGTATTCGC
The DNA here is from genome assembly GCF_040295245.1 of Streptomyces sp. NPDC002884. Lineage (NCBI taxonomy): Bacteria > Bacillati > Actinomycetota > Actinomycetes > Kitasatosporales > Streptomycetaceae > Streptomyces > Streptomyces sp. NPDC002884. The sequence goes on along the minus strand of NZ_JBEOVB010000029.1, from coordinate 120,415 downwards.
TGGACATATAGCTCCCCGGCACTGGGTCGACGCGGCGTGAGCCGCGTGCTGGTAACTCACTGTGAGGTTACGCAGCGTGATTCTTCTGAGTCAAGCCGAATGGTCCACACCGACGCTTCCGTGGTACCGGTGGCTGATTACGCCAAGGGGGTGATCGGGGCGGTGTCCCGGCCTGCTACCGTAGATGGCGCAAATCCGACGTCCTTTAAGGTCCGTCCCGTGAGGCGGAGAAGGAGGTCCGTTTCATATGGACACGCAGGACACCCAGCAGGACATTCAGCAGGACTCCCGGCAAGCCGATGCGCGGCCCGTTCTCGAAGGCCCCGACATCGCGCGTGTGCTGACCCGCATCGCCCACGAGATCGTCGAACGCGCCAAGGGCGCCGACGACGTGGTGCTGCTCGGCATCCCGACCCGTGGCGTCTTCCTCGCCCGGCGGCTCGCCGCCAAGCTCGAGGAGATCACCGACCGCCGGATTCCGGTCGGCTCCCTCGACATCACCATGTACCGCGACGACCTGCGCATGCACCCGCCGCGTGCGCTGGCCCGCACCGAGATCCCCGGTGACGGCCTGGACGGCAAACTGGTCGTCCTCGTCGACGACGTGCTCTTCTCCGGCCGCACCATCCGCGCCGCCCTCGACGCCCTGAACGACCTCGGGCGCCCGCGCGCGGTCCAGCTCGCGGTCCTCGTCGACCGCGGCCACCGGGAACTGCCCATCCGCGCCGACTACGTCGGCAAGAACCTCCCCACGTCGTTGCGGGAGACGGTCAAGGTCCAGCTCGCCGAGGAGGACGGTCGCGACACCGTGCTGCTCGGTGTGAAGCCGGCCGCCCAGCAGTAGCACGCGCGCGTGCGGCCCTCGGTGCCGTGCGCCTCACAGCCGTGCCCTGCACGTCCGTGATCTCCCCATGTCTGAACTGCCTTACGGAGCCTGACAGATGCAGCGTCATCTCATCTCGGCCGCCGACCTCACCCGCGACGACGCCGTCCTGATCCTCGACACCGCCGAGGAGATGGCCCGGGTCGCCGACCGGCCCATCAAGAAACTGCCGACCCTGCGCGGCCGCACGATCGTCAACCTCTTCTTCGAGGACTCCACGCGCACGCGCATCTCCTTCGAGGCCGCCGAGAAGCGCCTGTCCGCGGACGTCATCAACTTCTCCGCCAAGGGGTCGTCGGTGTCCAAGGGCGAGTCCCTGAAGGACACCGCGCAGACCCTGGAGGCCATGGGCGTCGACGCGGTCGTCATCCGGCACGGCGCCTCCGGGGCGCCGTACCGGCTGGCCACCTCCGACTGGATCGACGCCGTCGTCATCAACGCGGGCGACGGCACCCACCAGCACCCCACCCAGGCCCTCCTGGACGCCTTCACGATGCGCCGCCGACTGGTCGGGCGGGACGCCGGGCTCGGCCAGGACCTCGCAGGCAAGCGCATCACCCTCGTCGGCGACGTGCTGCACAGCCGGGTGGCCCGCTCCAACGTCGACCTGCTGCACACGCTCGGCGCCGAGGTCACCCTGGTCGCCCCGCCCACCCTGGTGCCGGTCGGCATCGAGACCTGGCCGTGCGAGGTGTCGTACGACCTCGACAGCACGCTGCCCAAGTCCGACGCGGTGATGATGCTGCGGGTGCAGCGCGAGCGGATGAACGCCGCGTTCTTCCCGACCGAGCGCGAGTACTCGCGGCGCTACGGCCTCGACGGCGACCGCATGGCGCGGATGCCCGAGCACGCCATCGTCATGCACCCCGGCCCGATGGTCCGCGGCATGGAGATCACCGCCGAGGTCGCCGACTCCGAGCGCTGCACCGTCGTCGAACAGGTCGCCAACGGCGTCTCCATCCGGATGGCCGTCCTCTACCTGCTTCTGGGCGGCAACGAACCCGCCGTCAGCCACGCCCGCACCACCGAGGAGAAGTAAGAACCATGAGCAAGATCCTGATCCGTGGTGCGAAGGTGCTCGGCGGTGAGCCGCAGGACGTGCTGATCGACGGCGCGGTCATCGAGGCCGTCGGCGCGGGGCTGTCCGCCGAGGGGGCCGAGGTCGTCGAGGCCGGCGGCAAGGTGCTGCTGCCGGGCCTGGTCGACCTGCACACCCATCTGCGCGAGCCGGGCCGCGAGGACTCCGAGACGGTGCTCACGGGCACCCGCGCGGCCGCTTCCGGCGGCTTCACGGCCGTGTTCGCCATGGCCAACACCTTCCCCGTGGCCGACACGGCCGGAGTGGTCGAGCAGGTCTACCGGCTGGGGCAGGAGCACGGCTACTGCGACGTGCAGCCGATCGGCGCGGTCACGGTCGGCCTGGAGGGCCGCAAGCTCGCCGAGCTGGGCGCCATGCACGAGTCGGCGGCCGGCGTCACCGTCTTCTCCGACGACGGCAAGTGCGTCGACGACGCCGTGATCATGCGCCGGGCCCTGGAGTACGTGAAGGCCTTCGGCGGGGTCGTCGCCCAGCACGCCCAGGAGCCGCGGCTGACCGAGGGTGCCCAGATGAACGAGGGCGTCGTCTCCGCCGAGCTGGGGCTCGGCGGCTGGCCGGCGGTGGCCGAGGAATCGATCATCGCCCGGGACGTCCTGCTCGCCGAGCACGTCGGCTCCCGGGTCCACATCTGCCACCTCTCCACCGCCGGGTCGGTCGAGATCGTCCGCTGGGCCAAGTCCCGCGGCATCGACGTCACCGCCGAGGTCACCCCGCACCACCTGCTGCTCACCGACGAGCTGGTGCGCAGCTACGACCCGGTCTACAAGGTGAACCCGCCGCTGCGCACCGAGCGGGACGTGCGCGCCCTGCGCGAGGCGCTCGCCGACGGCACCATCGACATCGTCGCCACCGACCACGCCCCGCACCCGCACGAGGACAAGGACTGCGAGTGGGCCGCCGCCGCCATGGGCATGGTCGGCCTGGAGACCGCGCTGTCGGTGGTCCAGGAGACGATGGTGGAGACGGGCCTGCTGGACTGGGCCGGGGTCGCGAGCCGGATGTCGTTCAAGCCCGCCCTGATCGGGCGGGCCAAGGGCCACGGGCGCCCCGTCTCGGCAGGTGAGCCCGCCAACCTCACGCTCGTCGACACGGAATACCGTGGGTCGGTGGACCCCGCGGGCTTCGCCTCGCGCAGCCGGAACACCCCGTACGAGGGGCGTGAGCTGCCGGGCCGTGTCACGCACACGTGGCTCCGGGGCAAGGCCACGCTCGTCGACGGGAAGCTCACGTGACATCTGCTGCACTACTGCTGGCGGCCGAGAAGGAATCGGCCGAAGTGACCGACTGGGCCGCGCGGATCGGCTGGGTGGTCGGTCTCGGCCTCTTCGTCGCGCTCGTCTACTGGCTGATGCGCGAGGGCTGGAAGTGGCGCGGCACGCTCCAGGGCGACCTCCCGGAGCTCCCCACCGCGCCGGACGACCCCGGTCCGGTGAGACTGGGCATGAGCGGGCGCTACCACGGCTCCACCACCGCCGGACAGTGGCTGGACCGCATCGTGGCGCACGGCCTGGGCACCCGCAGCAGGGCCGAGCTCACCCTGACGGCGGCGGGACTGGACGTCGTACGCCCCGGCGCGACCGACTTCTTCGTCCCGGCCGCCGCACTGCGCGAGGCCCGGCTCGACAAGGGCATCGCCGGCAAGGTCCTCACCGAGGGCGGCCTGCTGGTGGTGACCTGGGCGCACGGCGACAAGCTGCTCGACTCCGGCTTCCGCTCGGACCACGCGGCCGAGCACGGCGAGTGGGTCGACGCCATCAACTCCATGATCGACAAGACGGAAAACCCGACGGAAACGGAAGGCGCACGATGACGACCTCCACCAGGGGAACCACCAGGGTTCCCGCCGTACTCGTCCTGGAGGACGGCCGGATCTTCCGCGGCCGTGCCTACGGGGCCGTGGGGGAGACCTTCGGCGAAGCGGTGTTCTCCACCGGTATGACCGGCTACCAGGAGACCCTCACCGACCCGTCGTACGACCGCCAGATCGTCGTCGCGACCGCCCCGCAGATCGGCAACACCGGCTGGAACGACGAGGACGACGAGTCGGGCCGCATCTGGGTCTCCGGCTACGTCGTGCGCGACCCCGCGCGCGTGCCCTCCAACTGGCGCGCCACCCGCTCCCTGGACGACGAGCTCGTCACCCAGAACGTCGTCGGCATCTCCGGCATCGACACCCGCGCGCTCACCCGTCACCTCCGCGAGAGCGGCTCGATGCGCGCCGGGATCTTCTCCGGTGAGGCGGTCCGCCCGGAGACCGAGCTCCTCGCACGCGTGCAGGCCCAGCCGCACATGAAGGGCGCGAGCCTCTACGAGGAGGTCGCCACCAAGGAGGCCTACGTCGTCCCCGCGGTCGGCGAGAAGCGCTTCACCGTCGCCGCCATCGACCTCGGCATCAAGGGCATGACCCCGCACCGCATGGCCGAGCGCGGCATCGAGGTGCACGTGCTTCCGGCGACGGCCTCGGCGGCGGAGGTGTACGCCGTCGGCCCCGACGGCGTGTTCTTCTCCAACGGCCCGGGCGACCCGGCCACCGCCGACGGTCCGGTCGCGCTGATGACCGAGGTGCTGGAGCGCAGGACGCCGCTGTTCGGCATCTGCTTCGGCAACCAGATCCTCGGCCGCGCCCTCGGCTTCGGCACCTACAAGCTGAAGTACGGCCACCGCGGCATCAACCAGCCGGTCCAGGACCGTACGACCGGCAAGGTCGAGGTCACCGCGCACAACCACGGGTTCGCCGTGGACGCGCCGCTCGACAAGGTCAGCGAGACGAAGTTCGGCCGCGCCGAGGTCTCCCACGTCTGCCTCAACGACGACGTCGTGGAGGGGCTCCAGCTGCTCGACCAGCCGGCCTTCTCCGTCCAGTACCACCCCGAAGCGGCAGCGGGCCCCCACGACGCCGCCTACCTGTTCGACCGCTTCGTATCCCTGATGGAGGGCCAGCGTGCCTAAGCGCACCGATATCCAGTCCGTCCTGGTCATCGGCTCCGGCCCGATCGTCATCGGCCAGGCCGCCGAGTTCGACTACTCCGGCACCCAGGCGTGCCGCGTCCTGCGGGCCGAGGGCCTGCGGGTCGTCCTGGTGAACTCCAACCCGGCGACGATCATGACCGACCCGGAGATCGCCGACGCCACCTACGTCGAGCCGATCACCCCGGAGTTCGTCGAGAAGATCATCGCCAAGGAGCGCCCCGACGCGCTGCTGCCCACCCTGGGCGGCCAGACGGCCCTCAACACGGCGATCTCGCTCGCCGAGAACGGCGTCCTGGAGAAGTACGGCGTCGAGCTGATCGGCGCCAACGTGGAGGCCATCAACAAGGGCGAGGACCGCGACCTGTTCAAGGGCGTCGTCGAAGAGGTCCGCCGCAAGATCGGGCACGGCGAGTCGGCCCGCTCGGTCATCTGCCACACCATGGACGAGGTCATCGCCGGCGTCGAGACGCTCGGCGGCGGCTACCCGGTCGTCGTGCGCCCCTCCTTCACCATGGGCGGCGCCGGCTCCGGTTTCGCCCACGACGAGGAGGAGCTGCGCCGCATCGCCGGCCAGGGCCTCACGCTCTCGCCGACCACCGAGGTGCTCCTGGAGGAGTCCATCCTCGGCTGGAAGGAGTACGAGCTGGAGCTCATGCGCGACAAGCACGACAACGTCGTGGTCGTCTGCTCCATCGAGAACTTCGACCCCATGGGCGTGCACACCGGCGACTCGATCACCGTCGCCCCGTCGATGACGCTGACCGACCGCGAGTACCAGATCCTGCGCGACATCGGCATCGCCGTGATCCGCGAGGTCGGCGTGGACACCGGCGGCTGCAACATCCAGTTCGCGGTGAACCCCGAGGACGGCCGCGTCATCGTCATCGAGATGAACCCGCGCGTCTCGCGGTCCTCGGCGCTCGCCTCCAAGGCCACCGGCTTCCCGATCGCCAAGATCGCGGCCAAGCTCGCCGTCGGCTACACCCTCGACGAGATCCCGAACGACATCACGCAGGAGACCCCGGCCTCCTTCGAGCCGACGCTCGACTACGTGGTCGTGAAGGTCCCGCGCTTCGCCTTCGAGAAGTTCCCGAGCGCCGACTCCACGCTGACCACGACCATGAAGTCGGTCGGCGAGGCCATGGCCATCGGCCGCAACTTCACCGAGGCCCTGCAGAAGGCGCTGCGGTCGCTGGAGAAGAAGGGCAGCCAGTTCACCTTCGTCGGCGAGAGCGGCGACAAGGACGAGCTGCTGCGCGAGGCGGTCCGCCCGACCGACGGCCGCATCAACACCGTCATGCAGGCCATCCGCGCGGGCGCCACGCCCGAGGAGGTCTTCGCGTTCACGAAGATCGACCCCTGGTTCGTCGACCAGCTCTTCCTCATCAAGGAGACCGCCGACGAGCTGGCCGCCGCCGACCGGCTGGACGTCGAGCTGCTCGCCGAGGCCAAGCGGCACGGCTTCTCGGACCAGCAGATCGCCGAGATCCGCGGGCTGCGCGAGGACGTCGTCCGTGAGGTCCGGCACACGCTGGGCATCCGCCCGGTCTACAAGACGGTCGACACCTGCGCCGCCGAGTTCGCCGCGAAGACGCCGTACTTCTACTCCTCCTACGACGAGGAGACCGAGGTCTCGCCCCGCGAGAAGCCCGCGGTGATCATCCTCGGCTCGGGCCCGAACCGCATCGGCCAGGGCATCGAGTTCGACTACTCCTGCGTCCACGCCTCCTTCGCGCTGTCCGACGCCGGGTACGAGACCGTGATGGTCAACTGCAACCCGGAGACCGTCTCCACGGACTACGACACCTCCGACCGCCTGTACTTCGAGCCGCTGACGCTCGAGGACGTGCTGGAGATCGTCCACGCGGAGTCGCTGGCCGGTCCGATCGCCGGTGTGATCGTGCAGCTCGGCGGCCAGACCCCGCTGGGCCTGGCGCAGGCGCTGAAGGACAACGGCGTGCCGATCGTCGGCACCTCGCCCGAGGCCATCCACGCGGCCGAGGACCGGGGCGCCTTCGGGCGGGTGCTCGCCGAGGCCGGTCTGCCGGCCCCGAAGCACGGCACGGCCACCACCTTCGCCGAGGCCAAGGCCATCGCGGACGAGATCGGCTACCCGGTCCTGGTGCGGCCCTCGTACGTGCTCGGCGGCCGCGGCATGGAGATCGTCTACGACGAGACCCGGCTGTCGTCCTACATCGCCGAGTCGACCGAGATCAGCCCCACCCGGCCGGTGCTCGTCGACCGCTTCCTCGACGACGCCATCGAGATCGACGTCGACGCGCTCTACGACGGCGAGGAGCTGTACCTCGGCGGGGTCATGGAGCACATCGAGGAGGCCGGCATCCACTCCGGCGACTCGGCGTGCGCCCTGCCCCCGATCACCCTGGGCGGCTTCGACATCAAGCGTCTGCGGGCCTCCACGGAGGCGATCGCCAAGGGCGTCGGTGTCCGCGGCCTGATCAACATCCAGTTCGCGATGGCGGGCGACATCCTCTACGTCCTGGAGGCCAACCCGCGGGCGTCCCGTACGGTCCCCTTCACCTCGAAGGCGACCGCGGTGCCGCTGGCGAAGGCCGCCGCCCGGATCTCGCTGGGCGCGACCGTCGCCGAGCTGCGCGCCGAGGGGCTGCTCCCGGCGACCGGCGACGGCGGTGAGCTGCCGCTGGACGCGCCGATCTCCGTCAAGGAGGCCGTGATGCCGTGGACCCGCTTCCGGGACACCTCCGGCCGCGGTGTGGACACCGTGCTCGGCCCCGAGATGCGCTCGACCGGCGAGGTCATGGGCATCGACTCCGTCTTCGGCACGGCGTACGCCAAGTCGCAGGCCGGCGCGTACGGCCCGCTGCCCACCAAGGGCCGCGCCTTCATCTCGGTCGCCAACCGCGACAAGCGCTCGATGATCTTCCCGGCCCGTGAGCTGGTCGCGCACGGCTTCGAGCTGCTCGCCACCTCCGGCACGGCCGAGGTCCTCAGGCGCAACGGTCTCAACGCGAGGGTCGTGCGCAAGCAGTCCGAGGGCACCGGCCCGAACGGCGAGAAGACCATCGTCCAGCTCATCCACGACGGCGAGGTCGACCTCATCGTCAACACCCCGTACGGCACCGGTGGCCGCCTCGACGGCTACGAGATCCGTACGGCGGCCGTGGCGCGGTCCGTGCCGTGCCTGACGACGGTCCAGGCGCTCGCCGCGGCCGTCCAGGGCATCGACGCCCTCAACCACGGGGACGTGGGCGTCCGCTCACTCCAAGAACACGCGGAACACCTGACCGCGGCCCGCGACTAGCAGCCCGCAGGGGGACACCGGAAACGGTGTCCCCCTCTTCATGACACCTCTTCGCGAGGCTCCTTGGAGGACATGATCATGTACAAGCAATTCTTCCGGCTGTTCTTCCAGCGGATGGACCCCGAGCGCGCCCACCACCTGGCCTTCCGCTGGATCCGGCTCGCCGTCCGGATCCCGGTGCTGCGCACGTTCGTCGCGGCCGCCCTGGCCCCCCGCTACCGGGAACTGCGCACCGAGGCCTTCGGGCTGCGCATGCACGGCCCCTTCGGACTCGCCGCCGGCTTCGACAAGAACGCCGTCGCGATCGACGGGATGTCGATGCTGGGCTTCGACCACGTCGAGATCGGCACGGTCACCGGTGAGCCGCAGCCCGGCAACCCCGCCCAGCGGCTGTTCCGGCTCGTGAAGGACCGGGGGCTCATCAACCGGATGGGCTTCAACAACGAGGGCTCGCTGGCCGTCGCCGCGCGCCTGGCCTCCCGTACGCCCGTCTTCAAGCCCGTCGTGGGCGTCAACATCGGCAAGACCAAGGTCGTCCCGGAGGAGGAGGCCGTCGGCGACTACGTGAAGTCGACCGAGCGGCTCGCGCCGTACGCCGACTACCTGGTCGTCAACGTGTCCTCGCCGAACACGCCGGGGCTGCGCAACCTCCAGGCCACCGAGGCGCTGCGGCCGCTGCTGAGCGCCGTGCGCGAGGCCGCCGACCGTGTCGTGACCTCGCGGCGGGTCCCGCTGCTGGTCAAGATCGCCCCGGACCTGGCCGACGAGGACGTCGACGCGGTCGCCGACCTGGCCGTGGAGCTCGGTCTGGACGGAATCATCGCCACCAACACCACCATCGCGCGCGAGGGACTCGGTCTGAAATCCGAACCCTCGCTGGTGAAGGAGACCGGCGGACTGTCCGGCGCCCCCCTCAAGGCCCGCTCCCTCGAGGTGCTGCGCCGCCTCTACGCGCGCGTGGGCGACCGCGTCACCCTCGTGGGCGTCGGGGGCGTGGAGGACGCCGAGGACGCCTGGCAGCGCATCCTGGCCGGCGCCACGCTGGTCCAGGGGTACAGCGCCTTCATCTACGAGGGGCCCTTCTGGGGCCGTGCGATCCACAAGGGCCTCGCCGCCCGCCTGCGGACGAGCCCCTACGCCACTCTCGCCGACGCGGTCGGCGCCGACGTGAGGAAGACGGCATGACCCTGGAGCCCTTCGGCGCGCGGCTGCGCCGGGCCATGGACGAGCGTGGCCCGCTCTGCGTCGGCATCGACCCGCACGCCTCCCTGCTCGCCGAGTGGGGCCTGAACGACGACGTGGCCGGCCTGGAGCGGTTCAGCCGCACGGTCGTCGAGGCGACGGCCGACCGGGTCGCGCTGCTGAAGCCGCAGAGCGCCTTCTTCGAGCGGTTCGGCTCGCGCGGGATCGCCGTCCTGGAGAAGACCGTGCAGGAGGCGCGGGCGGCCGGCGCCCTGGTCGTGATGGACGCCAAGCGCGGTGACATCGGCTCGACCATGGCCGCGTACGCCGAGTCCTTCCTGCACAAGGACGCCCCCTTGTTCTCCGACGCCCTCACCGTGTCGCCGTACCTCGGTTACGGCTCGCTGTCCCCGGCGGTGGCGGCGGCGCGCGAGAGCGGCGCCGGGCTGTTCGTGCTGGCGCTGACCTCCAACCCGGAGGGCGGCGAGGTCCAGCACGCGGTACGGGCCGACGGGCGCGACGTGGGCGCGACGATGCTGGCGCACCTGGCCGCGGAGAACGCGGGGGAGGAGCCGCTGGGCTCCTTCGGCGCGGTCGTCGGCGCCACACTGGGCGACCTCTCGGCGTACGACCTCGACATCAACGGTCCGCTCCTGGCGCCCGGAGTCGGCGCCCAGGGGGCTACCCCGGCCGACCTCCCGCGGGTCTTCGGGTCCGCGGCGCGCAATGTCGTACCGAACGTGAGTCGGGGTGTGTTGCGTCACGGTCCCGACGTCGTCGCTCTGCGTGACGCCGTGGATCGATTCGCGCGAGAGGTCAGGGCGGCCGTGGACGCCGCCTGAAGGGCGTCGGCCGCCCGACCGGGGGCTCGGTCGGGAGGCTCGGCGGCGACTTGAGTCTGGATACATCCTCAAATCCAGGGCACTATGTCCTAAATGTCCGGCACTGCGGAGGCTGACCAGGACTTTTCCTCTGTTCTCGCTGACTCTGGCGGAGTTGGCCGCTAGTCTCCGACGGAGAGTGAACGGGCAGCGTGTTTTGCTCGTAGCTCATCAGGTGAGGGGCGACCAGGTTCCTCACCGGTCCGTATCCGACAGTTCGACATCCGAGGTGACGTAGGCGTGGCTCTTCCGCCCCTTACCCCCGAACAGCGCGCAGCCGCGCTCGAAAAGGCCGCCGCGGCTCGCCGGGAGCGGGCCGAGGTCAAGAATCGACTGAAGCACTCCGGCGCCTCGCTTCACGAGGTCATCAAGCAGGGTCAGGAAAACGACGTCATCGGCAAGATGAAGGTCTCCGCCCTCCTGGAGTCGCTCCCGGGCGTGGGCAAGGTCCGCGCCAAGCAGATCATGGAGCGACTCGGCATCTCCGAGAGCCGCCGCGTGCGCGGCCTCGGTTCCAACCAGATCGCGTCCCTGGAGCGTGAGTTCGGCAGCACCGGCTCCTGATTCCCGGGTGCCGCGGGAAGGGAGTCCCGGGCACTCCAGGATTGCTGGAATAATCGCTGCATGGCAGTAAAACTCCGGGGGACGACCCCCGAAACCCCGGACGCACGTCCGCGGCTGACCGTGCTCTCCGGCCCCTCCGGGGTCGGCAAGAGCACGGTCGTCGCTCATATGCGCAAGGAACACCCCGAAGCCTGGCTCTCGGTGTCGGCGACGACCCGTAGGCCGCGGCCCGGTGAGAAGCACGGAGTCCACTACTTCTTCGTCACCGACGAGGAGATGGACAAGCTGATCGCCAACGGCGAGCTGCTCGAGTGGGCCGAGTTCGCGGGCAACCGCTACGGCACTCCGCGCACGGCGGTGCTGGAGCGCCTGGAGTCGGGCGAGCCGGTCCTCCTGGAGATCGATCTCCAGGGCGCCCGGCAGGTCCGCGAGTCCATGCCCGAGGCCCAGCTGGTGTTCCTGGCCCCTCCCTCCTGGGAGGAACTGGTGCGCAGGCTCACCGGGCGGGGCACCGAACCGCCCGAGGTGATCGAGCGCCGCCTGGCGGCGGCGAAGATCGAACTCGCGGCCGAGCCGGAGTTCGACGTGACGCTGGTCAACACCTCCGTCGAGGACGTCGCGCGTGAGCTGCTAGCCTTGGTCGATGTTGTGTGATTGCGAACCTGTGATCACGACCGGTCTTTTCCCATCCATCGGAAGGTAGAGCGTGTCCTCTTCCATCTCCGCGCCCGAGGGCATCATCAACCCGCCGATCGACGAGCTCCTCGAGGCCACCGACTCGAAGTACAGCCTCGTGATCTACGCGGCCAAGCGAGCCCGCCAGATCAACGCGTACTACTCGCAGCTCGGCGAGGGCCTCCTCGAGTACGTCGGTCCGCTCGTGGACACCCACGTCCACGAGAAGCCGCTCTCGATCGCCCTCCGCGAGATCAACGCCGGCCTGCTGACCTCCGAGGCCGTAGAGGGCCCCGCTCAGTAGTATTTTCGGTTCGCAGTTGGTTTTTCCACAGGCCCGGCAGCACAGCTGCCGGGCCTGTGGTGTCTGATGGACTCGTACGCAGGGAGCCGAGGCGTGCGTTTTCCGAGGTCCGGGGAGAAATGGTGGACAAGCCGAAGGTCGTTCTGGGGGTCAGTGGTGGCATCGCCGCCTACAAGGCCTGTGAGCTGCTGCGCAGACTGACCGAGTCGGGCCACGACGTCCGGGTGGTCCCCACCGCCTCCGCGCTGCACTTCGTCGGCGCCGCCACCTGGTCCGCGCTCTCCGGCCACCCCGTCTCCACGGAGGTCTGGGACGACGTCCACGAGGTCCCGCACGTCCGCATCGGCCAGCACGCCGACCTGGTGGTCGTCGCCCCGGCCACGGCGGACATGCTCGCCAAGGCCGCCCACGGCCTCGCCGACGACCTCCTCACCAACACCCTCCTGACGGCCCGCTGTCCGGTCGTCTTCGCTCCCGCGATGCACACCGAGATGTGGGAGCACCCGGCCACCCAGGAGAACGTGGCGACACTGCGTCGCCGGGGCGCCGTCGTCGTCGAACCGGCCGTCGGCCGCCTCACCGGCGTCGACACCGGCAAGGGCCGGCTGCCCGACCCGGCCGAGATCTTCGAGGTCTGCCGCCGGGTCCTGGCCAGGGGAGTGCGTGAACCCGACCTCGTCGGCCGGCATGTCGTGGTCAGCGCCGGCGGCACCCGCGAGCCCCTCGACCCGGTCCGCTTCCTCGGCAACCGCTCCTCCGGCAAGCAGGGCTACGCCCTCGCCCGCACCGCCGCCGCCCGGGGCGCCCGTGTGACGCTGATCGCGGCGAACACCGGCCTGCCCGACCCGGCCGGGGTCGACATCGTCCAGGTCGGCACGGCCGTGCAGCTGCGCGAGGCGGTCCTGAAGGCGGCGGCGGACGCCGACGCGGTCGTCATGGCGGCCGCCGTGGCCGATTTCCGGCCGGAGACGTACATGGCCGGAAAGATCAAGAAGCAGGACGGCAGGGAACCGGACCCCATCGTTCTCGTGCGGAATCCGGACATCCTCGCGGAGGTCTCCGCCGACCGGGCGCGCTCCAACCAGGTGGTTGTCGGCTTCGCCGCGGAGACCGACGACGTCCTGGCCAACGGCCGGTCCAAGCTCCGGCACAAGGGCTGTGATCTGCTGGTGGTGAACGAGGTGGGGGAGCGCAAGACCTTCGGCTCCGAGGAGAACGAAGCCGTCGTGCTGGGCGCCGACGGCACCGAAACACCCGTGCCGTACGGGCCCAAGGAGGCCTTGGCCGAAACCGTGTGGGACCTGGTGACGCGGCGGCTGACCTGACGGTTTGATGCGCTTCCCCGTCCTCCTCCCCCTCGGTCGATTCGGGCGTGGCGCCCCTGGCCAACGGTGCTCGGCATTCGGCAGAATGCCCGTGCCGCAGGTCACAGCGCTCCCGAGAGGCGAGACGGGTGGGCCGGTGGTGGGGCACGACCGATAAACTGTTCTCGGACGACGCCGGGCGCAGCTCCTGTCGCGTCCGCCAATGATCAGCCAGCAGCCGCTGCAACCCCAGGGAGCGTTGTGTCCCGTCGCCTGTTCACCTCGGAGTCTGTGACCGAGGGTCACCCCGACAAGATCGCTGACCAGATCAGCGACACCATTCTCGATGCCCTGCTGCGCGAGGACCCGGCCTCCCGGGTCGCGGTCGAGACCCTGATCACGACCGGCCTGGTACATGTGGCCGGAGAGGTCACCACCAAGGCCTACGCGCCGATCCCCCAGCTCGTGCGCGACAAGATCCTCGAGATCGGCTACGACTCCTCGAAGAAGGGCTTCGACGGCGCCTCCTGCGGTGTCTCGGTGTCCATCGGCGCGCAGTCCCCGGACATCGCCCAGGGTGTCGACACGGCGTACGAGAACCGCGTCGAGGGCGACGAGGACGAGCTGGACCGCCAGGGCGCCGGCGACCAGGGTCTGATGTTCGGCTACGCGTCGGACGAGACGCCGACCCTGATGCCGCTGCCGATCTTCCTGGCGCACCGTCTGTCGAAGCGCCTGTCGGACGTCCGCAAGAACGGGACCATCCCCTACCTGCGCCCCGACGGCAAGACCCAGGTCACCATCGAGTACGACGGCGACAAGGCCGTCCGCCTCGACACGGTCGTCGTCTCCTCGCAGCACGCGAGCGACATCGACCTGGACTCCCTGCTGGCTCCCGACATCCGGGAGTTCGTGGTGGAGGTGGAGCTGAAGGCGCTCCTGGACGAGGGCATCAAGATCGACACCGAGAACTACCGCCTGCTGGTCAACCCGACCGGCCGCTTCGAGATCGGCGGCCCGATGGGCGACGCCGGCCTCACCGGCCGCAAGATCATCATCGACACCTACGGCGGCATGGCCCGCCACGGCGGCGGCGCCTTCTCCGGCAAGGACCCGTCCAAGGTCGACCGCTCGGCCGCGTACGCCATGCGCTGGGTGGCGAAGAACGTCGTGGCGGCTGGTCTGGCGGCCCGCTGCGAGGTCCAGGTCGCCTACGCGATCGGCAAGGCCGAGCCGGTCGGTCTCTTCGTGGAGACCTTCGGCACCGCCAAGGTCGACGCCGAGAAGATCGAGAAGGCCATCGACGAGGTCTTCGACCTCCGCCCGGCCGCGATCATCCGAGACCTCGACCTGCTGCGCCCGATCTACGCGCAGACCGCCGCGTACGGCCACTTCGGCCGCGAGCTGCCCGACTTCACGTGGGAGCGCACGGACCGCGTGGACGCGCTGCGCAAGGCCGCGGGACTGTAGGTCCGCCCTGCCCGAACCGACGCGTGGGCCCGGCCTCCCCAGGGAGGCCGGGCCTCGGCGTTTGCAGGGGTCGGCACCGCGGGTGGCGCGCCCGCCCGACGTCCTCGGCCAGGAGGCCGGTCATGGGGCTCAGGATCGCCACCGGCAACGGCCGACGAACGGCAGTGGTCCCTCAGGAGGTCGACGGCGGGCGGTTCCCGGGCGACGTCCTCAACGGTCACGCGCCCATCCAAGTGCCCGGGGCACCGGAAGCGGAACAGAGCTTCGACGGAAGGGCCGTTGTCAGTGGCGTTTGGTAAAAATGCAAGCGTGAGCAGCGAGAACGGGCAGGGGGACGGTGGTGCGGCCGGGGAGGGCGCGCCGCCCGAGCAGCTCGCGTTGATCCGGGAGAGCGTGCGGCAGGCCAAGGCGCCGCGGGCCAAGCCCCGGACCTGGCGGGGGGCCGCGCTGGCCGAGGAGTTGCCGGTCGCGCGGGTGCTCGTCGACAAGGGCGTGCTGCATCTGGACCGGTACTTCGACTACGCGGTGCCGGCCGAGCTGGACGCCGACGCCCAGCCGGGCGTGCGGGTGCGGGTGCGGTTCGGTGCCGGGCGCGGGCGGGTGCGCGACGGGCGGCGCGAGGGCGGGGGGCTCATCGACGGGTTCCTCGTCGAGCGGCTCGCCGCGTCGGACTACTCCGGGCCGCTCGCGGCGCTCGCCCAGGTGGTGTCGCCCGAGCCGGTGCTGAGCCATGAGCTGCTGGGACTGGCGCGGGCCGTCGCCGACCGGTACGCGGGGAGCCTGGCCGACGTCCTCCAGCTGGCCGTGCCGCCGCGCAACGCGCGCGCCGAGCAGCGGCCCTCCCCGGCGCCGCTGCCGCCGCCGCCCGCGCCGGAGGCCGGGTCCTGGGCGCGGTACGAGCGAGGGGGCGCGTTCCTCGAGTCGCTGGCGTCCGGGGGAGCGCCCCGGGCGGTGTGGAACGCGCTGCCCGGACCCGAGTGGAGCCAGGAGCTGGCGCGGGCCGTCGCCGCGACGCTCGCCTCGGGTCGCGGGGCACTGGTCGTCGTGCCCGACGGGCGGGCCGCCGCGCGGGTCGACGCCGCGTTGACGGCGTTGCTGGGGGAGGGGCGGCATGCGCTGCTCACCGCGGACGCCGGGCCCGAGAAGCGGTATCGGGAGTGGCTCGCCGTACGGCGGGGCTCCGTGCGGGCGGTCGTCGGGACCCGGGCCGCGATGTTCGCGCCGGTCCAGGACCTCGGTCTGGTCGCGCTCTGGGACGACGGGGACGACAGCCACAGCGAACAGCACGCGCCGCAGCCCCATGCGCGCGAGGTACTGCTCCTGCGGGCCGCGCAGGACAAGTGCGGTTTCCTGGTGGGCGGTTGGAGCTGCACCGTGGAGGGCGCACAGCTGGTCGAGAGCGGGTGGGCGCGGCCGCTGACCGCCGCGCGGGAGCAGGTGCGGCACAGCGCTCCCCTCGTGCGCACCGTGGGCGACCAGGACCTCGCGCGGGACGAGGCGGCCCGGGCCGCCCGGCTGCCCACCCTCGCCTGGCAGGCGGTCCGGGAGGGGCTGCGGCACGGGCCGGTGCTCGTCCAGGTGCCCCGGCGGGGCTATGTGCCGCGGATGGCGTGTGCGCAGTGCCGGGCCGCGGCCCGCTGCCGGCACTGCTCCGGACCGCTGGAGGCGCGGGACGGGGGTGCGCTGTGGTGCGCCTGGTGCGGGCGTGAGGAGGGCGCCTGGCACTGTCCGGAGTGCGGCTCGTTCCGGTTGCGGGCGCAGGTAGTGGGAGCGCGGCGGACCGCCGAGGAGCTGGGCCGGGCGTTTCCCGCCGTGCCGGTGCGGACGTCGGGGCGTGAACAGGTGCTGGACACGGTGCCGGGGGCGCCCGCGCTCGTCGTGTCCACGCCCGGGGCCGAGCCGGTGGCGGAGGGCGGGTACGCGGCCGCGCTGCTGCTCGACGGCTGGGCCATGCTCGGCCGGCCCGACCTGAGGGCCGGGGAGGACGCGCTGCGCCGTTGGATCGCGGCCGCCGCGCTCGTACGGCCGTCGGGGGAGGGGGGAACCGTGGTCGTCGTCGCCGAGCCGACCCTGCGGCCCGTGCAGGCGCTGGTGCGATGGGACCCGGTGGGGCACGCGGTGCGGGAGCTCGCCGAGCGGGCCGAGCTGGGTTTCCCGCCGGTGTCGCGGATGGCGGCCGTGTCGGGGACGGGGGAGGCCGTCGCCGCGTTCCTGGAAGCCGTCGAACTGCCGCCCGAGGCCGAGCTGCTGGGGCCGGTCCCGGTGCCGTCGGGCCCGCCGGGGCGGCCTCGGCGGCCGGGGGCGCCGCCACCCGGGGAGGAGTGGGAGCGGGCGCTGCTGCGGGTGCCGCCGGGGAGGGGCGCCGCGCTGGCCGCCGCCCTGAAGACGGCACAGGCGGCTCGGATGGCCCGGGGCGGAGAGGAGCCTGTGCGGGTGCGGATCGATCCCCCGGACATCGGCTGACGGGCGACTGGGCGACTGGGCGTCTGGGCGATGGGGCGACAGGGAGCGCGGCGCTGGGGGGGGGGGGGGGGGAGGAGGCCCGGGTGTGCGACTGCCCTCTCGGGCTCGGGCCGAGAGGGCAGGGTGGTGAGGGTGGTGAGGACGGTGCGGTGAGGACGGGGTGGGGAGGTGTCGGGTGTGCGGGATGCGGCGCGTCAGCCGTTGCGCGGGCCGGGGAAGGCGGTCGGCCTCGCCTCCTCGCGCAGGGCCGGGGCGGCCGTGTCGCGCAAGGCCGGGGTGGCTGCCTCGCGCAGGGCCGGGGTGGCTGCCTCGCGCAGGGCCGGGGCTCCGGTGTCGCGCAGGGCCGGACTGCCGGCCGTCGGCTGGGTCGGCATCGAGCGGGCGGCGGGGACCGTGGGGACCGTCGGGATGCCCGTGTTGACGGTGACCGTGCGGGTGGCCGTGGGCTCGACGGGCTGCTCGGCCTCGGTGGCGGCGGCCTGGGCCGCGGCACGGCGGGCGCCGTAGCGGCGGTGTACGGCCTGCTTGGTGACCCCGAGGGCGGAGCCCACCGCGTCCCAGGAGAATCCGAGCGAGCGGTCGAAGTCGACCGCCGCGGTGACGAGGGTCTCGACGCTGTCCCGCAGCTCCTGGGCGAGGCGGACCGTGGGGGCGGGGGCCCGTCCGTAGACGACGAAGCCCGTGGACGGGCCGGAGCGGCGGGGGCGGTAGACGTTGCCCAGCTGGGCGGTGAGGGTGCGCAGTGCGTCCACCTGCCGGCGGACGCGCTCGATGTCCCGCACCAGCAAGTGCAGGCTGGCCCGGGCCTGGGCGTCGTGGGTTGCATGGTCGGCCATGAACAAGCCTCTCGAACCGGCGTTGAAGAAGGTGTGGTCAACTCTTTCTTGACCAACGCGGGTTCGCGCCGCTGGTCACGGTGTGGGGGCGTATGGGCATATGCGTACGCCCCCCGGGGCGTGGCTCGTGGAGCCTCCCGCCCGTCTGCGGCCGGCCCGGTCGGCGTCATAAACTTGTGCGTTGCCCGTCGTCCGTCCCGCCCGAGAGGCCCCGCCCACTCATGAAGCTCGTCTTCGCCGGTACCCCCGAGGTCGCCGTTCCCGCCCTGGACGCTCTGATCGCCTCCGGGCGGCACGAGGTGGCCGCCGTCGTCACGCGGCCCGACGCGCCGGCCGGCCGGGGGCGGAGGCTGATCGCCTCTCCCGTCGCCCAGCGTGCCGAGGAGGCGGGCATCGAAGTGCTGAGGCCCGCCAAGCCGCGTGATCCGGAGTTCCTGGAGCGGCTGCGGGAGATCGCGCCCGACTGCTGTCCCGTCGTGGCCTACGGGGCGCTGTTGCCCAGGGTGGCGCTGGACATCCCGGCCCACGGCTGGGTCAACCTGCACTTCTCGCTGCTGCCCGCCTGGCGCGGGGCCGCTCCCGTGCAGCACGCCGTCATGGCGGGGGACGAGATCACCGGCGCCTCCACCTTCCTCATCGAGGAGGGCCTCGACTCGGGGCCGCTCTACGGGACGGTCACCGAGGAGATCCGGCCCACCGACACCAGCGGCGACCTGCTCACGCGGCTGGCCTTCGCCGGCAGCGGGCTGCTCGCCGCGACCATGGACGGGATCGAGGACGGCACGGTGAAGGCCGTGCCGCAGCCGGGCGAGGGGATCACCCTCGCGCCGAAGATCACCGTCGAGGACGCTCAGGTCGACTGGGCGACCCCGGCCCTGCGGGTCGACCGGGTCGTGCGCGGCTGCACCCCCGCCCCCGGCGCCTGGACCACCTTCCGCGGGGAGCGGCTCAAGCTCATCCAGGTCCAGCCGGTTCCCGAGCGGACCGAACTCGCCCCGGGCGCGCTCCTCGTCGGCAAGAACAGCGTGCACGTCGGCACCGGCTCCTACGCGGTCGAGCTGCTGTGGGTGCAGGCGCAGGGCAAGAAGCCGATGCGGGCCGCCGACTGGGCCCGGGGCGCCCGGATCGAGCACGGGGAGGCCGTAGGGGCGTAACGCTCCTGCACAAGTCCCGCCCGGCCCGTGGACCCCGCCCCCTCGGCCCGTGAGCCCCAGTCAGTCAGCCCGTCCCGGTCAGCCCGTCGCAGTCAGCCGGTCAGCCGGTCAGCCGGTCAGCCAGCGAGCCGGCAAGCCGGCAAGTCCGACCGGCGTACCCACCGACGTACGCTGGACGCACCTTTCCTCATGTAATCCGGAGCACCTTTTCGTGAGCGACCAGCCCCACCGTTCCCGCAAGCCCGGCAAGCCCTACCGCCGGCCTCAGAAGGACCCCGTCCGCATGCTCGCCTTCGAGGCGCTGCGGGCCGTCGACGAGCGGGACGCGTACGCCAACCTCGTGCTGCCGCCGCTGCTGCGCAAGGCGCGCGAGAAGGAGGGACCCGACAAGTTCGACGGCCGGGACGCGGCCCTCGCCACCGAGCTGGTCTACGGGACGCTGCGCCGGCAGGGGACGTACGACGCCGTCATCTCCGCGTGTGTCGACCGGCCGCTGCGTGAGGTCGATCCGCCGGTCCTCGACGTGCTGAGCCTCGGCGTGCACCAGCTGCTCGGGACCCGTATCCCGACCCACGCGGCCGTGTCCGCCTCCGTCGAGCTGGCCCGGGTCGTGCTCGGCGACGGACGCGCCAAGTTCGTCAACGCCGTGCTGCGCAAGGTCGCGGCGCACGATCTCGACGAGTGGATCGAGAAGGTCGCTCCGCCCTACGAGGACGATCCCGAGGACCATCTCGCCGTCGTGCACTCGCACCCGCGCTGGGTCGTCTCCGCGCTGTGGGACTCCCTCGGCGGCGGACGCGCAGGCATCGAGGAACTGCTGGCGGCGGACAACGAGCGGCCCGAGGTGACGCTCGTCGCCCGGCCGGGGCGGGCCACCATCGAGGAGCTGCTCCTGGAGGAGGCCTCGGTCGCCGGACACTGGTCGCCGTACGCCGTGCGGCTCACCGAAGGCGGTGAACCCGGGGCCATCGACGCCGTACGGGACGGGCGGGCGGGCGTGCAGGACGAGGGCAGCCAGCTCGTGGCGCTCGCGCTGGCCAACGCGCCGCTCGACGGGTCCGACACGAAGTGGCTGGACGGGTGCGCCGGGCCCGGTGGCAAGGCCGCGCTGCTCGCCGCCCTCGCCGCCGAGCGGGGGGCCGCGCTGCTCGCCTCCGAGAAGCAGCCGCACCGCGCGGGGCTCGTCGCCAAGGCGCTGGCCGGCAACCCCGGCCCCTACCAGGTCATCGCCGCCGACGGGACCCGGCCGCCGTGGCGGCCCGGCTCCTTCGATCGGGTGCTGATGGACGTGCCGTGCACGGGCCTGGGGGCCCTGCGTCGGCGGCCCGAGGCGCGCTGGCGGCGCCGGCCGGAGGACCTCGACGGGTTCGGGCCGCTCCAGCGCGGGCTGCTGCGGACCGCGCTGGATTCGGTGCGGGTCGGGGGCGTCGTCGGGTACGCCACCTGTTCGCCGCACCTCGCCGAGACCCGGGCGGTCGTCTCCGACGTCCTCAAGCAGTACCCGGAGGCCGAGCTGATGGACGCGCGGCCGCTGCTGCCGGGCGTACCGGAACTGGGCGACGGGCCTGACATCCAGCTGTGGCCGCATCTGCACGGGACCGACGCCATGTACCTGGCGTTGATCAAGAAGACCGGCTGAGACCGGACCGGCCGGGACCGGGCCGAGCCCGTGAAGAAGGAAGGCCGGCCGCACGCCGAGGGCGTGCGGCCGGCCTTCTTCACGGGTGGGGCCCCGCCGGGGTCAGTCCGTGCCGAATTCCATCGCGGCGCGGTCCAGCAGCTGGTCGTCGTCGGAGACCTCGCCACGGGAGGCGATGGCCTCGGCGCCGCCCTCCGGCAGCTCCGTCATGGTGCCGATCAGACCGGTCGCGGCCGCCTGGGCGGCACCGATCGAGGGGCTGCCGCTGCCGATCAGGCCGAGCGTGGCGTACTGCTCCAGCTTGGCGCGCGAGTCGGCGATGTCGAGGTTGCGCATGGTGAGCTGGCCGATCCGGTCCACCGGGCCGAACGCGGAGTCCTCGGTGCGCTCCATGGACAGCTTGTCCGGGTGGTAGCTGAAGGCCGGGCCCGCGGTGTCGAGGAGCGAGTAGTCCTCACCGCGCCGCAGCCGCAGCGTCACCTCGCCGGTGACGGCCGCGCCGACCCAGCGCTGGAGCGACTCCCGGATCATCAGCGCCTGCGGGTCCAGCCAGCGTCCCTCGTACATCAGCCGGCCCAGGCGCCGTCCCTCGTTGTGGTACTGGGCGACGGTGTCCTCGTTGTGGATCGCGTTGACCAGTCGCTCGTAGGCCGCGTGCAGCAGGGCCATGCCGGGCGCCTCGTAGATGCCGCGGCTCTTGGCCTCGATGATGCGGTTCTCGATCTGGTCCGACATGCCGAGCCCGTGGCGGCCGCCGATGGCGTTGGCCTCCATCACCAGATCGACGGGGGAGGCGAACTCCTTGCCGTTGATCGTCACGGGGCGGCCCTGGTCGAAGCCGATCGTCACGTCCTCGGTGGCGATCTCGACCGACGGGTCCCAGAACCGCACGCCCATGATGGGCTCGACGGTCTCGACGCCGGTGTCCAGGTGCTCCAGCGTCTTGGCCTCGTGGGTGGCGCCCCAGATGTTGGCGTCGGTGGAGTACGCCTTCTCCGTGCTGTCCCGGTAGGGCAGGTCGTGGGCGACGAGCCACTCCGACATTTCCTTGCGCCCGCCGAGCTCGGTCACGAAGTCCGCGTCCAGCCAGGGCTTGTAGATCCGCAGGTGCGGGTTGGCCAGCAGGCCGTACCGGTAGAACCGCTCGATGTCGTTGCCCTTGAAGGTCGAGCCGTCGCCCCAGATCTGGACGTCGTCCTCGAGCATCGCCCGGACCAGGAGGGTGCCGGTGACGGCACGGCCGAGGGGCGTGGTGTTGAAGTAGGCGCGCCCGCCCGAGCGGATGTGGAACGCCCCGCAGGTGAGTGCGGCCAGGCCCTCCTCGACCAGCGCGGCGCGGCAGTCGACCAGGCGCGCGATCTCGGCGCCGTAGGTCTTCGCGCGGCCGGGCACCGAGGCGATGTCGGGCTCGTCGTACTGGCCGATGTCGGCGGTGTAGGTGCACGGGACGGCACCCTTGTCGCGCATCCACGCGACCGCGACCGAGGTGTCGAGCCCGCCGGAGAAGGCGATGCCGACGCGCTCGCCGGCGGGAAGGGAGGTGAGGACCTTGGACATAGGAAGATTATGCATGAACTCGCATGGTCATGCAAAGGGCGTCGGGTCGAGGGTCCGGCCAGGCCCCTCAGTGCTCGGTGCTCTCGGCCGGCCGGGCGGGGTCCGCGGGGCCCGAGGGGTCCTTCGGCCGGCCCGGGACCGCTTGGCTCTCCCGGGCCGGCCGGTGCGGCCACCAGATCCTCGGTCCGATGTCCAGGAACAGCGAGGTGACGAGCACCGACCGCACGATGAAGGTGTCCAAGAGGACGCCCAGCGCCACCGCGAAGCCGATCTCCGCGAAGGCGACCATGGGAAGGGTGGCCAGGGCCGCGAAGGTGCCGGCCAGGACCAGCCCCGCCGAGGTGATCACCGACCCGGTCGCCGCCAGGCCGGTCACCACGCCCTGCCGGGTGCCCTGACGGGCCGTCTCCTCGCGGATCCGGGTGGTCAGGAAGATGTTGTAGTCGATGCCCAGGGCCACCAGGAACACGAAGACGAACAACGGGAAGTCCGTCGACTCGCCCGCGTAGTCGAAGAGGTGGCGGAACGCCAGCGCGCTGAGGCCCAGGGCCGCCGCGAAGGACAGGATCACCGTCCCGACCAGCAGCAGCGGGGCGATCAGGGCGCGCAGCAGTGCGCAGAGGATGAGCAGGACCACGGCCAGGACCAGCGGGATGATCACCAGGTTGTCATGGGTGGTCGCCTTGTCCATGTCGAGGAGCGCCGCCGTGCCGCCGCCCACCTTGGCGTCGGCGTCCGGCACCTCGTGCACCGCGTCCCGGACCCGCTCCACGGTCTGCTTCGCGGCCTCGCTGTCGGCCGGGTCGGTCATCGTCGCCTCGAACAGCACCTGGCCGTCGTGGACGGGTTTCGTGCCCGCCGGCAGACCGAGGGACGTCGGCACGACGCCCTCCGTCCCCGCGACCGCGCGTTTCACCTGCCCGGCCCGGCCCAGGTCGGCGATGACGACCAGCGGGTCGCCGCTGCCCGCCGGGAAGTACTTCGCCGAGACCTCCTGGCCCGTGATCGAGTCCGGTTTGCCGGTGAACGCGTCCGCGTTGCCGATGCCCTCGGCGCGCAGCTGGATCAGGCCGAGCGAGCAGACCGCCAGGACCAGTGCCGTCACGACCCAGACCAGGCGCGGGCGGCGGGCGATGCCCCGGCCCGTGCGGGCCCAGACACCGTGCTCGGTCGGGTCGGAGGAGCCGAAGTGCGGGATCACCGGCCAGAAGATCCAGCGGCCGCAGATCACCAGCAGGGCGGGGAAGAGGGTCATCATCGCGAGCAGCGCGACCGCCACGCCGATGGCCGCGACCGGGCCCAGGCCGCGGGTCGAGTTCATCTCGGCGGCCAGCAGCATCAGCATGCTCAGGACGACCGTGGCGCCCGAGGCCAGGACCGCGGGGCCCGCGCGGTGCAGCGCCAGGGCCATCGCCTCGTGCCGGTCCTCGTGCCGGCGCAGCTCCTCCCGGTAACGGGCCACCAGCAGCAGGGCGTAGTCCGTGCCCGCGCCGAACACGAGCACCGTGAGGATGCCGGCGCTCTGGCCGTTCACCGTCAGGCCCGCGTGTTCGGCCAGGAAGTAGATCAGGGCCTGCGCGGTGAACAGGGCGGCGACCACGGCGAGCACCGGGACGACGAGCAGGGTGGGGCTGCGGTAGGTGATCAGGAGCATGACGACGACCACCCCCATCGCCGCCAGCAGCAGGGTCGAGTCGATGCCCTCGAAGGCCTCGGAGAAGTCCGCGGAGGTGCCGCCGGGTCCGGTGATGTGCACGGCCAGACCGGCGCCGCCGTCGCCGACGACGGCACGGATCGAGTCGACGGCCGGCGCGATGCGCTCCCAGCCCTTCTCGTCCATGGTGATCGGCACGTAGATCTGGGCGGCGCGCGGGTCGGCCGGGCGGTCGTAGACCGGGCCGCGGGTCTCCGCGCCACGGATGCCGTGGTCGGTGAGCTGCCGGAGCTGAGCCGCGTCCTCGGTGATCCGCGCCCGGTCCTCGGCCGTCAGGCCCCCGTCGCGGGCGTAGACGACGACCGCGGGGATCTGCTCGGGCCTGAAGTCCTGCGAGATCTCCAGCACCTGGGTGGACTCCGCCGACCCCGGCAGCCAGGAGGCCGCGTCGTTGTCCTGGGCGTCGGTGAGCTTCTGGGCGAAGGGCGCCGTCAGGAACAGCAGCACCAGCCACAGGGCCAGCACCAGCCACTTCGCGCGCCGCCCGCAGACCAGGTGCGCGATGCCGCGATTCTCGGCCATGACTACCCTCCGGGCCGTTCCGTAGCCGCCGTGTGCGACCGCGTCCCGTAAGGGGCGCGGGGAACCGCGCGCTCGGCCACAGCCGGTCCGCGGACGACGAACCACGCTCCCCTCACGGGACCGATGCCCGCAACCCCCACAGGGCATGGCAGGCTTGGGTCATGGCCGTGCAGATCAACCCCAGCATCCTGTCCGCCGACTTCGCCCGCCTCGCGGACGAGGCGGAGGCGGTCGCCGGAGCCGACTGGCTCCACGTCGACGTCATGGACAACCATTTCGTCCCGAACCTCACGCTCGGTGTGCCGGTCGTAGAGTCACTGGCCCGTGCGACGGACACTCCGCTGGACTGCCATCTGATGATCGAGGCCCCCGATCGCTGGGCCCCGCAGTACGTCGAGGCGGGTGCCTCGTCCGTCACCTTCCACGTCGAGGCCGCCGCCGCGCCCGTGCGGCTCGCCCGCGAGATCCGGGCCAAGGGCGCCCGTGCCTCCATGGCGCTCAGGCCGGCGACGCCCATCGAGCCTTACGAGGACCTGCTGCCCGAGCTGGACATGCTGCTGATCATGACGGTCGAGCCGGGCTTCGGGGGCCAGGCCTTCCTCGACATCATGCTCCCCAAGATCCGCCGCACCCGCGAGTTGATCAGCAAGCACGGACTCGAACTGTGGCTCCAGATCGACGGCGGGGTCTCGGCCTCTACGATCGAGCGCTGCGCCGAGGCGGGAGCCGACGTGTTCGTGGCAGGCTCGGCCGTATACGGGGCGGACGACCCGGCGGAGGCGGTCCGTGGCCTGCGGGCTCAGGCCGAGGCGGCGATCGCCGGTGCCTCGTGGGCATGCGGACACTGAACCAACCACTTACCGACAGGTATGTGAACGGCTCCCATCAGAGCTGATCAACTGCGCCGGATCTGCGAGGATGAACGGCGTATCCAGAGTGTGAACAGCAGTGAGGAGAACGCCGTGTCGGGTATGTCGGCGGGCCGGTCAGCCATGCGGATGGGACCCGCTGAGCTGGTGCAGGCGGCGGCCATGGCCCGCCGCTTCTACCTCGAGGGAAAGTCCAAGATCCAGATCGCGGAGGAGTTCGGCGTCAGCCGCTTCAAAGTGGCCCGGGTCCTGGAGACCGCCCTCGAACGGGATCTCGTACGGATCGAGATCCGCGTGCCGGCCGAGCTGGACGCGGAGCGCTCGGACGCGCTCCGCGCCCGCTACGGCCTCAGGCACGCCGTCGTGGTCGAGTCCCCGGCCGAGGCCGAGGAGACCACGGACCCCGAGAACCTGGGGGAAGTGGCCGCCGACCTGCTCGGCGAACTGGTCGACGAGGGGGATGTACTGGGACTGGCCTGGGGCCGGTCCACGATTCACATGGCGGCGGCGCTGGACCGGCTGCCGCCGTGCACGGTCGTGCAGCTGACGGGTGTGTACGACGCCGGGACCGCGGAGCGCGGCTCGGTCGAGGCCGTCCGCCGCGCCGCCCAGGTGTCCGGCGGCGACGCGCACCCCATCTACGCGCCGATGCTGCTGCCGGACGCGGCCACCGCGGCCGCGCTGCGCCACCAGACCGGGATCGCCCGGGCCTTCGAGTACTTCGACAAGGTCACGGTCGCCTGTGTCTCCATCGGATCCTGGGAGCCGGGCATCTCGACGGTGCACGACATGCTCAGCGACGAGGAGCGGGCGCACTACGCCTCGCTCGGGGTCGCCGCCGAGATGTCCGCGCACCTCTTCGACGCCGAGGGCCGCCGGGTCGGGCGGGACCTGGGCGAGCGGTGCATCACGGTCAAGACCGACCAGCTGCGCCGGGTTCCCGAGGTCGTCGCGATCGCGGGCGGTCAGCGCAAGGCGGCCGCGATCGACGCGGTGCTGCGGTCCGGGCTCGTCACCAGTCTGGTGACGGACACGTCGGCGGCCGACTATCTGATGACGGCGGGGCCGACACCGAAGCCCGCCCTCGGCCGGGCGGACCCGGACGGGGTCTGACCGGTCCGGACAGCAGGCCATCGAGGGGACGGCCGTGACAGCATCGACGCATGCTGCTGCGGTTCGTCCCCCGCGTGCTGGTGGGCCTGTTCCTGTCGCTCGCCCTGCTCACCGGCTGTGCGTCAGGGCGGCCGGGCCCGCAGGACTCCACCCCCGCCACCGCGCGGGCCGCCGAACCGTCCTGGGCCGGCGGCCTGGCCACGGTCCGGGAGTCCGAGCTGCCCGCCGAGGCCCGGCGGACGCTCCGGCTCATCGACGACGGCGGCCCGTTCCCGTACGCCAAGGACGGCGCCGTCTTCGGGAACTTCGAGGGACTGCTGCCCGCGCACCAGCGGGGGTACTACCACGAATACACCGTCGAGACGCCGGGCTCCCGCGACCGGGGCGCCCGACGCGTTGTCACCGGGCGGGGCGACGAGTTCTACTACACCGATGATCACTACGACACGTTCCGGGCGGTGCTGAGATGACGCAGTTCGTGGTCACGCTGGATCTGGACGGGGTGACCGACAAGTCCGCGCTGATGGACCGCTGCGCCGACGCCCTCGGCCTGCCCGACTGGTTCGGACGCAACTGGGACGCCCTCGCCGACAGCCTCACCGACCTCCCGGCCCCGCCCGGGGACGGCGGGCTGCAGATCGTCGTACGGAACTGGCGGCCGTACGCCGAGGCGCGGCCGCAGGAGTGGGTGATCGCGCAGGACGTGTTCGCCCAGGCGGTGGACCAGGTGCCCGCGCTGTCCGTGCTGCTCGCCCTAGGAGGATCCTCCTAAGGCCCCCCTGAGCTGCTTGGACGTTCTGTCCGGGCATCGCAGCACGGCCGTCGTGGGAGAATGAAGTACGTGCTTCTCCCCCTGGCTGACCTGTCCGGGGGTCACCTCTGATCGACTGGGATGTGCAGCACGTGCGTTTCCTCAACGACATCCAGCCCGCGTACGACCTCACCTACGACGACGTCTTCATGGTGCCGAGCCGCAGCGCGGTCCGGTCGCGTCAGGCCGTCGATCTGGCCGCCCCGGACGGCACGGGCACCACGATCCCGTTGGTCGTCGCCAACATGACCGCCGTGGCCGGTCGCCGGATGGCCGAGACCATGGCCCGGCGCGGCGGGCTGGTGGTCATCCCCCAGGACATTCCGATCGACGTCGTCACCGAGGTCATCACCTGGGTCAAGAGCCGCCACCTGGTGCTGGACACGCCCATCGTGCTCGCCCCGCACCAGACGGTCGCCGACGCCCTGGCCCTGCTGCCCAAGCGCGCGCACAACGCGGGTGTCGTCGTCGACGACGAGTTCCGCCCGGTCGGTGTCGTCACCGACGCGGACCTCAGCGGGGTCGACCGCTTCACCCAGCTCGAGGTCGTCATGTCCCGGGACCTGCTGCTCCTGGACGCCGACATCGACCCGCGCGAGGCCTTCAACACCCTCGACACGGCCAACCGGCGCTACGCCCCCGCCGTCGACCGGGACGGCAAGCTCGCCGGCATCCTCACCCGCAAGGGCGCCCTGCGCGCCACCCTGTACACGCCTGCCGTCGACGCGGCGGGCAAGCTGTGCGTCGCCGCGGCCGTCGGTATCAACGGCGATGTGGCGGGCAAGGCCAAGCAGCTCCTCGACGCGGGCGTGGACACGCTCGTCATCGACACCGCGCACGGCCACCAGGAGTCGATGATCAGCGCGATCAGGACCGTGCGCGCGCTCGACCCCCGGGTGCCGATCGTCGCCGGCAACATCGTCTCGGCCGAGGGCGTCAAGGACCTGATCGACGCGGGCGCCGACATCATCAAGGTCGGGGTCGGCCCGGGCGCCATGTGCACCACCCGCATGATGACCGGCGTGGGCCGGCCGCAGTTCTCGGCGGTCCTGGAGTGCGCGGCCGAGGCGAAGAAGTACGGCAAGCACGTGTGGGCCGACGGCGGTGTCCGGCACCCGCGCGATGTCGCCATGGCGCTGGCCGCCGGTGCGTCCAACGTGATGATCGGATCGTGGTTCGCCGGTACCTACGAGTCGCCGGGCGACCTCCAGCAGGACGCGGGCGGCCGCCTGTACAAGGAGTCGTTCGGTATGGCTTCCGCGCGCGCCGTCGCCAACCGCACCTCCGACGAGTCGGCGTACGACCGTGCCCGCAAGGCGCTGTTCGAGGAGGGCATCTCCACCTCGCGGATGTTCCTCGACCCGGCCCGCCCGGGTGTCGAGGACCTGATCGACTCGGTCATCGCGGGCGTGCGGTCCTCCTGCACGTACGCGGGTGCGGGCTCTCTCGAGGAGTTCGCAGAGAAGGCCGTCGTCGGCATCCAGAGCGCGGCCGGCTACGCGGAGGGCAAGCCGCTGCACGCGAGCTGGTAGCTCCGCGGGGCGCTCCGCCGGTCCGCGCGTGTGAACGGTGCTGATCGTCGTCCTCCGCGTGCGGGTTCGCCGTGGCCGGTCGCGCCCACGCGGCGGAGCCGCACATCGACACGGCCCGGCGCCCCTCATGGGGCGCGTTCAGCCCACCTGCAATGAATACGCACCCTGGTGCGATGAACGCAACGATCTTGCGTGTATGCGCAAGATTGCAGCATTACGAGTGCTACGGCCCTGCTCATAGGGTCGTGCGCTGTACGTAGCGTGGCGGGGACCCCGCTCGGTGGGTTCCTGCTCGCGCAGGTGTGCCGCCGGTTCCCGTCACGCCGAGAGGCAGCGACGAAGGAGTCAGCGCGTGCTCGATCAAGGCGCACCCCCGCAGCAGAGCAGTCGGACCGCCCCCGCGTCCCCGGGGCCCGTCGCGCGTCTCATGCGGCGCAAGCCCGTGGAACACCTGGTCGCCGAGGGCGGCCAGGGTGAGGGAGGGTCCCTCAGGCGCTCCCTGGGGCTGTGGCAGCTCACGATGATCAGCATCGGCGCCACCCTCGGCACCGGTATCTTCGTCGTCCTCGGCGAGGCGGTGCCCAAGGCCGGTCCCGCCGTCACGCTGTCCTTCGTGATCGCCGGACTCACGGCGCTCTTCTCGGCGCTGTCCTACGCCGAGCTGGCGGGCACCATCCCGGTCGCGGGCTCCTCGTACTCGTATGCGTACGCGACGATGGGTGAACTGGTCGCCTGGGTCTGCGGCTGGTGTCTGGTCCTGGAGTACGGCGTGTCGGTCGCCGCCGTGGCCGTCGGCTGGGGCGAGTACCTCAACGAGCTGCTCGACGGGACGATCGGCGTGACCATCCCGGACGCGCTGTCGGCGCCGCCCGGGGACGGTGGCATCTTCAACCTGCCGGCCCTCATCGTCGTCCTGCTCGCCATGGCCTTCCTGCTCGGCGGCGCCCGCGAGTCTGCGCGCGCCAACACCGTCATGGTGGCCGTGAAGATCGCCGCGCTGGTGCTGTTCTGCGCCATCGGCGTCCAGGGCTTCCGCTCCGGCAACTACGAGCACTTCATGCCGCTGGGCATGGCGGGCGTCAGCGCGGCCGGCGCGACGCTGTTCTTCTCGTACATCGGCTTCGACGCCGCCTCCACCGCCGGTGAGGAGGCGAAGAACGCGCAGCGCGACCTGCCCCGCGCGATCATGCTGTCGCTCGTCATCGTGACGGCGCTGTACGTCCTCGTGGCGGCCGTCGCCGTGGGCGCCAAGCCCTGGCAGCGGTTCGGCGACTCCGAGGCCGCGCTCGCGCAGATCATGCGCGAGGTGACCGGCCAGTCCTTCTGGGGCACCCTCCTCGCCTTCTGCGCGGTCATCGCCATCGCGAGCGTCGTCCTGACCGTGCTGTACGGCCAGACCCGCATCCTCTTCGCGATGTCCCGGGACGGCCTGGTGCCCAAGGTGTTCTCCCGCGTCCACCCGAAGACCGGCACGCCCCGCGTGAACACGGTGATCGTGTCGCTGTTCTGCGGTGTGCTGGCCGCCGCGATCCCGTTGGGCCAGCTGGCGGACGCCACCAGCATCGGCACGCTCTTCGCGTTCGGGCTGGTCAACATCGCGGTCGTGGTGCTGCGCCGGACCCGTCCGGACATGCCCCGGACCTTCCGGGTGCCGCTCTCGCCGGTGCTGCCGGCCCTGGGGCTCGCCTTCTGCCTCTGGATGATGGGCAGCCTTTCGGCCGTCACCTGGGTGGTCTTCGGAGTCTGGATGGCGGTGGGGCTCGTGTTCTACTTCCTCTACGGCCACCGCCGCTCCCGCCTCGCAGCGCCCGCCCCATCTGAGAAGTGATCGACCCACTGTGCTGAACGATCTCGACGAACGCATCGTGCACGCCCTCGCCGAGGACGCCCGCCGCTCCTTCGCGGACATCGGGCAACTGGTCGGCCTGTCCGCGCCCGCCGTGAAGCGGCGCGTGGACCGGTTGCGGGCCACCGGGGCCATCACCGGCTTCACCGTTCGGGTCGACCCGGCGGCGCTCGGCTGGGAGACCGAGGGGTTCGTCGAGATCTACTGCCGGCGCAACACCTCCCCGGAGACCATCCAGCGCGGCCTGGAGCGGTACCAGGAGGTCGTGGCCGCGTCCACGGTCACCGGGGAGGCGGACGCCGTCGCCCAGGTCTTCGCCGCCGACATGCGCCACTTCGAGCGGGTGCTGGAGCGCATCGCGGGGGAGCCGTTCGTGGAACGGACGAAGTCCGTGCTGGTGCTGTCGCCGCTGCTGCGCCGCTTCTCCGCGGGCTCGCCCACCTGAGCCGACCCCTGCCGGCCTGCCGGTCCGGGCCGACCTTTCCGGCCCGGTCCGGGCCGACCTTGCCGGCCGTGCCGGTCTACTCGGCCGTCTTCCGGGCCAGCGCGTTGTTCCCGATCGAGTTGTGCACGCTGAAGCTGACCGCGTCCGAGCGGTAGCGGTCGTCCGACCACTCCACCGGGCGGCCCTCACGGGTCGTGGTGACCCGGCGGACGCGCAGCAGGGGGCTCGTGCGGCGGACGGCGAGCAGCTCGGCGTCCTGGGCGCCCGCCGCCACCGCGTCGATGACATGCTCGCCGTAGGCGAAGACCAGGCCGGTGTCGTCGAGGAGGCGCTGGGTCACGGAGGCGCAGTCCGGTTCGATCGACTCGACGGCCGGGGAGATCCAGTCCGCGTACACGGTCCGCTCCACGAGCACCGGCTCGCCGTCCAGACCGCGCAGCCGTAGCACGTGCAACACGGGTGTCCCGTCGCGGAGTTGGAGGCGTACGGCGTCCTCGGCGCCGGCCGGGCGGTACTCCTGTGCGACGACCCGGCCGGTCGCCTCGCGGCCCATCGCGCGCGCCCACTGGGCGAAGCTGCGCAGCTCGGCGAAGCTCTGGCTGCGGCGGCTGGCCAGGACCACGCGGCGGGCGCCCTGACGGGAGCCGATGAGCCCCTCGGCGGTCAGTGCCGCGACGGCCTGGCGGACCGTGCCGCGGGAGACGCCGTACCGGGCGGCGAGGTCGGTCTCGGCGGGCAGCCGCGCGCCGACCGCGTACTCCTCGCGGTCGATCGCCCGGCGCAGTGCGTCGGCGATCTCCTCGTGTCGCGCGGCCATGCTTCCCCTCTGCGTCGACTGCTGTACACAGTTTGACCAGCCTAGTCGACCTTCGGAGCGGCTCGGCTCCGGTCGCAACTGTGCGTGAAATCGGGGCTCAGGGTTTCGCCAGTGTTTACGACGGGGACACCAGCGGCGTGCGTACTGAGGCCAACTTGTTCAGACAAGTTCTCCTCATCTCCTGCATTCTCGCGCGTCCCCTGGAGAAGCCGTGACCGTGCCCCTGCCGAGAACAGCCGCCCGTGGCGGTGCCCTCGCCGTCGTCGCCGTACTCGCCCTGAGCGCCTGTGGCGCCGCCCCCGACACCAGCACCTCCACCACCGCCGACGGCAAGAACGCCGCCACCGCCACCTCCGCCGCCGACCTCGGCGGTCTCGACGCCCTGGTGAAGGCGGCGAAGAAGGAGGGCACGCTCAACGCCATCGCGCTGCCCCGCGACTGGGCCAACTACGGCGCCCTCATCGACGGGTTCCAGAAGAAGTACGGCATCAAGGTCGCGGTCGAGAACCCCGACGGCTCCAGCCAGGACGAGATCAACGCCGTCACCTCCAGGAAGGGCCAGGACCGCGCACCGGACGTCCTCGACCTCGGCAGCTCCTTCGCGCTGAGCGCCGCCCAGCAGGGGCTGCTCGCGCCGTACAAGGTGGCCTCGTACGCCGACCTCCCCGAGGGGCAGAAGGACGCGCAGGCCCGCTGGTACAACGACTACGGCGGCTACATCTCCATCGGCTGCGACGCGAAGCGGGTCAAGACCTGTCCGACCACCTTCGCGGATCTGCTCGAGCCCCGGTACAAGGGCCAGGTCGCCCTCAACGGCAACCCCACCAAGTCCGGCTCCGCCTTCGGCGGCGTCTACGCGGCCTCCCTCGCGAGCGGCGGCTCCTTCGACGACATCCAGCCCGGCCTCGACTTCTTCGCC
The DNA here is from genome assembly GCF_040295245.1 of Streptomyces sp. NPDC002884. Lineage (NCBI taxonomy): Bacteria > Bacillati > Actinomycetota > Actinomycetes > Kitasatosporales > Streptomycetaceae > Streptomyces > Streptomyces sp. NPDC002884. Next base: position 87,563 of record NZ_JBEOVB010000029.1, on the reverse strand, counting down.
AAGCTGAAGAAGAACGGCAACTACACGCCCGTCGAGTCGACCCCGGCCACCGTCGAGAAGGGCGAGACGCCCATCAGCATCGACTGGGACTACCTCAACGCCGGGTACGCGGACGAGTTCAAGTCCAAGGGCGTCGACTGGAAGGTGTCGGTGCCCAGCGACGGCCAGTTCTCCCAGTACTACTCCCAGGCGATCAACAAGGACGCCCCGCACCCGGCGGCCGCCCGCCTGTGGCAGGAGTACCTCTACAGCGCCGAGGGCCAGAACCTGTGGCTCAAGGGGTACGCCCGGCCGGCCCTGATGACCGCCATGGAGAAGGCCGGCACGCTCGACAAGGCGGCTGCGGCCAAGCTGCCGGAGGTCTCCGGGACGCCCTCGTTCCCGACCGAGGACCAGCAGAGCAAGGCCAAGACCGTCCTCGGGCAGGGCTGGGCCAAGGCCGTCTCCGGATGACCTCCACCGTCGTACGGGTCGACACGGCGGCCGCCGCTCCGGTGAAGCGGCGCCGCCGTGCCCTCGGCTGGCTCGCCGTCGTCCCGCTGCTCGCCTTCACCGCGCTGGCCTTCGGGCTGCCCGCCGTGGCCATGCTCGACGGCGCGTTCACCGCCAAGGACCCGGCCACCGGCGCCACCTCGTACACGGTCGACAACCTGACGGCCTCGCTGCGGGGCGCGTACCTGACGGCCCTGCTCGGCAGCGTGAAGCTGTCCGCCGTGTCCGCGGGGCTGGGGGCGCTGCTCGGACTGCCCCTGGCGCAGGCCGTCGTGACCTCCCGCTTCCGCGCGCTGCGCGAGGCCGTGCTCACCGCGTCCGGGGTGCTGGCCAACTTCGGCGGCGTCCCGCTGGCGTTCGCCTTCGTCGCCACGCTCGGCAACGCCGGTGTGCTGACCCGGCACTTCGGCCTCACCGACCGGGGCTGGGACCTGTACAGCTTCTGGGGACTGGTGATCGTCTACCTGTACTTCCTGATCCCGCTGATGGTGCTCACCATCACCCCCGCCCTGGAGGGGCTGCGTTCGCAGTGGCGCGAGGCGGCGCAGAACAACGGCGCGACCCCCGCCCAGTACTGGCGGCACGTCGCCCTGCCCGTCCTGCTGCCCTCGCTGCTCGGCGGTCTGGTGCTGCTCTTCGGCAGCGCCTTCGCCGCGTACGCCACCGCCGCCGCCATGGTGGGCAGTTCCATCCCGCTGGTCACCCTCCAGATCGCCGACGCCATCTCCGGCAACGTGCTCGTCGGCCAGGAGAACGTGGCGCTCGCCCTCAGCCTCGACATGGTCCTGGTCGCGGGCCTGGTCATGGCGGTGTATCTGCCCCTGCAACGACGGAGCGCGCGATGGCTCGCCTGAACCTGTGGCGGTGGGGGGTCCTCGGCCTCGCCGGGCTGTACTTCCTGGTCCCGCTGGCCGCGTCGGTCGTCTTCACCGTCGACGTGCCCGGACAGGGCGTCACCTTCGACGCCTACACCCGGATCTTCTCCACCGAGGGCTTCGGATCCAGTCTGCTGCTCTCGCTGGAGCTGGCCCTCGCCACCATCGCCGTCGTCCTGCTGCTGATGGTGCCGGCCATGGTGGCGCTGCGGCTCGGCTCGCCCCGGCTCCGGCCGGTCGTCGAGGTCGTCTGCTCGCTGCCGCTGGTCGTGCCGCCGATCGCGTTCGTCGCCGGCATCGGGACGGTGCTGAAATGGGGACCCGAGCATCTCTCGCGCACCCCGCTCTTCCAGACCTTCGTGGCGATCCAGAACCCCGACTTCCCCGTGATCCTCGTCCTGGCGTACGTCGTGATGGCGCTGCCGTTCGTGTACCGCGCGCTGGACGCGGGGCTGCGCTCCGTCGACGTGCGCACCCTCGTCGAGGCCGCCCGCAGCTGCGGGGCCGGCTGGCCGCAGGCGCTGATCCGGGCCGTCCTGCCCAACCTGCGCGGCGCCCTGCTCAACGCCTCCTTCCTCACCCTGGCGCTGGTCCTCGGCGAGTTCACCGTGGCGCAGCTGCTCGGCTTCCAGCCCTTCGCCGTCTGGATCGTGAACGTCAGCGGCTCGCAGGCCCAGTTGTCCGTCGCCGTGTCCGTGCTCAGCCTGCTCGTGACCTGGCTGCTGCTCCTCGTCCTCGCCGGTTTCGGCGGGCGCACCCGTCCTACTTCCCGGGGATGAACCATGACCGTGCTCGACAAGACAGCGACGACGACGGAGACGACGGCGAAGGCGGCGACCGTCGAATTCCGCGGCCTGCGCCGGGAGTTCGGCCCCACCCTCGCCCTCGACGGCCTCGACCTCACCGTCCGGCCGGGTGAACTCCTCGCCCTGCTCGGCCCCTCCGGCTGCGGCAAGACCACCGCCCTGCGGATGCTCGCCGGGTTCGAACACCCCGACTCCGGCGAGGTGCTGCTCGACGGCGAGGACGTCACCCGGGTGCCGGCCCACCGCCGGGACGCCGGGATGGTCTTCCAGTCGTACAGCCTCTTCCCGCACCTCGACGCGCTCGACAACGTGGCCTTCGGACTGCGGATGCGCAAAGTGCGCACCGCCGAACGGCGGACCAGGGCAACCGAGTTGCTGGAGCTCGTGGGCCTCGCCGACAAGGGCGCCCGGTTCCCGCACCAGCTCTCCGGCGGCCAGCAGCAGCGCGTCGCCCTGGCCCGCGCCCTCGCCCTGCGCCCGCGCGTCCTGCTCCTGGACGAGCCGCTCTCCGCGCTCGACGCCAAGGTGCGGCTGACCCTGCGCGAGGAGATCCGGCGGCTCCAGCAGGAGCTGGGCATCACCACCCTGTTCGTCACCCACGACCAGGAGGAGGCCCTGTCCATGGCGGACCGGGTCGCCGTGATGCACGCCGGACGGCTCGAACAGTGCGCCGCCCCGGCCGAGTTGTACGGCCGCCCCGCCACGGCCTTCGTCGCCGAGTTCGTGGGCACGACGAGCCGGATCCCGGGACACCTCGACGGCGAGACCGTCGAGGTGCTGGGGCGCCGACTGCCCGTCGACGGCAGGATCCCGGCCGTGACCGAGGTGGACGTGCTGGTGCGGCCGGAGGCGGTGCGGGTGCGGGCCGAGGACGGCGGGGACGCGCGCGTCGTCGCCACCTCCTTCCTCGGCGCGGCCGTCCGCGTCACCGTCCGGCTGGCCGACGGCACCGAGGTCAAGGCCGACCTGCCCGCCCACGAGGCCGCCGGGCTCACGGCGGGCGCCGCGGTGGGCGTGTCGCTGCCCGACCGCCCGGTGCTCGTCGCCGAACGTACTTCCTGATCCCCCCACCGAAAGAGGCAACCGTGACGCAACTTCCCCTCCAGGCCGTCCTGTTCGACATGGACGGCACGCTCGTCGACACCGAGCGGCTGTGGTGGGAGGCGGTGGAACGGGTGGCCGGACGGGCCCTGACCGAGGCGGACCGGCCGGAGGTGCTCGGCCGTCCCGTCGAGCACACCGCCCACTGGCTGGCCACCACCACGGGCCGGCCGGCCCCGGGGCTCGCCGAGGCGCTCCACCGGGAGTTCGCGGACCGGGTGCTGGCCGGTGTCGTGCCCCGCCCCGGCGCGCTCGCCCTGCTCGACGCCCTGGCCCGGGAGGGCGTACCGACGGCGCTGGTGACCGCGTCGCCCCGGGCGGTCGCCGACACGGTGCTCGACGCGCTCGGCGCGGGCCGCTTCGCCGTCACCGTCACAGCCGACGACACCGAGCACACCAAGCCCGCCCCCGACCCCTACCTCGCCGCCTGCCACACCCTCGGCGTCGACCCGGCGGCCTGCGTGGCCGTCGAGGACACCGAGACCGGTGTGGCCTCCGCCGAGGCGGCCGGCTGCACGGTGCTGGCCGTGCCGTCGCTCGCGCCGATCGGGAGGGCGCCCGGCCGGACCGTCGTGGCCGGCCTGGAGGGCGTCACCCCCGGGCGGCTGCGCTCCCTGCTGCCGCACCGGCTCCGCGTCATGACCTGGAACCTCTGGTACGGCGGTACGAAGGTCCGCGACCACCGGGCCAAGCAGCTCAAGATCCTCACCGAGACCGACGTGGACGTGGTCGGTCTCCAGGAGACGTACGGCACCGCCGCCGAGGAGCTCGCCGACGCCCTCGGCTGGCACCACCACCGGGCCGGGGAGAACCTCGGGATCATCAGCCGCCACCCGATCACGGCCGCCCTCGGCGACCCCGACGTGGGCTTCTACGGCGCGGCGGGTGTCCGGATCGAAGTCGGCGGCAGCGCGGTCGACGTCTGGACGGCCCACCTGGACTGCGCGCCGTACGGGCCCTACGAGTCCGCCTTCGACGGGCTCGCCGCGGACGCCCTGATCGCCCACGAGGGGGAACGGCTCGCGCGGCTGCGGGACGCCCTGCACCGGATCGGAGCGGGCCCGGCGCCCGTCGTCCTCGTCGGTGACTTCAACAGCCCCTCCCACCTGGACCGGCCGGACGTCGGGTGGCCGGTGACCGGGGCCGCCGAGGAGGCCGGTTTCGCCGACTCGTACCGCGAGGCGCACCCCGACCCCGTACGGGAGCCCGGGCACACCTGGTCGCCGGTGCACGCCGAGCACGAGGACGGCAGCGGTCGCCCGGAGCCGCAGGACCGGATCGACTTCGTGCTCCACCGGGGCCTCAGGGTGCTCGACTCCCGGACCCACGTCACCGGCAGTCCCCGGCCGTGGCCGGACGTCGAGGACAACGACTGGCCCTCCGACCACGCCGCGGTGATCACCACCTTCGCGGTCACCCCCCTCACGATCACGGGGAAACCGGTGGGCGGCGGGGCGTGAACTGTCTACCATCGGTGTCATGACCTGGCGACATTGATCCACGACCGGCCCCGACGTCCGTCGACTGACCGCCACGCTGTACGCGTACGCGTTCCTCGACGAGTTCGTGCTGCTCTACCCGGTGTACGCGCTGCTGTTCGCGGACAGCGGCCTGTCCGTCGGGCAGATCTCCTCCCTGTTCGTCCTGTGGTCGCTGACCGGCGTCCTGCTGGAGGTGCCCTCGGGCGCCTGGGCGGACGCCGTCTCGCGACGGCTGCTGCTGTGGGTCGGCCCGCTGCTGGGCGCGGCCGGCTTCGCGCTGTGGGTGCTGTTCCCGTCGTACGGGGCCTTCGCGGCCGGCTTCGTCCTGTGGGGCGCGCGTGGCGCGCTGGGCTCCGGCGCGCTGGAGGCACTGGTCTACGAGGAGCTCGACCGGGCCGGCGCCGCGGACCGGTACGCCCGGCTCATGGGCCGCGCGCACGCGGTGGGCCAGGTGGCCGTGATGACGGCGATGGGCCTGGCCGGGCCGGTCTTCGCGGTCGGCGGATACCCGGCCGTCGGCGCGGCCAGCGTGCTGGCGTGTCTGCTCTGCGCCGCGACGGCGACCCGTTTCTCCGAGCACCGGCGTCCGACGGGCGACGGCGACAGCCGGCCGGCGACCCTGCGGGCCGGACTGGCCGACGCCCGCCGCGACCGCTCCGTACGCGGTGCCCTGCTGCTCGTGCCGGCCGTGTCGGCGGTGTGGGGCGCCCTCGACGAGTACACGCCCCTGCTGGTCGGGGAGACGGGCGTACCGGAGGCGAACATCCCGCACCTGCTGGTGCTGATCTGGGCCGGCGTCACCGCCGGAAGCCTCCTCGCCGGACCGGCCGAGCGCCTGGGCCGCGGGGGATTCGCCGTGCTGCTCGCCCTCTCCGCGCTCGCCCTCGCCGTCGGAGGGATCAGCGGCACCCCGGCCGGCGTCGCCCTGGTCGCCCTCGCCTTCGGCGGCTTCCAGCTGGCGACGGTCCTGGCCGACGTCCGGCTCCAGCAGCGCGTCGAGGGCGCCGGCCGGGCCACCCTCACCTCGGTCGCGGGTCTCGGGACGGAGGTGGTGACCATCGCGGTGTACGGCGCGTACGGCGCCCTCGGCTCGACGTTCCCGCACGGCGTCGTCTTCGCCCTGTGCGCGGTGCCGTACCTGGTGACGGCGTCGACGATGTCGAGGCGGGCCCGGGGGAGGGGCAGGCGCCGGGTGAGGGGTGAGGGGTGAGGCGTGAGGGGTGAGGCGTGAGGGGTGAGCGAGGGGGCGCAACGAATCGCCGCCCGGCGGCCCGCGCACGCAACGATCCGCTCACCGGCGCGCAACGGCTCCTTCTTGTCCGGGCCGGGCGGGCGCCCGTACCGTCTAGATGGCCCCCACAACCACCCTTCCGTCCGGTGAGGATCACGCATGCGTACCGCCCTGCTCCAGAGCTCCGGCCGCCCCGGCTCCGTCGTCGAGAACCTGAAGGTCCTCGACGAGGCCGCGGACCGGGCCGCCGCCGCGGGCGCCGGGCTGCTCGTCGCGCCGGAGATGTTCCTCACCGGATACGCGATCGGCGACGACATCGCCCGTCTCGCCGAGCCCGCCGACGGGGACTCCGCGGACGCCGTCGCCGAGATCGCCGGCCGGCACGGCCTCGCCGTCGCGTACGGCTATCCGGAGCGCCACGGCGAGACGGTCCACAACTCCGCCCAGCTGATCTCCGCCGACGGCGACCGGCTCGCGAACTACCGCAAGACCCATCTCTTCGGCTGCTTCGAGCGCGACCACTTCCGGCCGGGCGGGCAGCCGGTCGTCCAGGCCGAGCTGAACGGCCTCACCGTCGGCCTCATGATCTGCTACGACGTCGAGTTCCCGGAGAACGTCCGCGCCCACGCCCTCGCCGGCACCGACCTCCTCGTCGTGCCGACGGCGCAGATGCACCCCTTCCAGTTCGTCGCCGAGTCGGTGATCCCGGTCCGCGCCTTCGAGAACCAGATGTACGTGGCGTACGTCAACCGGGTCGGCCAGGAAGGCGAGTTCGAGTTCGTCGGCCTCTCCACGCTGGCCGGCCCCGACGGGGTCGCCCGCACCCGCGCCGGCCGCGGCGAGGAGCTGGTGTTCGCCGACGCCGACCCGGTCGCCCTCGCCGCCTCCCGCGAGGCGAACCCGTACCTGAAGGACCGCCGCCCCGGCCTGTACGGGTCCCTGGTCTGAACCCGGCCGCACCCGCTCCGCACCTCCACCCCCTGAGCCTCCCAGGAGTCCGTACCCCATGACGTCCACCGTGCCCAACGCCGTCGAGCACGCAGACGAGCAGCAGCCGCCGATCACCATGTTCGGCCCGGACTTCCCCTACGCGTACGACGACTTCCTCGCCCACCCGGCGGGCCTCGGCCAGATCCCCGCGACCGAGCACGGCACGGAGGTCGCCGTCATCGGCGGCGGACTGTCCGGCGTCGTGGCCGCGTACGAGCTGATGAAGATGGGCCTCAAGCCGGTCGTCTACGAGGCCGACCGGATCGGCGGACGGCTGCGCACCGTCGGCTTCGACGGCTGCGACCCCTCCCTCACCGCCGAGATGGGCGCGATGCGCTTCCCGCCGTCCTCCACGGCGCTCCAGCACTACATCGACCTGGTGGGACTGGAGACCCAGCCCTTCCCCAACCCCCTCGCGGAGGCGACCCCTTCGACGGTCGTCGACCTCAAGGGCGAGTCGCACTACGCCGAGACGGCCGCGGACCTGCCGCAGGTCTACCGTGATGTCGCCGACGCCTGGAACAAGTGCCTCGAAGAGGGCGCCGACTTCTCCGACATGAACCAGGCCATGCGCGAGCGGGACGTGCCGCGTATCCGCGAGATCTGGGCGAAGCTCGTCGAGAAGCTCGACAACCAGACCTTCTACGGCTTCCTCTGCGACTCCGAGGCCTTCAAGTCCTTCCGGCACCGCGAGATCTTCGGCCAGGTCGGCTTCGGCACCGGCGGCTGGGACACCGACTTCCCGAACTCCATCCTGGAGATCCTGCGCGTCGTCTACACCGAGGCCGACGACCACCACCGCGGGATCGTCGGCGGCTCGCAGCAGTTGCCGCTGCGCCTCTGGGAGCGCGAGCCCGAGAAGATCGTCCACTGGGCGTACGGCACCTCGCTGGCGAGCCTGCACCAGGGCGGCGAGCCCCGCCCGGCCGTGACCCGGCTGCACCGGACCGCCGGCAACGGGATCACCGTGACGGACGCGAACGGCGACATCCGCACCTACCCGGCGGCGGTCTTCACCGCGCAGTCCTGGATGCTTCTGTCGAAGATCGCCTGCGACGACTCGCTCTTCCCGATCGACCACTGGACGGCGATCGAGCGCACCCACTACATGGAGTCCAGCAAGCTGTTCGTGCCGGTGGACAGGCCGTTCTGGCTCGACAAGGCCGTCGACGACAGGGGGAATCCCACGGGCCGGGACGTCATGTCGATGACGCTCACCGACCGCATGACGCGCGGCACCTACCTCCTCGACGACGGCCCGGACCGGCCCGCCGTCATCTGCCTGTCGTACACCTGGTGCGACGACAGCCTCAAGTGGCTGCCGCTGTCCGCGAACGAGCGGATGGAGGTCATGCTGAAGTCGCTCGGCGAGATCTATCCGAACGTCGACATCCGGAAGCACATCATCGGCAACCCGGTGACGGTCTCCTGGGAGAACGAGCCCTACTTCATGGGCGCGTTCAAGGCCAACCTGCCCGGCCACTACCGCTACCAGCGGCGCCTGTTCACCCACTTCATGCAGGACCGGCTGCCCGAGGACAAGCGGGGCGTGTTCCTCGCCGGCGACGACATCTCCTGGACCGCGGGCTGGGCCGAGGGGGCGGTGCAGACCGCGCTGAACGCGGTCTGGGGCGTCATGCACCACTTCGGCGGGACGACCGACGCGACCAACCCGGGCCCGGGCGACGTGTACGACGAGATCGCGCCGGTGGAACTCCCGGAGGACTGAGGCCGCACAGCACGAGGCCGTACAGCGCGAGGCCGCACGGTACGAGATCTCGCGGGCCGCGGTCTCACAGGACGAGGCCCGACAGCGGGGTGAGCATCATGCGGCCCGCGAAGCCCACGGCCGTGTCGAGGCGTTCGGTGAACTCCCCGGCCACGTCGGGGAGCCGGCGCAGCGCCCACAGGGCCCGGGCCGCCGTCCAGGTGGCGTCCCGGGCGCGCTCCAGGCTCCAGGAGCCGAGCAGATGGGTGAGCGGGTCGGCGATCTGCAACAGGTCGGGGCCCGGCATCAGCTCTTCGCGGATGCGTTCCTCCAGCGAGCCGAGTAGCTCGCCCACGCGGTCGAACTCGTCCTCCAGCTCGGCCGGTTCGCAGCCGAGGCTACGACAGGCGTCCACCACGGCGAGCGCCAGGTCGTGCCCGATGTGCGCGTTGACGCCCGCGAGCGCGAACTGCAGCGGGCGTACGCCGGGATGGCGGCGGAACTGGAGCAGCGGCCGCCAGCAGGCCGGTGGCCGGCGGTCGGCCGGCCCCGGGTCCACCGCGTCCAGGTAGCGCTCGGCGAACCGTACGTCCAGCGTGGTCGCGGCCCGCGCGTCCGGGAACCGGCCCGTGTCGATGCGCCGGCCGACCTCCTGGGTCACCGCGAGGTAGACGCGGTTGAAGACCGCGATGCCGTCCCCGGGAGGCAGGGCCGCGTCGAGGGCGCGCATCCGGGCGAGCACATCGTCGACACTCGTGCGGTCCGTGTCGAGGACTGTCTCGACGGGAGCGGTGAACTGTTCCGTTTGCGGCATGGGGGCAGGGTGACAGTCCTAGGCTGGCCCGCGTGTCGGCGGGCCCGACGCTTCCCCGGAACGGGGGAACGAGCCCGTCGCACGGGAGGGGAACAGCACGGTGCGAGGCGTACGTGAGGGACGGGCCGGACGGCGGGGTGTCATGGTCGCCGCCGCCTCGGTGGTGGTGGCTCTGGGCACCGCCGCGGGGATGCTGACCGCCCTCGGGGACGGGGACGAGGGCGACGGCGCACGCGGCACCGACCGGGCCCGTCCGAAGGTGAGCGCGACGCTCCTGTCCCCCTCGACCGCGAACCCGCCGTCCCCGTCGGCGTCCCCCTCGGCCTCCGCCCCGACCGTACGGCCGACGCCCTCGCCCGGCCGTACCGCGCGAAAGCCGCGGGCGGCCGCCGTGACCACGAGCCTCTACCGCCACCCCGAGTCCCAGGTCCTCGACTGGGTGCACGACAACCCGGGGGATCCGCGCACCGCCGTCATCGAGTCCCGGATCGCGAGCCGGCCGGCGGCCGTGTGGTTCACCGAGTACGCCCCCGACACCGTGACCTCGCGGGTCCGCGCGGTCACGGCGGGCGCCGCCGGTCAGGGCCGGGTCCCGGTGCTCGTGGCGTACGCGATCCCGGACCGTGACTGCGGCGGCGCTTCCGAGGGCGGGGCGCCCGACCTCGACGCCTACGCGGGCTGGATCGACGGGTTCGCCGCCGGGCTCGGCTCCGGCGAGGTGGTGGTCGTCCTGGAGCCCGACTCCGTGGCCCAGACCGACTGCCTCGACGAGGCCGGACGGGCCGCCCGCCTCGCCGCGCTGGCCCGCGCGGGACGCGTGCTGAAGGCGGCCGACCCGAAGGCACGCGTCTACTACGACGCGGGGCACTCCGGCTGGAACGCCCCGGCCGAGCAGGCCGCCCTGCTGAGACAGGCCGGCGCCGCCTCGGCCGCGTCCTCCGACGGGATCTTCAGCAACGTCTCCAACTTCCACCGCACGGCCGACGAGGTCGCCTACGACCGCCGGGTCCTGGACGCCCTGGGCGGCCCGCCCGGCCTGGGCGCCGTCATCGACACCAGCCGCAACGGCAACGGCGCGCCGGCGGCCGGCGAGTGGTGCGACCCGGACGGGCGGAGCATCGGCCGGGCCCCGACCTTCCGGACCGGGGAGGCCCGGATCGACGCCTATCTGTGGGTGAAGCTGCCGGGGGAGTCGGACGGCTGCAAGGGGGCGGCCGGCGAGTTCAGCCCGTCGTACGCCTACGAACTGGCGTCGTCGTAGCTGCTGGTGCCCTCGTCTAGCAGGGGTCCCGGCGACTTGAGGTGGGCGGGCGCGAACGCGCGCAGCGCGTGGTAGCCGGTGATGACGACGACCGTGCCGAGCGCGATGCCGCTCAGCGAGAAGGTGTCGGTGAACTCCAGCGAGACGTTGCCGACGCCGATGATGATGCCCGCCGCGGCCGGCACCAGGTTCAGCGGGTTGCGCAGGTCGACCCCGGCGGTGATCCAGATCTGCGCGCCGAGCAGGCCGATCATGCCGTACAGGATGACGGTGATGCCGCCGAGGACCCCGCCGGGGATCGCGGCGACGATCGCGCCGAACTTCGGGCACAGGCCGAAGAGCAGGGCGAACCCGGCGGCGGCCCAGTAGGCGGCCGTCGAGTAGACCCGGGTCGCGGCCATCACGCCGATGTTCTCGGAGTAGGTGGTGTTGGGCGGGCCGCCCACCGCCGTGGACAGCATCGAGCCGACGCCGTCGGCGGAGATCGCCGTACCGAGCCGGTCGTCCAGGTCGTCGCCGGTCATCTCGCCGACCGCCTTGACGTGCCCCGCGTTCTCCGCGACCAGCGCGATGACGACGGGCAACGCCACGAGGATCGCCGACCACTCGAAGGACGGGCCGTGGAAGGTGGGCAGCCCGATCCAGTCGGCGTGACCGACCCCGGACAGGTCGAGCCGCCAGTGATCGGTGACCTTGCCGCTCGCGTCGGCTGAGTGGATCCGGCCGAAGACCCGGTCGAACAACCACGAGATGCCGTACCCGAAGACCAGGCCGAGGAAGATCGCGATGCGGGACCAGAAACCACGCAGGCAGACGACGGCCATACCGGTGAACGCCATGACCAGCAGGGCCGTCCACTGGTCCTGCGGCCAGTAGGTGGTGGCGGTGACCGGGGCGAGGTTGAAGCCGATGAGCATCACGACGGCGCCGGTCACGATCGGGGGCATCGCGGCGTGGATGATCCGCGCCCCGAACCGCTGCACGGCCAGTCCGACGACGAACAGCGCCACCCCGACGACGAACACCGCGCCGGTGACCGTGGCGCTCGTCCCGCCCTGTGCCCGGATGACCGCGGCCACGCCCACGAAGGAGAGCGAGCACCCGAGGTAGCTGGGCACCCGGCCGCGGGTCGCGAGCAGGAAGATCACGGTCGCGACGCCGGACATCATGATGGCGAGGTTGGGGTCGAGGCCCATGAGGACGGGCGCGACGAAAGAGGCCCCGAACATCGCCACCACGTGCTGGGCGCCGAGCCCCGCCGTACGGGGCCAGGAGAGCCGCTCGTCGGGACGGACCACCGCGCCGGGCGCCGGGGTGCGTCCGTCGCCGTGCAGTTTCCAGCGGACGCCAAGATCCATGGTGCGGGTTCGCTTTCCTGGGGATGCGGATGTCCGGACCATTCTCACGTGAAACCGGAGGGTGAGCGACCGCTTAGCGACCCCTTACGATGGGGGTGATTTCCTCATACACGCACCTCATGCACGCACCTCGTACCCGCACAGGAGTCCCCGCCGTGACCACCGAAGCCCCTGGCGCCCCAGCTGTGTCGTACGGCCGGCTCATGCCCGTCACCGTCCACTTCGACGACCTGGACGCGCTGGGCATGCTGCACAACGCCCGCTACCCCCTGCTCGTCGAGCGGGCCTGGACCGAGTTCTGGCAGGAGAACGGGGTCCGCTTCGAGGGCGACTGGGCGAGCGCGGGGGACGCCTGCAACGTCGTCAGGGAACTGCTGATCGGCTACGAGGCCCCGGTCACCCGTACCGGCACGTACGCCGTCCACCTCTGGCTGGACCGGCTCGGCGGCACGGGGCTGACGTACGGCTTCCGGTTCTGCTCGGCGGACGGGGGCACGACGTACGCGCGGGGCACCCGCGTCCTGGTGCGACTCGACGCGACCACCCTGCGCCCCACACCGTGGAGCGACGCCTTCAGGGCCGGGGGTCGGGCACTGCTGCGGCCCGCGGGCTGACCTTCGCGCCGGTCCGCTCGCCGCCCCGCAGCACACCCGCGAACAGCACGAGCCCGCACGCGAGCAGCGTCACCACCCCGAACGACACCACCAGGCTGGTCGCCTGTGCCACCCCGCCGATCAGGCTCGGCGCGATCAGGCCGGAGGTGTAGGTGATCGTCGCGACGCCCGCGATGGCCTGGCTCGGGTTGGGCCCGCTGTGCCCGGCCGCCGCGAAGCACAGCGGTACGACGACCGCGATGCCCAGTCCCATCAGCCCGAACCCGCCCATCGCCACCGCCGGGTGCCCCGCGACGACGATCATCAGCCCGCCCAGCGCGGCGAGGACACCGCCCGCCCGGACGGTACGCACCGCGCCGAACCGGTTCACCACCGCGTCGCCGACGATCCGGGCCACCGCCATCGTGAACATGAAGCCGGTCGTGCAGGCGGCCGCCGCCCCGGCCGACGAGTCGAGCTCGTCGCGCAGGTAGACGGCCGACCAGTCCAGACTGGCGCCCTCCGCGAACACCGCGCAGAACCCGACCGCGCCGATCAGCAGCGCCGAGCGCGGCGGCAGCGTGAACCGCGGGGGCGGCTCCTCGTCCTCGGCCGGCCGCAGGTCCAGCACCCAGCGGCAGGCCAGCAGGCCCAGGAGGGTGAGGACCGCCGCCGACAGCACATGGTGCACGCGCGCGTCCGCACCCAGGTGCGCGGCGAGCGTCCCGCCCGCCGAGCCGATCAGGGCGCCCGCGCTCCACATGCCGTGCAGCCCCGACATGATCGACCTGACGAGCAGCCGCTCCACCTCGACGCCCAGGGCGTTCATCGCCACGTCGGCCATGCCCGCGGACGCGCCGTACGCGAACATCGCCAGACAGAGCGTCAGCAGGTTCGGGGCGAGGGCGGGCAGGGTCAGCGACAGCGTCCACAGCGCGAGCAGCGCGCGCAGGGCCGCGCGGCTGCCGAAGCGATGTGTGATCGAGCCGGCCAGCGGCATCGCGCAGGCCGCGCCGAACGCCGTGAAGGCGAGCGCGAACCCGAGCTGTCCCGTGGACACGTCGGCGTGGTCCTGGATCCACGGCACACGGGTCGCGAACGAACCGGTGACCGCGCCGTGCACGGCGAACACGGCCGCCACGGCGTACCGGGAGCGCCGGACCTCCGACGGTGTGTGGATCACTGCGTCCACTCCGCTCATTCTCCCGTCCCTTCCGGATCCGCGCCGCGCCGCCGCGATGCCGTCGTAAACTATCAGGAACCCTGCCTGATAAATAGGGGCCGATGGTGGGCCACCGCCGATCGGGTCCCCCTCGGCCGTGGGAGGATTCCCGCCATGCCCGCTTCCCCGAGCACCGCCCGGGCCATCAACGACCGGCTCGCCCTCCGGCTGCTTCAGTACGAAGGCCCACTGACGGCAGGGCAGTTGAAGCAGCTCACCGGCCTGTCCCGCCCGTCGGTCGCCGACCTCGTCGAACGCCTCACCGCCGCCGGTCTGATCGAGGTGGTCGGCGAGGCGGGCGAGCAGCGACGCGGACCGAACGCCAAGCTCTACGGCATCGTCGCCGACCGCGCCCGTCTGGCCGCGCTGGACGTGCGCACGGAAGGGGTCGCGGTGCTCGTCTCGGACCTGGTCGGCCGGGTGCTCGCCGAGGCGTCCGTGCCGATCGGCGGTGACACGGGCACCGGGACGGCCGTGGAACAGGCGGTCTCGCTGGTCGAACGGGCGGCGAAGGAGGCCGAGGCCATGGGGCCGCCCCCGCGCGAGGGCGTCCGGGCATGGGGCCGGCTGCACACCCTGGGCATCGGCGCACCCGGGCTGATCGACCCGTCGAGCGGCGAACTGCGCGACTCCAGCGGCCTGCCCGAGTGGCACCGCCGGCTGGTGGCCGCGCTGCAGGAACGCTTCCCGGACGCCCACGCGCTCGTCGAGAACGAGACCAATCTGGCCGCCCTGGCCGAACAGCGCGAGGGCGCCGCCCGGGACCGCGACACCTTCGTCCTGCTGTGGCTGGGCCACGGCACCGGCGCGGCCGTCGTCCTGGACGGCGCGCTGCGCCGCGGCGCCTCCGGCGGCACCGGCGAGATCGGCTTCCTGCCGGTACCGGGCACGAACGGACTGCCCTCGGCGACGGACTGCGAGGGCGGCTTCCACTCGCTGGCCGGCTCGGCGGCGATCGCCGCGCTGGCGGGGGAGTACGGGCTGACGGCGCACGCGCGCTCCGACGAGCCGGTGGCGGCGGCGCTGGTGCGCGCGGCGGTGGACGCGCCGGACTCCGCGGCCGCGGGCGGCTTCCTCGACGCCCTGGCCGACCGTCTCGCCCTCGGCGCGGCCTCCGTCGTCGCCGTCCTGGACCCCGGCTGTGTGGTCCTCGGCGGGGAGGTCGGCCAAGCCGGCGGGGAGGCCCTCGCCGGCCGGGTGGCACGGCGCCTGCGGCAGATGGCCCCGCTGCCCACGGAGGTGCGCCCCAGCGCCCTGGGCGGCGGCGCGGTGCTGCGCGGGGCACTGCTGACGGCCCGCGACGCCGCCCAGGAGGAACTCTTCGGCACGGCGCGCGGGACCGACACGCCCTGACGCCGGGCCGCGCACCCACGCCGGGCCGCGCACCCACGCCGGGACGCGTTCTGACGCCGGCCGCGCATTCACGCCGGGACGCGCTCTACGACGGATGCGCACCCGCACCGGGACGCGCACGGATGTCGGATGCAGGTCGACGGCGGGTGCGCTTCAGTGACGGGTCTGCTGCGACGGCGGGCAGGCCGCGCCGGATGCGCTTCAGCGCCGGATGCGCGTCGCCAGGTAGTCCTCGAACGTGCCCTTGCCCACCGCCCGTTCCGGCGCCAGGTGACCTCCCGTGCGAAAGCCCCGGTAGGCCGCGCCCCACAGCGGCACGTTCACCACCGCGCACCGCCGGCCGCTCGCCTTCAGGAACGCGCGCGCCAGCGACTCGAACGTGCGGACCTCGGGTCCGCCCATGTCGTCGACCCGGCCGGCCGGCGCGCCCGCCGCCAGCTCCGCGAGCCGGTCGGCGACCTCCGCGACCTCCACCGGCTGGTCGCTCACCCCGGCCGGCAGCATCATCACCGGCACCTTGGCCAGCCCCTGGAACAGCTGGACCAGCAGGTCGTGGAACTGGGTCGCGCGCAGCACCGTCCAGCCGAGCCCCGACTCCGCCAGCAGGTTCTCCACGGCGAGCTTGGCCTTGTAGTAGCCGAACGGCACCTGGTCGACGCCGACGATCGAGATGTAGAGCAGGTGCGCCACCCGGGCCTGCCGGGCCGCGGCGATCAGGTTCGCGGCCGCCTGCTCGTCGTCGCCGCGCGGAGTGGTCGCGCAGTGCACGATCGTGTCCACGCCCGCGACGGCCGCGTCCAGTCCCGGCCCGCCCTCGCGCAGGTCGACGGCGTACGGCTCGCTGTGCCGGCTCAGTACCCGCACCTCGTGCCCGTCCGTCCGCAGCCGGTCGGTGACGAGCCGCCCGAGGGTTCCCGTACCGCCGGTCACGAGGATCGTGGTCATACCGTTCAGCCCCTTCGGACACGGGCGCGCTCCCGGCCGGAACGCGCTCCGTCGGTCAAGCTTGTCCGGGTCGGCCGGGGCCCGCATGTCCCGCAGCTCACGGCGGGGTTCCCGTCCGACGGGGCGTGCGGCGATCGGCCGGAGCGAAGGGACCCGGCGGCGGGCAAGGGCCGTCGTCACCGCCGCCGGGCCGCACTCCGTCGACCCTAGAAAGGACTAGACCACTACGTCAATAGGTATGGACCAATCCTGGGCCGTGTCGGGGTCGACCCCGAACCGCAGCGGGCGCAACCCGAATTGACGACCTGTGAGCCACCCCACATTTTTCACCTGTATGGACGCGTACCCGGCGTGGCACACTGGCCCTGTAAACCAAAGCAGCGCACTCCGGGGTCGGTGAAAGTCCGAACCGGCGGTTACAGTCCGCGACCCGGTCGCTTCCAGCGGCCGGTTGACCAGGTGAAATTCCTGGACCGACGGTTAAAGTCCGGATGGGAGGCAGTGCGCGGCGGGCGGGCATTCGTGCGCGCCGCCGTATACGTACTCGTCCGCGGACGAGTCTGTCCGGCGTCGCCCCCGGTGTCGTTGCCCGTACCTGCTGTCGTCATCGACAGGCCCCGGAGTCCGTGCCCGAAGAGGCAGGAGGACCCGGGAAGTGTTCACCGGAATCGTCGAAGAGCTGGGTGAGGTCACCGCCGTCGAGAATCTCGGCGACGCCTCCCGCTTCCGTCTGCGCGGCCCCGTCGTGACCGACGGCGCGAAGCACGGCGACTCCATCGCCGTGAACGGGGTCTGTCTCACCGTCGTCGAGCACGAGGGCGACGAGTTCACCGCCGACGTCATGGCGGAGACCCTGGACCGCTCCAGCCTCGGAGCGCTCGGCGTCGGCTCCCGCGTCAACCTCGAACGCCCCACCGCCGTCGGCGACCGCCTCGGCGGGCACATCGTGCAGGGCCATGTCGACGGCACCGGCGCGGTGTTGGAGCGCAAGCCCTCCGAGAACTGGGAGATCATCAAGATCTCCCTCCCCGCCGGCCTCGCCCGGTACGTCGTGGAGAAGGGCTCCATCACCGTCGACGGCATCAGCCTCACCGTCGTCGAGGCCGGCCCGGACTTCTTCACCGTCAGCCTCATCCCCACCACCCTCGCCCTGACCACGCTCGGCCTCAAGCAGCCCGGCGACCCGGTCAACCTCGAGGTGGACATCGTCGCCAAGTACGTCGAGCGCCTGCTGACCACCACCCGGGGAGCGGCGCAGTGAACTCGCTGAACTCCGAGGCCTTCACCCTCCTCGACCAGCACATCCTCTGGTCGGACATGATCGGCAACATCCTGGGCCTGATCACCCTCGCCCTCGGCTGGCGCCGCTCCCTGTGGACCTGGCCGGTGCAGTTCCTCTCCGGGCTCGTCCTGTTCGGCGCCTTCTACGGCCATCTGACCGGCAGCGCCGGCAAGCAGGTCGTCGTCATGGTCGTCGCCCTGTACGGCTGGTGGCAGTGGAACCGCAGCAGGGGACGGTCCGGGGACGGCCAGATCACCCCGCGCTTCGCGTCCTGGACCGAGCGGGCGGCCATGGCCGGCGCCGCCGCCGCGGGCACCGTCGCCGTGGCCCTGCTGTTCAAGGCCCACCCCTCCCTGTCCTGGGACCCCTGGCCGGACGCCTACATCTTCGTCGGCACGATCGTCGCCATGTACGCCCAGGCGCGCGGCATGGTCGAGTTCTGGATCGCCTGGCTCCTCGTCGACCTCGTCGGCGTCCCCCTGAACTTCGCCAACGGCTACGCCTTCTCCGGCTTCGTCTACGTCATCTACGGCGCGCTCGTCCTGTGGGGCATGCGCGACTGGTGGCTGCGCTCCCGCAAGGCCTCGCGACCCGCTCTGGAAGGAGCGCCGGCATGAGTACCGCACCGATCCTCTACAGCACGGACGGCATCGAGGACTTCGCCCTGGACCCCGTCGAGCGGGCCATCGCCGACATCGCCGCGGGCCGTCCCGTGGTGGTCGTCGACGACGAGGACCGCGAGAACGAGGGGGACCTCGTCATCGCCGCGGAGAAGGCCACCCCCGAGATCGTCGCCTTCATGATGAGCGAGTGCCGCGGCCTGATCTGCGCCCCCATGGAGGGCGACGAACTGGAGCGCCTGAAGCTCCCGCAGATGGTCGAGGACAACACCGAGTCGATGAAGACCGCGTTCACGGTCTCCGTCGACGCCTCCGCCGCCCACGGCGTGACCACCGGCATCTCCGCCGCCGACCGCGCCACCACGCTGCGGCTCCTGGCGAGCGGCGTCACCGAGGCCACGGACTTCGTCCGCCCGGGTCACATCTTCCCGCTGCGCGCCAAGCCCGGCGGTGTGCTGACCCGCGACGGCCACACCGAGGCGGCCGTCGACCTCGCCCGTCTCGCGGGGCTGCGCCCGGCCGGCGCGATCGTCGAGATCGCCGGCGAGGACGGCCGGATGCTCCGCCTGCCCGAACTGATCCCGTTCGCCCGCAAGCACGGCCTGACGATCATCTCCATCGAGGACCTGATCGCCTACCGCCGCAGCGCCGAGCCCACCGTCCGCCGCGAGGCGCAGACCCGGCTGCCCACCGTCCACGGCACCTTCACCGCGTACGGCTACCGCTCCACCGTCGACGGGGTCGAGCACGTCGCCCTCGTCCACGGCGAGCTCGGCGACGGCGAGGACGTCCTCGTCCGGGTGCACTCCGAGTGCCTCACCGGCGACATCTTCGCCTCCCAGCGCTGCGACTGCGGCCCCCAGCTCGACACGTCGCTGGAGCGCATCCAGAGCGAGGGCCGGGGCGTGGTCGTCTATCTGCGCGGGCACGAGGGCCGGGGCATCGGTCTGCTGTCCAAGCTGAGGGCCTACGAGCTCCAGGAGCAGGGGCACGACACCCTCGACGCCAACCTGGAGCTGGGCCTGCCCGCCGACGCCCGCGACTACGCGGCCGGCGCGCAGATCCTCGAGGACCTCGGCGTGCGCAGCGTGCGGCTGATGACCAACAACCCCGAGAAGACCGACGCCCTCGTCCGGCACGGCATCGAGGTCACCCGGCGCGAGCCGATGCCCGTACAGGCGGGCGAGCACAACATCCGCTACCTGCGCACCAAGCGGGACCGGATGGGACACGATCTGCCCTGGCTGGACACGGCCCCCGTGTCCCCCTGCGGCAACCAGTAACGCAAGTCGGCAAGGCACGAGAGGCAAGAGGAGAGACGTGAGCGGCAAGGGCGCACCGGAACTGTCCGTACGCAATGTGGGTGACCTGCGGGTCGCCGTCATCGCGGCACAGTGGCACGAGAAGGTGATGGACGGACTGGTCGACGGCGCGCTGCGCGCCCTGCACGACCTCGGCATCGACGAGCCGACCCTGCTGAGGGTCCCCGGCAGCTGGGAGCTCCCGGTCGTCGCCAAGGTGCTGGCCGGGCGGGGCTACGACGCGATCGTCGCCCTCGGCGTCGTCATCCGTGGCGGCACCCCGCACTTCGAGTACGTGTGCCAGGGCGTCACCCAGGGCCTCACCCAGGTCTCGGTCGAGACCGGCGTGCCCGTCGGCATGGGCGTCCTCACCTGCGACACCGAGGAGCAGGCCCTGGACCGGGCCGGAATCGAGGGCTCCAACGAGGACAAGGGGCACGAGGCGGTGACGGCGGCGGTGGCGACCGCGGCCACCCTCCGCTCAGTATCCGAACCCTGGCGGTAGGCAGGCCGGCGCAACGGCTAGGGTGGGATCACCATGTCCAAGAAGACGTTCGAGGAGCTCTTCACCGAGCTCCAGCAGAAGGCCGCCAGCGGCGACCCCGCCACTTCCCGCACCGCAGAACTGGTCGGGAAGGGCGTCCATGCCATCGGCAAGAAGGTCGTCGAAGAGGCCGCCGAGGTCTGGATGGCCGCCGAGTACGAAGGCAAGGAGGCAGCCGCCGAGGAGATCTCGCAGCTGCTCTACCACGTCCAGGTGATGATGGTCGCCCGCGGAATCTCGCTGGACGACGTGTACGCCCACCTGTAAACCTTTTTCAGCCACCACCCCACACATCCACCCCGATCGTCACGTTCCACGCGAAGGAAGCCGACCTCATGCTGCGCATCGCCGTCCCCAACAAGGGTTCCCTGTCAGGCCCCGCGGGGGAGATGCTGCATGAGGCCGGCTACCAGCAGCGCCGCGAGTCCAAGGAACTGCGGATCGTCGACCCGGTCAACGACGTCGAGTTCTTCTACCTCCGCCCCCGGGACATCGCGATCTACGTCTCTTCCGGGCGCCTCGACATCGGCATCACCGGCCGTGACCTGCTGATCGACTCCGGCGCCAACGCCGAGGAGATCCTGCCGCTCGGCTTCGCCCGCTCCACCTTCCGCTTCGCCGCCAAGCCGGGCACGGCCGAAGTCCTCGAGGACCTCCAGGGCCGGACGGTCGCCACCTCCTACGAGGGCATCGTCGACAAGCACCTGGCCGAGCGGGGCATCGACGCCTCCGTCGTGCACCTCGACGGCGCCGTCGAGACCGCGATCGAACTGGGCGTCGCCGAGGTCATCGCCGACGTCGTCGAGACCGGCACCTCACTGCGCAACGCGGGTCTCGAGGTCTTCGGCGAGCCCATCATGAAGTCCGAGGCCATCGTGATCCGCCGCACCGGCGCGGACGTCGAGGAGCCCAAGGTGCAGCAGTTCCTGCGCCGCCTCCAGGGCGTCCTGGTCGCCCGGACGTACGTGATGATGGACTACGACTGCCGCGTGGAGCAGCTGGAGAAGGCCGTCGCGCTGACCCCGGGACTGGAGTCGCCGACCGTCTCCCCGCTGCACAACGAGGGCTGGGTCGCCGTCCGTGCCATGGTCCCGGCCAAGGAGGCACAGCGGATCATGGACGACCTCTACGACATCGGCGCCCGCGCCATCCTGACCACGGCCATCCACGCCTGCCGCCTCTGACCTCAGCCGGGAACATGTCCAACCTGCCGAACCTCCCCGTCACCTTCCGGCCAGGGCGCACCCGTGTGGTGCTGCTCACGGCCGGAGTGGTGATCCTCCTCGTCATCTCCGCCGTGGCGATGCTGCTGGAGCAGCTCGGCCCGGGGGAGCGGCTCAGCTTCGTCCTCACCGGCGCCCTCATCTTCTGGGTGCTGGCCCAGCTCGCCCGGGTACGCGTCGTCGCCGACGACCGCGGTGTCACCGTCGTGAACATCGCCAGCAGGAGGCGCCTGGACTGGGCCGAGATCGTCCAGGTGAACCTCCGTCCGGGCGACCCCTGGGTGTTCCTCAACCTCAGCGACGGCACCAGCCTGCCCGCCCTCGGCATTCAGCCGGGCATCGACAAGCGGCAGGCCATCGCCGACGCGCGCACCCTGCGGACCCTCGCGGAAGCCCGGTCCGTCCGGGACCCCGAGGCGTCCACAGAGCAAGATCAGGGCTGACTCGGGGCCGTCCACCCTGCCGCTCATGCCCCTGTCTTGATTAATCTGGTGACGGAGGCGTTCCCCTTACGCCTCCACCCCTGTGGCTCCCTGCCGGGTGCACAGGGGTTCCTGCTACCCGAGGAGTGACTCCCTCCGGCGATGGACGGTTCGTCCTGTAGTACCTGCGCCGCCCCTATCCGACCTGGTTCGGAGGCGGCGGCATCATGACCACCCCCTTGCTGCTCCTGGCAGCCGCGTTCCTGCTCATCCTCGCCAACGGCTTCTTCGTCGCCGCCGAGTTCGGCCTTGTCACGGTCGAGCGGCCGGACGCCGAGAAGGCCGCCGCCGAGGGCGACAGACGAGCCCACACGGTCGTCGAGTCGTTGAAGGAACTGTCCTTCCAGCTCTCCGGCACCCAGCTCGGCATCACCATCACCTCGCTCGTCGTCGGCATGCTCGCCGAACCGGCGCTGGCCGAGCTGCTGCACGGCCCGTTCACCGCGATCGGCATCCCCGAGGGCGCCGTCGCCGGTGTCGCGGTGGTCGTCGGCATGCTGCTGGCCTCCGCCGTGCAGATGGTGATCGGCGAGCTCGTGCCCAAGAACTGGGCGGTGTCCAAGCCCCTCCAGGTCGCGCGCTTCGTCGCGGGCCCGCAGGCCGGCTTCTCCCGCCTCTTCCGGCCGGTGATCGCGGCGCTCAACACCGTCGCCAACCGGCTGGTGCGCGCCCTGGGCATCGAGCCCACCGCGGAGCTGGCCTCCGCGCGCACCCCCGGCGAACTCGTCTCCCTGGCCCGTCACTCGGCCCAGGCCGGGGCGCTCGAACAGGACACGGCCGACCTCTTCGTCCGGACCCTGTCGCTGGCCGAGCTGACCGCTCAGCACGTCATGACCCCACGGGTGAAGGTGAGCGCCCTTCAGTCGTCGGCCACCGCCGAGGACGTGGTCAACCTGACCCGGGCCACCGGCCTGTCCCGGTTCCCGGTCTACCGCGAGAAGATCGACGAGATCGTCGGCATGGTCCATCTCAAGGACGCCCTGGCGGTCCCCGTCCACGACCGGCTGCGTACCCCGCTCGGCCGTATCGCCCGCCCCGCGCTGCTGGTCCCGGAGACCCTGCCGGTCCAGCCCCTGCTGGCCAGGCTGCGCAGCGAGCAGCCCATCGCCGTCGTCGTCGACGAGTACGGCGGCACGGCCGGCGTGGTCACGCTCGAGGACATCGTCGAGGAGATCGTCGGCGAGGTCCGTGACGAGCACGACGGCCAGGACACGCCCGAACTCGCGGCGGCCCCGCCCGAGGAGGGCAGGCCCGCCTGGGACGTGGACGGCAGCTGCCGTGTCGACACCCTCCAGCGCATAGGCCTGCAGGTCCCCGAGGGCCCGTACGAGACGGTCGCCGGGCTGGTCGCCGACCTGCTCGGCCGGATCCCGGCCGTCGGCGACCGGGCCGAACTGCCCGGCTGGCGGCTCTCCGTGCGCCGCGTCGGCCACAACCGGGCCGAGCGGGTCCGCCTGGTGCGGACCGGCCAGGTCGTGGAGGCCGCCCGATGAGCGCCTTCCAGCTTCTCTTCGCCGCGCTGCTCGTGCTCGCCAACGGATTCTTCGTCGGCGCCGAGTTCGCGCTCGTCTCCGTCCGCCGCAGCCAGATCGAGCCCCTGGGCACCGCACGGGCCCGTCAGGTCCTCTACGGTCTGGAACGCCTGCCGCAGATGATGGCGGCGGCCCAGTTCGGCATCACCGTCTGCTCCCTCACCCTGGGCGCGGTCGCCGAACCGACGGTCGCGCACCTGCTGGAGCCGCTGCTCGAGGCGGTCCGCCTCCCGCACGGCATGATCCACCCGCTGGGCTATGTGGTGGCCCTCGCGGCCGTGGTCTTCTTCCACCTCGTCATCGGCGAGATGGTCCCGAAGAACCTCGCCATGGCGGCCCCCGAGAAGGCCGCGCTGTGGCTCAGCCCCGGCCTGGTCGCCTTCGCCCGGGTCTGCCGGCCGATCACGGTGGCCCTCGGCGCCTGCGCCCGGGGCATCCTGCGGCTCTTCCACGTCGAACCCAGGGACGAGGTCGAGGCCGTCGTCACCAGCGAGCAGCTGAACCGCCTGCTGGAGGACTCCGGCCAGGCCGGCCTCCTCGACCCCGAGGAGCAGGAGCGGCTGGAGGACGCGCTGGAGCTGGGCTCCCGCCCGGTGACGGACGTGCTGCTCAAGCGCGAGTCCCTGGTGACGGTCAGCCCGTCGGTCACCCCCGGGGAGATCGTCGCGCTGACCGCCCGTACCGGCTACTCCCGCTTCCCGGTGGCCGCGGAGAACGGCGCCTTCATGGGCTATCTGCACGTGAAGGACGTCCTCGACGTGGAGGACTCCGAGCGGGCGGTGCCGCAGCAGGTCTGGCGGCCGATGACGACGCTCCGTTCCGAACTGCCGCTGGACGACGCGCTGACGGTGATGCGCCGGGCGGCCACCCATCTGGCGCAGGTGGCCGACGCGTCCGGCCGGGTGCTCGGCCTGGTCGCGCTGGAGGACGTGCTGGAGCTGCTGGTGGGCGAGGTCACCGACCCCGCGCACCGGGAGGTCTCCGGGATCCGGCTGACCGAACCGAGGGGGAGTTCCCCCAAGGTCTCGGCTCCGCTCGAGCAGGGCGGGCCCACGTCCCCGGAGGAAGCGCTGGCGAGCTGAGAGGAGCCGCGGGATCCGTCACACCGCCGGATCCTGCGGCCCCCTCCCCGACAGGACCTCCCCGTACGCCTGCATCAGATCCGGCAGCCGCAGGGTCGACAGGTCGTCGCGGGTCAGCCCGCCCGGATAGGTCGACAGCCGAAGATCCCGGTAGGCGCAGCTCTTCTCGTACAGGGTCCGCAGGAACCGGCCGTTGCCCAGTTCGTCGATCCACCCCTGGTCCACGACGTGCCCGGCGATCGAGCGCAGCTCGTCCAGGGCCTCCTCGTCCCACGCGTCGCCGTTCTCCGCGGCCAGCACCTCGCCGATGGAGGTGAGCTCCAGGGGCCGGTAGGAGGGGAAGTCGACGCGGGTCGTGAAGCGGGAGGACAGCCCCGGGTTGGCGGCGAGCAGACGGTCCATGCCCTCCGGATAGCCGGCCAGGATCACCACCAGGTGGTCCCGGTTGTCCTCGGCCCGCTTCAGCAGCACCTGGAGCGCCTCGTCGCCGTACGCGTCGCCCTTGCCGTAACCGGAGTTCGACAGCGAGTACGCCTCGTCGACGAAGAGCACGCCACCGAGGGCGGAGTCGATCAGCTCGTTGGCCTTCACGGCCGTCTGGCCGAGGTACTCGCCGACCAGGTCGGCGCGCTGGGCCTCCACGAGATGGTCGCCGCCCAGCAGACCGAGGGCGTAGAAGACACGGCCGAGGATCCGGGCCACCGTGGTCTTGCCGGTGCCGGAAGGGCCGGAGAAGACGAAGTGCCGCTTCGGCGGCTGGACAGGAAGGCCCTGGCCGGTCCGCAGCCGCGCCATGTTGAGCTGCGCGGACAGGGCCTTGACCTGGCGCTTCACCGGCTCCAGGCCGACCATGCGTTCCAGTTCGGCGAGCGCCTCCTCCAGTAAAGCGGGATCGGTCGGCCCGGCCGGCAGCGAAGAGGAGACGACGGTCCTCTCCCGCACCGCCGGGTCGGTCACCGACGGCAGCGGGACCACGGGCGGCAGGTCGGAGGGCTCGGTGAGCCTCAGATCCCGGCCCTCGGTGCCGAACAGCGGGTCGAAGCCGTCCGGGCCGTCCACCATGTCCTGCCCGACCCCGGTGAGCGTGATCGCCGCGAAGTCGGCGGGATCGTCGTACCCGTCGCCCTCGGCGATCGCGGCGAGCCGGGCCGAGGTGTCCATGAAGGCGGCGTCGACGCGGTGCACCGCCCGGTACAGGGGGAGAGCCGCCGCCGAACGGCCCGTTCCCTCATGGGCGCGGGCCAGCCAGTACCGCAGCTCCTTGCGCTGCGGCTGCTCGCTGCGGCAGCGCATCAGGGCCGACGACAGCAGGGGCTCGGCCTGTCCGTACATCTCCAGGCGCACCCGGGCCATCCCGCCGAACAGACCGGCCTCGATGCCCAGCAGGGGGTCGTCGACCAGCGGGTCGGTGTGCCGGACCAGCTGCTCCCAGTCCTTGACCAGATAGGCGCGGCAGGCGTGCAGGAAGCGGACCTGGTGGTCGGTGTCGACGGGCGGCAGCCCGGCGAGCGCCCGGTCCAGTTCGGGCACGTGGCGGCCGTCCAGCCAGTGCGAGGCGTGCGCGAGGAGCAGGTCGCGCGGACTCTCCAGCACCGGTTGCACCCACCAGCCCAGCCAGTACCAGGAGTTGAGGGTGCGGCGGTGCCGGGTCCGCTGTTCGCCGAAGCGCTCGCGGTGCCGGAACATCCTGAGCAGCGCGGTCGTCGTGTCGACGCGCAGCGCGTGCAGCCCGAGCCAGCCGTCGGCCATCCCGGGATCGATCCGCACCGCGGTGCGGAACTCCTCCTCCGCCTGTGGATAGGCGCCCATCGTGTAGGCGTCCACGCCTCGCAGCCAGGCGAGGTCGGCCGGGGCGTCGGGGCCCTGCGTGCCGAAGTCCATCACGTCCCCCACAAACCGTGCCCCCGTCGGTGTGCCGCCGGGCGTCGCCCTTCGGCTGCCTTGGTCGAACCGCTGTGCCGCGGACCGGAGTTGCAAGGTGCGCGAGGCAGTCGCCCAGGTCGCACCGAGGGCATCGTACCTGCGTGGGAGGCACTCGCCGTAGGGTGCCGCACAGGCCGTTCGGCGAGGTGGGAGCGGACGGGGCGCATCCCGCACGGTGACCCTGGGTGAGCGAATCGCGCCGTGCCGCGTCCGGAAAGGGGGCGTCGGACGGGTCGAGGGCAGAACGAAGCCCCCGATCACGGGGGAACAACCGGGGGCTTCGCGTCCGAGGGCGGCTGTGATAGCCGCACATTCAGAACGTAAGTCCTGTACGGGCCGTCGGTCAAGCACAGTTGAAGCAGTTGGCGAAGTTCGAACGCGGGGCCCTTCACACGTTCACCACATCGCGGGTGGTCCGTCACGGTGGGTGACATCCTGGTGCGGTCCAAGGTCTCCCGCAGGCCCCGGCAGCACCTCGTACCCCTGCCTCAACTGCCGTACCAGCAGGGCGGCATGGGGGCGCGAAGGATCGTCGGCGAAGTGACGGATCTCGGCCGCGACCCACCCGTCCCAGAACTCCCGCTGCTCCTCCCCGTCCCGGGACCGCCCGCGCGCCCAGGCCTCCTCGGGCGGCATCTCCATCCACAGCAGACACGCCAGGAACGGCCGCAGGGCACGGCGGCCGGCGCCGACCCCCTCGACCAGGACGACGGGGGCCGCGGGCAGCGGCAGCGGCGGGCCGAATCGGCGGGCGCGCCAGTCGTAGGGCGCGTAGTACGCGGTCTCGCCGCGGCCGAACGGCTCGACGACCTGGGTCAGCAGCCGCCCGGTCCAGGCGAACAGCTCGTCGTGGCTGGCGATGTCGTCGAGCCGCA
Organism: Streptomyces sp. NPDC002884; assembly: GCF_040295245.1. NCBI lineage: Bacteria > Bacillati > Actinomycetota > Actinomycetes > Kitasatosporales > Streptomycetaceae > Streptomyces > Streptomyces sp. NPDC002884. The sequence continues at coordinate 60,469 of NZ_JBEOVB010000029.1, read as the reverse complement.
GCACCGGCGCGCCCCCCAGCGCCTCGGCCAGCCTCCTGGCCACGGTGGACTTCCCCGAACCGGCATGTCCGTCGACACCGATCAGCCGTACCGGTCCACAGGACGGCGGCAGACGGCGAAGGCGGGAGGCGAGCTGGTGGATGGAGGGTCCCGGGGTGCGAAGAGCGGGGGCGAGGGGGAGAGACGTCGTACGGCGCGAGTCTACGACCGCTCGTCCTGCCAGTGGCCCAGACCAATATTGGTGGCGTGGCACGGGCGGAAGTGCTGGAAGGCGGGGCCCGCTCCGTCCATAGTTGGCGCACAGCCGCGCAGACACCCTGGGGGTCTCCCGCTCATGAGCAGAGCCGAACAGCCGTCCCGCAGAACGGTCCTCGCCGCCGCGGTCGCCGCCGCCGTGGCAGGGGGCTCGGCCCCGGCCGCCGCGGCCGCCGACGGGGCGGACACCGCGGCCGCCGAGTCGGCCCCGGCCCGGACGATCGACTACCGCTCCTGGACCACGTACGCCGACTGGCGCGCCGGCACCGCCAAGGGCACCCGTGCCGTGGCGGGCCAGCGCCCGGGCGTCGCCGTCGGCACCCCGCTCGGCACCGTCGACTACACCGACCCGCACACCAAGACCACGGCCACCTGGGAGTACGCGACCTGGACGTCCCCGGTCCAGACGCTCGCCGTCCCCTCGACGGAGGTGATCGCCTCCTGGAGCGCGAGCACGCCGGCCGGCACCTGGCTCCAGGTCGAGCTGAAGGGCACGTACTCCGACGGCACGGACACCCCCTGGTACGTGATGGGCCGCTGGGCCTCCGGCGACCAGGACATCAAGCGCACCTCGGTCGACGACCAGACCGACGGCAGAAGCACCGTGTGGACCGACACCTTCGCGATCGACGACGCCTCGACGGGACTGCGTCTCGCCTCCTGCCGCCTCCGCCTCACCCTGTACCGACGCCCCGGCACCAAGCTCACCCCGACCGTGTGGCGGCTGGGCGCGATGGGCTCCGACGTCCCGGACCGGTTCACCGTCCCGGCCTCCGTGCCCGGCCTGGCGCAGGAGCTGACCGTGCCGCGCTACTCCCAGGAGATCCACCTGGGCCAGTACCCCGAGTACGACAGCGGCGGCGAGGCCTGGTGCAGCCCCACCTCCTCGCAGATGATCGTCGAGTACTGGGGCGGCCGGCTGACCGCCGAGCAGCTGGCGTGGGTCGACCCGTCCTACGCCGACCCGCAGGTGTGCCACGCGGCCAGGCACACCTACGACCACCAGTACGCCGGCTGCGGCAACTGGCCGTTCAACGCCGCCTACGCGGCCACCTTCAAGGATCTTCAGGGTGTGGTCACCCGGCTCCGCTCGCTCACCGACCTGGAGACGCTGATCGCGGCCGGGATCCCGGCCATAACGTCCCAGTCGTTCCTCAAGGAGGAGCTCACGGGAGCGGGATACGGCACCTCCGGGCATCTGATGACGGTGATCGGCTTCACGGCCGAGGGCGATGTGATCGCCAACGACCCGTTCTCGGCGGACGACGCTGCGGTGCGGCGCGTGTACCGGCGGCGGGAGTTCGAGAACATCTGGCTCAGGACCAAGCGGTACAACGCGAGCGGCAAGGTCGCCTCCGGCACCGGCGGCGTCTGCTACCTCTACTTCCCGGCGCGTCCGACGGCCCGCCAGTGCAAGGCGCTCACGGCGGTGGGGGTCCCCGTGTGAGCAAGGTCTCCGCCGCACATGCCCCGGCGGGTGGCAAGGTGGACGGATCGGTGGGGGGAACCACCCGTACGTCCGACCTCAGCGAGACACCATGACCGCACAGACCGCCACCGCCACCCGCGCCCGCACCGGCGGCCCCGAGACCGACGGCCCCAAGGTCCTCGAACACCTCATGGGCTGGGTCCTCGTCGCGGTCGTCGCGATGCTGGTCACCCAGCTCGGACTGCTGTGACGGGCGTGACCTGACGCACGGTTGACCTGACATACTGCGGATGTCCCGCCGACCGCCCGAGACCAGGGTCGAAATTGAGTATCAGTGAACAGCGCGAAGCTGCCCGTCCCCGGGCACGCGGCACCGAGCGCTCACTGGCGCGCCGCGCCGAACTCATCTCCATCGGGCGGAAGTTGTTCGCCGACACGTCCTACGACGCGCTCTCGATGGACGACATCGCCCGGCAGGCGCATGTCGCCAAGGGGCTGATCTACTACTACTTCCAGTCCAAGCGCGGCTACTACCTGGCGATCATCCAGGACTCCGTCGCCGATCTGGTCACCTTCGCGGCGAGCGGCCTGGAACTGCCCCAGGTGGACCGGGTGCACCGCACCATCGACAGCTATCTGCGCTACGCCGAGCACAACCAGGCCGCCTACCGCACGATCGTCAGCGGCGGCGTCGGCTTCGACACCGAGGTGCACGCCATCCGGGACGGGGTGCGCGCGGCGATCGTGGCGACCATCGCCGAGGGCGCGTACGGCAGCAGCGACATCCCGGCACTGCCCCGCATGGGCCTCCTCGCCTGGGTGTGCAGCGTCGAGGGCGCCACCCTGGAGTGGATCGCCCGCCCCGAACTCTCCCGGGAGATCATGGGCGACCTGCTGGTGAAGTCCCTGGGCGGCTCCCTGCGCGCCATCGAGGAGCTCGAGCCCGCCTTCGCCGCGCCGCAGCCGGCCCGCCGCCCGGACTGACGGGCCAGGGCCGACGGGCGGGGATCGCCGGGCGGGGACCGACGCCCGAAGCGGACCGGTGAGGCGGACGCACCGAGGGCGGAGGCTCGTGGTCCTCCGCCCCAAGTGCCCCATGAACCGGGCCTACTTGATCGCGTGGATCAGCTCACCGTCGGCCGTGTCCCCGCTCAGCTCCCAGAAGAACGTCCCGCCCAGACCCTGCCTGGACTTGTACTTCATCTTCGTCGCGATGGTCGTGGGGGTGTCGTAACTCCACCAGTCGCTGCCGCACTTGGCGTACGCGGTGCCGCCGACCGTGCCGGTGGGCGGGCACTTGGCCTTGAGGACCTTGTAGTCCTCGTTGCCGGCCTCGTACGTTCCCGCGGCCGGGCCGGTGGCCGTGCCGCCCGGCTTCGCCTGGGTGACACCGGTCCAGCCGCGCCCGTAGAAGCCGATGCCGAGCAGCAGCTTGCGTGACGGGATGCCCAGGCTCTTGAGCTTGGCGATCGTGGCGGCGGTGTCGTAGCCCTGCTGCGGGATGCCCGGGTACGAGGTCAGCGGCGAGTGCGGTGCCGTCGGGCCGGTGGCCGCCCACGTGCCGAAGTAGTCGTACGTCATCGGGTTGTACCAGTCGACGTACCGCGCCGCGCCTCCGTAGTCGGCCGCCTCGATCCTGCCGCCGGCGGTCGCGTCCGCCGTGATCGCCGCGGTGACCAGCTCGCGCTTGCCGAACGTGGCCCGCAGCGCCTTCATGACGTCCCGGAAGGCCTCGCGGCCGCTGGTGTCGCAGGTGAGGCCGCAGGCGTTCGGGTACTCCCAGTCGATGTCGATGCCGTCGAAGACGTCCGCCCACCGGGAGTTCTCGACCAGGTCGTAGCAGGACCTGGCGAAGGCCGCCGGGTCCTTGGCCGCCTCGCCGAAGCCGCCGGACCAGCTCCAACCGCCGAACGACCAGATGACCTTGAGTTTCGGGTGCAGCTTCTTCAGCTTGCGCAGCTGGTTGAAGTTGCCGTTGAGCGACTGGTCCGCCGTGTCGGCGACGCCGTCCACGGACTCTCCGGCGGTGAACGGCCTGTCGCTGTCCGCCCAGGAGTCGCCGAGGGCGCACTTGCCGTCGGTGACGTTGCCGAAGGCGTAGTTGATGTGGGTGAGCCGGTCCGCGGAGCCGGACGTCTCGATGTTCTTGACGTAGTACTGGCGGTCGTAGATGCCCCAGTCGGTGAAGTAGCCGACGACCTTGGAGCCGGTCGTGCGGGCCTCGGCGGGGTGGGGTTCGCCGGCGGTGGCGGTGCCCGCGCCGGCGAGCAGGGCGGCGCCGAGCGCGGCGCAACAGGCGGCGGACACCAGCGTCCGGAACCGTGAGCGGGGGCGGGAGCGGAACGGGGTGTGCATCGGGTGTCTCCTCGCAGGGACAGAGAGGGGATCGCACGCCGATCGGCATGAACGCGGGGAGGCGTTGGAGCGAAACGGTAGGAGGACTAGACCACTCAGTCAATGGTTCGGACCAATCGGCCGACGGTCCGCCCTGCTGCCCCTCCGGTCGTCGGACCGCCGTCCCTCCGGTCGTCGCCCCACCTCCCTTCGGTCGTCGGGCCACGGTCCCTCCGGCCGTCGGTCCGGTGTCCCCCTGGCTCTCCGCCCGTGCGGGGGCGGTGTCCCGCGGGCATACTCACAGCGCGAAGCCGCTGGTCGGTCCGGGAGGAGGAAGCCGCCGTGGAAGCCGCCATGCCCGACCGCGCGCCGGCCCCGGTGGACCGTTCCCTGCCCACGGCGGAGGCCCGGGACCTCATGAGGCTGGTCCGTGATCTCGCCCGACGCGAGATCGCACCGGTGGCCGCCGAGGAGGAGGACGCCGGGCGCTTCCCGCGCGAGCTGTTCACCCTGCTGTCCGCATCGGGGCTGCTGGGCCTGCCGTACGACTCCGCGTACGGCGGCGGTGATCAGCCCTACGAGGTGTACCTCCAGGTCCTCGAAGAGCTCGCCGCGGTCCGCCTCACCGTGGGGCTGGGCGTCAGCGTCCACACGCTGGCCTCCTACCCGCTCGCCGCCCACGGCACGGACGCGCAGCGGGCCGCGCACCTGCCCGCCATGCTCGGCGGCGGCCAGCTCGGCGCGTACTGCCTCTCCGAGCCGTCCTCCGGCTCGGACGCGGCCTCGCTGCGGACCGGGGCGGTGCGGGAGGGCGGCGGGGACTGGGTGATCACCGGCACCAAGGCCTGGATCACCCATGCCGGACTCGCCGACTTCTACACGGTCCTGGCCCGGACCGGCGGCGCGGGCGCGTCGGGGATCACCGCGTTCCTGGTGCCCGGCGACGCCGCGGGCCTGAGCGTCGCGGCACCCGAGCGCAAGATGGGCCTGAAGGGCTCGCCCACCGCCCAGGTGCATCTCGACGGGGTACGGATCCCGGACGCCCGGCGCATCGGCGCCGAGGGTCAGGGCTTCGCGATCGCCCTGGCGGCGCTGGACTCGGGCCGGCTCGGCATCGCGGCGTGCGCGGTCGGGCTCGCCCAGGCGGCCCTCGACGAGGCCGTGGCCTGGGCGCGGCGGCGACGGCAGTTCGGGCGGCCGATCGCCGACTTCCAGGGGCTGCGCTTCCTGCTCGCCGACATGGCGACCCGGATCGAGGCGGGCCGCGCGCTGTACCTGGCGGCCGCGCGGCGCCGGGACACCGGCCGGTCGTTCGGCCGGCAGGCGGCCATGGCCAAACTCCACTGCACCGACGCGGCCATGCAGGTCACCACGGACGCCGTCCAGGTCCTGGGCGGGTACGGCTACACCGCCGATTTCCCCGTCGAGCGCTACCTGCGCGAGGCCAAGGTCCTACAGATCGTGGAGGGCACGAACCAGATCCAGCGGATGGTCATCGCCCGTCATCTGCTGGGTCCGGAAACCCGCTGAACTGCCCCGGCCGCACCTGGGGGGCCGCCAGCCGCACCCACTCCGGGTCGTGGCGTCCGGGCAGGGTGCGGCCGCGGTCGGCCCAGGTGCGCAGGAGGTCGCGGTAGATGGGCGGGTCCTGTGCGGGCGGCGGAGCCAGCGGAACCGATTTTTCCCGAACGGGTTCCGGACGCACGGGGACGAAGAGCTGGCGGTGACGCCCGGGCGCGACTGACTGGGTGGGGGTCATACCAGGGCAACGCGAAGCCCCGGGACAGGTCACCCACCGGAACGGTCGAGCGTGCGTTCGGGGAGTGCCCCCGGTTCGGGCCCGACCTGTGTCCGGACGGTCCGACGGATAGCTGGTGGCCCGTCAAATGCCTTACGCGGCGCCCGGGTTGCCGGTCGTCGCCACGCATCGCCCCCCGGCAGGCGCACCTCGCCCGTGTCGGCCCTCCAGGCCGCTCGGGACGCACTGGTCCCGCACCACGGCGGCCTGCGGGCCATGGTGCAGGGCAGCTACGGGAGTCGGGCCGGCGGGACGAGCGCGGACGCTGCGCTCAGGCGGCCAGGCGGCGCATCGTCGGCACGCGCATCGGGCGCGAGCCCGGGCCACCGACGTGCGAGAAGGGCTGGGTGCGCCAGTCCAGTCCCTGAGGGAGCGTCAACAGGAGCGCGGTGTCCTGTTCCTGGGGCTCCACGGACTCGTCCGCGGGCCGGGCCTCGGCGGCCCCCCGGCCCGTCCCGGCGCAGACCGTGAGCCCGAAGGGGTTCCACGGCGAGGCGCACAGCGCGTGCTCCGGCAGGACCTCCTCGTCCGCCAGCAGCGCGATGGGCTGCGCACAGTCCGGGCAGATCACCCGGTACATCTCGAAGGTGTCGTACGCGTCGAAGTGGTCGGCGTCGTCGGCGTCGAAGCCGTCGGAGTAGTCCGCGTCGACGGGTTCGACGCCCTCCGGCTCGGGCTCGACGACGGACTGGAGCCGCTTGGGCACGGTGCGACCAGGGCGCTTAAGACTCTGCATGGGATTCTCCCCCTCGGGCTGGGCCGTGAAGGCACTGCGGCCTCGACCACAGCAAGCACTTCCCGCCCCGTCTCGGCGGTAATCACGAGGACATCACGAAGAGTTGGGGAGTGCTGTGGCATTCGTCACATGCCGCTTGCAGGTGCCTCGTGCGCCGGTCGAGCCCTCGAACGTCCCGGGCCCGGCCGCCGTCGGCTTCCGGCCACATCACAAACCGGCTATGACCTGGGCTGCATAGGTATACGCGGAGATCACACGCACGGTAAGTTCTTGCGTCATGGAGGAGCTGGACCGACAAATCGTGCAGCTGCTCGTCAAGGACGGGCGGATGAGTTACACCGATCTGGGCAAGGCCACGGGTCTGTCCACCTCGGCCGTGCACCAACGGGTGCGCCGGCTGGAACAGCGCGGCGTCATCCGCGGATACGCGGCCGTCGTCGACTCCGAGGCCGTCGGGCTGCCCCTGACCGCCTTCATCTCGGTGAAACCGTTCGACCCCAGCGCCCCCGACGACATCGCCGAGCGGCTGGCCGGCGTACCGGAGATCGAGGCCTGTCACAGCGTGGCCGGTGACGAGAACTACATCCTCAAGGTGCGCGTGGCCACCCCGCACGAGCTGGAGGAGATGCTCGGGCGGCTCCGGGCGCTCGCCGGCGTGTCGACGCGCACGACGGTCGTGCTGTCCACCCCGTACGAGGCCCGGCCACCCCGTATCTGAGCGGATCCCCGCGGATCCGACCGGGATTCGAGGGGTCCGCGTGCCGGGCGGCCGAGGCGAGGCGCGAGACTGTCTTTCATGAGTGAGCGCACCGCCGAGCCGAAGACCGTCCTGCTCCGCCGAGGAGAGGTACACAGCCCCGCCGACCCGTTCGCGACCGCGATGGTCGTCGAACGCGGCCAGGTCGCCTGGGTCGGCTCGGAAGGCGCCGCCGACGCCTTCGCGGACGGCGTCGACGAGGTGGTCGACCTGGACGGCGCCCTCGTCACCCCGGCGTTCGCCGACGCCCATGTGCACACCACGTCCACCGGCCTCGCGCTCACCGGCCTCGACCTCTCCGCTGCCCCCTCCCTGGCGGCGGCCCTCGCCCTCGTACGGGCCTTCGCGGTGGCCCGTCCACGGGACAAGGTGCTGCTCGGGCACGGTTGGGACGCCTCCCGCTGGCCGGAGGGCCGCCCGCCCCGACGGGACGAACTCGACGAGGCGACCGGCGGCCGGCCGCTCTACCTCAGCCGGATCGACGTGCACTCCGCCGTGGTCACCACCGCCCTGCTGGAACTGGCGCCCGGGTCCCGCACCCGGCCGGGCTTCGCGGACGGCGCACCGCTCACCCGCGACGCCCACCACGCCGTCCGGGCCGCGGCGTTCGCGGCAGTGACGCCCGCCCAGCGCGCCGAGGCCCAGCGGACCGCCCTCGCGCACGCCGCCTCCCTCGGTATCGGCTCGGTCCACGAGTGCGCGGGACCCGAGATCTCCTCCGAGGACGACTTCACCGGCCTCCTGCGGCTCGCCGCCGAGGAGCCCGGCCCCCGGGTCGTCGGTTACTGGGCCGAGCGCGATGTCGAGAAGGCCCGGCAACTGGGCGCGCTCGGCGCCGCCGGAGATCTGTTCGTCGACGGCGCCCTCGGCTCCCACACGGCCTGTCTGCACGCCTCCTACAGCGACGCCGGCCACACCGGCACCGCCTACCTGGACGCCGCCGACGTCGCCGAGCACGTGACGGTCTGCACCGAGGCCGGGCTCCAGGCGGGCTTCCACGCCATCGGTGACGCGGCCGTGACCGCCGTCGTCGAGGGCGTGCGCGCCGCCGCGGAGAAGGTCGGCCTCGCCCGGATCCGCGCCGCCCGCCATCGCGTCGAACACGCCGAGATGCTCACGCCCGAGACGATCGCCGCCTTCGCCGAACTCGGCCTCACCGCCTCCGTCCAGCCCGCCTTCGACGCCCTGTGGGGCGGCGACGAGGGCATGTACGCCCAGCGGCTGGGCGCCGAGCGGGCCCGCACCCTGAACCCCTTCGCGGCCCTGCTGCGCGCGGGCGTGCCGCTCGCCTTCGGCTCCGACAGCCCCGTCACCCCCCTCGACCCCTGGGGCACGGTCCGCGCCGCCGCCTTCCACCGCACCCCCGAGCACCGGGTGTCCGCCCGCGCCGCGTTCACGGCCCACACGCGCGGCGGCTGGCGGGCGATCGGCCGTGACGACGCGGGCGTCCTGGTTCCCGGCGCACCCGCCGACTACGCGGTCTGGCGGACGGACGAACTGGTGGTCCAGGCGCCCGACGACCGGGTCGCCCGCTGGTCCACCGACCCCCGTTCCGGCACCCCGGGACTGCCGGACCTGACCCCCGGCGGCGATCTTCCCGTGTGCCTGCGCACGGTGGTGGGCGGCCGGACCGTGTTCCTGCGGCCGAGCGAGTGATCTACCGGGCCGGCCCGGGGAAGATCACCCGTCCGCCCGCCGACATACGCCCCGTGTCTTCTCCGCGCTGACCTGGGCATTGACCGAAGATCCGCAGGTCAAGCAGCTGTTGACAGCCGATGGCGGGGGGCCGGTAGGTTCGGCGGAGTCCACCATCGGACGCCCCGCCCGGGGAACGCCCGCGCACTCGCCGCGGCGCCGCTGGGTCAGGGACGGTGAGCCGTACCGGCGCACCGCCACTGGCAGCCAGGCTCAGCGCCCGCGCCGCAGCGAGGGAACGTTCCGGCCGGTCGGGGAGGTGTGACCCGGATGGGGCCCGGGCGCTCAGTAGACAACGGCTTTCGGTCGACCCGCAGCCAGCGGGTCCCGGGCCGGCCCGAAGAGCGCCGGGCCCCCATCCGTAGCAGGCCCGCACCCACCCGGCTTGTGCTCACCCCTACGGGGTAGGTACGTACATACAAGCCCAAAGGTACGTTCTTACCCCGCTTTCGCGGGTTCGACACCACCGTACGTACGTCCCGTCACGTCATCGCAGGCGGCGGCCACTATGGTGGTCCCCTGCGTACGGACATGAAGGGGCAGTAGTGAACGACGGCGACGGGACCCTCGCGGCACAGGACCGGGGGAGGCGGTTCGGTCCGCTCGGCACGGCCTTGGTGATCATCCCGACCTACAACGAGGCGGAGAACATCAAGACCATCGTCGGCCGGGTGCGCAAGGCCGTCCCCGAGGCTCACGTCCTCGTGGCCGACGACAACAGCCCCGACGGCACCGGCAAGCTCGCCGACGAACTGGCCGTCGGTGACGACCAGGTCCAGGTCCTGCACCGCAAGGGCAAGGAGGGCCTCGGCGCCGCCTATCTCGCGGGCTTCCGCTGGGGCCTGGAGAACGGCTACGGCGTGCTGATCGAGATGGACGCCGACGGCTCCCACCAGCCCGAGGAACTGCCCCGTCTGCTCACCGCGCTCAAGGGCGCCGATCTGGTCCTGGGCTCCCGCTGGGTGCCGGGCGGCCGGGTGGTGAACTGGCCCAAGTCCCGTGAGGTCATCTCCCGCGGCGGCAGCCTCTACTCCCGCCTCGCCCTCGACCTCCCGCTGCGCGACATCACCGGCGGCTACCGCGCCTTCCGCCGCGAGACGCTGGAGGGCCTCGGCCTGGAGGAGGTCGCCTCCCAGGGCTACTGCTTCCAGGTCGACCTCGCCCGGCGTGCCGTCAAGGCCGGCTTCCACGTCATCGAGGTCCCCATCACCTTCGTCGAGCGCGAGCACGGCGACTCCAAGATGAGCCGCGACATCCTCGTCGAGGCCCTGTGGCGGGTCACGGCCTGGGGCGTGGGGGAGCGGGTCGGCAAGATCACGGGCCGGAGCGGCGACCAGGCGGAGCGCCCGCAGGCGCCCGCCACGTCTCACAGCGACGGCTGATCGTCCCCTTATGCCGCTCTGAGCCGGGTCCAGGCACACTGGGAGCATGACGACTGGCTCTCCGACCCCCGCGTACCCGACATCCGCCCAGCCCCCCGCCCAGCCCCGCCGCTCGCGCCTGCGGACGTTTCTGCCGCTGGCGCTCGCCGCATGGCTGGTGCTGGAGATCTGGCTGCTGACCGTGGTCGCGGGCGCGACGAGCGGGCTGGTGGTCCTGCTGCTCCTGGCCGCCGGGTTCGTCCTGGGCGCCGTGGTCATCAAGCGGGCGGGTCGCCGGGCCTTCCGGAACCTGAACGAGGCGCTCCAGCGCGGCACGGCCTCCAACCGGGGCGGCGGCAACGGCCTCATGATGCTCGGCGGCCTGTTCCTGATGATCCCGGGCCTGGCCTCCGACGTCGTCGGCCTGCTTCTGCTGCTCCCGCCGGTCCAGAAGGCGGTCAGCGGCTACGGGGAGCGCAAGCTGAGGGCCGCCGCGGCCACGCCCGGCACCCTGGGGGACGCGTTCCAGCAGGCCCGCATCCACCGCCCGGACGGCAAGGTGGTGCAGGGCGAGGTCATCAGGGACGAGCAGTGACCCCGGTGGCCTGCTGTTCCTGGGGGCAGCAGAACGACGGGGCCTGATCCCCCAGGGGCAGCAGAACGACCGCGGGCGCCGTACGTATGTCACGTACGGCGCCCGCGGTCGTTGTTGTCGTGCGTGGTGAAGCGGGTCACAGCCCCGCAGCGCTACGCGCTTTTGCGGCTGTCGCGGGGATGTACCGCAAGGTTCATCGCCCCGGACCGCAGAACGGCGAGCCGCTCCTCGAGGACCTCTTCGAGTTCCTCGCGGGTCCGCCGCTCCATCAGCATGTCCCAATGTGTACGCGCGGGCTTGGCCTTCTTTTCCTCAGGGCCGTCGCCGTCGACGAGGAGTGCAGGGGCTCCACAGACCTTGCACTCCCACTCCGGCGGAATCTCCGCCTCGACCGAGAAGGGCATTTCAAACCGGTGCCCCTTCTCGCATGCGTACTCCACGGCCTGGCGCGGGGCCAGGTCGATACCGCGGTCCGTCTCGTAGCTGGTCACCACGAGGCGCGTGCCGCGAAGAGCTCGCTCACTCATGAATCGTGCCTCCCGGGCTTGTCGCCCACAGGACAGGTGTCGCTGTCGTCGTCATCCGGTCAACGTCCGGTCGGCGGTAAAGATTCCCGTTCGGAGTTCCGTTCCGGGTCATGCGTCGCCGTCGTAGCCGCAGTCTTGTCAACCAGTGCAGTACCCACCGGCGCCCGGTTTGTCACATCTGAAAGGAGATGTCACCCAGCGTTTCGGCATCTTTGACGCGCAGTAACGGTACGCCTGGCAGGCCAAACGCGTACACTACCGCCCTTTCGCCTTGAGTGCTAAATCCTCTCGGGGACCGGGTTCCCCGCGTCGCGGATCGCCTGCCGTACGGGTACCCGTACGAGCAGGAGAAATCCGACGACGAAGAAGACCACCAGCGAGATGATCGCGTCCCGGTAGCTCCCGGTCAGCTGGTAGGTGACCCCGAAGAGAAGCGGGCCGAGCCAGCTCATGCCGCGGTCGCTCATCTCGTACGCCGAGAAGTACTCGGCCTCCTTGCCGGGCGGGACCAGGTGGGAGAAGAGGGAGCGGGACAGCGCCTGACTGCCGCCGAGGACCAGGCCGATCGCGGCCGCGAGCAGGAAGAAACCGACCGGCGCCCCGGCCGGCAGGAAGTACCCGGCGCCCAGGGTGAGCGTCCAGGCCGCCAGTGAGCCGAGGATCGTGCGCTTCGCGCCGTACGTCCGGGCCAGACGCCCCATGCCGAGCGCGCCCGCCACCGCCAGCACCTGTACCAGCAGGACGGCGCCGATCAGAGTGGACTGGCTGAGGTCGAGCTCCTCGGAGCCGTAGAGCGAGGCCTGGGAGATCACGGTCTGGATGCCGTCGTTGTAGATCAGGTACGCGAGGAGGAAGGCGAGGGTCAGCGGGTGGCGGCGCATGTCGCGGACCGTCGCCGCGAGCTGACGGAACCCGGGAGCCGTGCGGGCCGTCCCGTCCGGCCGGGCGGTCGCCTTCCGGGCTTCGGCCGGCCGGTCGCGCAGCCGCAGCAGCGGGATCAGCGTGAAGCCGCCCCACCACAGCCCGGCCGAGGCCAGGCAGATCCGCACCGCCGTCGACTCGGAGACACCGAAGGAGTCGTGGGCGAGATAGAGCACCAGGTTGACGACCAGGACCAGCGAGCCGGCCGCGTAGCCGAAGGCCCACCCCCGGGAGGAGACCGCGTCGCGTTCCTCGGGCGGGGCGATCTGGGGCAGATAGGAGTTGTAGAGCATCATCGCCACGGACTGGGCCGCGTTCGCCACGATCAGCAGCGCGCCGCCCAGCAGATAGCGGTCGCCGCCCAGGAAGAACATGCCGGTCGTGGCCGCGGCGCCCACATAGGCGGCGACGCCCAGCAGGGGCTTCTTACGGCCGCTGCGGTCGGCGGCCGCGCCCACCAGGGGCATCACCAGCACGGCCACGATCACCGACAGGGACACCGAGTACGCGAAGAAGGAACCCGCCCGCACCGGGATGCCCAGCGGATGCACGTAGCCGTCGGCGTCCGCCGCCCGTTTGGCGACCGAGGTCAGGTACGGGCCGAGGAACACGGTGAGCACGCTCGTCGAGTAGACGGAGCACGCCCAGTCGTAGAAGTACCAGCCGCGCTGCTCGCGCCGTCGTTCGGCGGCCTCGTCGGACGCCTTCGTCCGCACGGTGTCGATGTCCACCCGTGCCCTCGCTTCCCGCTGCCGCAGCCGCGCGCGGGCGACGGGACCGAGGTCAGACCCAGACGCCGCGGTCCTCCATGACCTCGCGCAACGTGTCGATGTGATCGGTCATGATGCCATCGACCCCGAGGTCCAGGAGGCGGTGCATCCGATCGGGATCGTTGATCGTCCACACGTGCACCTGGAGCCCGCGCGCGTGGGCGGCCCGCAGGAAGCGACGGTCCACGACCCGGATGCCCGACTGGCTCTCCGGCACCTGTGCGGCGACCGCCGAGCGCCGAAGCGCCGCGGGCACGCCCCAGGACCGCAGCCGCAGGTCGAGTACGCCCCGGGTGCCGTACGAGGTCGCCAGGCGTGGTCCGGCCAGCCGCTGGGCCCGCACCACCCGCGCCTCCGAGAACGAGCCCACGCAGACCCGGTCCCACGCGCCCGTGCGCGCGATCAGGTTGAGCAGCGGGTGCAGTGCGGGCTCCGCCTTGAGATCGATGTTCCACCGCACCTCGGGGAAGGTCTCCAGCAGCTCCTCGAAGAGCGGCACCGGCTCCTTGCCCGCCACGCGCGCGTGCCGTACGTCCGACCAGAGGAGGTCGCCTATGCGGCCCGCGCCGTCGGTCATCCGGTCCAGCGTCGCGTCGTGGAAGGCGACGAGCTTCCCGTCCCGCGTGGCGTGCACATCGGTCTCGATATAGCGGTAACCCGCCTCGACCGCGCGCCGGAACTGCGCCGCGGTGTTCTCCAGACCGTCCGCGGCCCCACCGCGGTGCGCGAACGGGATGGGCCCCGGATGGTCGAGGTACGGGTGGGTCATGAGGCTGGTCACGGACGCAGTATGGCTCCCTGCGGTGTCCCGGTGGCAACGACCGTGCTGCCGCCCGATGCCGCGGGAACGGCGAACATCCGCAGGAACAGCTGGGCGAGCGGACCGATCGTCACCGCGTAGAGCAGGGTGCCGACGCCGATGGTGCCGCCGAGGGCGAACCCGGTCACCACGACCGCCACCTCCACCGCCGTCCGCATCAGCCGGATCGAACGCCCGGTACGCCGGTGCAGCCCCGTCATCAGCCCGTCGCGCGGCCCCGGTCCGAAGCTGGCCGCGATGTACAGGCCGGTGGCCGCCCCGTTGAGGACGATCCCGGCCAGCAGCAGCGGCATCTGGACGGCGAGGCCGTGCGCTTCGGGCACGTACGCGAGCGTGCCGTCCATCGCGAGGCCGACGACGAAGACGTTGGAGACCGTGCCGAGGCCGGGGCGCTGGCGCAGCGGGATCCACAGCAGCAGTACCGCCGCGCCCACGATGATCGAGACGACGCCGATCGTCAGGCCGCTGAGCTCGGCGAGACCCTGGTGCAGGACGTTCCACGGCTCGAGGCCGAGGCCCGCCCGCACGAGGAGGGCGGAACTGGCGCCGTAGAGCGCGAGCCCGACGTACAGCTGGATCAGCCGGCGGGCGAGGTGGCCCTTCGCATCCCGCGGGGGTGTCTCCTGCGGTGGCGGCTCGGACATGGGGTCCCCTGGTGGTCGTAGTGGCCTGACTCATGACACTCTGTGGCTTGGAAGAGCATGGCATCCATGGCCAATTCGGGGAAGGTGGACTGGTAATCATGGCGCAGTGGACCTCTGCGGTGGGAGCCGCACAGCTCGCGCGGCTGCTCAAGTCCCAGCAGGACCGCCCGGCGGGCCCCGGGTCGCGCCGCCCGCCGGCCTACCGGGCGCTCGCCGACGGCGTCCGGCTGCTGGTGCTGGAAGGCCGCGTCCCCGTCGCCGCGCGTCTGCCCGCGGAACGGGAACTGGCCCTGTCCCTGTCCGTGAGCCGGACGACCGTCGCCGCCGCCTACGAGGCGCTGCGAGCCGAGGGGTTCCTGGAGTCCCGGCGCGGCGCGGGCAGTTGGACGGCCGTCCCGGCGGGCAACCCGGTTCCGGCACGCGGCCTGGAGCCGCTGCCGCCCGAGGCCCTCGGCTCGATCATCGACCTGGGCTGCGCGGCTCTGCCCGCGCCCGAACCCTGGCTCACCCGCGCCGTGCGGGGCGCGCTGGAGGAGCTGCCCCCGTACGCTCACACGCACGGCGACTATCCGGCGGGCCTGCCCGCGCTGCGGTCGATGATCGCCGAGCGGTACACCGCGCGCGGGATTCCGACGATGCCCGAGCAGATCATGGTCACCACCGGCGCGATGGGGGCCATCGACGCCATCTGTCATCTGTTCGGCGGGCGCGGAGAGCGCATCGCCGTCGAGTCGCCCTCCTACGCCAACATCCTCCAGCTGATGCGGGAGGCGGGTGCGCGCCTGGTTCCCGTCGCGATGGCCGAGGGGCTCGCCGGGTGGGACATGGACCGCTGGCGGCAGGTCCTGCGCGAGGCCGCGCCGCGCATCGCGTACGTCGTCGCCGACTTCCACAACCCGACCGGCGCGCTCGCCGACGAGGACCAGCGGCGCCGGCTCGTGGAGGCGGCCCGCTCGGCCGGGACCGTGCTGGTCGCCGACGAGACCATGAGCGAACTGTGGCTCGACGACGACGTCGAGATGCCGCGGCCCGTCTGCGGCTTCGACCCGGCGGGGTCGACGGTCATCACGGTGGGGTCGGCGAGCAAGGCCTTCTGGGCCGGAATGCGCATCGGCTGGGTGCGGGCGGCCCCGGACGTCATCCGCAGCCTCGTCGCGGCGCGCGCCTACGCCGACCTGGGCACGCCCGTGCTGGAGCAGTTGGCGGTGAACTGGCTGTTCAGCACCGGCGGCTGGGAGCAGGCCGTCGAGCTGCGCCGCCAACAGGCCCGGGAGAACCGGGACGACCTGGTCGCGGCGGTGCGCCGGGAGCTTCCGGAGTGGGAGTTCGCCGTGCCCCGGGGCGGGCTGACGCTCTGGGTGCGGACCGGGGGGCTCTCCGGGTCACGGCTCGCCGAGGCGGGTGAGCGGGTGGGCCTGCGGGTGCCGTCCGGGCCGCGGTTCGGTGTCGACGGCGCCTTCGAGGGGTATGTGCGGCTGCCGTTCACCGTGGGCGGCGCGGTGGCGGAGGAGGCGGCCGCCAGGCTGGCGGCCGCCGCCCGGATCGTGGAGAGCGGGGGGACGGTCGGCGCGGAGGGGCCGCGCACGTTCGTCGCCTAGGAGGACGTGCGGGCGGGGTGGTCAACCGCCCGTGCTCGAAACCTGCTCCGCGCCCACGGACTCGGCTGCCACGGCGTCGGCTGCCGTGGCCTTCGTGACCTCGGCGTCCGTGGCGTCCGTTGCGGCCGTTTCGGCGGGCTTGGTGAGCACGACCTCGACCGGCACCGGAGGCAGCGTCTGTGTGTCGGCCGGCGTGGAGCGCGGCGGCAGGAGGTCCAGCACCGCCTGTCGCTGCGCGTCGCTCGTCGCGTCGTCGTACGGGTCCGGGGTCGCCGGCACCTGGAGCCGGTGCACCGGTCCCGATCCGAGCCGGGCGTATCCGCGTCCCGGCGGCGTGTGGTCGACGGGTGTGGTGTGCGGGGGCGCGCCGAGGACCGCCTCCAGTTGCTGCCTGGACGCCGGCCCGAGCGCGATCCGCGCGCGGGTGTGCTGCCGTACGGCGTCGTTCAGGGAGTCCAGGGCGTCGAACTGCTCGGCCACCACCACGGTGACCCCGACGGCCCGGCCGTGCCGGAGGGGGACCTGGAGGAGGGACTGCGGGTCCTTGTGGCCGTCCGTGTCGGCCAGGTGGGTGAAGGCGGTGGGGCGGTCCACAAGGATCCACAGCGGCTGCTTGGTGTCGTCCGGCGGCGGGTCGCCCGCCTGCCGGGCGCGGTTCGCGGCGATCAGCCGGCGCTCCGTCTCGTGCGCCGCCCACTCCAGGGCGGCCAGCGCGCCGGCCAGCCCGACCTCGACGGCCAGGACGCCGTCCCGGCCGGTGAGACAGGCGTACTCGCCCGTGCCGCCGCCCTCGATCACCAGCACGTCGCCGTGCTGGAGGGCCTGGAGGGCGATGGAGCGCAGCAGGGTGGAGGTGCCGCTGCCGGGCTGGCCGACCGCCAGCAGGTGCGGCTCGGTGGAGCGGATGCCGGTGCGCCAGACGACCGGCGGGACGTCGCGCCGTTCCTCGTCGTGGGTGAGGGGGAGCGTGCGCTGGACCCGGGAGGGGTCGGTGAAGCCCAGGACCGTCTCGCCGGGGGCGGTGACGAAACGCTGGGCCGCGATGTCGGTGGGGAGGGGGGTGAGGACGCTGAGGGTGAGTTCGTTGCCCTCCTCGTCCCAGACGAAGAGGTACTCGCGGCCACGGCCGGACTTCGCGGCGAGCAGCTGCTCGATCCGCGCGCGTGGGGCGGCCTCTCCGTCCGGGAAGAACGCGGGGTAGCGGATCACGAGGAGGGCTACGCGGCCCGAGTCGTCGAACTCCTGCGTCGGGAAGACGGTCTCCCAGTCGCCGCCGTGGGCGTACAGGGGAGCGGGGTCGTCGGCCGTCGAGAAGTACGGGACCAGGGCCTCGTACAGCACCTGGAGCCGCTGGATCTGCGACTCGTCGGGGCCGTCGGGAGCCGGTGGGGTGCGGTCCCTGCCCTGCCAGGCCGCTGCCGCCATCAGGGTGATGACGGCGAGCAGCGGACCGTACGGCACCAGTGCCACGACCAGGATCAACGAGGCCACCAGGAACAGCAGCGGTCCGCGCCGGTCCTTGGGGGTCTCGGCCCACCTGCGCCGCCCGGCCGAGGCCAGTCGGCGCAGTCCGCGGGTGATCGTGATCAGCGGATGGAGGACATCGGTGGCGCTGTCGGCCGCCGTCCGGGCCAGCTCCCGGCTCCGGGCGATCTGTGCGCTGCCTGTGCTCAGGATGCTGGGAAGGGGGCGCCGGGCCACTGCTGTCTCCTGTGAGGTGCGTACGGACGGGACGGGCGGCGTCAGAACTTGATGCCGCCGAGGAGGCTTGCCAGGCTCTCGCCGCCTGCCTTGATGCTCGGGGCGATGGCCGTACTGGCCATGTAGAACCCGAACAGGGCCGAGACCACGGCGTGCGACGCCTTGAGCCCGTCCTTGCGGAAGAAGAGGAAGACGATGATGCCGAGCAGGACTACGCCTGACATGGACAGGATCATTTGGGTTCTCCTGGTTCGCGGGGGACAGTCACCATGAGTACTTCCAGGATCACAGGATGTATCCATACTATAAAAGGTGCAACTGGGTGAAATACGGCTGATTTCCCCCGGCTGGCGGAAGGCCTGGTGGGCTGCCTGAGCAGGAGAGTTGCGTCGAACGGGTCTGCCCGTGATGGTTGCCGCCGACGGGACCGGCCATGTGTCCGACGAGCCAGTACCCTGGCGATTCACCTGAACGGTTGAGTGGAGAGGCGGACCGGCCGATGAGCGAAGCCCCCGACCCGGAGGTCGTGGAGCTGGCGACCAAGATCTTCGATCTGGCCCGCGGAGGCCGGACCGAGGAGCTCGTGGCGTACGTCGACGCGGGTGTTCCGGCCAACCTCACGAACGACCGCGGCGACTCCCTGGTGATGCTCGCCGCGTACCACGGCCACGCCGACGCGGTCCGGGCCCTGCTGGCCCGCGGCGCCGAGGCCGACCGGATCAACGACCGAGGCCAGACCCCGCTCGCCGGGGCGGCCTTCAAGGGTGAGGCGGACGTCATCAAGGTCCTGCTGGAGGCCGGCGCCGACCCCTCTCAGGGGACCCCGTCGGCCGTGGACACCGCTCGCATGTTCGACAGGGCGGAGCTGCTGGAGCTGTTCGGCGTGCACTGAGCCGACGGTCCTGAGCAGGTCCGGGAGAGTTCCTGACCAGGTAAATCGACGACCACGGGGGAGGCGGTACAAGGCCGCCGGAAATTTCGGTCGCGGCAGGTAGAACAGCCGGGTCATCATGACGTCGTGATTCACGGACGCGATGGCTGGGCAGGTGTTGCCGCACCGCGCGGGCCGTGATGCGGTCCGCATGGGCCACCGACGAGAGGCAGAGGAAAATGGTCTACAGCAAGCAGGAAACGGCGGGCGCCCCGACGTGTTGTCACGCGGCCAGGTAATGCACGTCCCCGGTTGCGTCGACGCTTGATGTGAGGCTGTTTCCCATGTTCGATCCGGTCATAGCGCCCAGCGGTACGCTGCTCGGCCTGCTCCAGAGGGGCCGCGGCGACGGAACGTTGCACGCGCTCACCGCTCCGCGAACCGAGGCGCTCGCGGCGCTGAACCACTGTGTGCTGCGGGACCCCCGCCACGACTGGCAGGTGGAGAACCGCTCCCTCTACTACGCCCGTCTCTACCTCGACCTGAACGGCGAGCTGGACGAGATCGAGGCCCACCTCTTCGACGTCGAGGACTCCTTCGACACCGAGGAGTCCCGCACGGGCCTGGCCCTGGCCGTCCTCGGCCACCTCGCCTCCTACGGCAGGCGGGACGCCCTGGCCCTGCTGCGCCGGTACGCGGCCTCGGGCGCCAACTGGGCCTGGGCCCTGGACGAACTCGCCCTGCGGGACGACGACGCCGGTCTGCGGGCCCTCGCGGCACCCGTGCTCGCGCGGTTCGCCACCGATACCGAGGGCGAGACCGAACTCGCCGCCGCCGTACGGGACGCCTTCGAGCCACGGCCCTGGCGGCTGTGGGCCGAGGATCCCCGCGAGTACGTCTCCACACGCGTGCGTGCCGCTCAGGAGGCCGGCTGTTTCGACCTCTGGCAACGGCAGCTCACCCCGAGCGGGCCCCGCCCCGGCTGGAGCGTCCAGGCCGTGTTCGAATGGGCCCAGCAGGGCGTCGAACGCGGAGTCGCGCTCCACGTCCCCGCCGCCCGCTGCCTCTCCGCCGTGGCCGGGCCCGAGGACCGCCCCGAGATCGTGCAGGCCGCCAAGGACGGCACCGAGGGCGCCCGGTGCACCGCCCTGCGCTACCTCGCCGACTTCAACGACCCCGACGCCCTCGTCCTGATCGAACAGGCCGTGGCCACCGGCTCGACGCCCGTCGTCGAGGCCGCCGTGGACGCCTTCGAGCGCATGCGCAGCATCGCGGCCGTGGACCGGGCCCGCGGCTGGGCCCACCGGCCCGACCCGCTGGGCGCCGCGGCCGGCCGCATGCTCGCCTGCCGGGGCGGCACCCAGGACAGCGACCTCGTCCTGGGCGCCCTGCGCGAGGCCGTCCGCGGCGAGGGCTGCGACGCGCCGAGCCTGTGGACCCTGGTCGACGGCGCCGGACGGCTCGGCATCGTCTGCGCGGCACCCGTGCTGCGTCACATCTACCGTGAGACGGCCTCGTCCCACCTGCGCGGGCGCTGCGCCCGCGCACTCTCCGCCACCGACCCCTCCTACGCCGCCGGCTTCGCCGTCGAGTGCCTCTGGGACTGCGAGGAGGGCACCCGCGAGATCGCCGCCCGGCACGCCGAGACCGGCGACGCCCGGGTCGTGGAGCGCCTGCGCCGGCTCGCCGCCGATCCGGCCGAGGAGGCGGAGGTCCAGACGGCCGTGCGGAGCCGGATCGGACCCGACGCCGCGTCCGCGATGTGAACGCCGGGACCGGCCGCCGCCCGAGGGGAGCCTGGCGGCGGTCGGTCCCGCGCACATGAACACCCGATGGCCTGCCGGGCGGACCGGCATGGACGCCGTCCGACCTGCGCACCTCGCGTCGCGTGGGTACCGGGTGCGCAGCCCAACGCTCACGGGACGTTAGTCGTTCGGAAAGATCCACTTTGACGCGTCCACGTCCGGGGCGGCGACAACACGGGTATGCGTGTCGTCATCGTGACCGAATCCTTTCCCCCCGACGTGAACGGCGTGGCCCATTGCGCCTTCCAGACCGCCCGACACCTCGTCGATCGCGGTCACACCCCCGTCGTCGTCGCCCCGGCCACCGCCGCCGGGACCGGGCCGGACGCCGAAGCGCCCTGCCCCGTCGTCCGAGTCCCCTCCCTTCCGCTCCCCGGCTACCCCCAGGTCCGCGTCGCCCTCCCCAGCCGACGCGTCGCCGCCGCCATCGCCGAACACCGTGCCGACCTCGTCCACCTGGCCAGCCCGTTCATCCTCGGTGTCCGGGGCATGGCGGCCGCCGCCCGGCTCGGTATCCCCGCCGTCGCCGTCTACCAGACCGACCTGGGCGGCTACGCCCGCACCTACATGGGAGCCGGCGAGGCAGCCGCCTGGCGCCGGATACGGTCCGTCCACGCCGCCGCCGACCTCACCCTCGCCCCCTCCAGCTCGGCCCTGCACGACCTGGACACGCACGGTGTGCCCCGGGTCAAGCTGTGGCCGCGGGGCGTGGACACCGTGCGCTTCCGTCCCGACCGGCGCGACGAGGCACTGCGCCGAGCGCTCGCCCCGAACGGCGAGCTGATCGTCGGCTACGTCGGACGGCTCGCCCCCGAGAAGCACGTCGAGCTGCTGTCCGGCGTCTGCGGGCTGCCGGGCGTGCGGGTCGTGGTGGTGGGCGACGGCCCGAGCCGGCCCGGCCTGGAGGAGACCCTGCCGGGCGCGGTCTTCCTGGGCAGCCGCACCGGCGACGAACTCGCCCGGATCTTCGCCTCGCTGGACGTGTTCGTGCACACCGGCCCCTTCGAGACGTTCTGCCAGACCGTGCAGGAGGCCATGGCCGGCGGTGTGCCGGTGGTCGCGCCCGCCGCGGGCGGCCCCCTGGACCTGGTCGCCCACGGGCGTACCGGCCTGCTCGTCCCGCCCCGGGACGCGATCCTCGTGCGGGACGCGGTGGCGGCGCTGGTGGCCGACCCCGCCCGGCGGGCCGCCTACGGCGCCGCCGGGCGGGCCACGGTCGAGGGACGCACCTGGGCCGCCGTCGGCGACCGGCTCATCGGTCACTACGAGGACGTGCTCGCCGCGCGTCGACTGGTGGTGGCGGCATGAGCGACCCGAACGCCCTGAACGGCGCCGGTGGCGGAAACGATTCCGCCCGCCCCACCGCCACCCCCACCCGCACGCCCACGCATGCCGGGCCGCTGCGGATCGTGCGGCTCGCCAACTTCGTGGCCCCCGCCTCGGGCGGGCTGCGCACGGCCCTGCGCGAACTCGGCAAGGGCTATCTCGCGGCCGGCCACGATCCGGTCCTGATCGTGCCCGGCGAGCGGGAGAGCGACCGTCGGACCGAGCAGGGGCGGGTGATCACCCTGCCGGGGTCGCTGCTGCCCGGCACCGGCGGCTACCGCGTCCTCACCGACAAACGGCGGGTCGCCCGCCTGCTGGCGGAACTCGCCCCCGACCGCCTGGAGGTCTCCGACCGCACGACGCTGCGCTGGACCGGCAGGTGGGCGCGGCGGGCCCGTGTGCCCGCCGTGATGGTCTCCCACGAGACCGCCGACGGCGTCCTGCGGACGTGGGGCGTGCCGGAAGGAGCGGCCCGGCGCGCCGCCGACGCGCTCAACCTCCGTACGGCGCACACGTACGCGCGCGTGGTGTGCACCACCGAGTTCGCCGAGCGGGAGTTCGTCCGGATCGGGGCGCGCAACGTCGTGCGGGCACCGCTGGGCGTGGACCTCGTCGAACGGCACCCCGCCCTGCGGGACGCCGGGCTGCGGTCCCGGCACGCGCGCGAGGACCAGACCCTGCTGGTGATGTGCACCCGCCTGTCCGTGGAGAAGCGGCCCGGTACGGCACTGGACGCCCTGGAGGCGTTGCTGCGGCGCGGTGCGCGGGCGGTTCTGGTCGTCGCGGGCGACGGACCGCTGCGGCCCCGGCTCGAGCAGCGCGCCCGTGAGCGCGGGCTGCCCGTGACGTTCCTGGGGCATGTCTCCGACCGGGGCGCGCTCGGGGCCCTGCAGGCCTCGGCCGACGTGTGCCTGGCCCCGGGGCCCGCGGAGACGTTCGGACTCGCAGCCCTGGAGGCCATGGCGTGCGGGACCCCCGTCGTCGCGAGCGCCACCTCGGCGCTCCCCGAGGTGATCGGCGCCGCCGGGGCCACGGCGGCCGACCGGGGGGAGGCGTTCGCGGACGCCGTGGAGAACCTCCTGGACCGTCCCCTCGCGGCCCGCCGGGAGGCCGCACGCGCGCGTGCGGAGTGCTTCGGCTGGGGTACGGCGGTCGACGCGTTCCTCGCCGCGCACGACGCGACGGTGTCGGTCACGGCACCGGTGACCGCAGCCGTTCGTCCTTTCGTGCCCGGAGGCCTCGGATGAGACGCGTCCGCTTCGTCGCCCTCGGGGACTCGCTCACCGAGGGCGTGGGGGACCCCGTGGGCGAGGGGTGGCGCGGCTGGGCCGCGCTGCTCGCCCCGGGGCTCGTCGGCGAGGCCGAGGGGGCTGAGGGAGTTGCGGGGGTCGAGAGGGCCGAGAGCGCTGAGGGGGTTGAGGGGGTTGAGGGGGCCGAGAGGGCCGAGGGGACTGAGGGGACTGAGGGGACTGAGGATGTCGAGGAGCCCTCGGCTCCCGGAGGACTCGTCGACCCCGTGGAGTTCATCAATCTCGCGGTCAGCGGCGCGCAGACGCGGGACGTGCTGGAACGGCAGCTCCCCGCCGGGCTGGAGCTGCGGCCCGACGTCGTCTCCGTGGTCGTCGGCGTCAACGACACCCTGCGCTGCACCTTCGACATCCATGCCGTGGCCGCCCGGCTCGACACGGTCTACGGCTCCTTCGCCGAACAGGGCGCGGTCCTGCTCACCGCGTGTCTGCCCGACCCGGGCGGCGCCCTCGGGCTGCCCGGGGCCCTCGCCCGGCCACTGGCCCGGCGGCAGCGCGCGGTCAACGCCGTCGTCCACGCGCTCTCCGAGCGGTACGGCGCCGTCCACCTGCACGCCGCGGAGGGCGCCTGGCTGACGGACCGGGCCATGTGGAGCGCGGACCGGCTCCACCCCGGGGAACGGGGGCACCGGCAACTGGCCGTGCGCTTCCACGCGGTGCTGGCCGAGGCGGGCCTCGCGACCGGCTCCGCGCCCTCGCCCGAGCCCGAGTTCGCGGCGCCGACGACCTCGGCCAGCCTGTGGTGGCTGGCGACCGCGGGCACCGGCTGGGTGGCCCGGCGGTGCACCGACCTGCTCCCGCAACTGCTCACACTGGCCGCCGACGAGCTGCGGCACCGCGCGCGGGGGACGAGCGCCCGCCTCGATCTGCGGGCCTCCGCGGCGGTGTCCGCGGCGCTCGCCGCACTCTCCGTGGCGGAGCGGCAGCCGGACGCCGCCTGAGGCCGGACGCCGCTGAGGCGGGACGCCGCTGAGGCGGGGTGGCGTTTGAGGCCAGGCGGCGCCGCCCGCGGGTCACCTTCGGCGTACGGCCACGAAGCGCACCGGCGTTCCGGGCACGGCCTGGGCCGCGGCCGCGAGGTCGGCCGCGCGCACGACCCCGATCACCGGGTAGCCCCCGGTGGTCGGGTGATCGGCCAGGAAGACCACCGGCCGGCCGGCGGGCGGAACCTGTACGGCGCCCAGGACCATGCCCTCGCTCGCCAGCTCACCGCTCCGGGCGCGCTCCAGGGCGGGCCCCTCGGTGCGCAGCCCGATGCGATTGCTCGCCGACGACACGAGGAACGTCCGCGACGTGAAGGCGCGGAGCGCGTCCGGAGTGAACCAGTCGTCCCGCGGGCCGAGCGTCACACGCAGGACGAGTTCGGCCGGCGGCGCCGGCTGCGGGGCGACGTCCACGCGCGCGTGCGGGACGAGTTCGCGTCCCAGGGGCAGGACGGTGCCGTCCGCGAGCGGTGCGGGGCCGAGGCCCGAGAGCAGATCCGTGGACCGGCTGCCGAGGACCGGCTCGACGATGATGCCGCCGGCCAGGGCCACGTAGGTGCGTACCCCGGAGACGGCCGGCCCGATGTCCAGGAGGGTTCCGGCGCGCACCCGCACGGGCGCGCCCCAGGCGGCCGGCCGGCCGTCCACCATGACCCGGCAGGGCGCGCCGCCGACCGCGACGGTCACGTCGGAGCGCGGTCTGAGGGCACAGCCGTTGAGCGTCGTCTCCAGGACGGCCGCATCGGGCGGGTTGCCCACCAGCCGGTTGACGAGGGCCGCCGCGGGCGCGTCGAGAGCGCCGGAACGGGGCACGCCGAGGTGCGCGTGTCCCGGGCGGCCTTGGTCCTGCACCGTGGTGAGCGCCCCGGCGCGGACGACGGAGACTGCGCGGTCGCTCATGAGCCGCCCACCGTGTCCACAGGTCCCTCGGGCCCCGGAGGCCTTGCGGGTCCCACGGGCCTCGCCGGTCCCACGGGATCCACCGCCCTCGCCGGTCCCACCGGGACGAAGCGCACGCGCGTGCCCGGTGACAGCAGCGCGGCCGGCACGCGCGCGTGGTCCCACAGCACCGCCTCCGTGCTGCCGATCAGCTGCCAGCCGCCCGGCGACGAGCGCGGGTAGACGCCCGTGTACGGCCCCGCCAGCGCCACCGAACCGGCCGGTACGGCGGTGCGCGGGGTGGCCCGGCGCGGTACGTCGTAGCGCGGAGGCAGGCCGGTGAGATAGCCGAAGCCGGGCGCGAACCCGCAGAAGGCGACCCGGAACTCGGTGGCCGCGTGGATGCGGGCCACCTCCTCCTCAGGGACCCCCCAGTGGGCGGCGACCTCGGCCAGGTCCGGGCCGTCGTAACGGATCGGGATCTCCACGGCCGCCTGCTCACGCGGGGGAGCGGGCGGTACGTCGGACGCGGCCAGCTCGGACGCCAGCCGGCCGGGGTCGGTCAGACCGTCCAGGAGGACGGTGCGGGCCGCCGGGACGATCTCACGGGCCCTGAGCAGGCCCGCCGCGCGACGGCGCAACAGCTCCGCGTGCAGCGCCTCGGCCTCGGCGCCCGACGCCAGTTCGACGAGCAGGGCGTCGTCGCCGACGGGCAGGACGCGCACGCTCATACGAAGGCCTCCACTCGTACGCCCGACTCCTGCAGCCCACGCCGGACCCGGCGGGCCAGCTCCACCGCGCCGGGCGTGTCGCCGTGCAGGCACAGCGAACGCGCGCGTACCTCGATGGACGATCCCGCGTGGGAGGTGACCTGCCCGTCGCGGGCCAGGCGCACCGACCGTTCCACGACGGAGTCCGGGTCGGTGACCACGGCCCCGGCCCGCCCACGGGGCACGAGCGTGCCCTCCTCGGTGTACGCACGGTCCGCGAAGGCCTCCGGGACGGCAGGGAGCCCCGCGCCCCGGGCCAGCTCCAGAAGGCGCGAGCCGGGCAGCCCGAGCACGGGCAGCGCGGCGCCGGCGAGGAGGATCCCGTCGACCACCGCGCCGGCCTGCTCCTCGTCGTGCACGACCCGGTTGTAGAGCGCGCCGTGCGGCTTCACGTACGCCACGCGTGCGCCCGCCGCCCGGGCGAACACCTCCAGGGCGCCGATCTGGTACGCCACCTCGGCGGTCAGTTCGGCGGACGGCACGTCCATGGCCCGCCGCCCGAACCCCGCCAGGTCCCGGTAGGAGACCTGTGCGCCGATCGTCACTCCCCGCTCGGCCGCCAGCTCGCACACCCGGCGCATGGTGACCGGGTCCCCGGCGTGGAAGCCACAGGCCACGTTGGCGCTGCTGACGACGGACAGCAGCTGCTCGTCGTCGGTCAACTGCCAGCGGCCGAAGCCCTCGCCGAGGTCGGCGTTCAGATCGATCGCGGTCGTCGCGGTCATGGTTCCTTCGTATCTCCTTCTCAGGCCACGCGGTACTGCTCGTCGCGGGCGTCGGTGAGGAACATCTGTCCCGGAGCGTGGGTGAGGGCGAAGGGCGGGCGCGAGGCCATCACCGCGGCCTGCGGGGTCACACCGCACGCCCAGAACACCGGGATGTCGTCCGGCGCGGCCTCCACCGGGTCACCGAAGTCGGGCCGGCCGAGGTCGTCGATGCCCAGTCCCGACGGATCGCCGCAGTGTACGGGGCTGCCGTGCACCGCCGGGAGTAGGCTGCTCTCCCGGATGGCCGCCGCGAGGTGCTGCGGCGGCACCGGGCGCATGGACACCACCATGGGCCCGTGCAGCCGTCCCGCGGGCCGGCACTGTCGGCTCGTCACGTACATCGGGACGTTGCGCCCCTGCTCGACGTGCCGGATCGGTACGCCCGCCCCGGACAGCGCCCACTCGAAGGTGAAGCTGCACCCGATCAGGAACGACACCAGGTCGGCACGCCAGTACGCGCGCACGTCCGTCGGCTCGTCCACCAGCTCCCCGTCCGCCCAGACCCGGTAGCGCGGCAGGTCCGTGCGCAGGTCGGCGCCCTCGGCCAGAACGGTCGTCCAGGAGCCGGCGTCCGTGACGTCGAGGACGGGACAGGGCTTCGGGTTGCGCTGGCAGAACAGGAGCATGTCGTACGCCCAGTCGGCCGGCACCGAGATCAGGTTGACCTGGGTGTGGCCGCCCGCGACCCCGGCCGTGGGGCCCGCCAGACCCGCCCGGAAGCGGGCCCGGGCGGTGGCGGGGCTCCACGCGTGCGCGTGCTCGTCGACGAGGGTGACGGGACGGTCCTCGGTGAGGGGCGGACGGGGGTCCTGCGTGGGGATCGGACGGCGGTCCTGCGTGAGGATCGGACGGTTCACTCCAGTTCCTTCCCGCGGGTCTCCGGAAGCCCCAGCAGCGCCAGGGCGGCGATTGCGTAGCCGATCGCGCCGAACACCAGCGCGCCGCCCACGCCCCAGCTGTCGGCGAGGAAGCCGACCGTGGTGGGGAAGACGGCGCCCACGGCGCGGCCGGTGTTGTAGGTGAATCCCTGGCCCGTGCCGCGCAGGGCCGTCGGGTACAGCTCGCTCAGATAGGACCCGAAGCCGCTGAAGATCGCCGACATGCAGAACCCGAGCGGGAAGCCGAGCACGAGGAGCACGGTGTCCGCGCCGCTCGGGATGTTCGCGTACGCCAGGATGCACACCGCCGACAGCAGGGCGAACAGCCAGATGTTGCGGCGCCGGCCCAGCCGGTCGGTGAGGTAGCCGCCGGTGAGGTAGCCGAGGAAGGCCCCGGAGATGAGGAAGGTCAGATAGCCGCCGGTGCCGACCACCGACAGCCCGCGCTCGGACTTCAGATAGGTCGGAACCCAGGTCGCCAGGGTGTAGTAGCCGCCCTGCACACCGGTGGAGAGCAGGCCCGCGAAGAGCGTCGTCCGCAGCAGCGGACCCTTGAAGATCGCCGGGAACGAGCCCTTCTCGGCGCTCTGTTCGCGTGCGGCGGTGGCCTTCGGCGCGTCCTGTACCCGGCGCCGCATCCACACCACCAGCAGCGCGGGCAGGGCGCCCGTCCAGAACATCACGCGCCAGGCGATGTCGTCGCCGAAGAACGAGAAGACCAGCGTGTACACGAGTACCGCGAGGCCCCAGCCGACGGCCCACGAGCTCTGGATCGCGCCCAGGGTGCGCCCCCGGTGCTTCGCGCTCGCGTACTCGGCGACCAGGATCGCGCCGACCGCCCACTCGCCGCCGAAACCGAGGCCCTGGAGGGACCGGAAGACCAGCAGCGTCTCGTAGGTGGGTGCGAAGCCGCAGGCGACGGTGAAGACCGCGTAGGTGATCACCGTGATCATCAGGGCCCTGACCCGGCCGATCCGGTCGGCCAGCACCCCCGCCACGGCGCCGCCGATCGCGGAGGCGACCAGGGTGACGGTGGTGAACAGGCCGGTCTGGCTGCTGTCCAGACCGAAGTACGCCGCCAGCGCGACCATGCTCAGCGGCAGCGTGAAGTAGTCGTAGGAGTCGAGGGCGTAGCCGCCGAACGCGCCGGCGAAGGCGCGGCGGCCGCGCGGGCCGAGGGCGCGCAGCCAGGCCAGGGCGCCGTCGTCGGGAGCGGGCGCGGCGGTGGCCGCTACGGGGTGGGTGTCGGTGGCCGGTGTCCGGGGTGGAAGGGGCGTGCTCATGGGGCACCTCGCTGTGGGAGGACGGAGGGTGCGGGGAGTGAGCCGTGCCGTGCGGAGGCGGGCCGCCGTGGTGGGGACGGGCGGTGCCATGGAGACGAAGGTAGAGGATCGTTGAACGATCCTTCAATACCCATGTTGTTTCGTTCTCGGGCCTGCGGTTGAATTCCGGGCATGGCAGAGCAGCTGGCGGGACTGGCCGACGACCGCGTCCTCCTGGGTCGCACGAGCACGGCCGAACGGGTTTCGGACATCCTCAGGAGCCGCATCGCCGAGGGCTATTTCCCGCCCGGGACCCGGCTGTCGGAGGACAGCATCGGGGGGGCGCTCGGCGTCTCCCGCAACACGCTGCGCGAGGCGTTCCGGCTGCTCACGCACGAGCGCCTGCTCGTCCACGAGCTGAACCGCGGCGTGTTCGTCCGGGTCCTGACCGTCGAGGACGTGAAGGACATCTACCGCACGCGCGCGCTCGTCGAGTGCGCCGTCGTGCGCGGACTGGGCGAGCCGCCGTACACGCTGGACGGCCTCCGGGCGAGCGTCACCGAGGGCCAGGTCGCGGCCGTCGAGAACGACTGGAAAGGACTGGGTACGGCCAACTTCCACTTCCACCGCGAACTGGTGGCCCTGGCCGGAAGCGTGCGCACCGACGAGCTGATGCGCAGTGTCTTCGCCGAGCTGCGCCTCGCCTTCCACCTCGTCGACGAGCCCCGCCGGCTGCACGAGCCGTACCTCCGGCGCAACCGCCAGATCCTCCAGGCGCTGGAGGCGCAGGACGCGGGGGAGGCCGAGCGGCTGCTCGCCGTCTACCTGGCCGACTCGTTGGAACGCGTGGTCGAGGCCTACGGGCGAAGAGTCGAGGGCGACAGTGCCCCGTAGGTGCGCGGGGATCCGCGCGACTGGCTCCCACCGGCCCGCGGCCGGAGAACGACCCTGGCCGTCTGGCCGTCTGGCCGTCTGGCCGTCTGGCCGTCCGGTCGTCCGGTCGTGTGGCCGTCCGGTCCTCCGGCCGTCCCGCTGTCCAGCCGTCCGGTCGTGCGGCCGTCCCGCCGTCCCGCCGGAGGCGATAGGCGCCGTTTGGGTCGATGTCAGACCGAGGACCTAGTCTGTGCACCGTGACTTCGCCTGCGTCGACGGACCGTGTTCCGCCCCAGCTCAGCGCGGGGCCGCGCCCCGCTCAGGGCCCGGCCGCCGACGAGGGGCTGGCGCGGCGGCTGCGCGCGCTCGCCTGCACCGCGCCGATCCACGACCTCGACGCCCGCAAGGCCAACCTCGCCGGTGAGTACTCGGTCTACGGCATGGCGGAGATCGCCCTCGCCGCCATCGACCTGGTCACGCTCAACATGGACTTCGACACCGGCGCCGACCACGACCAGATAGTGGCCCGCCTCATGCCGCGCATCGCCGCGCAGGCCCCGCGGCGGTCCGTCGCCGAGCACGAGCGGGTGGCCCGCTGGGTCCTGGAGAACCTGATCAACGTCGGCAGCGTCGACCGCGGCTTCCGCGCCATGTACGGCACCTTCGCGCCCGACGGCACGTATGTGCGCCGCGACTACGACTTCAAGCTGATCGAAGAGGTCCCCGGCCACGGCGGCGTGGTGTACCTCCGCACCACCGACGAGGCGGTCAACGTGCTCGTCGGCGCCCTCGACACGGACGTCACCAGCGCGCAGATCGCCGCCGAGGTCAAACTCGAGGTGCTCATCCGTCGCGGCCGCCTCGCCGACGCCCAGCTGGCCGCCGAGCAGGCCCGCTACCGCACCGTGCAGTACTCGGAGACGCTGCGCCGCGCCCTGGAGGCGACCCGGCGCAACGTGCGCGCGGTGGACTGGCTCAACGCCGTGCCCGACATGATCGCCGAGGCCCTCGACCACGTCGCCGACCGCTACCGCCACGAGAACGCGATCCTCACCAACATCCGCAAGGCACGCGACGAGATTGAGGACGCGGACAACAAGCGGCGGGCCGCCGAGCTCGTCGACATCGTGAAGGACTGCATCCGCCGGCACACCCAGCTGCAGTCCCGGCTGCTGGAGGCCGGCCCGCTCTTCCGCGCCGAGCAGGACCGACAGGCCTTCGCCACGCCCATGACCTCGTCGGGCATCGACCTCTACGGGCATCTCGTCACCCCCGTGCTGCCGTTGCCGCTGGAGCAGGCGGTCCGGGTCACCGACGCGTTCTTCGCGCGGGGGACCGGGCTGCGCACACCGGTGTCGGTGCGGGTGGGCGATCTCGTCGACCTGCTGCTGACGCCGCCGGCGGAGCGGGAGCACCTGGGGGCGGAGATGCCGGAGCCGGACCTCATTGCGACACCGGACGACAGCCGGTTCAGCGAGGAACAGCTGGCGATGGCCAAGCAGCTGCTCGATCTGCCGGCCGACGCGCCACGACGGCTGTCGGGACTGCTCGAGGAGGCGCGCGCCAAGGAGGGCGAAGAGCTGGCCTACCTGGTGGCGCTGCTGGCCGTGCACGCCGCCAGTCCGGCCGTGGGCACCGCCTACCGCCAGGGCGAGGAGAAGCTGCTGTTCGCCGTGGACGACGGGCAGGAACTGGACGACCCGGGGTTCGGCGGGGCCGACCTGATCGTCGGCACCGCCCTGTTGGACGCCGCGGGGATGGCGGCGGACCGGACGGAGGCGGCATGAGCCGGGCCGGGAACCGAGTGGCCGAGCACGAGAACACCAAGGAGCCGAAGCTGTGACCGAGCACGTCGAGTGGAGCGACACGGAGGCCCCCGCCCCGGCGGTGAGCGCCGCCGTCACCCCCGCCGACGCCGCCGACGCGGCGCGGCTCGTCGCCTTCGGGCTGCAGCCCAAGCTGCAGCCCGCGCGGGACCAGGAGTACGCGGAGCTGCTGCGGCGGTACCGGGAGGATCCGCCGTTCGCGCGGCTCGCCGACGCCGTGGCCGCCGGACTCGGGCTGATCGTGCTGGAGGTCTCCCCGCGCGCGGGGATGGCGGTGACCGCCGCCGAGGACTCGGTGTTCGCCGTACGGATGGGGGACTACGCGCGTCGTACGTCCGCCGACGGCGGCGACCGGTTCCTGCACGGGCTCGCGCACCTCTCCGTCGCCGCGATGGCGTTCCCGCGACCCGAGGACCTGGCCGACGACGGCTACATCGGCCGGGTCAGCGTCAACGGGGTGGACGCGTTCGTGCGCCAGGCCTGCCACCGGCTGGAGGAGCGGGCCGAGGAGCAGGGCGAGAACACCGACCCCGCCACCGACGCGCCCGGACTGGAGGCCGCCTGGCGGATCTGGGCCAGACGCAGCTCCACCGGCGCCACCAAGGACGCGCGCAGACTCGCCGGTTCCACGACCGGCATCGTCGGCAAGGCCGTCGCGTTCCTCACCGACTCCGGCTTCCTCCAGCGGACCGGTGACGACGGCGGCGGTACCTACCGGACGACCGCCCGCTACCAGCTCCAGGTACGTGACATGGCGGGTGGTGCCGCCCTGGCCGAACTGCTGGAGCTGGGCGTCGTCCCGGTCACCGACGGCTCTCCGACGCTGCTGCCCGCCGAGGAGACCGACGACCTGGACCTGGTGGCCGACGCCGGGCTGCCGTTCCACTCCTGAAGCCCGAGCCGACCGGCTTCCGCGCCGACCGGCTGCCGAGCTTCCGAGCTTGAGGAGCTCACGGGCCTTCGGGCCCCTGAGCTCCTCAAGCGCCACCCCCCCGATCTGCCGAAGACTTACGAGAGTCCGCCATGTACGAGCTGTCCCGGGTCCGCCTCTACTCCATCGGTCCTGCCGGTGCGCGCTACGCCGACACCGTGCTTGACCTGCGGGGCGTGGGCGCCGTCGTGCCCGACCCCGCCCCCACGCAGGCGGAGTTCTTCGAGGAGGAGCCCGTCGGCCCGCCGCGCAGGCCCGCGCCCGCGGGCGTGCTCTTCCTGGAGAACGGCGGCGGCAAGTCCGTCCTGCTCAAGCTGATCTTCTCGGTGATGCTGCCGGGCCACCGCAACACCCTCGGCGGCGCCAGCTCCGGCGTGCTGCGCAAGTTCCTGCTCGCCGACGACTGCGGACACGTGGCGCTGGAATGGCAGCACGTGCTCACCGGCGAGTGCGTCGTCGTCGGCAAGGCCAGCGAGTGGCGCGGGCGGCAGGTCTCCAACGACCCGCGGAAGTTCGCGGAGGCCTGGTACTCGTTCCGGCCCGGTCCCGGGCTGAGCCTGGACAACCTGCCCGTCGCCGAGTCCACCGCCGTCCGCCCGCCCGTCGAGGGAGCCTCCGGCGCCCAGGGGCGGCGGCGCACCATGAAGGGCTTCCGGGACGCCCTCACCGAGGCGGGGAAGGCGTATCCGCACCTGGAGGTGCACTGGGAGGAGATCCACGACCGGTGGATCGAGCACCTCGGCGAGCTGGGCCTGGACCCCGAACTCTTCCGCTACCAGCGGGAGATGAACGCCGACGAGGGTGAGGCCGCCGGCCTCTTCGCGGTCAAGAAGGACTCCGACTTCACCGACCTGCTGCTGCGCGCCGTGACCGACACACGGGACACCGACGGGCTCGCCGACCTGGTCAGCGGCTTCGGCAACAAGCTGGGCCGCCGCGCCGAGCTGATCGCCGAACGGGACTTCACCGCCGGTTCGGTGGACCTGCTCGGGCGGATCGTCGAGGCCGCCGAGGCGCGGGCACGCGCGCGTGACATCCACGCCGGCGCCGAGCGCCGCACCCGAGCGCTGGCCCGACGGCTGTCCGCGCGGGGCGTGCGGGAGAAGGCGCGGGCCGGTGATCTCGCCCAGCGCGTCACGGCCGCCGCCTACTCCGTCACGCACTCCGAGAGCGCACGGGAGCGCAGCGCGCTGATCGCCGCCGAGATCGCCTTCCGGCACGCCTCGTTGGCGCTCGCCGGCGCCGAGAAGTCCGCCGCCGCGCAGAAGCGTGAACTCGCCGACGCCCGCACCCTGCACTCCGCCTGGCAGGCCGCCGAGGCCGTGCTGCGCCACCGTGCGGCCGCCGACCGGGTCGCGCGCGTCTCCGTCGCGATCCAGGAGGCCGAACGCGACGCCGCCCCCGCGCTCGCCGCCCGCGCCAAGGCAGCCGTCGACCTCGTACGGGCCCTGCACGCGGCCGCCGGGAACGCCGAGGCCCTCGCCAACGAGGAGGAGGAACGCTCGGCGGCACTCCAGGAGGTCGGCGAGTGCGCGCACCGGGACTCGACGTCCGCCGCCACCGACGCCCAGCGCGCCCGCAGCGAGGTCGGACACCTGCGCCAGCGCCTCTCCGAGGTCGAGCAGGAGACCGCCGAGGCCGTACGCGCGGGCTGGCTCGACGACAGCGCGCCCGACGCCGACCCCGCCCGCGCGGCCCTCGCCGCCAGCGACGCCGAGAAGACCGCCGTCGCCGCCTGGGACACCGCGCGCGACGCCTCGCACCGGGCCGCCGAGCACGCGCGCGAGGCCGCCTCCGCGGAGTCCCGCGCCGAGCTCACCGCGGCCCGGGCCGCCGACGCGGCGACGGCCGCGCACCGGTCGTACGAGGCCGAGCAGGGGCTCGCCGAGTCCCTGGCCGGTGAGGAACGGCTCGCGGAGCTGCTCGGGCTGACCGGCGGCGGGGCCCGCCCCCGGATCCCGCAGCCACGGCAGAACGGGGAGCCCGACGACGACTCCCTGCTGGCCCCCGAGGACCTGGACCGCTGCGCCGACGAGCTGCGCGACCTCCTCGACGACGCCGTCTCCTCCGCCGAACGGCAGCTCTTCGAGCTGCGGACCGCGGCCGCCGACGACTCCCGCATCCTCGGCGCGCTCGGCGACGGGGGACTGCTGCCGCCCGGCCCGGACGTGCTGGCCACGGTCGAGTTCCTCGGCGAGCACGGCATCCCCGCCCTGCCCGGCTGGCGCTACCTCGCGCAGGCCGTCGACCCCGCCGACCACGCGCGCGTGCTCGCCGCCCGGCCCGAACTGGTCGACGGCGTGATCATCACCGATCCCGCCTCGCACGCACGCGCGCGTGAGGCGCTCGGTGACGCCGCCCTGCTGCCCCGCTCGGCCGTGGCCGTCGGTACGGCCGCCGCCCTGCTGGCGCCCACCCCGGCGGCCGACGCGCAGAGCGGTGACGTCTTCCTCGTCCCGCCGAACCCGGCCATGCACGACGAGCAGGCCGCCGACGAGGAACGGCAGACGCTCCGCGCGCGGGCGACCGAGCGGGACGAGGACATCCGCCGGCTCGCGGCGCGGCTCGGCAAGGACCGCGAGTTGTCCGCCCGGCTGGCCTCCTGGCGTACCGGCTGTCCCGCCGGGCGGCTCACCGAGCTGGCCGGATCCGCCGGGGAGGCGCGCGCCTTCGCCGAGGAGTCCGAGGCCGAGCTGTCCGAGGCCCGGACCGTGCGCGCGGAGGCCGACGAGATCGCCGCCGAGGCGGCCCGGGAGCGCGACGAGCGGCAGGAGGCCGCGCAGAAGGCCCGGCGGGCCGCCGACGCCCTGGCCGGCCTCGCCTTCCGGCTGCGTGAGCGCGCCGGCTGGCAGGTCAAGGTGCGTGAACTCGCCGACGAGGCGACCGAGTCGGAGGCCCGCGCCCAGACCTGCCTGGAGCGCGCCCGCGCCGCCGACGAGGACCGCCGCGGCGCCCAGCGCGCCGCCGACGACGCCCGCCGCACCGCACGCGCGCTGCGCGCCGAGCGCGCCGAGATCGCCGGCGCCCCCGACGACGTGCCGGACGCCGGGTCGGACGCGTCCAGGACCTCCCTGCCGGCCCTCCGCGAGGCCTACCGGGCGGCGTCCCAGCTGTACGAGAAGGTCGGCGTCGGCGCGGACCTGCGGGCCGAGCAGGCCCGCGGGGAGAGCGACGAGAGCGCGGCCCGCGCCGAGCTGGACCGGCTCAGCAACAAGGTCCGTACACGCGCGGAGCAGTTGCTCCAGTCGCCCGACGGCTCCGACGGGCCGTCCCGGCAGGCCGCCGCCGCGCGCGCGGAGGAGCTGGTGCAGCTCCTGGAGACCCGTGTGTCCACCGCGAGCGAGCAGCTCGGGCGACTGCGCGGCGAGGCCGAGCGGCACGCCCCCGAGGACGGCGAGGCCCACACCGAGCTGCCCGCGGAACTCCAGCCGCGCGACGCCGAGCACGCCCAGGCGCTGCTGCGCACCGCGACGACCGAACTCGGCGCCCGTACCGAGGCGTTGAACCAGGCACGCGCGGCCCACGCCGAACTCCTGGCCGCCCACCGGGCCGCCGAGGACGCGGCCGGCGGCTTCGACGAGATCGCCGCGATGCTCCGGGATCTGCTGCGTGAACACACCCCGGACGAGGACCAGGAGGAGTCGGAGCCCTACCCGGGGACCACGGAGGAGGCCCGCCAGTCGGCCGCCGATGCCCGCCGCTCCCTGCGCGGCTGTGCCGCCGACTTGTCCGCCGCCGAGTCCGCCGTCCGCGAGGCCGGCGACATCCTCGTCCGGCACGCCAACTCCACCCGCTACGAGCAGGTCCGCACCCCGGCCCGCCAGCAGATCCGCGAGCTGCCCGCCTCCACGCTGCCCGAGCACGCGCAGAAGTGGGCGAACGCCTTCGCGCCCCGGCTGAGGGTCCTGACGGACGAGCTGGAGCAGCTGGAGCGCAACAGGGACTCGATCGTGGACCGGCTGCGCGGGCTCGTCGAGTCCGCGCTCGCCACCCTGCGATCGGCCCAGCGGCTCTCCCGGCTGCCCGAGGGACTCGGCGAGTGGTCCGGCCAGGAGTTCCTGCGCATCCGCTTCGAGGAGCCCGACCAGAGCACCCTCACCGAGCGGCTCGGCGAGGTCATCGACGAGGCGACCCGGGCCGCCGTGAAGAAGAACTCCGACCTGCGGCGCGACGGCGTGTCACTGCTGCTGCGCGGGGTCGGCGCGGCCCTGCAGCCCAAGGGCGTCGCCGTCGAGATCCTCAAGCCGGACGCGGTACTGCGGGCCGAGCGGGTGCCCGTCGGCCAGATGGGCGACGTGTTCTCCGGCGGCCAGCTGCTCACCGCGGCCATCGCCCTGTACTGCACGATGGCGGCGCTCAGGAGCAACGACCGGGGCCGGGACAAGCACCGGTACGCCGGCACGCTGTTCCTCGACAACCCCATCGGGCGCGCCAACGCGACCTATCTGCTGGAGCTCCAGCGCGCGGTCTCGGACGCCCTCGGTGTGCAGCTCCTCTACACCACAGGGCTGTTCGACACGACGGCGCTGGCGGAGTTCCCGCTGGTCATCCGGCTGCGCAACGACGCCGACCTGCGGG
The DNA here is from genome assembly GCF_040295245.1 of Streptomyces sp. NPDC002884. NCBI lineage: Bacteria > Bacillati > Actinomycetota > Actinomycetes > Kitasatosporales > Streptomycetaceae > Streptomyces > Streptomyces sp. NPDC002884. The sequence goes on along the minus strand of NZ_JBEOVB010000029.1, from coordinate 23,472 downwards.
CGGGCCTGAAGTACATCAGCGTCGAGGAACACCTGCGGCCGGGTCTGCCGCAGCAGAGCCCGGCCGCGGAAGGCGAGGGGGCGCAGGTGCGCAGCGAGATCACGGCGACCCGGATGTACAAGAGGCCTGCGCCGAACGCCGGTTGATCAGCTGTCCGCCAGGCGGTGGTCCTCGAGCACACCGGTCCGGTGCCGCTGCACGAACCAGTAGTAGGCGAAGCCACCGCCCGCGATCACGGCCACGAACAGGACGGCGCCCCACCGGAGGTACCAGTGGAAGGGCGCCGCCGCGTTGTAGACGGAGGCGCGCGGCCAGATCAGGTTGATCGTCATCGCCGTGCCCCACACCACCGCGACGATGTTGACGAGCAGCCCCCAGCGGCCGAGCGAGAACTTCCCGTCGCTCGCGGGCTGCCACCTGCCGCGCAGCCGCGCCACCAGCATCGGGCCGGTCACGCCCAGGTAGGCGAGGTAGATCATGATGATGCCGATGCTGGTGACGACGGTGAAGATCTGCGGCTGGCGGATGTTGACTACGAGGATCGACAGCGCCAGCACCCCGATGATGACGGTCGGCAGCACCGGGGTCTGGAAACGCGGATGGCACTTGGCCAGCCGCGAGGACCAGGGCAGGTTGTTGTCGCGGGCCATCGCGAACGCCAGCCGGATCGCCGCCGTCTGCACGGCCAGGGCGCACACCGTGACGGCGATCAGCACACACCACAGCATCGCCTTGCCGGCCGTCGGACCGAGCACGTCGAGCACGACGTACTGAAGACCGTCCGTGGACAGCTTCTCGCCCTTCAGGCTGGAGACGCTCATCAGCGCGAGCAGCAGGACCAGCCCGCCGAGGACGAAGGAGGCGACGATCGCCCGGATGATCGCACGGGGCGCGTTGCGGGAGGGATCGATGGACTCCTCGCCGAGCGACGCGGCCGTGTCGAAGCCGTACATGACATACGCCGAGGCCAGCGAGGCCACGAGGAACGCGCCGAGGTACCCGGTTCCGTAACCCGCTCCCGTGCCGTTGGTCTCCATGACCACCTGGGGGCCGCGGGTGATGTGGACGGCGAACAGGACGATCAGTACGACGGTCGCGATCAGCTCGATGAACACACCGGCCGTGTTGATCGTCGCCATCAGCTTGACGCCGAACGCGTTGACCAAGGTGGTGAACAGGATCAACACGGTCGCCAGGACGACCGCGTTGGTCGCCACGTCGTACTTGCCGGTGCCGTCACCCACGAACTGGAAGACCGAGGAGATCTGCGGCAGCGTCAACTGGTAGGCCAGCGCCACGGCAGCGATCGACACGATCGAGGCGGTCAGCATCATCCAGCCGGCCAGCCAGCCCAGATGCGGATTGCCGATCTTCTTCGACCAGTTGTAGACGGACCCGGCGACCGGATAGCGGGCGGCCAGCTCCGCGAAGCACAGGGCGACCGTGAACTGGCCCACGAACACCATCGGCCAGGACCACCAGTAGGCGGGGCCGCCGCTGCCGTAGCCGAAGTAGAACAGCTGGAAAGTGCCGGTCAGGATCGAGATGTAGCTGATGCCCGCGGCGAAGGTGTGGAAGTTGCCCAGGGTTCTCTTGAGCTCGGGCCGGTAGCCGAACTCGGCGAGCTCGGCGTCGTCCTGCTGAGGGCCTGGCGGATGCTCGGCTGTCGTCATCGGCGGACTCCTGGTGCTCGTGGGAGTCCAGCACACCACCAGCGCGGCACGTCCGCGAGAACATCGCCGGCCGAGTCCGTTCACACCTCTCGAAGACCCGCGCTCACCCTGTGAACGGGCGCGGCACCGACCAGGGAAACCGTCACGGCTCCCCTGGCCGGTGCCGCGCCGACCGCCTCAGGAGTGGGACAGCTGCCCGGCGCCACCCTGCCTGCGTATCCGTTCCTGCGCGCGCTCGGCGGCCTGAGCCGCCCGGCGCGTGCGGCGGCGCTCACGCCGCAGTGACCGCGCGGTGCTGCTCGGCGTGGACACCACGCCGTTGCGCTGGTTCCACACCTGCCGGGTCACCCAGACGTCCAGTGCGCCCCAGGTGGCCAGCACCGTGCTGACCACACTGCTGATCACCATGGGGAACGCCAGCCAGGATCCGGCCAGGGTGCACAGGAAGGCGACCATCGCCTGTATCAGCGTCACCGCGATGATCAGCACCGCGCGCACCGCCGCCGTACGCACCGGGTCGGGCATCCGACGCCGCCGCGCGGGCTCCTCCTCCCACAACGGGCGGTGGACCGCCGGTGCTTGTGCCGTGGCGGCACCTCTGCGGGTGTCGCCCGCGCCGGTCCGCCGGACCTCGGATGCCGTGTTGCTCGCCTTCGCGGCCGCGGGGGCACCGCGACCCGACCCGCGCCTGTCGGCCGGACTTTCGCGCCGCTCCGCTCTCGCCCGCTCGTTCGCCGGAATGTCGCGATCCGACGCCTCGGGATCCCGCAGTGCCGTACTGCCCACCGCCGCGCTCTCCTCGGGCGCCTCACGCCGCTCCGCCGTGCCCATCACTGTGTCACTCCCCACCGCCAGCAGACCGCTCGCCTCCGAGTCGAAAGACCCGGCTCCCCAGTGGCTGCCCGGCTTGCGCTGTTTTACGCCGCCCAGGTGCGGCAAACGGCTCGTGTGGCCGATTCCGCCCCCAATTCCCAATGAGTAGGACGAACGACGTGCCCCGAAGATTCCCGAGTTGCGAAAAATTCTGGCCAACTCGTGTGCACGGCCGACCGGATCCGGCCGGGTCCGAAGGATCGGATCCAGGGAGACAATCTCCCGTAATTACCGGACAACACGCCATGTCTCGCCCCCGGGGCGGAAGTTCAGCTTCCGGACAGCTCTTCGAGTTCACTGTGCGTCGGTAGTAGGCTCGCGCCGTTTGTTGACGCACATGCGTACCCCCTGCCGGTGGGGGTTCGAGCTGGGGGAGGCCATGCGCTTTCGCGGGAAGTCGATCCGCCGGAAGATCGTGGCGCTGCTTCTCGTGCCGCTGGTGTCCCTGACCGCCGTCTGGGGCTTCGCCACGGTACTCACGGGACGCGAGGCGAGCCGCCTGTTCACGGTGTCGTCCCTCGTCGAGAAGGTCGGCTATCCGATCGAGGACACCGTCCGCGTCGTTCAGCAGGAACGCCGCCAGACCCTCGTCTACCTCGCCGACCCCCGGGCCTCCGACGCGCTGTCCGCGCTGCGCCGCACCCGGACCGCCACCGACGGGGCACTCGCCGAGATCCGCGGGAACGCCCAGGACCCCGATGTGCGCGACGTCCTGGACCAGGACGACGGGGAAGGCCTGACCGCGGTGCTCGACGCCTTCGACGGCGTCGACTCGCTGCGCCGCAGCGTCGAGGAGGGCACCGTCACCCGGGCGCAGGCCCTCGCCCTCTACACCCAGCTGATCGACCCCTGCTACGCCCTGCTGGCCAAGCTGGACGTCGTCGACAGCGTGGAGATGGACAAGCAGTACCGCGCGCTCGTCAGCGTCGCCCGAGCCCGAGAGCTCCTCTCCCAGGAGGACGCCCTGCTCGGCTCCGCCCTGGTCGTGGGCCGGCTCGGCCACGAGGAGATCCGCGACGTCTCCGACCTCGAGGCCCAGCGGGAGGTGATCTACGAAGTCAGCCTCGCCCAGCTGCCCACGGCGGAGCGCGAGCGCTACGAGAGCTTCTGGAAGAACGCCACCACCGCCCCGCTGCGCACCGCCGAACAGGCCGTCGTCGGCACCGCGCCCGGTGACATGCCCCGGGGAGTCAGCGCCAAGAACTGGGACACCGCGGCCGGAAACGTCCTCGACGAGCTCGGCACCCTGGACGAGCAGGCCAACGACCGCTACCAGGACCGTGTCCGCCCGGTCGCGATCGAGGTCATCGTCAAGGCGGTCGTCGCCGGCGTCTTCGGACTGGTCGCCCTGCTGGTCTCCCTCGTCCTGTCCGTACGGATCGGCCGCGGACTCATCCGCGACCTGCGCCAGCTCCGGCTGGAGGCCCACGAGGCGTCCGGCGTGCGGCTGCCCAGCGTGATGCGCCGCCTGTCCGCGGGCGAACAGGTCGACGTGGAGACCGAGGTCCCGCGGCTGGAGTACGACAAGAACGAGATGGGCGAGGTCGGCCAGGCCCTCAACACCCTCCAGCGGGCCGCCGTCGAAGCCGCCGTCAAACAGGCCGAACTGCGGTCCGGTGTCTCCGAGGTCTTCGTCAACCTCGCCCGCCGCAGCCAGGTCCTGCTGCACAAGCAGCTGACCCTGCTCGACACCATGGAGCGCCGCACCGAGGACACCGAGGAACTCGCCGACCTCTTCCGCCTCGACCACCTCACCACCCGCATGCGCCGGCACGCCGAGGGCCTGGTGATCCTCTCGGGCGCCGCCCCGTCCCGGCAGTGGCGCAGGCCCGTGCAGCTCATGGACATCGTGCGCGCCGCGGTCGCCGAGGTCGAGGACTACGAACGCATCGAGGTCCGCCGGCTGCCGCGCCTCGCCGCGACCGGTCCGGCCGTCGCCGACCTCACCCACCTGGTGGCCGAACTCCTGGAGAACGCCACGGTGTTCTCCCCGCCGCACACCGCGGTCCAGGTGTACGGCGACCGGGTCGCCAACGGCTTCACCCTCGAGATCCACGACCGCGGCCTCGGCATGGCACCCGAGGCCCTCCTGGAGGCCAACCTCCGGCTCGCCGAGACGCCGGAGTTCGAGCTGTCCGACACCGACCGCCTCGGGCTGTTCGTGGTCAGCCGGCTCGCCCAGCGGCAGAACGTCCGCGTCTCCCTGCAGCCCTCGCCGTACGGGGGGACGACGGCCATCGTCTTCATCCCCGACGCGCTGCTGACCGACGACGTCCCCGACACCAACGGCATCGGCTTCCGGCTCGACCGCCCCCGGCCCCCGAAGGAGGCCGACCCCGCGGAGCCCCGCAGGACCGCCCTCTCCCCGGCCTCGACGCAGCTTCCCGTGCCCGCCTCGATGCTCGACGGCCCGGTCGAACTGGAGGCCCCCGTCGGCCTGGACGCCCTCGGCGACTTCCCGGCCGCCCTGGACGAGGACGACGACCACGGCGGTCTGTTCCGCCCGCGCCGCTCCCTCACCCGCACCGAGGACGAGCCGGCGGCCGGCGCCGTGGACCAGCACCACAAGCTGCCCGACAGCCCCGGCGACCCCCATGGGCCCCTCGCCGACGACCCGTCCGGTCCCGTGCCGCTGACGCCAGGTCGCCGCCTGCCCAAGCTGGTCAGCTCGCACGGTCGCCCGGTCCCGGAACAGCGGTCCCGGCGCGCCGAGACGGACAGCGAGTCCCCGGCCAGGCCCGGCCCCCGCCGGGTGGAGAACGACGGCCCGGCACCGCTGCCCTCGCGCCGCCGCGGCATGACGGCGCAGATCCCCCGCAGCGGCGGCACGCCCGAGCGCCCCGGCCGCGGAGCGCAGGAGCCGACCCAGCCGCCCGCCCTCCCGCAGCGCACGCGGCAGGCCACGGCCCGGCCCGGCGGACCCGGCGGCACGCCCGAGCGCGCGGACACCGCGTCCGGCGGGACGGACGGCGGCGGGTCCGGCACGGCCGCGCTGCCCCGACGCGTACGGCAGGCGAACCTCGCCCCACAACTGCGGCAGGGCCCGGCCCCGCGCACCGAGGACCGAACCGACCCCGCGGACCGGGACGCCGACGAAGTACGCAGCCGCATGGCCTCGCTCCAGCGAGGCTGGCAGCGCGGCCGCGTGGAGAACGCCGCGGGCGACGATGCCCACAGCGGCGCAGCACCGCAAGGAACGAACAAGGGGGACGGTCGATGACCGCACCGAAGGCGACCGGCCACAGCACCACCGACAACGGCGAGCTGAACTGGCTCCTCGACGAACTCGTCGACCGTGTCGCCAGCATCCGCAAGGCGGTCGTCCTCTCCGGCGACGGTCTGCCGACGGGGGTGTCCAAGGACCTGTCCCGGGAGGACGGCGAGCACCTGGCCGCCGTCGCCTCCGGATTCCACAGCCTCGCCAAGGGCGTCGGCCGGCACTTCGAGGCCGGCAGCGTCCGCCAGACCGTCGTCGAACTCGACGACGCCTTCCTGTTCGTCACGGCCGCGGGTGACGGCAGCTGCCTCGCCGTCCTCTCGGACGCGGACTCGGACGTGGGGCTCGTGGCGTACGAGATGACGCTCCTCGTCAAGCGGGTCGGCGTACATCTGGGCACCACCCCACGCACCGATCTGCCCTCGGGCGGGTAGTGGGATGGCATGAGCACAGACGGTCAGGGAAGAAGTCACTGGTTCGACGACGAGGCCGGACCGGTCGTCCGTCCGTACGCCATGACGCGGGGCCGCACCACCAGTGCGGTCCAGCACCGTCTCGATCTGATCGCGCTGGTCGTCGCCGAGCCCCACGCCGAGGAAGCGGACACGGATCCGTCGCTGTCCCCGGAGCACGTGGACATCGTCGATCTGTGCCGGGAAGCACCGCAGTCGGTCGCCGAACTGGCCGCCGAACTCAATCTGCCCATCGGTGTGGTCCGGGTCCTCGTCGGCGACCTCGTGGACGCGGAGTTCGTCCATGTGAACCGGCCGGTGCCACCGGCCGAACTGCCGGACGAGAGTATTCTGCGCGACGTGATCAACGGCCTCCGAGCGCTGTGAGCAGCGCGGATGCGAGGTGAGGACGTGACCGGTCAGCGGTTGTGGGTGGATCGAGTCAAGCCATCGAGCAGGAGAAGTGATCGATGATCTTCGGGCGTTCTGAGCGCGGCAAGCCCCCGGTCGAGCCCGTCACGCTCAAGATCCTGGTGGCCGGCGGCTTCGGCGTGGGCAAGACCACCCTCGTCGGGGCGGTCAGCGAGATCAAGCCGCTGCGTACCGAGGAGTACCTCACCGAGGCGGGCCGCCCGGTCGACGACACGACCGGCGTCGAGGCCAAGCACACCACCACCGTCGCCATGGACTTCGGGCGCATCACCCTGCGCGAGGACCTGGTGCTCTACCTCTTCGGGACGCCCGGCCAGGAGCGGTTCTGGTTCATGTGGGACGAGCTCTCCGAGGGCGCGCTCGGCGCCGTCGTGCTCGCCGACACCCGCCGGCTGGAGGACTGCTTCGCCGCCGTCGACTACTTCGAACGGCGCTCCATCCCCTTCCTCATCGCCGTCAACTGCTTCGAGGGCGCCGCCCGTTACCCGGAGGAGGACGTCCGCGGCGCCCTGGACCTCGACGACGGCATCCCGGTGGTGCTGTGCGACGCCCGCGACCGAAGATCGGTGCGGGACGTCCTGGTCGGCGTCGTGCAGCACGCGATGGACTTCGGGGCCGAACGACGCCAGGCGGTCACCACCTGAAGGACCCGCACGGCCGCACGGCCCGTACCCCCGCCGACCGGGGTACGGGCCGTGGCCCAAGAGGACGCACGCGCGCGTACTAGCCCTCGCCGTCCTCCAGCCAGCCGAAGCTTTTCTCCACGGCCTTGCGCCAGTTGTGGTATTCACGGTCGCGCACCGACGCGTCCATGGCCGGAGTCCACTCGGCGTCCTTCCTCCAGTGCGCCTTGAGCTCGTCCAGGTCGTTCCACACGCCGACGGCGAGCCCCGCGGCGTACGCCGCACCCAGGCAGGTCGTCTCGGAGACCCGGGGCCGGATCACGGGCACGCCGAGCACGTCCGCCTGATGCTGCATGAGCAGGTTGTTCTTGGTCATGCCCCCGTCCACCTTCAGGGTCGTGATCTGTACCCCGGAGTCCTGGAACATGGCGTCCACGACCTCGCGCGTCTGCCAGCTCGTCGCCTCGAGCACCGCACGCGCGAGATGCCCCTTCGTCACGTAGCGCGTGAGGCCGGTGACGACACCTCGCGCGTCGGAGCGCCAGTACGGCGCGAACAGCCCGGAGAAGGCGGGCACGATGTAGGCGCCGCCGTTGTCGTCGACGCTCGCCGCGAGGCTCTCGATCTCGTCAGCCGTGCGGATGATGCCGAGCTGGTCCCGGAACCACTGCACGAGCGCACCCGTTATGGCGATCGAACCCTCCAGGCAGTAGACGGGCGCCTCACCGCCGATCTTGTAGCCCATCGTCGTCAACAGCCCGTTCTTCGACGGCACCGGCCGGTTGCCGGTGTTGAGCAGCAGGAAGCTGCCCGTCCCGTACGTGTTCTTCGCCGTGCCCACCTCGTAGCAGGCCTGGCCGAACACCGCGGCCTGCTGGTCGCCCAGCGCCGAGGCGACCGGCACGCCGCCGAGCTGGCCCACGGCCGTGCCGTACACCTCGGCGGAGGATTTGATCTCCGGCAGCATGACCTCGGGCACGTCCATCGCGGACAGGATGGACGTGTCCCACTGGAGGGTCTCCAGGTTCATCAGCAGGGTGCGCCCGGCGTTGGTGACGTCGGTGACGTGCACGCCGCCGTCGGGGCCGCCGGTGAGGTTCCAGATGAGCCAGGAGTCGATCGTGCCGAAGGCGATCTCACCGCGCTCGGCGCGCGCCCTGAGGCCCGGCACGTTGTCGAGCAGCCAGGCCGCCTTGGGCCCGGAGAAGTAGCTGGCCAACGGCAGTCCGGTCTGCTCACGGAAACGGTCCTGCCCGTCGGATCCCCCCAGCCGGCCGCAGAGTGCCGCGGTGCGGGTGTCCTGCCACACGATCGCGTTGTGCACCGGCTTGCCGGTGGCGCGGTCCCACAGCACCGTCGTCTCGCGCTGGTTGGTGATCCCGAGGGCGCTGATCTGGTCGGCGCGCAGCCCGGCCTTGGCGATCGCCCCGGCGACCACGGCCTGCACCTTGGACCAGATCTCCGTGGCGTCGTGCTCCACCCAGCCGGGCTTGGGGAAGATCTGGCGGTGCTCGCGCTGGTCGACGGCGACGATCGCGCCGTTCCGGTCGAAGACGATGCAGCGGCTGGAGGTGGTGCCCTGGTCGATCGCGGCGACGTACTTCTCGGCGTTGTCCGTCATGGCTACCCCTTGGGCTGGTTCAGAAGGCTGCGTGGATGACTGCGGCGGCGGTGGGACCTCTGCTCAGAAGGCCGCGTTGTAGAGGAGACCCGCGAGCGCTCCGCCGACCAGGGGGCCGGCGACCGGGATCCAGGCGTAACCCCAGTCCGAGGAGCCCTTGTTCGGGATGGGCAGGAAGGTGTGCACGATGCGGGGACCGAGGTCGCGTGCCGGGTTGACGGCATAGCCGGTGGGCCCGCCGAGGGAGAGACCGATGCCGACGACGAGCAGGGAGACGATCAGCACCGTGATTCCGGATTCGCCCAGACCCTCGGTCAGTCCGAAGGCGAGAACCGGCAGGACCAGGGCGATCGTGGCGATGATCTCCGTGATCAGATTGGCGACCGGATTCCGGATCTCGGGGATGGTGGAGAAGATGCCCAGGGTGGGCGTCGGTTCCTCGGCCGGGCCGTCGGCGGTGCCCTCGCTCCGGACGTTCGCCTGGAACTGCGCGAGGTACACCAGGTACGCGAGGACGGCCCCGAGCATCGCGCCCACCATCTGCCCCAGCAGATACACCCACACCTCGCCCCACTCGCCCGTGTCGACGGCGATGCCGAGGGTCACGGCCGGATTGAGATGCCCGCCCGACAGCGGCGCGGCGGTGTAGGCGCCCGCCAGCACGCCGAACCCCCAGCCGAAGGCGATCACGATCCATCCCGAGGCCCGGGCCTTGGAGTGTCTGAGGGTGACGGCGGCGCAGACTCCCGCGCCGAACAGAATGAGGATCGCGGTACCGATGACCTCGCCGACGAATATGTCTCCGTTGCTCATGGCGGCTCCTGGGCCCGGCCCGGGGCGGATCGGCCCCGGTGCTCCGTGCAGGGTGCTGTTCCCGTGGCTGCTGCGGCCGGAGCAGGGATCCCGCGCCCCGCCCGGCGTCCGTGACGAGCGTGCCGTCGTGGCCGAATCGCCGACGGGGGAGTGCGCCCTCCCTCGGGAGCCCGCATGGCGCGTGCCTGGATACGCCGCGAATGTACGGCGATGTCGGCCGACACCGGGAAGTGTTCACCGGCGCCCAGGGAGCGTCAAGGAGGCCGACGGCAACGGTTGGGGACGCCGGCGGCGGCCGCGCGACCCGATGTGCGGTGCGGGCGATCGTCGGCCCGGCGCCGGGGCTCGCCCCTCCCCGCTGCCCGGCCTCGGCCCGGGCCCCGGGAGGACCGGTGGACATCGCCGGGCCCGGCAGCGGGACGGCGTCCAGTACCGACCACCCCGGTTCAGCGCCCGTCCGGCCGCTGACGTCGGGTCAGCCCACCCCCGTCTCGGCCCCCGCCGCCCCCGTTCCCGCCGGAGCCATCGGCTGAATCCCTCGCCGGATCCGGTAGCCGGCCAGCCCCGCGTGCCCGACGACCCAACTCGCCCCTCGCAATGACTTCGCGGCCTTCTTCAAGGGCGCCAGACACGCCGCCGCCTGGCGGTGGTCGGTCACGCTGCCCGGCCGGCACAGGACCGTGGCCAGCGACAGCGTGACCGGGTGCCCGCCCGCCGACCACGGAACGTCCAGGACGGTGGAGACCAGTGGCTCGAGGCTCTCCGGATCGGCCAGCACCAGGAAGTCGTCCCCGCCGATGTGGCCCACGCGCGCGTTCCCCGGCGCCGTCATCTGGAGCGCCCGGCCCACCGACCGGATCAGCTCGTCACCCGCGGCGAACCCGGCCCCGTCGTTGACCTGTTTGAAGTGGTCGATGTCCAGCCAGCTCAGCGCGAACACCCGCCCCTCGGCGATCCTCCGGTCCACCTCCGCGGTGATCGTGTCCGAACCGGGCAGCCGCGTCAGCGGATTGAGACCGGCCGCCTCCTCGACCCGGCTCTCGGCCAACGCCCGTACGAGGTCCGCGAGCCGGACGACGCCCACGCAGCGCCCGCCGCGGTCGAGGACCGCCACATCGTCGGAGGTACGGTCCCGGTCGCCCACCGCGACCACGTCCAGGACCTCCCACGCCGTCGCGTCGACGCCCACCGTCCGCGGCGGATCACCGAGCTTGGCCGCGGGACGGTCCGCGTACAGGGCATGGCCGTAACGCCCCGACATCGACAGCAGGAAACGCGACCGGTGCACCGACCGGACGGGCGCCCCCGTGCGGTCCACGAGCAGCACCCCGGACACATCCGGCGAGCCCGTCAACAGCGCCCGCACCTGCCCGGCGGAGGCGGTCGCGGGCAGCAGCGCGGCCGGCCGGACGAACTCCCGCACCGACGGCCCCGACCGGAGCGCCGGCAGGACGCCGGGTCCCAGCGGCGGCACGTACACGTCGGCGGCGGGCAACCGGCTCGGCGGCGCGAAGAGCGTGCCCTGGGCCAGCTGCGCCCCGGCCGACATCGCGGCCGCACACTGGAGTTCGGTCTCGACGCCCTCGACGACCAGCAGCGCCCCCACCTCGTCGCACAGCGTCCGCATCGCCCTCACCGCCGCGGGCCGGGCCAGGAGCGAGGCGTCGAGCTTGACCAGGTCCGGCGCGAGGTCGACGAGGAGCCGCAGCGGCGCGTCCCCGTCCCCGACCCCGTCCGCGCCGATCCGGAAGCCCTGCTCCCGGAGTGCCGCCACGGCCTCCAGCAGCGCCGGCTGCGGCACGTGCGTGAACGGAGGAACCACGTCGAGCGTGACTTCCCACGGCAACCGCCCCGCCTCGCGCACGGCGTCGTGCAGCGCGGTGAGCCCACCGAGATCGGCCAGAGTGCCGGCGAACACGTTCACATGCAGGGGCAGCAGGGTCTCCTTGCGGGCCGCCGCGCGAACCGCCGCCACGGCCAGCCGGCCGTCGAGTTCGGGATCCCGGCGAGCCTGCGCCAAGATGTCGCCGGCCTCCGGGCGGGCGAGTATCTCCAGCCCCGCGACCCCTCCGGTGGTCAGGTTGACCACCGGCTGGAAGGCGAAGCGGAGAGTGTCCGTCCAGGAGTGCACGGCAGCATGATTGCGCTGCGGGCGTGCGCCCAGGCCCAGTTCATGAGACGTTCACACAGGTTTCCCGGGTGAACACGGAGGGTGAGAGGAGCCGGACGAGACAGGTGCGACGAAGGCGCGGCGGTCCTCCTCACCGCACCGCGACGACCGCCGAACCATGCCCGAACAGGCCCTGGTTCGCCGTGACGGCCACGCGCGCGTCCGGGATCTGACGATCGCCCGCCTGCCCCCGCAACTGCCAGGTGACCTCGCAGACCTGCGCGATCGCCTGCGCGGGCACCGCCTCGCCGAAGGAGGCGAGTCCACCGCTCGGATTCACCGGTATACGGCCGCCCGGCGCCGTGACGCCCTCCCGCAGCAACTTGGCGGCCTCGCCGTCGCCGCACAGCCCCAGATCCTCGTACCACTGCAACTCCAGTGCGGTGGACAGGTCGTAGACCTCGGCGAGGGACAGGTCCTCGGGTCCGACGCCCGCCTCCTCATAGGCCGCTCGGGCGATCGAAGCCCGGAAGGGTTCACCGGTCGGCTCCGCCCCGACCGCGGAATCGGTCGCGATGTCCGGCAGATCCAGCACCGTGCTGGGATACCGGGGCGTCACCGTGGACACCGCCCTGATCCGTACCGGCTCCCTCACCCCGTGCCGGCGGGCGAACTCCATGCTGGACAGCACCAGGGCCGCCCCGCCGTCCGATGTCGCGCAGATGTCCAGCAGCCGCAGCGGATCGGCGACCACGGCGGAGGCGGCGACCTCCTGCGCGCTGACCCGCTTCCGATAGCGCGCGTTCGGATTCAGCGCGCCCATCGCGGAGTTCTTCACCTTCACCTGCGCGAAGTCCTCCGGCGTGTCCCCGTGCACCGCCATGCGCCTGCGCGCGTACAGCCCGAAGTACGTCGGGTTGGTCGCGCCGAGCACCCGGAACCGCAGCCAGTCCGGGTCGTCCGGCCGGTCCCCGCCCGCCGGCCGGAAGAAGCCCTTGGGGGCGGCGTCGGCCCCCACCACGAGCACCACGTCCGCCAGCCCCGCGAGGATCTGGGCCCGGGCCGCGCTGATCGCCTGAGCGCCCGACGCGCAGGCCGCGTACACGCTGGCGACGCGGGCGCCCTGCCACCCCAGGGCCTTGGCGAACGTCGCCCCGGCCACATAGCCCGGATAGCCGCCACGCACCGTGTCCGCGCCCACGATCGAACCGACGTCCCGCCAGTCCACACCGGCGTCCGCGAGAGCCGCGCGCGCCGCCTTCACGCCGTACTCGACGAAGCCGCGCCCCCACTTGCCCCACGGATGCATCCCGGCGCCGAGCACCGCCACCTCCGCCGTCATCACGCCACCCCCGTCGGCCGCCATCGCCAGGTCGTCCAGGTCGTCTCCGGGTCCTCGTGGAGCACACCCGGGACGACCTCCACCTCCATGCCCACCGTCAGATCGGCGACGGTGACCCCGGGAACCGCCTGTCCGAGCACCACGATCCGCTCGGACTCCAGCTCCACTGCGATCAACGCGTACGGCTCCCACGGAAGTTCCGGATCGGTCACATAGGGTGACGGCGGACGGTACCGGCTGTCCGTGTACGACCACACACGCCCCCGTCGGGACAGCGGGAACTCCTCCAGATCGCCGCCCCGGCAGCCCGGGTTGCGGCAGTGCGTGTCCTCGCGCGGGAAGAAGACCGACCCGCAGGCCGAGCAGCGCGTGCCGAGCAGCCTGAAGTCCTCCCCGTCCCCGACGAACCATCCCGTGACGACAGGTGTGCGTGTGCGTGCCAAGGTCCCTCCCGGCATGTCTGACGGATCGTCAGAAGTGTGTCACGGGCGTGGTGAAATGGGCAGGGCAGGAGACATGACACGACTCTCCGGCGCGGTACGCGGTGTCGTCGCCGCGCTCGTCGCCCTGCTGACCGTGACCGCCGCCTCCACGACCGCGCGGGCGGACACCGGCCCCGTGGCCCCCGCGGACTTCGTCGCCCTGAGAACCGTGGACCCGACGATCCTTCAGGAGATGCGCTACTTCACCCCGCACAACTTCGTCGGCGAACGCGTCGACGGCTACCGGCAGCCGGTCTGCATCCTCACCCGGCCGGCCGCCGAGGCCCTGCACAAGGCCCAGAAGAGCCTGCTCGGCCAGGGATACACGCTCAAGGTGTACGACTGCTACCGCCCCCAGCGCGCCGTGAACCACTTCGTCCGCTGGGCCGAGGACCTGAACGACGAGACAACCAAAGGGGAGTTCTACCCGAACGTCGACAAGACCCGTCTGTTCGCGGACGGCTACATCGCCGAGAAGTCCGGACACAGCCGCGGCTCGACCATGGACCTGACCATCGTGAAGCTCCCCGCCACCCCGACCAGGCCCTACGTGCCCGGTGAACCCCTCGTGCCGTGCTACGCGCCGCAGCGGCAGCGCTTCCCCGACAACTCGGTCGACATGGGCACCGGATTCGACTGCTTCGACACCTTGGCCCACACCCTGGACCCGCGTGTCCAAGGGCAGCAGCGCGCCAACCGGACGCTCCTCAAAAGCACCCTGGAAGGCCTCGGCTTCGTGAACCTCGCCGAGGAGTGGTGGCACTACACCTTCAAGCCCGAGCCCTACCCCGACACCTACTTCGACTTCCCCGTCTCCGCCAGGTCTCTCGCCCGGGCGCACTGAGCCGCCCCGGTACGACGCCCTCCCCAAGATCGGATACGCTCCGCCGCGTGTCCGAAACTCTGCACTCCACTTCGAACTCCGCGCGCGACTCCCACTGTTCGAGTTGCGGAGCGCCCTACCGGGAGGGCGTCACCGGCTGGCCCCGCACCTGTCCGGCCTGCGCCACCGTGGCCTACCGCAACCCGCTGCCCGTCGCCGTGGCGCTCCAGCCCGTGTACGACACCAAGGGAACCGCCCTGGTCGTCATCACCCGAACCATCGCCCCCGCGCGCGGGGGCGTCGCACTGCCCGGCGGCTACATAGACGACCGCGAGGACTGGCGCCAGGCCGTCGTGCGCGAACTCGGCGAAGAGACCGGCATCGACGCGGCGCCCCGCGAGGTGCGGCTCGCCGACGCCATGAGCTCTCCCGACGGCCACCTCCTGCTGTTCGGACTGCTGCCGGAGCGCCCCGCGGACCGCCTCCCGGCGACCGCCCCCACGGACGAGACCGAGGGCTGGCACCTTCTGCACAGGCCGGAGGAGCTCGCCTTCCCCCTGCACACGCTCGCCGTACGGGCGTTCTTCGAGGGCCGCTACATCTGACTCACCGCTCGTCGAGCCCGCGTACCCGCACCCGGTGGGACGGCACGTGCACGCCGTCCTCACCCTCCCGCTCGACGACGACCCGCGACCCCTCCCAGCGGGCGACGTACCGCTCGACCTCCGGCTCCGCCCAGCCGTCGCCCGCGTCCCGCACGACCACACCGCCACCCGTGCGCCCCCGCACCGGCGCCCACACCTCCAACTCCAGCCGGCCGTCGTCTCCGCGCACCGGTATGACGGCACCCGCGCGCGCGAGCACCGGGACACGCGACAGCGGGGCGTCCACGAGCACCTGCCCCGGCCCCTGGTACGCCCGCCCCGTCGCCGTGTCGTACCAGCGCCCCCGCGGCAACTGCACGGCTCGCCGGTCGGCGCCGGGGGCGAGCACCGGCGCCACCAGGAGACAGTCACCCAGCAGGAAGGCGTCCTCGCAGTCCCGCAACGCCCGGTTGCCGGGCGCCCCCCACCACACCGGACGCACATAAGGGGCCCCCGTACGCCGGGCCAGGTGCGCCAGCGTCACGAAGTACGGCAGCAGCCGCCGACGCCCGACGAGCGTCACGCGCGCGTGCTCCAACACCTCGGCACCGTACGTCCACGGCTCCCGGTGCCCGGCCCGCACGCTCGCGCGCGTGCGGAACAGCGGCAGGTACGCGCCCAGCTGGAGCCGGCGCAGATACAGCTCGGGCGACGGACCGCCGTCGAAGCCGCCGACGTCGGAACCCGCATACGGCACTCCGCACAGCCCCAGCCCCAATACCAGGGACAGCGACGCCCGCAGCCCCGGCCAGCCCGTGGTCACGTCCCCCGACCAGGTGCCGCCGTAACGCTGCAGGCCCGCCCAGCCGGACCGTGAGACGACGAAGGGGCGCTGGTCCGGGACGAGCTCCCGCAACCCCTCGTAGGCCGCCGAGGCCATGCACAGGCCGTACACGTTGTGGGCCTCGCGATGGTCGCCCCCGCGTCCCTCCAGGGCGTGCCGGGCCGACCGGGGCAACGTCGGCTCCCCGAAGGCGGCGAACACCGTCGGTTCGTTCATGTCGTGCCAGAAGCCGGCGAACCCCTGCGCGATCCGCTCCGCGTAGAGACCTCCCCACCACCGCCGCACGCGCGCGTGGGTGAAGTCCGGGAAAACGGCCTCCCCGGGCCGGACGACCCCCTTGACGAGCCGACCCGACGCGTCCCGTACGAACGCGTCCTCGGCCACCCCGCCGTCGTACACGGCGTTGCCCGGCACGGCCCCGACCGCCGGGCCGACGGCCGACACCAGGCGGATCCCGTCCCGTCGCAGCTCCTCGGAGAGCACCGCCAGTTTCGGGAAGCGCTCCTGATCGACGGTGAACACCTGGCGCTCGTCGTAGTGGTCGATGCCGAGGTGGACGGCATCCAGCGGCAGACCGTGCTCCTGATGGCCCGCTACGGTCCGGCGCACCTCGTCCTCGCTGCTGAGGCCCCGGCCCGCGAGCTGATGACCGAGCGCCCACGCGGGCGGCAGCGCGGGCGCCCCGGTCAGCGAGACCCAGGCGAGCAGCACGCGCGCGGGGGTGCCCACCACCACCCAGCAGCGCAACGGACCACCGTCCATCCGCACCTCGCACGTCCCGGACCGGTCGTGCCCGGAGCCGGCCCCCTCCTCGCCCTCCCGCAGCGTGACCGTTCCGCCCCAGGAGGTGTCGTGGAACACCAGGTGAGTGGCCGCGTCGGCCACGACCAGCTGTACCGGCATCGTGAGGGGGAGCGGATCGTCCCCACGGCCGAACGCGCGCCCGGGATCCGTGTTCCACAGCCGGTACGTCCCGTCGCGCAGCCGCGGCCCGGACGCCCGCCCGCCGAGACCGAAGAAACGCGCGTCCGCCGCCACCTCGGAACGCTGCATCCAGCGCGCCTGGCCGCCCTCCTCCGGCTCCCACCACCGGGGCGGCAGCTCACGCCGCAGCATCACGCCTCCGGGCGTGCACACATCGACGGCACCGTGCCGTGACACCACGACCGTCACCCGCTCGGCGACGACCCGCCATCCGCCGTCCTTGTCGGGCTCCAGCACCGCTCGCGGATCCGGCTCCGGACAGCGGCCGGCCAGCGCGTACGACGGCTCGGGCTCGGCACCGTCCCAGCCCCAGAACACCGCGCCGTTGACGGCGACGCGGATCCTCAGTTCGGAGCGGCTGAACCGGAGCGTCCCACCGCCGGGCCCCGGCTCCACCTCCTGCACAGGACCGGGCACCCGCGCTCGCTCGGGACCCCGCACCGGCAGGGCGGCGGCGTCGGCACGGTTCCTGCGCCAAGCGGCCCGTACCGTCCGCAATCCCTGGGCAGCTCCCGCGGAACCGACCGCCTTCATCGAACGCACCAGGTCACGACCGTCCATGCTGTTCACCCTGTCACTGACCGCGCGACGCGCGCGGGTCGTTCAACTGCCGTTCACCCGTGGTGAGGCCACATCTTCACGAGGCGGACTGTGGGGAGCCCACCCTGGTGCAGAAGTCGATCACATGGCATCGTCCGTGTCAGCCGCGTCACGCGCACCACCCCAGCTCGTGCGCGGGCGACGCACACGACGCGTACAGCCCGGGAGCCGCCCCATGCCGACCGTGAACCCCGAGCCGCTCTGGCGGCCCGATCCCCAGCGCATCGCCCAGGCCCAGGTCACGAAGTTCCAGGCCTGGGCCGCCGACCGGCACGGAGCCCCGTCCGACGGCGGATATCCGGCACTGCACCGCTGGTCCGTGGACGAGCTGGAGACGTTCTGGAAAGCCGTCACGGAGTGGTTCGACGTACGGTTCTCGACGCCCTACGCGCGCGTGCTGGGCGACCGCTCCATGCCCGGCGCCCAGTGGTTCCCCGGAGCGACGCTGAACTACGCCGAGCACGCGCTGCGCGCCGCCGCCACCCGCCCGGCCGAACCGGCCCTGCTGTACGTCGACGAGACCCACGAACCGATCTCGGTGACCTGGTCCGAGCTGCGCCGCCAGGTCGGCTCGCTGGCCGGCGAACTGCGCGCCCTGGGCGTCCGCCCGGGTGACCGGGTCAGCGGCTACCTCCCGAACATCCCGCAGGCCGTCGTGGCCCTCCTCGCGACGGCCGCCGTGGGCGGTGTCTGGACCTCCTGCGCCCCCGACTTCGGCGCCCGCAGCGTCCTCGACCGCTTCCAGCAGGTCGAACCCGTCGTCCTGTTCACGGTCGACGGCTACCGCTACGGCGGCAAGGAGCACGACCGCCGTGACGTCGTCGCCGAACTCCGCGCCGAACTGCCCACCCTCCGAGCCGTCGTCCACATCCCCCTGCTGGGCACGGAGCCGCCCGAGGGAGCCCTGGAGTGGTCGGCGCTGACGGCCGCGGACGAGGCACCCGTCTTCGAACAGGTTCCCTTCGACCACCCGCTGTGGGTGCTCTACTCCTCCGGTACGACCGGTCTGCCCAAGGCGATCGTCCAGTCGCAGGGCGGCATCCTGGTCGAGCACCTCAAGCAGCTCGGCCTGCACTGCGACCTGGGCCCCGAAGACCGTTTCTTCTGGTACACCTCGACCGGCTGGATGATGTGGAACTTCCTCGTCTCCGGCCTGCTGACCGGCACGACGATCGTCCTCTACGACGGCAGCCCCGGCTATCCCGACACCGGCGCGCAGTGGCGGATCGCCGAGCGCACGGGCGCCACCCTGTACGGCACCTCGGCCGCGTACGTCATGGCCTGCCGCAAGGCGGAGGTGCACCCGGCCCGCGACTTCGACCTCTCCAAGGTCCAGTGCGTCGCCACCACGGGATCCCCCCTCCCGCCCGACGGCTTCCGCTGGCTGCACGACGAGGTTCGCGACAACCTGTGGATCGCCTCCGTCAGCGGCGGCACGGACGTGTGCTCCTGCTTCGCCGGCGCCGTCCCGACACTTCCGGTCCACACCGGCGAACTCCAGGCGCCCGGCCTCGGCACCGACCTGCAGTCCTGGGACGCGGACGGTCACCCCGTGATCGACGAGGTCGGCGAACTCGTCGTCACCAACCCCATGCCGTCCATGCCCGTCCGGTTCTGGAACGACCCCGACGGCAGCCGCTACCACGACAGCTACTTCGACACCTACCCCGGCGTGTGGCGCCACGGCGACTGGATCACCGTCACCTCACACGGCTCCGTCGTCATCCACGGCCGCTCCGACTCCACGCTCAACCGCCAGGGCGTACGCATGGGCTCCGCCGACATCTACGAGGTCGTCGAACGGCTTCCCGAGATCAAGGAATCCCTGGTCATCGGCGTCGAACAGCCCGACGGCGGCTACTGGATGCCCCTCTTCGTCCACCTCGCCCCGGGAGCCGCCCTCGACGAGGCACTCCTCGGCCGCATCAAACAGGCCATCCGCGAACAGCTCTCGCCGCGCCATGTCCCCGACGAGGTCATCGAGGTACCCGGAGTCCCGCACACCCTCACCGGCAAGCGCATCGAGGTCCCCGTCAAACGTCTCCTCCAGGGCACCGCACTGGAAAAAGCGGTCAACCCGGGCTCCATCGACAACCTCGAACTCCTGCACTTCTACGAGGACCTCGCCCGCAAGCGGTCCTGAGCCGCCGCGGACGATCCGATGGTGCGGGGCCCGTTGTCAGTGCGGCCGGTTACTGTGAGTGAGCATTGATCGACTGTGCACACAGGGGGAACCATGGCACACACCGACCGCCGGACCATGCGACGTGTCCTGCGCCGTGAAATCGCCGGCACCATCGGCCTGCTCACCGACGAACACGACTTCCGTGCCATGCGGCGCTACCGCACCTTCACGTTCGACGATCACGCCGTCTACCTCCAACAGGTCGAAGACCTCCTCAAGACACGCGCGGTGCAGGGCGCCCACACCACCGTGGCCCTCTTCGACCCACGGGAATACGCCGAGTACTGCACCGGCAGGGGACTCGACCCCGACCTCCCCGCCAACCGCACCCGCTTCACGGCCGAACTCGCCACCACGGGCCCGACCGTCCCCTACGAGGGCCAGCCCCTCACCGACCTCCTGCCCGCCCTCGTCGACGAAGCCGTACGCCAGGCGACCTGGGAGTACGCGGCGACCCTGCTCGCCCGCCTCGGCGCCTGCGCGACCTGCGGCGAGGACATCGGCCGCGCCGCCTTCACCCGCGCGTCGGACCTCGTCGCCCGCATCCTCGACACAGCGCCACCCGGTGACCGGCACCTCGTGTGCAGCGTGACCGGCACTCCCGAAACACTGGTCGCGGTCCTCCACGCGGACGAGGAGGCCGACGGCGCCACCCGACTCGACGAGGCCGAATCACTCGAGTTCACCACCGTCCTCGCCCTCGGCCTCGCCACCCGGAGCCCGGGCGGCCTGGTCGTGCGCACCACGGCCCACGGCACCTCCGACCGGATCTACGGGTGGCGGCTGCGCGGCGACGGCCTCGAACCCCTGACCGCCGGCGAGGTCTTCGACGCCTACTGCACCGACGTGGAGTCCGGCGAGCTCATCTCACCCGAGTCCAACGTGGACTACTGCTTCCCACCGGACCTCGGCCGGCAAGGGAAGACACCCGACCACCGCCACTGACCGAACGAGACGAAAGAGGACGCAAGAAGACGCAAGAAGACGCTCAGACACAGCAGGGGCGCTCCACCCGAAGGCGGAGCGCCCCTGCTCACCGACCGGTCGCCGGCCGGAACCGGCTACTCGCCGGAGAGCACGGCCTGCGCCGCGTTGCGCGCCTCGTCGGCACTGTCCGCCGCACGCGCGGCAGCAGCCGCACGCTCGCACTGCGCCAGCGTGTACTTCGCCAGCGCGGTCCGCACGTAAGGAATCGACGCCGCTCCCATGGAGAGAGAGGTGACTCCCAGACCCGTCAGCACACACGCGAGCAGCGGATCGGAGGCGGCCTCACCACAGACACCGCAGCTCTTGCCCTCGGCCCGTGCCGCCTCGGCGGACAGGGCCACGAGGTCGAGCAGCGCGGGCTGCCACGGATCCTGCAGCCGGGACACCGCACCCACCTGCCGGTCGGCGGCGAACGTGTACTGCGCGAGGTCGTTCGTCCCCAGCGAAAGGAACTCCACCTCCTGCAGGATCGACCGAGCCCGCAGAGCGGCCGACGGGATCTCCACCATCGCACCGAACTTCGCCCGCAGCCCCGCCTCGCGGCAGGCGTCGGCGAACGCCTTCGCGTCGGCGCGGTCCGCCACCATCGGCGCCATGACCTCGAGGTGGACGGGCAGCCCCTCGGCGGCCTTCGCCAGCGCAGTCAGCTGGGTCCGCAGGACGTCGGGGTGGTCCAGCAGGCTCCGAAGTCCCCGCACGCCCAGAGCCGGGTTGGGCTCGTCGGCCGGAGTGAGGAAGTCCAACGGCTTGTCGGCGCCCGCGTCCAGCACGCGCACGACGACTCGTCCCTCGGGGAACGCCTCGAGCACCTTCCGATAGGCCTCGACCTGCTTCTCCTCGGACGGCGCGCTCTTGCTGTCGTCGAGGAAGAGGAACTCGGTACGGAAGAGTCCGACACCCTCCGCACCGGCCTCCAGCGCGGCCGGCACGTCGGAGGGCCCCCCGACGTTCGCCAGCAGCGGCACCTTGTGGCCGTCGGCGGTGGCGCCCGGGCCGGTCGAGGCGGACAGCGCCGCCCTGCGCTCGGCCGCCGCGGCCTCGAGCTGGGCCTTCTTCTCCTCGCTCGGGTTCACGAAGACGTCGCCGGTGCTGCCGTCGACGGCGATCACCGTTCCCTCGGCGATCTCACCGGCACCCGGCAGGGCCACGACGGCCGGCACGCCGAGCGCACGCGCGAGGATGGCGCTGTGGCTCGTCGGCCCGCCCTCCTCGGTCACGAAACCGAGCACGAGCGTCGGATCCAGCAGCGCGGTGTCGGCGGGCGCCAGGTCCCGGGCCACCAGCACGTAGGGCTCGTCACTGTCCGGGACACCCGGCATCGGGACGCCCAGCAGACGGGCGACGATACGATTCCGCACATCGTCCAGGTCGGCCACACGACCGGCGAGGTACTCGCCGGCTCCGGCGAGCAGCTCCCGGTAGGCGGCGAAAGCGTCGTACACGGCACGCTCGGCCGTGCTGCCGACGGCGATGCGCCGGTCCACGTCGACCATCAGCTCGGGGTCCTGGGCCATCATGGCCTGCGCCTCGAGCACCGCCTGTGCTTCGCCCCCCGCCAGATTGCCGCGCGCCATCAGATCGGCTGCCACAGCTTCCACGGCCTTGCGGGCGCGCCCCTGTTCGCGCTCCGCCTCCTCCGCCGGGATCTGCTTGGCGGGCGGTTCGAGCACCGCCGTTCCCATGTGCCGAACCTCGCCGATCGCCACACCGTGACTCACGCCGACGCCTCGCAGCGTTGTCTCCATCTCACCGTCTCCGATAGTGCGGCGGGTCCCGCCGCCGCGGTGGTTGTCCTGCGTGCCGTCGGTATGACGGCGTCAGCACTACTGCCAGGAAAAGAGAACGTCGCCGGCTTTGACGTCGCCGTCTTCACGGAGCTCGCCGAGCGCGTCGGCCGTGGCCTCCAGCGCGACGACCGGGCACACCGGGGACTTGCCGGCCTCCTCGACCGCGGCCGGGTTCCAGCGCACGATGCTCTGCCCGCGCGTCACGGTGTCGCCCTTGTTCACCAGAAGCTCGAAGCCCTCGCCATTGAGCTGCACGGTGTCGATCCCGAGATGGGTGAGTACCCCATGTCCCTCGGAGTCGACCACGACGAAGGCGTGCGGGTGAAGGGAGACGATGACTCCGTCCACGGGTGCGACGGCCTCGGAGGGCTCACGCACCGGGTCGATCGCCGTGCCCGGGCCGACCATGGCTCCGGAGAAGACCGGGTCCGGCACGGCTGCCAGTCCGATGGCGCGTCCTACTAGAGGGGACGTCACGGTGGTCATGGGAAGCCTCCCAGGGGTGGAGATGTATATGGGCCGTCACTGCTTGATCAGGTCGGCGCACTGTGCAGCAGGGTATGTCATATGAAGTACCGGTTCCGCACGAGAGCACCCGATCCGTGGTCTAGACCACTAGCGTAGTCGATTTGCAGCGTCTCCGCGGCCCCGTGTACAGTCGTACTCCTGCTTGAGGGTGAGTGGCGCGATCAAGCGCGCTTATCGAGCAGCACCCAACTTGTCAGATCCTATCTCTGGATCATCTTTCGCATGTCTGCGGAACGGTGGTCAGGAGGCCGGAAAAACCCTGATAGAGTCGGAAACGCAAGAACGAAGGGAAGCGCCCGGAGGAAAGCCTGAGAGAGTATCTCGGGTGAGTACAAAGGAAGCGTCCGTTCCTTGAGAACTCAACAGCGTGCCAAAAATCAACGCCAGATATGTTGATACCCCGTCCCCGGCCAGTATTGGTCGAGGATGAGGTTCCTTTGAAACAAAACACAGCGAGGACGCTGTGAACGGCCGGGCTTATTCCGCCTGGCTGTTCCGCTCTCGTGGTGTCG
>NZ_JBEOVB010000028.1:0-122749 GCF_040295245.1 Streptomyces sp. NPDC002884 | reverse complement strand
GACGAAGGTGAGGCCCTCGACCTCCTGCTCCACATAGCCCCCCGCTCCGATCCCGACGACGCCCAGGTACAACAGCGCCGCCCCCCACCCCGCCTCCTACCGAAGGTGTCGTTCCGCGAACTCCAGTTCCAGTCGTACCTGCTTGATGCGTTCGTCCACCACCAGCGAGCCGTGGCCCGCGTCGTAGCGGTACACCTCGTGCACCGCTGCCCTCGCCTCCAGGCGCCTGACGTAGTTGTCGATCTGACGGATCGGGCAGCGGGGGTCGTTCACGCCGGCGGAGATGTAGACGGGGGCCCGCACGTTGTCGACGTACGTCAGCGGGGACGAGGCCTCGAAGCGCTCCGGGACCTCCTCGGGGGTGCCGCCGAGCAGCGTGCGGTCCATCGCCTTCAGTGCCTCCATCTCGTCGTGGTAGGCCGTGACGTAGTCGGCGACGGGGACGGCCGCGATGCCCACGGCCCACGCGTCGGGCTGGGCTCCGAGGCCGAGGAGGGTGAGGTAGCCGCCCCAGGAGCCGCCGGTGAGGATCAGCCGGGCGGGGTCGGCGAGACCCGAGCTCACCGCCCATTCCCGGACCGCCTCGATGTCCTCGAGCTCGATCAGGCCCACCCGGTGCTTCAGGGCGTCCGTCCAGGCGCGGCCGTAGCCGGTGGAGCCTCGGTAGTTGACCCGGACGACCGCGTAGCCGTGGTCCACCCAGGCCGCCGGGGCCGCCGCGAAGGCGTCGCTGTCGTGCCAGGTCGGGCCGCCGTGGATGTCGAAGACGGTGGGCAGCGGGCCGGTGGTACCGGCGGGCCGCTGGACCAGCGCGTGGATGCGGCCGCCGGGGCCCTCCACCCACACGTCCTCCACCGGGACCGAGCCGGGGGACTTCATGCCGGGAGGGTCCAGGACCACTTCGCCGGCCGTCGAGCGGACCACCGGCGGCCGGGCCGCGGACGACCACAGGTACTCCACACTGCCGTCCGGACGGGCCGTGGCCCCGGAGACCGTGCCGGGCGGGGTCGTGATCCGCTCCGTCGCGGCGCTCGCGAGGTCGTAACGGAACAGTTCGCTGCGGGCCTCGAAGCTGTGCACGATGAGCAGGCCCGAGCCGTCCGGGTACCACTCGGCGCTGACGTCGCCCGGCAGGTCCAGGTCCAGGTCCGTCTCCAGGCCGGTCGCCACGTCCCAGACCAGGGGCTCCCAGCGGCCTCGGCGCTGGTGGCCGATCAGCAGCCGGGTGTCGCCGTCGACCGGGGCGAAGCCCAGCACCTCCAGGCCCAGCTCCTCGACGCCGCCCTTGGTGTCGTCCAGCTCCGCGACCTTCGAGCCGTCGGGGCGCAGGACCCGCAGCGCGGAGTGCATCGCGTCGCCGTGCTCGGTGTGCTCGACGGCGATGAGGGAGCCGTCGTGGGAGAGGTCGCCCACGCCCGCGGACTCCCGGTGGCGGTACAGCTCGAAGGGGGGCTCGCCGACCCGCGCCACATGGATCGTCGTGCCCTCCTCGTCCGTGGAACGGCCGACCACCGCGGTACGGCCGTCGCGGGCGAGGGCCAGGCCCGCCGGGTAGGAGGCGTCCAGGCCCGGGGTGGCGGGCTCGTCGGCTCCGCCGCCGAAGGGCTGACGGCGCCAGACGCCGAACTCGTCGCCGTCCTTGTCGTCGAACCACCAGATCCACGCGCCGTCGGGGGAGAGCACGCCGTCCGTCGTGCCGTTGGCCCGGTCGGTCACCTGGCGCTGGTGGCCCGTGGCGCGGTCCCAGGCGTACAGCTCGTACGTCCCCGTCGCATTGGAAACGAACAGGGAGCGGTCCGGCGCGTCCTCCGCCCAGTCGGGCAGCGACACCCGGGGCGCCCGGAAGCGCTTCTCCCAGTCGGGCATCTCCTCGTACTGCTCGGGTGCGGCGGACCCGTTGCTCTCAGTCATGACCCCATACTGCCCGCCCGCGAGGCCGATGGGACGCCAAGGTCCCCAGGCTGTGGACAACTTCCCACCGACTTCGCACCTCCTTCGCACCGACGAGCCCCGCACAAGCCCTCCCGAGCCCTCCCGAGCCTCACCCCGCGGGCGGCCGCCCGGCGGCCGCCCCGTACCGTGGAGGGCGTGTACCGGTTCCTGCTGACGCCCCGCTGGTGGGGGATCAACGTCTTCGTGCTGCTGGCCATCCCCTTCTGCGTGTTCATGGGGTCCTGGCAGCTGAGCCGGTTCGAGGCGCGGGTGGACGACCACCGCAGCGCGAAGGAGCTGGCCGAGTCCGCCCGTACGGAGGGCGCGCGACCGCTGGCCGAGCTGCTCCCCGTGGACAAGTCGACCTCCGGCCGGCGCACCACCGCCACCGGGCACTACGGCGAGCAGCTGCTGGTGCCCGACCGGGAGCTCGACGGCAGGAACGGGTACTACGTGCTGACCCTGCTGCGCACGGACGGCGGCAAGGCGCTGCCCGTGGTGCGCGGCTGGCTGCCCGGCAGCGCCGACTCCGCGAAGGCCCCGAAGCCACCGGCCGGCCGGGTCAGCATCACCGGCACGCTCCAGGCCTCCGAGACGCCGGGCGACAACGGGGTGAGCGCGCGGGGCGGTCTGCCGGCCGGGCAGACCTCGGCGATCAGCGCCGCGTCGCTGGTCAACCTGGTGCCGTACGACCTCTACGACGCCTGGGTCACGCTCGGCACCGCCGACGCGGGGATGACGGCGGTGCCCGCGACCGCGGCGGCCGACACGGGGCTCGATCTGAAGGCGTTCCAGAACCTGGGCTACACCGGCGAGTGGTTCGTCTTCGCCGGGTTCGTGGTGTTCATGTGGTTCCGGCTGCTGCGCCGCGAGGTGGAGTTCGCCCGGGACGCCGAGCTCGGCATCCTCCCCGAGGAGTCGGAGGAATCAGAGGGGTCGGAGGAGTCCGTGGCGCTCGGGGGGTCCGAGACGCCCGGGGACTCCGACGCCGGCTCAGCCGGTCGCGACGAGCGGCTGGTTCAGGAAGACGCCAGTACGCCCGTCCGGTAGATCGTCCCCGCGCACGCGCCGGACACCGTGGCCACGCTCGTCGGGGAGCCGCCCTCGGCCGTGTAGGACACGTTCACGCTGCCGTCGACCGTGCCGTCCTCGGTGTACAGCTGGGCCGAGGTGCCGGAGGTGGTCTCGCCGGTCGTGCTCGACTGCTCGGTCGGGGTCGGGGAGGGGGACGCCGAGCCACCGCTGTCGCCGCCGCTGCCGCCACCCGTGGTGGGGCAGGTCTCGGAGGGCACCCAGGCGAACTTCACCTCGTAGGCCGAGCCGGGGGCGAGGGCGTGCTGGGTGACGTAGAGGGAGGGGTCGGGCAGGCCGGCCGCCACGTCCCCGGAGGCGTGTTCCACTACGGTGATCTTCGCGGCGTCGGCGGCGCCCTGAGCGCCGAACGTCACGGAGACGGCGCCGCTGACGGTGCAGGTGGCGCTGGAGGCGTTCTGGACGAGGAAGGTGCCGTAGACGGTGCCGGCCGCGTCGGGGACGGCGACGCTGGGGGTGCCGGCCTCGAGCTGGTCCGCGGCGCAGGCGGGCGCGCTCGCCGCCGACTCGGAGGCGGGGCCGGTGCCGCTGGAGGCGGTGCCGCCCTCGGACTCCTTGCCCTGGCCGGAGTCGGTGGCGCCGCCCTTGCCCTGCTCACCGGTCTTGCCGGAGGAATCGCCGACCTTGCCCGAGGAGCCGCCGTCGGGGTTCTTGCCCTGATCCGCTCCCCCCTGCGCCTGTGAGGCCTGGCCGGCGATGGAAGGGTTGGCGTCGGAGCCGCCTGCGTTCGAGACGTGCAGCACGGCCGGGACGGCGGTGCCGAGGAAGAGGGCCGCGGCCGCCATGCCGACGGCCGCCTGCCGCTTGCGGGCCCGCCGGACGGGGACGGCCCGCCGCAGGTGGTCCAGCGAGCCGTCGCGCGGCTCCATCTCCTGGACGGCGTCGTGCAGCATCCGGCGCAGTGCCAGCTCGTCCGAGTCGAGCCCGTCGGGGCCCTGGTCGTCGAGGTGGTGGTTCACGGTTGAGTTCCCAGCGTGCGATTGCTTCGGCTCTTGTGTACGCGACGAGGACGTCGGCTCGTGCCACGCGAACGGTTCGTGGCGCTCATGACCGTCGTGGCTCCCGCGTGGGCCCTGCCCTTCGGCTTCACCGCTCACGCCGGCTCCTCCATGGCTATGCGCAGGGCGGCGATGCCACGCGAGCCGTAGGCCTTGACCGAGCCGAGCGAGACGCCGAGGGTCGCGGCGACCTGGGCCTCGGTCATGTCGGCGAAGTAGCGCAGCACGAGGACCTCGCGCTGACGGCGCTGAAGGCCCTTCATCGCCTTGATGAGCGAGTCGCGCTCCAGCAGGTCGTACGCGCCCTCCTCCGCGCTGGCCATGTCCGGCATCGGCTTGGAGAGCAGCTTCAGGCCGAGGATGCGGCGGCGCAGGGCGGAGCGGGAGAGGTTGACGACCGTCTGCCGCAGATAGGCGAGGGTCTTCTCCGGGTCACGGACGCGTTTGCGCGCGGAGTGGACGCGGATGAAGGCCTCCTGGACGACGTCCTCGCAGGAAGCGGTGTCGTCGAGGAGGAGGGCGGCGAGACCGAGCAGCGAGCGGTAGTGGGCCCGGTAGGTCTCGGTGAGGTGGTCGACGGTGGTGCCGGCTGCCTCGGTCTTCTCGGCGGCGACGGTCGCTTCGGCGGTTTCGGCGCCGTCACGCTGGCTGGGGACGCGGGCGGGCCGCGCTGCGGGCATGGGCGCGATCACCGGCATGCCGCCGGGCGTGCCGGGCATACGGGGTCGGAGGACGGCTCGCGGCGGCCGAAGGGCCGCGCCGCGGGGCGCCACTGGGAGTTCGAGTACCTCTGCCACGCCAGTTGGACACACTTCCCCCCGTGGGGGTTGTACGCGTCCGGCGTCACGTTTACGTCGACCAAGGCCCCGCGCACCCGTCTCATCTGTCCCGCTCTTCCCCTATAAGCCATATGAACGGGCGTCCCCACGCCCAGATCGTCGCGTCCCCGAACGCTGTGATCGTTCACACGTCTACGTACACCCCGAGGGGTGAACGCAAAGACGCTCCCCGCCCTCCGCACGGTTGCGGAGAGCGGGGAGGAAAATCTTCGGATGCCAAAGGTGTCCGATACAAGTGGTTCGGATCGACGACCGGCTCACATTGCACTGCAGATCCTACAAACCCACCAAGCCCTGGCCAGCGCTTTTACTCCCCGTAGCACCCCGCGGCCCGCCGACAGCACCCCGCGGCACACCGACGGCACCTCGCCGCCTGCCGTCGGCACCGCGCCGCACGACCCGGCAGCACCGCGCCGCCCGCCGGTGCGGCCGCCTCACGACAGCTCGGCCGCCACCAGCTCCGCGATCTGCGCGGTGTTGAGCGCGGCCCCCTTGCGCAGATTGTCCCCGCACACGAACAGCTCGAGCGCCGTCGGGTCGTCGAGGGCCCGCCGCACCCGGCCCACCCAGGTCGGATCGGTGCCGACCACGTCGGCGGGCGTGGGGAACTCCCCCGCCGCCGGGTTGTCGAACAGGACGACACCGGGCGCCGTCGCGATGATCTCGCGGGCGCCCTCCACGGTGACCTCGTCCTGGAAGCGGGCGTGGACGGTGAGGGAGTGCGTGGTGACCACGGGGACGCGCACGCAGGTCACGGCCACCGGAAGCTTCGGCAGCCCGAGGATCTTGCGGGACTCGTCCCGCACCTTCATCTCCTCCGACGACCAGCCGTCCTCGCGCAACGACCCGGCCCACGGGACGACGTTCAGCGCCACCGGCTCCGGGAAGGGACCGGTGGCGTCGCCCACGGCCCGCCTCAGGTCACCCGGGCCGGTCCCCAGCTCGGTGCCGGCGACCAGCGCGATCTGCCGCCGCAGCGTCTCCACCCCGGCCCGCCCGGCCCCGCTCACCGCCTGGTACGACGACACCACCAGCTCGCGCAGCCCGTACTCGGCGTGCAGCGCGCCCAGGGCGACGATCATCGACAGCGTCGTGCAGTTGGGGTTGGCGACGATCCCGCGCGGCCGGGTCCGCAGCGCGTGCGGATTGACCTCGGGGACGACCAGGGGCACCTCCGGGTCCATCCGGAAGGCGCCGGAGTTGTCGACGACGACCACGCCCTTGGCGGCCGCGACCGGCGCCCAGTGCGCCGCGACGTCGTCGGGCACGTCGAACATGGCGACGTCGACCCCGTCGAAGGCCTCCTCCGACAGGGCCACCACCTCGACCTCCTCGCCGCGCACGGCCAGCTTGCGGCCGGCCGAGCGCGGGGAGGCGACGAGTCTGATCTCACCCCAGATATCGGCCCGCTGGGACAGGATCCCGAGCATGACCGTGCCGACGGCCCCGGTCGCTCCCACGACCGCGAGGGTCGGCCGCACCTTGTCGGCCATCAGCGGCCGGTGCCCCCGTAGACGACGGCCTCGTCGCTGTCGGAGTCGAGCCCGAAGGCGGTGTGCACGGCGCGCACGGCCTCGTTGACGTCGTCGGCGCGCGTCACGACCGAGATGCGGATCTCGGAGGTCGAGATCAGCTCGATGTTCACGCCCGAGTCGGCCAGGGCCTTGAAGAAGTCGGCCGTGACGCCCGGGTTCGTCTTCATCCCGGCGCCGACCAGGGAGATCTTGCCGATCTGGTCGTCGTAGCGCAGCGAGTCGAAGCCGATGCCGGACTTGTTCTTCTCCAGGGCGTCGATGGCCTTGCGGCCCTCGGCCTTGGGAAGCGTGAAGGAGATGTCCGTCAGACCGGTGGAGGCCGCGGACACGTTCTGCACGATCATGTCGATGTTGATCTCGGCGTCGGCGATCGTCCGGAAGATCACGGCGGCCTCGCCCGGCTTGTCCGGCACACCGACGACCGTGACCTTGGCCTCGGAGGTGTCGTGTGCGACACCGGAGATGATGGCCTGCTCCACCGGCTTTTCCCCTTGCTGCTGTGTCTTCGGAACGAGTGGCTCACTGCTGACCCACGTGCCCTGGAGTCCGCTGAAGGACGAGCGGACATGGATCGGGATGTCGTAGCGGCGGGCGTACTCCACACAGCGGTGGAGCAGCACCTTGGAACCGGAGGCCGCGAGCTCCAGCATGTCCTCGAAGGCGATCCAGTCGATCTTCTGCGCCTTCTTCACCACGCGCGGGTCGGCGGTGAACACGCCGTCCACGTCGGTGTAGATCTCGCAGACCTCGGCGTCGAGCGCGGCGGCGAGGGCGACGGCCGTGGTGTCGGACCCGCCACGCCCCAGCGTGGTGATGTCCTTCTTGTCCTGGCTGACACCCTGGAACCCGGCGACGATGGCGATGTTGCCCTCGTCCAGCGCGGTCCGGATGCGGCCCGGCGTGACATCGATGATCCGGGCTTTGTTGTGGACGGAGTCGGTGATGACACCCGCCTGGCTGCCGGTGAACGACTGGGCGCTGTGGCCCAGGTTCTTGATCGCCATCGCCAGCAGGGCCATGGAGATCCGCTCTCCGGCGGTCAGCAGCATGTCGAATTCCCGGCCGCTGGGCATCGGGGATACCTGCTCGGCGAGATCGATCAGCTCGTCCGTCGTGTCGCCCATCGCGGAAACGACCACGACCACCTGGTGGCCGTTCTTCTTCGCTTCCACGATCCGCTTGGCGACGCGCTTGATGCCCTCGGCATCGGCTACGGAGGAGCCTCCGTACTTCTGCACGACAAGGCCCACGTGCGCTCCTCGCTCAGTTTGTCTGTTTCCGCACATACGCCCTTGTACTGCGGTCGGCTCAGTCTAACGAGCGCCCGAAAACCGCCTCCCGAGTCCCGCATGATGAGACTCGGTGAGGCTCGCGGAAGAAGCCGGAACAGGGTCCGGGCGCCCGTCGTCGGGTTGTCCCTTCCCACTGACGCCGAAGTGATAGCTGTGAATTAAGTTTCAAGCACTATCGTGCGGCTGTGCACGTACTCCTCGTGGAAGACGACGAACCGGTCGCCGAGTCGCTGCGACGCGGACTGAGGCGCTACGGCTTCGAGGTCGACTGGGTCACCACGGGCGCCGCCGCGCTCTCCCACGCCGGCCCCTACGACGTCGTCCTGCTGGACCTGGGCCTGCCCGACACCGACGGGCTCGACGTGTGCAAGGCCCTGCGCGAGCGCGGCGACGTGCCGATCATCGTGATCAGCGCCCGCAGCGACGAGACGGACCGGGTGGTCGGCCTGGAACTGGGCGCCGACGACTACGTGACCAAGCCGTTCGGCGTGCGGGAGGTCATCGCGCGGATACGGGCGGTGATGCGGCGCGTGCGGCCGCGTACCGCGGGCGAGGGCACGACCGGCGGCGCGGACCGCTACGGCTCCCGGCTGGGCATCGACCGCAAGGCGGCCCGCGTCCACGTGGACGGCGAGGAGATAGCGCTCGCGCCGAAGGAGTACGACCTGCTGTCCTTCCTCACCGAGGAGCCGGGCGCGCTGATGTCGCGCGAACAGATCATGGAAGCGGTCTGGGACGCGAACTGGTTCGGGCCGACGAAGACGCTGGACGTGCACGTGGCGGCGCTGCGCCGGAAGTTCGCCGGGGTCATCGCCATCGAGGCGGTGCGGGGAGTGGGCTTCCGGCTGGAGATAGTCGGCGGGACCGCACCCGGCCCGACCGGCCCCGGCCCGACCGGCCCCGCGTCATGATCAAGCAACTCATCCGCAGCTATGTGCTGCTGGTCGCCGTCGCCATCCTGCTGTTCACCGTGCCGGTGGCCTTCACCCTCACCGCCCAGCTGCGCGGCGACACCGAGGTGTCCATCGAGCGCGAGGCGACCACCATGGCGCTGCTGCTCGGCAACGGCGACACCGTCTCCTGCCAGGCGCTGGAGGAGATGGCCCGGGCGTACGCCGTGGAGACCGAGGACGAGGTGCAGGCCACCACCACCGCCGGGTGCACGCCGGCTCTGCCGCGCCCCGAGCGGGACGCGGCGCTGGCCGGGGCCCTGGAGCAGGGCCGGTCGACCACCGACTGGGGGTCGGACTTCATCTGGGGCCGCGACCTGGTGATCACCGTCCCCGCGAAGGACGACGGCCAGGTCGTCGGCGCCGTACGGATCGTCTACTCGACCTCGGGGCTCACCCACAGGCTGTGGACGATCTGGGGCTTCCGGGCGGGCCTCGCCGTGACAGTGCTCGGTGTGGCGGCACTGATCGGCGCGGTCGTCGCCCGCCGCATCACCCGCCCCCTGCGCCAGCTGAACGACATGGCGAGCAAGTTCAGCGACGGCGACCTGACGGCCCGCTCCCCCGTGACCGGCCCCCAGGAGACACAGACCCTGGCCCGCACCCTCAACCAGGCCGGCGAGCGCCTCGACACGCTGATCGCCTCGCAGCGCAACTTCGTGGCGGACGCCTCGCACCAGCTGAGGACCCCGCTGACGGCGCTCCGCCTCTCCCTGGACAACATCGCGGACGGTGTCGACGACGAGTTCGTGCGGGAGGACGTGGAGCAGGCCACCGCCGAGGTGGTGCGGATCAGCCGGCTGGTCAACGGGCTGCTGGTGCTGGCCCGGGCCGAGGCCGGGGTGACGGTGGCGGAACCGCTGTCCCTGACGGACATCGTGGCGGAACGCCTGTCGGTGTGGAGGCCGGCCGCCGACGAGCGCGGAGTCACCATCGCGCTCAGGGGGAGTGTTGTCGACGACCGGCCGTCTGTGCTGGCCGGCCCCGGTCATCTGGACCAGGTGCTGGACAACGTGCTCTCGAACGCCCTGGAGGTGTCGCCCGACGGCGGGGAGATAACCGTCCGGACACACGCGGAGGGCGACCGGGTGGTGCTGTCGGTCCTCGACGACGGTCCGGGCATGTCCGACGCGGAGAAGTCCCGCGCCTTCGACCGCTTCTGGCGCGGCCAGGGCCTCACGGGTCGCTCCGGTTCGGGTCTCGGCCTCGCCGTCGCCAAACAGCTGGTGACGGACGACGGCGGGACGGTGACCCTGACGGACGCTCCCGGGGGCGGCCTGTGCGTGCGCATCACGCTCCGGGCCGACCGGCGGACGGGCTGATCAGCCCTCGGGCATCGCGGACGAGTGGTGGTTGACGATCTTCCACACGCCGTCGCGCTTCTCGTACTCGTAGGTGTAACGGGCCTCGACGACACGCTTCTCGCCGGTGTCGTGGTCGGTGAGCGTGAACGCGTAGACGCCGGTGTCGACGGCGGAGTTGCTGTCGAGGACGTTGACGATCGTCCGGACCTTCTTGCCGACCGGCTTGTTCTGGAGGAAGTGCTCGAAGTAGTCGACGATGCCGGCCCGGTCGGTGCGGATCTTGTTGGAGACGGTGGGCAGCAGGACCGCGTCCCCGGCGTACCGGTCCGCGACGACCTCCGCGTCACCGGTCCGCAACGCGGCGTTCCAGCCGTCGAAGAGGGCGGCGATCTGCTTCTTGGTGGGCTTCGAGGGCTTCTCGGAGCCGGCCGCACTGACTCCGACCGACACCGTGGCGGCGGTGACGACGGCGGTGGCGGTGACGAGGGCGGCGCGTATACGGGTCTTGCGGGTCATCGCAACTCCTGTGCGGCTGGACGCTGTTGGGATGACCCAAGACTCGCGTCCGGCCGGTTAGCGCCCGTGCAGCCCACGTACAGGGGACGTACAGCACCCTGCCAATTCTCAGGCGGCCTTCCGCCCCCGGTCACGGACCAGGCTGACACCGGCCCCGAGCGACACGACGCCCATCCCGACGGCCGTCATCACGCCCTGCGACCCGTCGACGACGAAGGGCGCGACGGCGGCGACCGCGAGGTTGAAGAGGAACAGGAACCACAGAACGGGACGGGAGGAGAGCAGAGCCTTCATGACAGGGCTTCCTTAAAGGGAGTGGGATCCGAAAGGCCCGGTGACATCCGGGGCGTTCGGGGTTTCGCTTGCGAGATCAACGATCCCGTCCCGGACCTGCGCAAACGAGGGAGCGCACTCCCGAAGGCATGGTGTAGTCAGGTACACCGTGACGCGCTGTGCCGCACCCGGGGCGCGGTCGTGGCCGGCGCGGCGGGCGGCTTCATGAACTCGGCGGCGGGCGCCGGCGGCCCACCCGCCTCTCCCTGCGCCGTCAACGCGGGCCGGACGGCAGGGGAGTTAGTCCCGAACGCGCGGTTCTCCGGCGTGGGGGTGGTGGTGAACGCCGCCGGGCCCGGCGGCGGTGACGATCGGCGGGAGGGGGTCAGCCCTTGACCGGGCCCAGACCCAACTGGCCGCCGATCTCCTCCTCCATGACGCGGCCCGCCTCGAACTCCAGCGTTTCGTCGCCCAGGGTGGACTGGTCGGTGTCGAGGCCGTTCAGTTCCTCGAGAGGCTGGTCCAGGCGGATGTGGGCGAGGACCGAGTGCAGGGCGCGCAGGGTCGCCGAGGCGGTGGAGCCCCAGTTGGAGAAGTAGGAGAACTGCCACCACCACAGGGCCTCCGTGGTGCGGCCCGCGCGGTAGTGGACCATGCCGTGGCGCAGGTCGGCGATGACGTCGGCGAGGTCGTCGGAGATCCGGGCCGGGACGGGCGCCTTGCGGGGCTCGTAGGGGTCGAAGACCTCCGAGTAGACGTCGACCGGCTCGAGGAGGCGGGCGAGGTTCTCGCGGAGCTCGTCGGCGTCCGGCTCGAAGCCCGGGTCGGGCTCGTAGCGCTCGTCGGGGACGATGTCCTCGTGGGCGCCGAGGCGGCCGCCGGCCAGGAGCAGCTGGGAGACCTCCAGGAGGAGGAAGGGGACCGCCAGGCCCGGCTCGTCGCCCTTCGCCACCTCCGTGACGGCTACCAGGAAGCTCTCGACCTGATCCGCGATCTGGACGACGAAATCGTCCGGGTTGTGGTCGGTCGCGTGCAGCGTGGCGTCAGACATCTAGGAGTCGTCTCCCCTCGAAGGCGCGACCGAGGGTCACCTCGTCCGCGTATTCCAGGTCGCCACCCACCGGGAGGCCGCTGGCCAGGCGGGTGACCTTCAGGCCCATGGGCTTGATCATGCGGGCGAGGTACGTGGCCGTCGCCTCGCCCTCCAGGTTCGGGTCGGTGGCCAGGATCAGCTCCGTGACCGTCCCGTCGGCCAACCGCGCGAGAAGTTCTCGTATACGCAGGTCGTCGGGACCGACACCTTCGATGGGGCTGATCGCGCCGCCCAGGACGTGGTACTTGCCGCGGAACTCGCGCGTGCGCTCGACCGCGACGACGTCCTTCGGCTCCTCGACGACACAGATGACGCTCAGGTCGCGGCGCGGGTCGCGGCAGATGCCGCACAACTCCTCCTGCGCCACGTTGCCGCAGGTCGCGCAGAAGCGGACCTTCGCCTTGACCTCCATCAGCGCCTGCGCGAGCCGCCGTACGTCCGTCGGTTCCGCCTGGAGGATGTGGAAGGCGATCCGCTGCGCGCTCTTGGGACCGACGCCGGGCAGTCGCCCCAGTTCGTCGATGAGGTCCTGGACCACGCCTTCGTACACGGACTGCCGTCCTTCCTGGGGTTCCTTGCGGTACGTACCGTAGTTGGCCGAGGCCGGTCTTAGAAAGGCGGACCGGTCCTAGAAAGGCAGTCCCGGGATGCCGCTGCCGCCACCCAGGCCCTGGGCCAGCGGACCGAGCTTCTGCTGCTGGAGCGTCTGCGCGTTCTCGTTGGCCGCGTGGACGGCCGCGACGATCAGGTCTGCGAGGGTCTCGGTGTCGTCCGGGTCCACCGCCTTCGGGTCGATCCGCAGGGCGCGCAACTCGCCGGAGCCGGTCACGGTCGCCTGCACGAGGCCGCCGCCCGCCTGCCCGTCGACCTCCGTGTTCGCCAGCTCCTCCTGGGCACGGGCCAGGTCCTGCTGCATCTTCTGGGCCTGCTGAAGCAGCTGCTGCATGTTGGGCTGGCCACCACCGGGAATCACGATCAGCTCCTGTTTCCTACGCCTGTCGGACGTGCCGTCGAGCGGGTTTTTTCCCGCTCGGCACGAGCCTACGTGGTCTGTGCGGGTGTCGCCCCAGCACTCTTTCGAGTGAGTCAGGTGTGAGGCCTATACCTGATCAAGGCCCACTTCCGGGCGTAAAAGAGATGAAACCTTCCTCTTCGCCACCCATTGGGAGGTAGGAAAGGTCCGGCGCAGCAGCATCAGGCGTCACGGGTGTCACGCAACGTGAGCGGTCGGGATCGGTCGGGATCAATCGGTCGGGATCAGTAGGGAGTGCCGGGTGGGTCAGCAGCCGGAGATGCAGCCCGAGGGTCCGCCTCAGGACGGGCGGAGTGAGGGCGCGGCCGGGCTGCGGCCGGGCGATCTGGCCGGGCGGACGTTTCCGCTCGGGGACTGGGGTGAGCCCGCCGAGCGGCTGGACGAGCTGTACCGGTGGGTGGAGCGCGGGGCGCTGGAGACCGCCGCCTGGTACCTCGCGGACCGGGTGTGGAAGCGGCGGGCCGCCCGGGGCCTGCGCACCGGGGCGGCGGCCGGGGCGGTGTGCGCGGCCGCGCTGCCGTTGCTGGACCTCGCCCGGGTGCTGGGCGGCGCCGCCGCCTGGGGATATCTGGCGCTGCTGCTCGCGGTGGCGTGTGCGGCGGTGGACCGGTTCTTCGGGGTGACGTCCGGCTGGATAAGGGACGTGGCCACGGCGCAGGCCGTGCAGCGCCGGCTCCAGGCGCTCCAGTTCGACTGGGCCTCGGAGAGCGTCCGGGAGGTCCTGGGCCCGGCGGAGGGCACGGCGAGCGATGCCGCGGAGCGGTGCCTGGCGGTGCTGCGCCGGTTCTCGGAGGACGTCTCGGAGCTGGTGCGCACGGAGACGGCGGACTGGATGGTCGAGTTCCGGACCGGGCCGGCGCCGATGGGGATCCAGGGAGCGGTCGCCGCCGGCGGGCGGGCGGACGTGGGTGGGGGGTACGGGCGGTTTCCGATGCCGCCGGGGGCGAACGCCCGGCCGAACATGCCCCGGCAGCGGCCGCCCGAGCCTCGGTGAGCGGAGTGCTCGCGGACCGGCTTCACCGGCACAGCCGCATGCCCTCCGGGGTCCAGCACGGCAGGTGGCCGTGGGTGCGGATCACGTCCTGGCCGTTGCCTCGGGTGAGGTAGGTCAGGAAGCTCGAGGCCAGGGAGTCGGCCGGGGGGCGGCCGTAGGTGTAGGCGTACTCGATCTCGCGGTACGGGTAGTCGCTGGTGCCGTGCTCGATGGCGTCCACGGAGGGCGGGTCGCCGCCCAGGTCGAGCGGGTGCAGGCCCTTCGCGCGCTCGGCCAGGTTGAGTTCGCTGTAGCCGATCGCGCCGGGAGTGGCGGCGACCGTGGACAGCACCTGGTCGGTGGAGTCGAGTTCGCAGCGGACGACGGGGGCCGTCGGGTCGTCCTTGTGGACGCAGTCGACCGACGAGTTCGCGATCTCGCCGCGGCCCAGCACCCGCCGCTGGAACACCTGCCGGGTCCCGGAGTTGGCGTCCCGGCTGACCAGGACGACCGGCAGGTCCGGCCCGCCGACCTCGTCCCAGTTGGTGATCTGCCCCAGGTACAGCCGCCGCACGTCCGCCGTGGCGAGGTTCCTCAGCTTGACGTCGTCGTGGACGACCAGCGCGAACACGGACACGGCGACACGGTTCTCGCGCAGTTCGTCGAGCCCGGCCGGCTTGGGGCCGTCGGAGAGGGCGACGACCGGCGGCGAGCCCTTCCTGCCCGCGGCGGCGGCGGCGAGTTCACGGATCCCGGCCGTCGAACCGTGCGGGTCCACGGTGATCCGCGCGCCCTCGCAGTCGTGCTCGTACTTGGCCGCCACCTCCCGGACCACCGGAGCGAACGCGGTCGACCCGGTGACCGTGAGCGTGCCGCGCTCGCAGCCGACGGGGGGCGGGGCGTCCCGGACGACGACGATCGTCGCGAGGGTGACCACGCAGACCGTGAGCAGGACGGAGATCAGCCGGGCGGCCCGGCTGAACAGCGGCGGGGTGTCGTCCGGGGTCGCGCTGCGGTTGGGGTGCACCTCGCCGTCGCGCAGACCGCCGTACAGCCGTATCCCCCGGCCGACATCGCCGCCCGACAGCAGCACGAGCAGCTTGAAGTGCTCGCGGGGGTTGAGCGGGACGCGGGGAATGCGCAGGGTGTTGCCTTCGTAGCCGAAGCCCCGGTCCGCGGTGAAGTGGTCCATGAGGTGGTCGGTGTCGGTCGGCTGGGTGACGGACACCCCGTGGATGGTGCGGTCGGTGAAGACGGCGGTCAGTCCGTGGCGCTCGGGGCCCGTGTAGTCGTCGCGGGCGATGCCCTGCGAGCCGTCGTTCTCGATGCGCAGCAGGACGAGCGTCGCGTCCGACATCCCGGGAGCCTCGTCGAAGAGGCCGAGACGGCGGTTGGGGCGGCCGGATCTGACGTCGTCGCCGATCGGGTTGTCCATCTGCACCCGGTACCCGACCCGCTTGCGGCGCGGCACCCGGCGCTCGTACCAGACCATGATCCCGGACGCGGCGATGCCGACGAAGGCCGTCCCCACGGCCACCACGTTCTCCGCGTTCAGCCACTCCACTGTGGGCGCCCCCGCCACTCCCGCCGACCGGCTCGTAGGGGGTCACCGTATGTCCGTGCGAGGGGACATTCCGGACCGGTCGACCGACGTTCGCCCGACGTTCACCGCCGGGTGTAGGTCAGTTTCTCCCCGGTGCCGTTGTTGACGCGTCGCAGCGTGCCGTCGGCGAGCAGGGTGACCTCGGAGGCCTCGCCCGGGGTGCACGAGGAGAGGGGTTCACCGGCGGTCACCTTGGACGGACCTATCTTCAACGGGCCCTTGCCGCCCGGCCGCTGGGAGAGAGCGGCGCTGAACTCGCAGTGGTAGCCGTCCCCGTCGGCGACGAGGGCGAGCACCGCGTCGCCCACCTTGCCCTGGGCGAGGGTCAGCCGGCGCGTGTTGGTGCCGCTCTCGTTCTCGATCGTGGTGGTCCAGGTGCCGAGGTAGGCCGCCGGGACCACACCGTCGGCCGCGGACGCGGAGGGGGACGCGGAAGGGGACGGGGACCCCGACGAGGGCAGTTCCGAGGCCTTCGCGGAGGAGGGCGTCGAGCCGCCGGACGGGGTGCTCGCCGCGTTCGCGGTGGAGTCGTCGTCGCCGTTCATGAACGCGTACACCGAGCCGCCCGCGGCGACCGCGACCACCAGGGCGACCGCGACGAGCAGGGCGGTGGTCCGGCGGCTGCGGCGCGGCGGCTCCTGCGGCCCCGCGGGGCCGGCCGGCCCGTACGGGTCGTAGGCGGGGGCGGTGCCGGGGCCCGCGGCGCCGTCCGCGTACGGGTTGTACGGCGCCCCCTGGCCCGGCGCCGCGGACCAGGCGGCCGGCGGTTGGTGCGGGTGGCCGTAGGCCGGGGACGCGGCCGGCTGCGGATGCTGCTGGGGGTAGCCGTACACCGGGTGGGCCGGGGCGGCCGGCCCGCCGGACGGAAGGGGCCGCGCCGGGATGCCGTCGGCGCCCACGGCCTGTGTGGGGCCGTGGTCCGGCGAGGGCGCGCCACCGCGCGGGCCGGAGTGCTGCGGGAAGGCCTCGGAGGCGGTCGCCGAGTGGTCGAGGAGGGTGGGGCGCGCCGGGTGGCCGGAGTGGGACGGGTCCGCGCCCTCCGGGTCCTCCACCTCCAGCAGCCGCACGGCGTGGCGGCCGAGCTGCGCGACGAGGGCGCCGGGCAGCCAGGGGTCGCGGGAGCGGCCGTCGGAGACGGTGTCGTCGACGCCGGTGAGTTCCAGGACGCGGTCGAGGGAGGGGCGGGCGGCCGGGTCCTTGCGCAGACAGGCGCGGACCAGGTCGGCGATGCCCTCGGGGACGCCCGAGAGGTCGGGTTCGTCCTCGGCGATGCGGAACATCAGGGCGTGCGCCCCGCTGTCGGCGGAGCCGAAGGGGAGGGCGCCGGTGGCGGCGTAGGTGATGACCGAGCCGAGGCAGAAGACGTCGCTGGCGGGCGTGACCGGATCGCCGCGCAGCTGTTCGGGGGCCAGGAAGCCGGGCGAGCCGATCACCGCGCCGGTCTGGGTCAGCCGGCTGTCGCCGGTCACGCTCTCCAGCGCCCGCGCGACGCCGAAGTCGATGACCCGGGGCCCTTCGATGGTGACCATCACGTTGGACGGCTTGAGGTCACGGTGGACGATCCCGGCCGCGTGGATGTTGGCCAGCGCGTGCGCGAGCCCGGCGGCGAGGATGCGCACCGACCGCTCGGGCAGCGGGCCGTGGTCGTGGCTCACCACCTGCTGGAGGCTCGGTCCGGCGACATAGCCGGTGGCGACCCAGGGCACGGCGGCCTCGGTGTCGGCGTCGAGGACGGGCGCGGTCCAGAACCCGCCGACCCGCTGCGCGTTGCGCACCTCCTGCCGGAACCGCGCCCGGAACTCCTCGCGCGCCGCCAGCTCGCGCCGGACCAGCTTCACGGCGACCGTGCGTCCCCGGTCCGAGCGGGCGAGGTAGACCTGCCCCATGCCGCCCGCGCCCAGCCGCGCGAGCAGCCGGTAGCCGCCGATGCGCTGCGGGTCCTCCGGGCCCAGCTTCTCCATCGCAGCGCCGCCTTTCCCGCACATGTGTGATCGAGACATGTGCAACCCAGCCGAGAATAATCCGGCCGTTCGGGGAGTAGTGCGGCGCGGTGTCTACGGTTGCGTAACAGCGGGCTCCAGCCCGTCCAGCACCTTGGACAGCCGTTCCAGTACGTGTACGGCCTCGGCGAGCTCCGCCTCCCCGTACGCCTGCGCCAGCCGGTCGGCGAGGGCCGCGTGCCCGGGGTCGATACGGGCGACCGCGGCCCGGCCCGCCTCCGTGGGCGCGAGCAGCTTGGCGCGCCGGTGGGCGGGGTTGGGCCGGTATGCGGCGAGGCCGCGCTCCACCAGCAGGTCGGCCACGCGCTGGACGCTCTGCCGGGTGATGCCCATGGCGCGGGCGATGCCGGACACGGGCAGCGGGTCGCCGAGCACCGCGCCGAGCACCTGCCACCCGGCGGCGGTGAGCCCGGCGGGCCCGGCCAGTTCCTCCGCCACGGCGAGGAACTGGCCGTTCAGCCGGAACACCCCGAGCGCTCCGCGGCTGAGCAGATCCTGCCGTTCCCGGCTCACCGGCCGGCCGTCGCCTTCTCCAGTACGGCGTACGCGGCCGCGTCGGAGTCGTGGAACAGCCGGTACCAGGCGTCCAGCACCTCGCCCTCGTAGACGCCGAGGAGCCGGAAGATCTCGCGTGCGAAGGCGACCGGCTCGGTCGGCCCCGCGGTGATCAGATTGCCGTCGGTGACGGCGTCCGCCTCGACGTACCGGCCGCCGCCCGCGTAGCCGGTCGCCGCCAGGTAGAAGGAGACCGCGCCGGTGTGGTCCCGGTCGTCGAGCAGGCCCTCGCGGGCGAGCCCGGCGGTGGCCCCGCAGATCGCGGCGACGGGCACCCCGGCGTCGAGGAACGCGCGTGCAGTGCGGGCGAAGGGCGCGAGGTCGTCGGAGGTGTCCCAGAGGTCGGCGCCCGGCAGGATCAGCAGGGAGCTGTCCTCGGGCCGTACGGCGTCCAGGGCCAGGTCGGGCCGGATCCGCAGTCCGCCGACGCTGGCGACCGGCTCCTGCGACCCGCCGACCGTGCGGATCTCGTACCCGTTCCGTGCGAGGTACGCCGTCGCGAACCCCGT
Source organism: Streptomyces sp. NPDC002884 (assembly GCF_040295245.1). Taxonomy (NCBI): domain Bacteria; kingdom Bacillati; phylum Actinomycetota; class Actinomycetes; order Kitasatosporales; family Streptomycetaceae; genus Streptomyces; species Streptomyces sp. NPDC002884. The sequence goes on along the minus strand of NZ_JBEOVB010000028.1, from coordinate 104,252 downwards.
CTCCCAGTCGGCGAGGGTGTCGTACACGGCGAGATGCACCGGCTTGCGGCTCATGGTTCCTCCTCGTGAGCGGATCCTGCGGTCCTGGCGGATCCTTATGACAGGAGACTGTCACTTCGACAGCAAGCTGTCAACCCGTCGGCGCCGCTCACACCCTCCCCACGCCCGACAACCTGTCGCGGAATCGCCCCCTCCACGGAACAGGACGCCGATACCGCTTCCGCATCGCGGACATTTACGCTCACTGGCATGACCCCTCAGTCCAGCCCCCAGGCCGGCGCCGCCGTGAAGGCCGCGGACCGCGCGCATGTCTTCCACTCCTGGTCCGCCCAGGAGCTCATCGACCCGCTCGCCGTGGCCGGCGCGGAGGGGTCGTACTTCTGGGACTACGACGGCAAGCGGTACCTCGACCTCACCAGCGGGCTCGTCTACGCCAACATCGGCTACCAGCACCCGAAGGTCGTCGCCGCGATCCAGGAGCAGGCCGCACACCTGACCACCTTCGCGCCCGCCTTCGCGGTCGAGGCCCGCTCGGAGGCGGCCCGGCTGATCGCCGAGCGCACCCCCGGCGACCTGGACAAGATCTTCTTCACCAACGGCGGAGCGGACGCCGTCGAACACGCCGTGCGCATGGCCCGGCTGCACACCGGGCGCGCCAAGGTGCTGTCCGCCTACCGCTCGTACCACGGCGGCACCCAGCAGGCCGTGAACCTCACCGGCGACCCGCGCCGCTGGGCCTCCGACAGCGCCACGGCCGGGGTCGTCCACTTCTGGGCGCCGTACCTGTACCGCTCCCGCTTCTACGCGGAGACGGAGGAGCAGGAGACCGCCCGGGCGCTCGAGCACCTGGAGACGACCATCACCTTCGAGGGGCCGGGGACGATCGCCGCGATCATCCTGGAGACCGTCCCGGGCACCGCCGGGATCATGGTCCCGCCGCCCGGCTATCTCGCCGGGGTGCGGGCCCTCTGCGACCGGTACGGGATCGTCTTCGTCCTGGACGAGGTCATGGCCGGGTTCGGGCGCACCGGTGAGTGGTTCGCGGCCGACCTGTTCGACGTGACGCCCGACCTGATGACCTTCGCCAAGGGCGTGAACAGCGGCTATGTACCGCTCGGCGGGGTCGCGATCTCCGGCGCCATCGCGGAGACCTTCGCCCGGCGGCCCTACCCGGGCGGTCTGACGTACTCCGGGCACCCGCTGGCCTGCGCGGCCGCCGTCGCGACGATCAACGTCATGGCGGAGGAGGGCATCGTCGAGAACGCGAAGAACCTGGGCGCCTCGGTCGTCGGGCCGGGGCTGCGGGAACTGGCCGAGCGGCACGCCTGCGTCGGCGAGGTGCGCGGGGTCGGCATGTTCTGGGCCCTCGAACTGGTGAAGAACCGGGAGACCCGCGAGCCGCTGGTGCCGTACAACGCGGCGGGCGAGGCCAACGCGGCGATGGCCGCCTTCGGCGCCGCCGCCAAGAAGGCCGGGGTGTGGCCGTTCGTGAACATGAACCGCACCCACTTCGTGCCGCCGCTCAACGTCTCCGAGTCCGAGGTCAAGGAGGGTCTCGCGGCCCTGGACGCGGCGCTCTCGGTGGCCGACGAGTACACGGACTAGCACCGGGCGAGGACCGGACGAGGACCCGGGCGAGGGCCGGACGAGGACCCGCGCGGGGACCCGGCGGGGACCGGTTCCGTCTCTTCGGCGGCCCGGTGGCGCGGAGGCTGTTCGTCCAAGGTCTTGATTTCGTCGAACGCGTAAGGTGGCGTGCTCGTACATACCCACGAGCACGCCACTTTTCCCGCACCCGACGATGGAGACGCCCCGACCATGCCCGGCAGCACCGGCAACGGAGCCGTGACGCGCAGCACCCTGCGACAGCAGATCGCCGACGCGCTTCGCGACGAGGTGCTGGGCGGACGGCTCCAGCCGGGCCAGGAGTTCACCGTCAAGGAGATCGCCGAGCAGTACGGCGTCTCCGCGACCCCCGTCCGCGAGGCCCTCGTCGACCTCTCCGCGCAGGGCCTGCTGGAGGCCGACCAGCACCGGGGCTTCCGGGTCCACGAGTACTCCGCCGAGGACTTCCGGGGCATGATCGAGGCGCGCAGCCTGATCATCGAGGGGATGTTCCTCGCCCTGGACGAGGGCCGTCAGCGCCACCACAACTACGAGGACCCGCGGACCGCCGCCGCCATCGCCGGGGTGCGCCGCCGCGGCGAGGAGGCGCAGCGGGCCGCGGCCGCCGGTGACCTCACCGTCCTCATCGGCTACGACCTGCGCTTCTGGCGCGAGCTGAGCGCCCTCTTCGGCAACCCCTATCTCGCCGACTTCCTGCACCGGCTGCGGCTCCAGTCCTGGGTGTGCACGGTGCAGCACCTGCGCCGGCCGACCGATCTGCGCGGCCGGCTGTGGTCCGGCCACACCGAACTGGTCGACGCCCTGTACGACCGCGACACCGTCACCGCCCGGGCGATGCTCGCCGCGTACAACGACGACTCCATCGCCCTGATCGAGCGACTGGCGGCGGAATGAGCAGGGCGGACGCCCCCGGCACGACCGCTCCCGCGCACCGCACGCACCGCACCACGCCCGTCGAACTCTCCGTGGTCGTCCCCGCCTTCAACGAGGAGCGCCGGCTCGGCCCCACCCTGGACGCCGTCACCCGCTACCTCGACGCGAGCGGGAGCCACTGGCGCACCTGGGAGATCCTGGTCGCCGACGACGGTTCCACCGACGCCACCCGCGAGCTCGTCACCGTCCGCCGCGACCCCCGGGTGAAGCTCGTCGCGGGCGCCGGCAACCGGGGCAAGGGGCACGCCCTGCGCCGCGGCGTCGCCGCGAGCCAGGGCCGCCAGGTGCTGGTCATGGACGCCGATCTCGCCACTCCCGTCGAGGAGTTGGAGCGCCTGGAGAAGGCGCTCGCCGACGGCAACGCGGCGGCGATCGGCTCACGGGCCGTACCCGGCGCCACCCTCGGCGACCGCCAGCACCGGATACGCGAACTCGCGGGCCGGGCGGGCAACCTGCTCATACGCCGGACGACCCTGCGGGGCACGCGCGACACCCAGTGCGGGTTCAAGCTGTTCGACGGCGACAAGGCCCGCGCCGCCTTCACCGCCTCCCGCCTCAACGGCTGGGCCATCGACGTGGAGGTGCTGCGCCACTTCCAGCGGGCCGGCTGGCCGGTCGCCGAGGTGCCCGTGCACTGGTCGCACCGGCCCGGCTCGAAGGTCCGTCCGGCGGACTACCTCCGGGTCCTGCGCGATCTGGTCCGGCTCCGGATCCCGGTGCCGAGACCCGCGGACATCGTTGCCGTCCTGCTGTTCCTCGCGATGGCGGTGGCCCTCTACTCCGGCCGCCTTCCCGACCCGGCCCACCGCTATCTCACCGACTCCCTCCAGGACCAGAACCAGTGGGAGTGGTTCTTCGCGGTGACCGCCGACAACATCGCTCACCTGCGCAATCCCCTGTTCACCGGCCTCCAGGGCGCCCCGGACGGTGTGAACCTGATGGCCAACACCACCATGCTGGGCCTGTCCGTCCCGCTCACGCCCGTCACCCTGCTGCTCGGCCCGGCCGTCACGCTCGGCCTGGTGATGACACTGGGCCTGGCCGCGACGGCCGCCGCCTGGTACCGGCTGATCGTGAGACGGCTCGTCCGCCAGCGTGCGGCCGCCTTCGCCGGAGCCGCGCTGGCCACGTTCGCGCCGCCCATGATCAGCCACGCCAACGCGCACCCGAACTTCGTCGTGCTGTTCATGATCCCGCCGATCATCGACCGCGCGCTGCGGCTCGCGGCCGGTGAACGGGTCACCCGCGACGCGGTCGTCCTCGGCCTGATGGCGGCTTACCAGTTCTTCCTCGGCGAGGAGCCGCTGCTGTTCGCCGCGATGGGCATGATCCTGTTCGCGGTCGCCTACGCGGCCGTACGCCCCGACGTCGCGCGGAAAGCCGTACGGCCCCTGCTGAACGGCCTCGCGGTCGCCGCCGCCGTCTGCCTCCCGCTCGTCGTCTACCCGCTGGCCTGGCAGTTCTCCGGCCCGCAGAGCTACACCGGCATCGACCACGGCACCGCGCCCGGCGTCGCCAACTCCGTCCGGGCGCTGCTCTCCTTCGCCGAGCGCTCCCTGATCGCGGGCGACGCCCACCGCGCCGACGCCCTCTCCCTGAACCCCACCGAACAGAACGCCTTCTACGGCTGGCCGCTGGTGCTGCTCGCGTTCGCGATCACGGTGGGACTGTGGCGGCGGCCGGCGGTCAGGGCACTGGCCGGTACGGCGGCGGCCGCGGCCGTGCTGTCCCTCGGCTCGCGCATCCCCCTCCCGCTCACCGACACCACCGTCCCCGGCCCCTGGGCGCCGCTCGCCGGCCTGCCCCTCTTCGATTCGGTCATCGAGAGCCGGGTCGCGCTGGTCTGCGCCCCGCCGCTGGGCATGCTGCTCGCCCTGGCGGTCGACCGCCTCGCCCACGCCCGCCGGCTGGGCACGCAGTACGCCGGTCTGCTCGCCGTCTGTCTCGCCCTGCTCCCCCTCGTCCCCGCCCCGCTGAAGTCGCAGCCGCGCGCCGAGGTGCCCGCCTTCTTCGCCGACGGCGCCTGGAAGACGTACGTCCGGGGCGACGAGACCCTGGTCCCGGTGCCGCTCGCCGAGCCCGAGGACGCCGAGGCGCTGCACTGGCAGACGGCGGCCGGCCTCGGCTTCCGGATGCCCGGCGGCTACTTCAACGGCCCCCTGGGCGACGGCGACCGCACCGGCGTCTACGGCGTCCCGCTGCGCTTCACGGCGAGTCTGCTGCGGGACGTCCGGTACACGGGCGTGGTCCCGGTGATCGACGCCCGGGCCCGGGCCGAGACCCGTGAGGACCTCGCGTACTGGCGGGCGGGCGCCCTGGTGCTGGCCCCGCAGCCGCACGAGGACCGGCTGCGTGAGACGGTGGAGAAGCTGGTCGGCCGGCCGGGTAGGCGGGTGGCCGGAGTGTGGGTATGGGACCTGCACGAGGGGAGCTGACGCGGGTCGCACCGACTAGTCTTCCCTGACCGGTCAACGTACTGAGTGAGGAGCTCTCTTTGGCCTGTGACCTGTGGCTGGTGCCACTCGTCGACGTGTTGTGCCACACCCCCGACAATCCCTTCGCCGACGAACTCGCCCAGTACAACAAGGTGCTGGCCGAGGCGGGTCTGCCGCCCGTGCCGGTGTACCAGTACATGCCGGGCCTGTCCGGCGAGGTCGCCCCGGTGGCCGGCTTCGACTACGACGCCCTGCACTTCCTGCGCCGCGCCTACCTCCTCCAGGTGTGCGGGCTGCCGGTGACGCCGGTGGACGAGCTGGGCGGCGACTACGAGCAGCTCCTGGAGATGTTCGAGGCGACGGCCCAGCAGTCGCACCTGGTCTGGCACTACGACCACGCGGGCGCCTACGTTCCGGTCGACTTCCCGCAACCCCTGTCCAACGACGAACTCCTCGCGGGCGGCGGACCCCTGGGTTCCGCGCAGTCCCTGCTGAGGGAACTGGAATTCGTGGCCCCGTCGATCGGCATCGATCCGGCCAATCCGCCGCTGGCTCCCCAACCGCCCTCCGGGCCGACGGAGTTGGAGGAACCCGCCGTTCCGGCGCCGTACGATTCCAGCCCCTTCGCGCGCGAGCGGCACGTCTGGCTCGGGCTGCACGCGGCGGCGACGCGGAGTCTGGCGCAGGGGTCGATGATCGTGTTCAGCTGAGCGAGCGGACGGGCAGATCCGGCGGGCGGTCAACGGCCGAGCTGCGAGAGGCCCTTCTGCACGTCCTCCCTGTTCATCACCGGGGTGTAGGAGATCTCGGCCCCGAGATGGAGGAAGAAGGGCTCACTGAGCACGGGCATCTGCGCGCTCTCCTCCATGTCGAAGAACAGGAAGGCGGTGCGCTTGCCGTGGTCGGTGGTGAAGTAGGCGGCCTCGGGCTTGAGCTGCGCCATGGACTCCTCGATCAGCTTCCCGAGGGTCCCGTTCCGGATGGCCTCGTTCGCCTTCTCGGTGTCCATGGTCGCCTTGAGCATCATGCGCATCGCAGTCACTTCCTTCTGGTCGACACACATGCGTATCCACCTCAGGATATGCCCGTATGCGGCATTCCTCCCTTGCTGCGAGGCCGGGGCGGCCGACGTCAGAAAGCGGCCGTGCCGGCCTGCGTCGGCTTCCGGCCGGCGGTGGCGAAGCCGGCCGGGTCCAGGGTTCCCCCGGCCGTGACGTAGTCGATCATCAGCCGGCGGATCTCGTCGGTGGAGCTGTAGGTGAGGTCCCTGAGCTTCTTGCCGTACGGGGTGCTACGGGCGTCACCGCGAACGGGCCTTGGGCCGGTCGAGGATGTCCAGGACCGGCCCAAGCCGGGATACCGCCGTCGGGCCGCCGACGTACTGCCGCCGGGCCGCCTTCGGGTCTTCGCCGGGACTACGGGACCACGGGACTACAGGAACGAGTTGATCTCGATCGTCTCGTCCCGGCCCGGGCCCACGCCGATCGCGGAGATCGGGGCGCCGGACATCTCCTCCAGCGCCTTGACGTACGCCTGGGCGTTCTTCGGCAGGTCGGAGAAGGACTTCGCCTTGGTGATGTCCTCGGACCAGCCGGGCAGGGTCTCGTAGATCGGCTTCGCGTGGTGGAAGTCGGTCTGCGAGTACGGGAGTTCCTCGACGCGCTTGCCGTCGATCTCGTACGCCACGCAGACCGGGATCTGCTCCCAGCCGGTGAGGACGTCGAGCTTCGTCAGGAAGAAGTCCGTCAGGCCGTTCACGCGGGTCGCGTAGCGGGCGATGACCGCGTCGAACCAGCCACAGCGACGGTCACGGCCGGTGGTCACGCCCCGCTCGCCGCCGATGCGGCGCAGCGCGTCGCCGTCGTCGTCGAACAGCTCCGTCGGGAAGGGGCCCGAGCCGACACGGGTCGTGTACGCCTTCAGGATGCCGATGACCCGGCTGATCTTCGTCGGGCCCACGCCCGCGCCCGTGCAGGCGCCGCCCGCGGTCGGGTTCGACGAGGTGACGAAGGGGTACGTGCCGTGGTCGATGTCGAGCAGCGTGCCCTGACCGCCCTCGAAGAGGACGACCTTGTTCGCGTCGAGCGCCTGGTTGAGGAGCAGGACCGTGTCGGTCACGTACGGAGCGAGCTTCTCCGCGTAGCCCAGCAGTTCCTCGACGACCTGGTCGACGGCGATCGCGCGGCGGTTGTACAGCTTGGTCAGCAGCTGGTTCTTGCCGTCCAGCGCCGCCTCGACCTTCTGGGTGAGGATCGACTCGTCGTACAGGTCCTGGACCCGGATGCCGACGCGGTTGATCTTGTCGGCGTAGGTCGGGCCGATACCGCGCCCGGTGGTGCCGATCTTGCGCTTTCCGAGGAAGCGTTCCGTCACCTTGTCGACAGTGACGTTGTACGGGGTGATGATGTGCGCGTTGCCGCTGATCAGCAGCTTCGACGTGTCGACGCCGCGCTCGTTCAGACCGCTCAGCTCGGAGAGCAGGACCGACGGGTCGACAACGACACCGTTACCGATGACCGGCGTACAGCCGGGTGACAGAATTCCCGAAGGGAGCAGGTGGAGTGCGTACTTCTGGTCGCCCACGACGACCGTGTGGCCGGCGTTGTTGCCGCCCTGATAGCGCACTACGTAATCCACCGAGCCACCGAGCAGGTCGGTGGCCTTTCCCTTGCCTTCGTCACCCCACTGAGCACCGAGCAGCACAAGTGCGGGCACGCGCGTACACCCCTTCCGGGTGGGGCATGTCCAAGGCCAGGGGCGTACGCGGTGGCTCTTTCCACCGCGTGCACCACGTGCACCGCGACCGTCGTCGGCCGCCGCTTGTCGGACCCGGATGCCCCGGAATAGACCAAGCCCCTGGCGCAATAGCGCAAGGGGCTCTTGCACAAAGATGCTACCCGAGGAAGCGAGGCAGGACCGAGGTGGCGACTTCTCCCACGTCCGATCAGCTGTTGGTGATCATCGATCCGGTCGCCCGGCGCACGGACGGGGAGTCCGTTCGAATCGCGAAAGACGTGCTCAGCGCGGGTGCGGCGAGCACGAAGGTGTGCCTCCCGGAGGACCCGGAGGAATTCGCCCGGGTGCTCGCCAGACGGGGATCACGGCGACCGGTGGTCGTCGGCGACGACCGCGCGCTGATGCGGACGGTGGCCCTGCTGCACCGGCAGCGGGCCCTGGCCGAAACCGTGCTGTCGGTGGTGCCGGTGGGCACCGCCCTGGGCGTCGCGCACGCCCTGGGGGTGCCCACGGGGGCGGTGGCGGCCGCCCGGGCCGCCCTGGACGGCGCCGAGCGGCGTCTGGACGTACTGGTGGACGACAGCGACGGGGTGGTGCTGGGCGCGCTGCGGATCCCGCCGGTGCCGCTCGCTCCGCAGGCGGAGCCCGCCGTGGCGGAGGCGGGGCTCGCCCAGGGCGGCGGTCACCCCTGGCTGCGGACCTACCACCTCTTCCGGACCCTGGTGCCGTCACGGCCCTCGCGGCTCTCCGCGGCCCCGGCCCCGCCCGGCCCGGCCCGGCTGCGGATCGAGGTCGACGGGGTGACGCTGATCGACCTCGACCAGCCGGTGGAGGCGGTGACGGTGACCCCGGGGCCGTCCGGCACGGCGGTCGTGCGGGTTCGGCCGCTGTCCCTGGGCGCGGTGGCGGTGCCGCTGGAGGCCCGGGGACGGACGGTGACCGTCTCGGGCGCGGACTTCCGCTACCGGGCGGACGCGATGATCGCGGGACCGGTACGGCGGCGCACCTGGACGGTGCGCGAGGGGGCGTTGGGGCTGATGCTGCCGGGGCGGTGAGCCGGGCCGGGCCACCACCTCGGCCAGGCACCTGTGCCGTACGTCTTCCACGTCTTCCCGGGGGCAGGCCGGCCGCCGCTCAGAGCGGCCTCCCGGCCACGGGGGCCACGGGCCCGTCGCCGGACTCGTCCTTCAGGGCCACCCCCGTCCGCCCCAGCTCCCGCGCCCTCGCCAGCAGCGCGGCCAGTTTCGCCGCCGCCACCTCGTAGGTCAGTCCCAGCGGCGGGCGGATGTTGGACAGGCAGTTGCGGTCGGCGTCCGTCGTGACTCCCGGCACGGGCCGGTGGGTCAGGTACGCGCCCAGCGAGTCCGCCGCCGACATGCCGGGGCGTTCGCCGACGAGGAGCACCACGGCCGTGGCGCCCATGGCATGCGCGATGTCGTCGCCGAGGGCCACCCGGGCCTGTTCGGCGAGGACGACGGGCGCCACCCGGATGCCGGACGGCAGCCGCGCGGTCGTCGCCCGGATCATCGCCGCCGCGTGCTCGTGCACCGCCCGGCTGGAGAGCCCGTCGGCGACCACGAAGACGACGTCCCACTCGCCCGTGGGCAGATGGGCCCGGTCGATGGGGTGCAGCCGGCGGCCCAGGTCGGGGCGCTGGAGGTAGGTGAGGCGGTCGGGGGCGGCGCTGCGGACCCGGACCACCGAGGTGCCGGTCAGCCGCGCCGCCACCGCGTCCGGGTCGAACGGCGAGTGCACCGCGTCCCGGGCCGCGGCGTGCGCGGCCTGGAGTTCCAGCCGGTGCCGGGTGGGCAGGGCGGAACCGGCCCGGCCCAGGCCGATACGGGCCTGGGTGCGCAGCCGCAGGGAAGCCCACAACTCGCCCTGCCCGCCGCGCGACTCGCCCTGGCTGCCGCTCACCGCGCCCTGCATGTCACTCACCGCGCCCTGGTTGTCACTCACCTCACGTCGGCTGTCACTCATCTCACGGCGGCTGTCGTCGAGCTGACCGCCGGTCACCCTGCTGATGGTCATGCCGCGAGCTCCCGTCCGGTGGCGTGCCCGGTGGTCCTGGTGGTGGCGGGACCGGTGGCGGCAGGCCCGTCGGCAGCGGTGCCGGCGGTGGCGATCTCCGTCAGCGGGTGGGCCGTTCCGGACAGTTCGCGGATGCCGCCACGCGCGTCCAGCAACCCGATCGAATCCAGCCACGCCTCGAACTCCGGCGCCGGGCGCAGCCCCAGCACCTCCCGCAGGTACAACGCGTCGTGGTACGAGGCCGACTGGTAGTTGAGCATGATGTCGTCGCCGCCCGGGGTGCAGATCACGAAGGAGGCTCCGGCCACGCCGAGCATCGTCAGCATCGTGGCGATGTCGTCGTCGTCGGCGTCGGCGTGGTTGGTGTAGCAGATGTCCAGGCCCATGGGCAGGCCGAGCAGCTTGCCGCAGAAGTGGTCCTCCAGGGCGGCGCGCAGGATCTGCCGGCCGTCGTAGAGGTACTCCGGGCCGATGAAGCCGACGACCGTGTTCACCAGCAGCGGGTCGTAGCGGCGGGCGACCGCGTACGCCCGCGCCTCTGCCGTCTGCTGGTCGAGGCCGTGGTGCGCGCCGGCGGAGAGGGCGCTGCCCTGCCCGGTCTCGAAGTACATGACGTTCCGGCCGACCGTCCCCCGCTCCAGGGCCAGCGCCGCCTCGTAGGCCTCGTCGAGCAGGCCGAGGGTGACCCCGAAGGAGGCGTTCGCGGCCTGGGTGCCGGCGATGGACTGGAAGACGAGGTCGACGGGGGCGCCCCGCTCCATCAGGTCCACGCTGGTGGTGACGTGGCACAGCACGCAGGACTGGGTGGGGATGGCGTACCGGCCGATCACCCCGTCGAGCAGTTCGAGCAGGTCCCGGACGGCCTTCGGGCTGTCGGTGGCCGGGTTGACGCCGATCACCGCGTCGCCGGAGCCGAGCAGGAGGCCGTCGAGGAGGGCGGCCGCGACGCCCGCGGGATCGTCGGTCGGGTGGTTCGGCTGCAACCGGGTGGCCAGTCGGCCGGGCAGCCCGATGGTCGACCGGAAGGAGGTCACCACCCGTACCTTCCTGGCCACGGCGACCAGATCCGCGTTGCCCATCAGCTTGGAGACCGCCGCGACCGTCTCGGGGGTCAGTCCGGGCGCCAGCGCGGCCAGCGTCACCGCGTCCGCCGCCTCCGACAGCAGCCACTCGCGCAGCTCCCCGACCGTCATCGACGCCACCGGCGCGAAGGCGGCCGGGTCGTGGGTGTCGAGGATGAGCCGGGTGACGTCGTCGTCCTCGTAGGGGATCAGGGGCCGGGTCAGGAAGTCGGTCAGCGGCACCTCCGACAGCGCCCAGCGCGCCGCGACCCGCTGCCGGGCGTCGTGCGCCGCGAGGCCGGCCAGGCGGTCGCCGGAGCGTTCGGGGCTCGCGGCGGCGAGCAGCCGGGCGAGCGAGTCGAAGCGGTACCGCTCGCCGCCGAGGGTGGAGGTGTAGGCGCTCATGGCGGCGACCGTACGAGGCGCGTGTTGCGGCCAGATTTCTAAAGGTCTGGTTGACACGCATTTAACGCACCGACACCCTTGACCGACTCATTCGGGCTACAGAGTTCCGGTCCAGCACACCAGCAACGACCAGGAGAGGGGCCACCCCGATGGCAGTGGACGAGGGCGTCGCCTCAGCGGCGGACACGACGGCGGACACAGCGGCGAAGCCGGACGGCGAAGGTGCCGTTCACCGGCTCAAGCCCAACGCCATCGGCCTGCTCGGGGTGGTCTTCATGGCCGTCGCGACAGCCGCGCCGATCACCGCGATGACCGGCAACGTGCCCTTCATGGTGTCGTCGGGCAACGGCATCGGCGCCCCGGCGAGCTACCTCGTCGCAATGGTCGTCCTGGCAATCTTTTCCGTCGGCTTCACCTCGATGGCGAAGCACATCACCTCGACGGGCGCCTTCTACGGCTTCATCTCCTACGGCCTCGGCCGCTCGGTCGGCCTCGCCTCCGGGCTCCTCGCGACCTTCGCCTACGTCGTGTTCGAGCCGGCGCTGATCGGCATCTTCTCGACCTTCGCCACCACCACCCTCAACGACCAGACGGGCCTCGACATCCCCTGGTGGGCGTTCGCGGTGCTGATGCTCGCCGTCAACGCGACGGGCACCTGGTTCGGCGTCTCCGTCGCCGAGAAACTGCTCGTCGTCCTGCTCGCCACCGAGGTGACGATCCTCGCGGCGATGGCGGTCTCGGTCGCCCTCCACGGCGGCGGCCCGGACGGCTTCAGCATCGACCCGGTCAACCCGGTCAACGCCTTCCAGGGGACCAGCGCGGGCCTCGGACTCTTCTTCGCCTTCTGGTCGTGGGTCGGCTTCGAGTCGACGGCGATGTACGGCGAGGAGTCGCGCAACCCGAAGAAGATCATCCCCAAGGCGACGATGATCTCGGTCCTCGGTGTCGGCGTCTTCTACGTGTTCGTCTCCTGGATGGCCATCATCGGCACCGGGCAGTCCAAGGCCGTGCAGGTCGCCACCGCCGATCCGCTGGCGCTCTTCTTCGACCCCACCGAGCGGTACGTGGGCCACTGGGCCGTCGACGTCATGCAGTGGCTGATGATCACCGGTTCGCTGGCCTGCGGCATGGCCTTCCACAACTGCGCCGCCCGCTACATGTACGCCCTGGGCCGCGAGGGCGTCCTGCCCTCCCTGAAGAACACCGTCGGCCGCACCCACGCCCGGCACGGCTCCCCGCACATCGCGGGCCTGGTCCAGACCGTCGTCTCGGCCGTCCTGATCGGCGCGTTCTGGGCGGCCGGCAAGGACCCGTACACCGGCACCTACGTGCTGCTCGCGATCCTCGGCACGATGGCGATCCTGGTGGTGCAGGCGGTGTGCTCGTTCGCCGTGCTGGTCTACTTCCGCTCCCACCACCCCGAGAGCCGGCACTGGTTCAGGACGTTCACCGCCCCGCTCGTCGGCGGCGTCGCGATGCTCGCCGTGGTCACGCTGCTGGTGTCCAACATGGGAGTCGCGGCGGGGCCCGAGTCGGGTTCGCTGGTACTGAAGGCGACCCCGTGGCTGGTCGCGCTGATCGCGGCGGCCGGCGTCGGCTACGCCCAGTACCTCAAGCACCGCGACCCGTCCCGCTACCGGCTGCTGGGCCGGACGGTGCTGGAGGAGACGAAGGAGCGCTAGCGGGGCGCCCGCCGGGAAGCGCCGGGCAGGGGAGCGCCGGGCAGAAAGCACCCGGCGGGGACACCCAGCAGGGGGCACCCCGACGCGGAGCGCCCGACAGGGAGCACCCGACGCGGAGCGCCCGACGGGAAACACTCGACGGAGCGCGCTAGCCCTCCCCGAACACCGTCACCCGGTGGACGCGCCACCGCTCCATCATGGCCGGGAGCTCGCCTTCCATGAACTCGAAGAAGGCGAGCGTCTCGGCCATGCGGCGTCCGGCGGGCGTGTCCGGGCCGAGGCTCAGGACGCCCTCGCGCAGCGCGCCCTCCCACCGCTTGATGAGGGTGTCGCGGTTGGTCAGCGCCTCGTACCACTGGTCGCCGTGCACCCGGTAGCGCTCCCGGCGCGAGCCGGGCTCCCGCTCACGGGACACCATGTGCGCCTGGGCGAGGTAGCGCACCGCGCCGGAGACGGCGGCGGGGCTGATCCGCAACTGTTCGCCCAGTTCGGCGGAGGTCATCACGCCCTCGTCGGAGGAGAGGAGCGCGGCGAAGACCCGCGCCGCCATGCGCTGCATCCCCGCCTCGACGAGCTGAGCCGCGAAGGACTCGACGAACTTCGACACGGCCTCCGCGTCCCGCCCGTTCTCGCTCATGCCCGCATTCTAAAGGACTTTTGCATGATTCCTTAACTTCACAAATTTCTGAAAGAAGCGTACGTTCAGCAGCATGACGAAGGCCATCTCGGTGTCCGGACTGCACAAGTCCTTCGGCCGCGCGCACGCCCTGGACGGCCTCGACCTGGAGGTCGAGACCGGTGAGGTGCACGGCTTCCTCGGCCCCAACGGCGCCGGCAAGTCCACCGCCCTGCGCGTCCTGCTCGGCCTGCTGCGCGCCGACTCCGGCGCCGCGCGGGTCCTCGGCCTCGACCCGTGGACCGACGCGGTCGAGGCGCACCGCCGCATCGCGTACGTCCCCGGCGACGTGACCCTGTGGCGCAACCTCTCCGGCGGCGAGGTCATCGACCTGTACGGCCGGCTGCGCGGTGGCCTGGACGCGGCCCGCCGGGCCGACCTGATCGACCGCTTCGAACTGGACCCCGCCAAGAAGGGCCGTACGTACTCGAAGGGCAACCGCCAGAAGGTCGCCCTGGTGGCCGCGTTCGCCTCGGACGTCGACCTGCTGATCCTGGACGAGCCGACCTCGGGCCTGGACCCCCTCATGGAGGAGGTCTTCCAACGCTGCGTACGGGAGGAACGGGACCGCGGCCGGACGGTCCTGCTGTCCTCCCACATCCTCAGCGAGGTCGAGGAGCTGTGCGACCGCGTCAGCATCATCCGCAGCGGCCGCACGGTGCAGACGGGATCGCTGGCCGATCTGCGCCACCTGACGAGGACGAGCGTGACGGCCGAACTCGCCCACTCCCCCGACGGGTTGGCGCAACTGCCCGGCGTGCACGGCCTCGACGTACAGGGGAAGCAGGTGAGGTTGCAGGTCGACACCGACAAACTCGACGCGGTGCTGCGGTCGTTGGCCGACTCGGGCATACGGTCGCTGAGGTCCACGCCACCGACGCTGGAGGAGCTGTTCCTGCGGCACTACCAGGAGGCGGGGGCATGACCGCGCTGGCGGGCACCGGCCCGCTCCTGCGCTTCGCGCTGCGCCGCGACCGCGTGCTGATCCCGGTCTGGGTGGCCGTGAACACCCTGATGGTCCTCTCCATGCCGAGCACCCTGAACGGCCTGTACGGCACCCCCGCCGACCGCGCCGACCTGCTCCGCCGGCTGGAGACCAACGCGTCCTTCCGCGCGCTGATCGGCCCTGCCTTCGACGACTCCCTCGGCGCGCTCACCGCCTGGCGCGTCGGCGTCTTCGCGGGCCTGCTCGCCGCGGCGACGAGCCTGCTGGTCGTCGTCCGGCACACCCGTGACGAGGAGGAGAGCGGCCGTCAGGAACTCATCGCGTCCGGTGCGGTGGGCCGGCGCGCCTCGCTGACCGCGGCACTGCTGGCGGCGGGGGTCGCCAACGGCGTCCTGGCCCTGCTGGTGGCGGCGGGCCTGGCGGGCCAGGGGGCGGCGGGGGCGGTGGCCTTCGGCCTCGGACTGGCCGGGGTGGGCATGCTGTTCGCGACCATGGCGGCGATCCTCGCGCAGCTCACCGAGAGCGCGCGGTCCGTTCGAGGCCTGACGGCCGCCGTCCTGGGCGCCGCGTTCGTCCTGCGGGCGGCGGGCGACTCGGCGGCCGACGGAGGCACCTCGGTGCTGACCTGGCTGTCCCCGCTCGGCTGGCTGGAGAACCTGCGGGCGTTCGCCGACGAGCGGTGGTGGGTGCTCCTGCTGTTCGCCGGGGCGGTCGCCGCGCAGGCCGCGGTGGCGTACGGGCTGGCCGGCCGCCGGGACGTGGGCATGAGCTTCCTGCCGACCCGGCCGGGACCGGCGGCCGGGCGACTGGCCTCGGCGGGCGCGCTGGCCTGGCGGCTGCAACGGGGCGCCGTGCTGGGCTGGAGCGTCGGCTTCCTCCTCGCCGGGGTGGTGTACGGCGGGCTCACGAAGGGCGCGGCCGACCTGGTCGGCGACAACGACAGGGCCCGCGAGATCATCGAGCGGATGGGCGGCCGATCGGACCTGACGGACGCGTTCCTCGCCTCGATGATCGGCACGCTCGGCCTGGTCGCCGCCCTGTACGTCGTGTCGTCCGTCCTCCGGCTGCACGGCGAGGAGACGTCGGGCCGCGCGGAGCCGGTCCTGGCGAACACGGTGGGCCGACTGCGCTGGGCGGCCGGTCACCTGCTGATCGCCTTCGGCGGCGCGACCCTGATCATGCTCCTCGCCGGACTGGGCTTCGCCGCCGGCTACGGCAAGGAGATCCTGCCGATCCTGGGCGCCTGTCTGGTGCAGCTCCCGGCGATCTGGCTGGTCGGCGCCCTGGCCGTCCTGCTCTACGGGACGGCCCCGCGGCTGGCGCCGGCCGCGTGGGGGGTGGCGGGCGCCCTCCTGCTCATCGGCTGGATCGGCCCCGCGCTGGACGCCCCGCGGGCCGTCCTGGACCTGTCGCCCTACGGCCACCTGCCGAAGCTGCCGGGCGGCGGCACGGAGTGGGGGCCGGTGCTGGTGCTCACCGGTGCGGCGGCGGCGCTGACGGCCACGGGGCTGGCGGCCCTACGCCGACGGGACATGACGGCCTAGCAGGTCCGATGTTCTTCAGCGCGGCCCTGGCCGGTCGACCTGCGGCGACCAGGGTGACCAGGGTGACCAGGGCCGCCACGAGGACCTCGCCGCCCACCCCCCAGGCCCCGGGCCCCAGGCCCCGGGCCGGGGCATCACGGGGCCTGCGGCCGCGTACTGCTCCGGGGCGAACGAGGTACAACCGGGTGACGCGTCGCCCATTCTTCCGATTACCGCCGACTCGTCAGATGACGGCCCGACTTCCCCTTTCATGCGTCAGGGTTACCTCCTCCCAACGCATCGAAGGACGAACCATCGTGCACCATCTCGCCCCGAGCGCGATCCTGGTGGTCAGCCTGCTGGCTCACACGCGGGCGGTCTGCCTGTGGGTCCGCGACCGTTCTCGTCAGCGGCTCAATCGCGCCGTTCTGCGAGAACTCGCCCACACCGGCGGCACCGTCCGCGAAGAGCACCGCTCGCGCGCAGGCTCGGTTCTGGTCTGGGAACTCCGCCTGCCGGAACCCCGAGACGACGTCTGCCAGGCGGCCCCCCGTTCCCCCCGCAGGATTCCCGGCCCCCGGCCGCCCCGCCGTCGCCGGTGCGGTGGCGGTCCAGGCACGCCCTTCCGTGGGACGCCCCGTCCTTCCACCGTGGGTGACGCCGGCCCCGTGGGTGAAGCGGGCGGGGGCCGGTGACCGAGAGGAGCCGCGACGGCGGAACCCCGGACGGTTCTCATGCCGCGTTCACCGACCTGTTCAACACCTACTACGGACAAGCCGTGACGTTCGTCCACGTCCAGGCGCCGAGCGCGGACGTCGAGGAGATCGTCGAGGAGGCGTTCGTCGAGATCCTCACCCGATGGGCGTCGATCGAGAACCCGGCCGCCTATCTGTTCACGGTCCTCAGGAACGGCATCACACGCCACTACCGCAACCGCGTGAGGGAAGTCCGTCTGCACGAGCGGCTGAACGCCACCAGGCCGCTCGAGACCACGGCCGACCCCCTGGAAGGAAAGATCATCTATGACGACGTCATCGCCGCTTTCCAGGAGCTTCCGCCGGCCATGCGCGAAGTTGCCGTCATGAGCTGGATGCTCCACAAGCCACCGGACCAGGTCGCCGAGGAACTCGGCAAGAGCCGCAGCACCGTGACCACCCAACTGACTGACGCCGCACGACGGCTCCGGAAGTTCCTCACCACGAGGGAGGAGGAGCGATGACCGAGGAGACATCCGATACGAAGCCCGGAGTCCACCCGGACCCGTCGGTCGCCGCACGGCTCGCGGTGGCCGAGAACCATCTCGCCTCCCACCTCCCGCTGCTCACCCCGGAGGCCCAGGCAGCCATGCTGGGCAGGGTCCGGCAGGCCGCTGCGGCCGCCGACCCCGCTCCCGCCCCGAACACCACCCCGATCACCGCCCCGATCACCGCCCCGATGACCGGCACCGCGACGGCCGCTGTGCCGGAAAGTCTCGCGGCGGCCGCTCCGCGCGGCGGCTCCGTGGCGATGTCCTCACACGGCGGAGGCGATGTCCGCGTCCTGGCACACCGCCGCGCGAGCGCCTTCGCCCAGGCCCTGGAGGAGGCGGGCCGGGATCCTCGCCAGGAAGAGGGTGATGAACCGGGCCCGGACCGGGACGGCGAGGAACCCGGGCGGTCCCGGCTCCTCCTCCTGGCGAGCGCACTGGATTCGCTGCCGTGTCCCGTACTCGACCCCGAGGTCAAGGTCGTTCAACGGGCACAGTTGGTGGCCGCCATGGAGCAGATGGTCCGGGACGGGTCCGTCGCGGACCCCGTCGTACCGACACAGCGCGCACACCGGCGCACCGCTCGAGGCCGCTTCCACGGCCTGGGCAAGGGCAAGGGCAAGCGTCCGGGCCAGGACCGTGGCGCGCCGCCTCGGCCCCGGTCCCGGTTCGCCCGCACGTTCGCCGCACTGGGCCTGGCCGTGGCGGTCGCGACCGGAGGCTTCGGCGGGCTCGCCGCCTCCAGCACGGACGCGCTGCCCGGCGACGCGCTGTACGGCATGAAGCTGGGAATCGAGGACCTGCACCTCGACATGGCCGACGGGGACGCCGAGCGCGGTGCGGTCCACCTCGGGTTCGCCTCCACGAGGCTGACCGAGCTGCGAGAACTCGAACTACGAGTCGCCCGTGAAAACACGCGGGCCGAAGGCGACAAGACCATCGGCGTCGGCGGCTACACGGGTGACCTCCGCAGGGCACTGCTCGGCCTGCTCCGGGAGACCACAGCCGGACAGGAACTGCTGGTCGGCGAGTACCGGAGGAACGGATCACAGGAGCCGATCGAAGTGCTGTCGGGTTTCTCGAACGCCCACCGCGGGGACTGGGCGCAGGTCCGCGACCGGCTTCCGGCACGACTGGAGGACGTGGCCGACGAGGTCACGGTCGTCTTCGACTCCATCGAACGGACGGCGACGGCGCTTCAAGAGCCGTCGGCCCCCACCGCCGACCCGTCTCCCGCACGGCTCCCCCGCTCCGCAGAGCCGGGCGAGGACCCCGGCGGCAGAACGCACCGGACAGCCGAGGTCTAGCTACTGGCACGCCGAGTTCATCCCCGCGCACAAAGACCGGGAGGCGCCGCGCGTGCGCCTCCCGGTCCGAGCCGACGACGAGGAGAGCGAAGGAACCTGTTTCTTCGAAGGAGTCAGGCGGGCTAGGGGTGCAACGCCCGGACGACGGGCGCGGCGCCCGGGGCCATGGGTGCCGCACCCGTCGTCCGGGGCCATGGGCGCGGCGCCCGGGCTGTCGGTGCGGCGCGCGGGCCCTGGCAGTCGGCCCGGACTCGTGAGTGGCCCGCGGCCGGCGGGTCGTCCCGGAGCCGCCCCGGCCGGCCGGGGGACCCGGGGCGGCCGGCGCTGAGGCCGTCTCAGGGGCCGTCTCAGGGGCCGTCTCAGGGGCCGTCTCAGGGACCGGTCGTCCCAAGGGCCGTCCTCAGAGGTCGTCCCAAAGGCCGTCTCAGAGGGTCACGCTGAGTCCCTCCAGTCCCCGGATCACGAAGTTCGGCTTGCGCAGGGGCTCCGACGCCAGGGCCAGGGTGGGGGCCCGTTCCAGCAGGGCCGTCATCGAGGCGGCGAGCTCGATACGGGCCAGCGGGGCGCCGATGCAGTAGTGGATGCCCGCGCTGAAGGAGATGTGCGGGTTCTCCGGGCGGCCGAGATCGAGCCGCTCGGGGTCGGCGAAGACGGCCGGATCGTGATTGGCCGACCCGAAGAGCATGGCGATCTCGGCCCCCCGCGGCACGGTGGTCCCGTCGATCTCGATGTCGTCGAGCACCCACCGCTCGAAGAGCTGGAGCGGGGTGTCGTACCGCATCAGCTCCTCGACGGCGGAGGGGACGAGCGCGTGGTCGGCGCGCAGCGCGGCCAGTTGCTCCGGGTTCCTGAAGAGCGCCCACCACCCGTTGACCGTGGCGTTCACGGTCGCCTCGTGCCCCGCGTTGAGCAGCAGCACCGCGGTCGAGATCATCTCCTGCTCGGTGAGCCGGTCGCCCTCGTCGTGCGCGGCGATGAGACCGGAGATGAGATCGTCGCCGGGCTCCTTGCGCCGAGCGGCGATGAGCTCCCGCAGATACTCGGAGAACTCGACGGAGGCCCGCACCGCCCTCGCCGCGGTCTCCTTCGACGGGCTGAGCTCGTACATCCCGCAGATGTCCGCCGACCAGGGCCTGAGCGGCCCCCGGTCCGACTCCGGGATGCCCAGCATCTCCGCGATCACGGCGACGGGCAGCGGCTCGGCGACATCGCTCAGCAGGTCGCCCCCGCCCGCCGCCACCAGCCGGTCCACCAGCTCCCCGGCCAGCCGCCGCACATACGGCTGCAGCCGCTCCACCGTGCGCGGGGTGAACGCCTTCGACACCAGCCGCCGGATCCGGGTGTGGTCGGGCGGTTCCAGGTCGAGCATCCCGTGATCGTTGAGCGTGTGGAACGGCTCCTGCTCGGCCGGGGGAGCCGTCCGCCCGAAGTCCTCGTGCGTGAACCGGTGCTGATACGTCCGCCCGAGCCGCCGCTCCCGCAGCAGCGCCGAGACATCCGCGTGCCGCGGCACCAGCCACTGGTCGGTCGGCTCGTAGTAGATCACCCGCCCCCGCTCCCGAAGCTCGGCATAGGCCGGGTAGGGGTCCGACACGAACGCGGGATCCCAGGGGTCGAAGGAGAGAGCGTCAACTGCTGCCATGAACGGACGCTAGCCGCTCGGCGAGCTGCTGACCAGGGGGTCCTGGCTGTGCGGCCCACCTCGACGGCAGGTTCCGGCGTACCCGAGTCGCTCCAGGCGTCCTGGAGCGGATGCATCCGGGTCCGTGGCGGGAGCCTCCCGGACCGTGCCTTCGGCCCCCTGCGATCGGCGGCAACGGGCCCGGCCGCGAGCGCGAAACCGATCCGGCGCAGACGGGAGGGTCAGCCCGGGGTCACCAGTCGGGCCTCGTAGGCGAAGACCGCCGCCTGGGTGCGGTCTCTCAGGCCCAGTTTGACCAGGATCCTGCTCACGTGGGTCTTGATGGTGGACTCCGCGACCACCAGCCGTCCGGCTATCTCCAGGTTCGACAGGCCCTGGGCGATGAGGACCAGCACCTCCGTCTCCCGTTCGGTCAGATCGCCGTAGGCCGCCTGTGCGGTCGGCGACAGTCTCGGGATGTCGGACAGCTTGGAGAACTCCGTGATCAGGCGCCGGGTGACGGACGGGGCCAGGAGCGCCTCGCCGGCCGCCACCACCCGGACCCCGTCGGCGAGTTGGCGGGCCGACGCGTCCTTCAGCAGGAAGCCCGAGGCGCCCGCGCGCAGCGCCTGGTAGACGTACTCGTCCAGGTCGAAGGTCGTCAGTACCAGGACCTTCGCCGAGCCGTCCGCCGCCACGATCTCCCGTGTCGCCTCGATGCCGTTCAGCTCCGGCATGCGGATGTCCATCAGGACCACGTCGGGCGCGAGTTCGCGGACGCGGTCGACCGCCTCCCGGCCGTTCACCGCCTCGCCCACGACCTCGATGTCCGGCATCGCGTTCAGCAGGACCGAGAAGCCCTCGCGCACCATCATCTGGTCGTCGGCGATCAGTACTCGGATCGTCATGTTCCACTCTCACTCGCGGCGGGCACCGGCAGGAACACCGTCACCTCGTAGCCGCCCGTCGGGGTCGGCTCCGCCGTCATCTCGCCGTTCAGCATGCTCACTCTCTCCCGCATCCCCGTGATGCCGTGGCCGGCGCCGGGCGAGGGCTTGATCAGCGACGGGTTCGGCGGGGCGCCGTTGACTATCCGCAGCCCCAGGCCGCCCAGCACATAGCCGATCTCCACCCGGGCGCCCGCCCCGGGAGCATGGCGCAGCGTGTTGCTCAGCGCCTCCTGGACTATCCGGTACGCCGACAGCTCCACGCCCTGGGGCAGCTCGCGCACCGCGCCGGTGACCGTCTTCTCCACGTCCAGGCCCGTCTCCCGCACGTTGGCGATCAGCCCGTCCAGTTCGGCGAGCGTGGGCTGCGGGGCGTCGGGGACCTCGTAGTCCTCGGCGCGGACCACGCCCAGGACCCGGCGCAGCTCCGTGAGAGCCGCCACCGCGTTCTCCCGGATGGTGGCGAAGGCCTTCTCCAGCTCCGGCGGCGGGTTCTCCACCCGGTAGGGGGCCGCCTCGGCCTGGATGGCCACCACCGACATGTGGTGGGCGACGACGTCGTGCAGCTCGCGGGCGATCGTGGTGCGCTCCTCCAGCAGGGTGCGGCGGGAGCGCTCGTGCGCGGTCACCGTCTGCTGGGCCGTCACCTTCTCCTCGGCCTGCCGACGGATGTGCCAGACGGTGACGGCGAGCAGCAGGATCGCCGAGAAGACCAGCATGGGCGCGACGTTCGTGTAGTAGTGGCCCCAGCTGAAGACGGTCTCGGCGACGAAGCCGTAGGCCGCCGTCACCAGCCACATCCACGCCGCCGTGCGCGGGCGGGTGCGTATCGCCACGACCGTCAGCACCACCAGGTGGGCGGCGAAGCTGCCCGGCAGCCAGGGCCACTCGGTGTACGTGCTGCCGATGGCCGCGACGGCGGTGGTCCCCGCGAGCGACAGCCAGAACGCGCCGACCGGCCGCACCAGCGTCAGCAGCACCGGGGCCAGCGCGAGCAGGCCGCTCAGGAGATCGACGCCGCTGTCGTCGGAGTCCGACCAGGCGATCAGCATCGCCAGGGCGCCGGCCGCCCCGACCATCCCGTGCCGGGACCAGGCCGCGTACTCCCGCCTGCGGCCCTTCAGGCGGCGCAGGACGCGGCCCTCGGGCTCCTTGCGGGGCAGCGGGCGGTAGGCGAAGGCGTCGTGGAAGAGGTCCTCCCGCAGGCCGCGCAGGGCGTCCACGGCCGCCCTGAACTCCGGGCTCCGCGGCCGGTAGGCCTCGTGGGAGTCGTCCGGGTCGTCCGGGCGCGTGGTGTGCGTCTGCGTCGTCTCTGTCACGCTCAGAACGGTATGCGGGGGAAGGGGTCCCGGTCGTCACCAGTGAGAGGGGTTCGTGCGGATCCCTCTCAAGTACTACGAGGCCGACAGGGCGCCACCTGACACCGCCGACCGAGGCCGACGGGGCACCGCCTGACACCGCCGACCGGGACCACCGGGGAGCCACGGGCGAGCCACCGCTCAGTACCCCGACGGTCTCACCAGTCCCGACTCGTACGCGAACACCGCCGCCTGGGTGCGGTCCCGCAGCCCCAGTTTCACCAGGATGCGGCCCACGTGTGTCTTCACGGTCTGCTCGGCCACGAAGAGGTGGTCGGCGATCTCCGCGTTGGACAGACCCTGCGCGATCAGGGTGAGCACCTCCGTCTCGCGCTCGGTGAGGTCGCCGACCCGCTCCTTCAGCGGGGCTCTGGGCTTGCCGTCGAGGCGGGAGAACTCGGCGATCAACTTGCGGGTGATGACGGGCGCGAGCAGGGCGTCGCCGGCCGCCACCACCCGGACCGCCTCGGCGAGCCGGTCCGCGGAGGCGTCCTTCAGCAGAAAGCCGGACGCCCCGGCCCGCAGCGCGTCGTACACGTACTCGTCGAGGTCGAAGGTGGTGAGCACCAGCACCTTGATGTGCGGGTGCGCGAGGGTGATGCGGTGCGTGGCGTCGATGCCGCCGAGCTCGGGCATGCGAATGTCCATCAGCACGACGTCCGGGGCGAGTTCGTCGACCTTGGCGACGGCGTCCAGGCCGTGCACCGCCTGCCCGATCACCTCGATGCCGGGGTGGGCGTTGAGCAGCACGGTGAAGCCCTGCCGGACCATCTCCTGGTCGTCGGCGATCAGTACGCGGATGGTGCCGCCGGTCGTCATGGGGTTCCTTCTCCTCCTGTCGGGGGCGGGGCGCCCGCGTCGTGCACAGCGCCCGGGTCGTCGTCCGGGTGCTCCGGGTCGTCCGGGTCCTCCGGGTCGTCCGGGAAGACGAGTTCGAGGGCCTCGGGGGTGCCGGGATCCGCGAAGTCGTCGTCGCCGGGCGTCGCCGCACCGTCCCGCGGGAGGAACGCCGACACCGCGAAACCGCCGTGCAGGGTCGGGTAGGCGCTGACATGGCCGCCCAGCATCACCGCCCGCTCGCGCATCCCGAGCAGACCGTGCCCGGCCCCGGGGGAGGACGGTACGGGTGCGCGCGGGCGGGAGTTGGTGACCTCCAGGTGCAGGCCCCGGGCATGGTGGGTGACCTCCACCCGCACCCGGGAACCCGGCGCGTGCCGCAGGGCGTTGCTGAGCGCCTCCTGGACTATCCGGTACGCCGACAGCTGCACCCCCGGCGGATACACGGGCGACTCGCCCTCGACGGTGGCGACCACGTCCAGCCCCGCGGCCCGCGTGTTCTCCATGAGGGCGTCGAGGCGGTCGAGCGTGGGCTGTGGGGTGTCCGGGGCGGCTCCGGTGCCGGCCGCGCCGAGTCCGTAGGGGTCCTCGGGGTTCTCCGAGCGCAGCACGCCGAGCACCCGGCGCAGTTCGGCGAGCGCCTCCAGGGCGTTCTTCCGGATGCCGGCGAGGTTCTCCTTGAGTTCCTCGGACGGGTTCTCCACCAGGTGCGGGGCGACCTGGGCCTGGATGGAGATCACCGACATGTGGTGGGCGACCACGTCGTGCAGTTCGCGCGCGATCCGGTTGCGTTCCTCCAGCAGCGTGCGGCGGCCGCGTTCCTCGGCGGTGATCGTCTCCTGCTCGACGAGCTGGGTACGGGCCTCGCCGAGACCGCGGAACGCGGTGCCGACGAGCACGACGGCTCCGAAGACCGCGACCGCGGTGACCCCGGTCGAGGTGTAGGTCGCGCCGCCGATCCGGCCCTGGACCAGCCAGGTCGTCAGGGCGGTGGCGGTCAGCGCCGCGAAGGACACCTGCGTGCGCATGCGCAGCGCCAACAACAGGAGCACGAGGGCATGGGCGACGACTTCGGCGGTGTTCCACGGCCAGGCGGGACCTGGCAGCGGATGCCCCACCAGGGTCGGCCGGGCTGCCACCGCGGCGACGACGACGCCGGCCAGTGACAGCGCCCACGCCGGGACGGGCCGCCACAGGGCGAGGACGACGGCCGCGCCCTGGGCGAACCCGGTCAGCACCCCCAGTTCCGTGCCCAGGTCGTAGCGGCCCATCTGATCGGTGGCGGCCAGCGCGATCCCGAGGGCGGACCAGCACACCACCAGGTACCCGAGCCGCCGCAGCAGACGGAATCCGCGCCGGCGCGGGGCGGCCGCGGCGGAGCGGGACGCGCCGAAGCGGTCGCGCAAGGGGGTACGCGGGCGCCGGAAGCGGGCCTGGCCGGTGGGTGCGAGGGCGGCGCGCTCGGTCGGGGTGCTGCTCTCCTCGCCGTTCACGGGCTCAACCCTAGGTCGTGTCCGCAAAGTGGCGCCGTCTGCCCGCAGGGCAGGGATCGCGGCGTCCGGTGCGTGCGATCGCAAGGCGGAGGGTCTCCCTCGTACCGGGTGTACGGGGGCGATCCGGCAACACGGCGAGCGTGCCTGCCGGACGCCGCGAGCCGGGCGGGATTCCGCGGACACGACCTAGGCACTGGGGGCCGCCTTCGACTCCGCCCGGCCGGAACGGTGGTGGACGCGGATCACCCGGGACCTGCGGCCGCCGGGACGGCGCGGCCCGCGTTCACAGGCGTGGAACGCAGCCCAGCACACCCCCAGCGCCAGGGCGAAGACCGGCAGCCACAGCAGCCGGGCCGCCACCCACTCCAGTCCGTCGGGGACCGTGTGCAGACCGGGCAGGCGACCTGCGAACAGGCCCGTCGCGGTGGTCGCCATCATGGCCGTCTGGTGCCAGAGGAACACCGTCATCGCCGAGAGGTTGACCACCGCGACCGCCGCCCAGGCCAGGGGCCGGCACATGGCCCGGCGCAGCCGGTCACGCAGCAGCAGGGCCAGTCCGCACTGGGCGAGACCGAAGGTGACGGCGGCCAGCGTCGGCGGGTTGAGGTTGGACACCGCCGCGCCCGGCACGCCCACCATCGACGCCGGGTATCCGGCCAGGGCGACGAGCAGCGCCGTCGCCACCGCCCCGCCCACCAGCAGGAGCCGGCCCGCGCGGGGCCGCTCCAGCTCGCCGCGGGTCCAGGCCGCGCCGACGGTGTAGGGCACCAGCCAGCCCGCCACCACGTTCACCCAGCCCAGCCAGGACGGGCCGCCCAGGCCGAAGCGCACCAGGTCCACATGGAGGACGACGGCCAGCGGCCACAGCGGGTTGAGCCGGACCAGCAGCGGGGTCGCGGCCGTGAGCACGGCGAAGACCAGCAGGAACCAGAGGGGGGACAGCGCCAGTTTGACCACGGTGTGCACGGTGACGAAGGACGCGCCGCCGAGCAGGAGGCCGACCGCGGCGACCGTCCACACCGCCGCCACGGCGGCGACCGGGACGAACAGCCGCGCCAGCCGGGCTCTCAGCCACGCGCCGTAGGTGCCGCCCCGCGCCCGGGCCGAGGCGAGGCTTCGGGTCGCCACATGGCCGCCCACCATGAAGAACACCGCGAGGGTCTGGAACATCCACGACACCGGGGCCAGCCAGGGCATGGGCCCCAGGGGGCTCGCGGCGCGCAGGGTTCCGCCGTCGGCGACGAGTGCCGTCACCAGCCAGTGGCCGAGGACGACGCCGAGGATCGCCAGTGCCCGCAGGGCGTCCACGGCCCGGTCGCGCCGCGCCGGCGTGGCGGCGTCGATCCGGACGGCGGCCCGCCGGATCCCGGACAACCACCCCTGTGACCCACGCACCGGTGACTCCCGCTCCCGCGTCTCACGCACCGCTGCCCCACGCTCCCGTGTCTCACGCTCCCGTGTCTCACGCTCCCGTGTCTCACGCACCGGTGACCTCCGAGGTCTCGCCGAGGACGATCCGGGCGATGTTGGCCAGGGAGGGCGAGCCCGGCCTGAAGTAGTCGCTGTGGCCGCCGGAGCCCGCCGCGAAGACGTGCGCGCCGAACGACGGGGACAGGGGGTCGGCGCCGAAGCCGACCGTCGTGCCGAACAGGTCGGCGCTGACGTGCGGGACGTCCGCCACCCAGTCGTCGGCGCCCCGGGCCGCCCAGATCCGCGCACGGGTGCGCAGGTCCGCCGCCGACTCCGCGCCCGTGCCCGGGCTGCCGAGGAGGACGAGATCCGTCACGTCCAGGTGGGGGGCGGCGCGGCCGCACACGACCGTGCCGTACGAGTGGCACAGGAGGGTGAACCTGGAGCCCGGCGCGGTGACGGAGCGCAGCTCGCGCAGGAACTCCCGCAGGTCCGGGGCGGCTTCGTCGGCGCGGTCCGGGGTGATCACGGTGGCGCTGACGGTGCCGGGAGTGGTGTAGCCGAGCCAGGCCACCACCGCCGTACGGGAGTCGGCGCCCGGCTGTCCGGAGAGGCGGTGGTGCAGTGCCGCCGCTCCCGCGCGGAAGCGGCCGAAGGTGTCCAGCGAGGTGTCGGAGCCCGGTACGAGAACGGCGACACGGTCGGCCCGGGCGAGGTCCCCGAACACCTCGGCCGCCCGGCCGAAGCCCCGGCCGTCGAAGGAGAGCAGTCTGCGGGACGGGGCGGCCAGCTCCCGCTCGGCGGCGGCGCGGTGACGGTCCCCGTGGGCGGCGGCCATCCGGGACGCCAGTGCGGCGTTGGCCCGGTTGGCGGCGTACGTCTTCTCCAGGGTCGCCGCCGTCAGCGGGGCGAGGGCGGCCGGGGGCGGGGCGGGGATCCGCGGCCGGGCCGCCGCCGCCGTGAGGGGGACGACCACGGCGGCGGTGATGAGGACGGCCAGGAGGGCGCGGAACCAGTGCCGCCCCCCACGCGTTTCCCTCGCACGGCGCCACCGCCCGCGAAAACGAAGCTCCGCCATCCCGCCCCTCCCCCACCAGTGCGCCCGGACATCGGGCCTTTCTGGCTTGGAAGTTACGGATCGGCGCTCGTCGTTCGCGTCCCGCTGAGGAGCTCTTCTTCGACGTAGCTCTCAGGTACTACGGGTACGACAACCAGGGGCTGACGACGAGGGAGGGGGCGGGGACAGACCGGGGCCTGTCACCACGCCAGCTGGGCGATCTCCTCCGCCACCACCGCGCACGCGTCCGCCGCCGGGTCGATCAGCGGGAAGTGGCCGACGTCCTCCAGGAGGGTCAGGCCCACCACCTCCCCCGCCTTCGCCGCCGCGTCGGCGTACGCCTCGGCGACCGCCTGCGGGACGACCAGGTCGGTGCGGCCCTGGACGAGGGTCGTCGCGACTCCGGTCGGCAACAGCAGCGCGGGGTCGGCGTACGGCCGTCGCTCCCCGAACTGTTCTTCCCCGCCCAGGAGTTGGCGGGCCGCCCCGTCGCACACGTCCAGCTTCTCGGCGACCTCGAAGTCGGCGATCGGAGCCAGCGCGACGACCCCCCGAAGCGAGGCCGAACCCCCGGTGCGCCAGGGCGCGTCGGCGGGCAGCACATGCCGGGCCGCCGCCCACAGGGCGAGGTGGCCGCCGGCCGAGTGACCGGTGAGCACCGTGCGGCGGGCGTCGGCCTGCGGGACGGCCTCCCGGACGAGGTCGGGAAGCGCGTCGAGGGCCGCGGCGACGTCGTCGAAGGTGTCCGGCCAGCGTCCCGCGATCAGGGATGTCTCCTCCGGGTCGGGGCTCCCGGCGCCCCGCCGGTACTCCACGTTGGCCACGGCGAAACCGCGCTGGGCCAGGAAGTCCGCGAAGGGCGTGATGTGCCGCCGGTCGTACGGCGCCCGCCAGGCCCCGCCGTGCAGCACGACGACGAGCGGGACGGACCCGCCCGGCCCGACCTGTGCTCGCGGTGCGTAGAAGTCGATCACCTGGTCGGGGTGATCTCCGTACGCCGTGGTGACGTCGGGCTCGACGGGCGGATGCGCGAAGGCCGACGCCTCCTCGGCGGCGGCCCGGGCTGCGACAACGTCGTCCGGCATGCTCCAACCTCTCAGCGGTGAAACGGATTTGGCGGACCAGGTGAGAATTCGGCCGCTGGCCGGGACGGTATCAGGCCCGTGACGTGCGCGGACACGCGGATGTCACGCTCGGTGAGAGGCAAACGGTTCAGGTAAACGGTTCTGCTGTTCCGCCGCCCCGGCAGGCCCGCCCGCCGGGAAACCCCCTGGGCGTACCCCTAGGTACGCCCAGGGGACCCGGCCGGTTCAGCCCACCGGGTCTGCCCACCGGGTCCGCCGACAGGTCCGCCGACAGGTCCGCCGACCGGGTCCGCCGGGTGGCGGCCGGGTCAGCGCAGTTCCTCCGCCAGCACCCGCGCCGCCCGCTCCACGTCGGCGAACCCGACGTACAGCGGGGTGAAGCCGAAGCGCAGGACGTCCGGGCGGCGGAAGTCGCCGACGACCCCGCGCCCGATCAGCCGTGCCATGACCTCGCCGGCCTCCTCGCAACGCAGCGCCACCTGGCTGCCGCGCTCCTCGTGACGCACCGGAGTCAGCGACTCGACCCGCCCCTCCGGGACGTACGCGGCGACACATTCCAGGAAGAAGTCCGTCAGGGCCAACGACTTCGCCCGCACCGCCTCGACCGAAACCCCGTCCCAGACCTCGAGCGCCGCCTCCAGGGCGAGCATCGACAGGATGTCCGGGGTACCGACCCGCCCGCGCGGGGCGCCCGCCGCCGGCTCGTACGTCTCCCGCATGCCGAAGGGCTCGGCATGCGAGTTCCAGCCGGGCAGCGGTGAGTCGAACCGGTCCTGGAGGCCGTGGCGGACGTACAGGTACGCCGGTGAACCCGGGCCGCCGTTCAGGTACTTGTAGGTGCAGCCGACCGCGAGGTCCACGCCGTGCTCGTCGAGACCGACGGGCAGGGCGCCCGCGCTGTGGCACAGGTCCCAGACGGCGATCGCGCCCGCCGCGTGCACCGCGGCGGTGAGCGACGGCAGGTCGTGCAGCCGCCCGGTGCGGTAGTCGACGTGGTTGAGCAGCACGGCGGCCGTACGCTCCGACAGCGCCGCCGGCACCTCGCCCGGTGTCACCGCACGCAGGGTGCGGCCGGTGAGACGGGCCGCGGACTCGGCGATGTAACCGTCCGTGGGGAAGGTCGTCGCGTCGACGAGGATCTCGTCCCGGGCGCCGTCCACCAGGCGCACCGCTGCAACAAGCGCCTTGAAGACATTGACACTTGTCGAGTCGCCGACGACGATCTGCCCGGCCGCCGCGCCCACCAGCGGGGCGATCCGGTCACCGATCCGCTCGGGCGCCGTCCACCAGCCGCTCTCGTCCCAGGAGCGGATCTTCAGCGCGCCCCACTGACGCCGTACGACGTCCTCGACGTGCCCAGGGACGGACCGCGGCAGCGCCCCCAGCGAGTTGCCGTCGAGGTAGACGCCGTCGTCGAGAAGGAACTGGGCGCGCTTGCCCGCCAGTTCGTCGCCTCCGTCCAACTCCTTCGCCTTGACGGCGAGTTGCTCGAAGCCGGGGCGCTCAGACATGGGACCTGGCCGTCCACAGCTCGGGGAACACGTTCTTCTGCGCGCGCTTCTCCAGCCAGGCCACGCCGGCCGAGCCGCCCGTGCCCGCCTTCGCGCCCATCGCGCGGCGGGTGGCGACGAGGTGGTCGTTGCGCCAGCGCCACACCAGCTCGGCGACGTCCGTCAGCGCCTCACCGAGACGCGCGATCTCGTCACCCTCGTCACCCGAGTACACGGCCGTCCAGACCGCCTCGACCTCCGCCGAGGGCTCGTAGCGGCGCGAGACGTCACGCGCCAGGACGGCCGCCGGGATCGCGTGACCGCGCCGTTCCAGCAGCCGCAGCACCTCGTCGTACAGGCTCGGCTCGTGCAGCGCCTTCTCCAGCTCCGCGTGGACGCGGGGCGCGCCGCGGTGCGGGACCAGCATGGACGCGGACTTCTCACCGAGTAGGAACTCCATGCGGCGGTACATCGCCGACTGGAAGCCGGAGCCCTCGCCGAGCGCGGAGCGGTACGAGTTGAACTGCGCCGGGGTCAGCTGCCCGAGCGGCCGCCAGGACGCGTTCAGCGCGTCGAGCTCGCGGACGGAACGCTTCAGCGCGTCGATCGCCACCAGCACCCGGTCCTGGCGGAGCGCCTGCGCGGCGGTCTCCCACTCGTGCACGATGACCGTGAACCACAGCTCCATGACCTGGGTGGTGACCAGGAAGACCATCTCTCCGGGATCGTCGGAGAGGGTGTGCTGGAGGTGGGTGAGCACGTCCGCCTTGACGTAGTCCTCGTACGGCGTCGTGCCGGCGAAGTCGAGATGCGGGGTCTCGGGCTCCGAAGCCTCTTGGGGCTGAGCCTGCTGGGACATCGCTGTCTCCTGATGTGTACTCCGGGTAGCGGTCCGCCCCTGCCGTTACCGACACGGGGGCCCCGGTCCCCACCGGCACATATTGCGCAATGGTGTCCCAAAAACGCAAGGCCCGCCTGGTCACACCAGACGGGCCCCGGAAGAACACACAGGTGAACGACTAACCCAGGGTCTGGGCCGCCACCGGCGAGGAGTCCTTCAGGAACTGCGAGCAGCGCTCCCACTCGGCCTGCTCGCCGATCGCCTGCGCGGCGCGGGCGAGGCCGTGCAGGGCACGCAGGAAGCCGCGATTGGGCTCGTGCTCCCACGGCACCGGGCCGTGGCCCTTCCAGCCGTTGCGGCGCAGGCTGTCCAGGCCGCGGTGGTACCCCGTACGGGCGTACGCGTACGACTCCACCACGCTGCCCCGCTCGAACGCGTCGTCGGCGAGCTGGGCCCAGGCCAGCGAGGACGTCGGGTACTTCGCGGCGACGTCGGCGGGCGCCGTGCCGTTCGCGAGGAGCTCGCGCGGCTCGGGGTCGTCGGGGAGGTGGGTCGGGGGCGGGCCCCCGAGGAGGTTTTCGTGAAGGGACATGCCTCCAGTCTGCGCCATCCGCGAGCCCGCGGCCCCGGCCCACCGGGGAAACCCGGACAACCGCCGCCCCGGCCCCCTCGACGACAGCCGCCCCTTTACGACAGCCGCCCCTTCGTCCGCTCACCCTCCAGCGGCGGCGCCAGCACGCTCCCGTGGGTCCTGCACTCCGGCCTGCGGCAGTCCGGGGCCGGGCGGCGCACCGTCGTGCAGGCGACCACCGCGCCCACCACCAGCACGCCCGCGCACAGCACCATCGCCCGCCGGAACGCCTCGTCGAAGGCGGTGGCCGAGCGGTACGCCTCCGAGCTCATCCCGGTCAGCAGGGGCAGCGCGGCCACGGCGACGAGACCGGCCGCGCGGGCCGCCGCGTTGTTGACGCCGCTGGCCACCCCGGCCCGTGAGACGTCCACGGAGGCCAGCACGGTCGCGGTGAGCGGCGCGACCAGCGCGACCATGCCGGAACCGAGCACCAGGACGGCGGGCAGCACGTCGGCGACGTAGGACGCGCCGGGCCCCACGCGCAGCATCAGGAGCATCCCTGCGGCGCACAGCAGCGGGCCCGCGGTGAGCGGGATCCGCGGTCCGATGTGCTCGGCCAGTTCGCCGGAGCGGGCGGACAGCAGCAGCATCAGCACGGTCGTCGGCAGCAGCGCCGTACCGGCGCCGAGGGCGGACCAGCCGACCACGACCTGGAGCTGGACCGCGGACAGGAAGAAGAAGCCGCCGAAGGCCGCGTACACGCACAGCGTGACCAGGTTGACGGCCGTGAACTGGCGGGACGCGAAGATGTCGAGCGGCAGCATCGGGTCGGGGTGGCGGCGCTCCACCGCCACGAAGGCGACCCCGGCCAGCAGTCCCGCGACCGCCGCCCCCACGACGACCCCCACGGGTCCGCTCCGGGCCTCGATCAGCGCGTAGGTGACGAGGGCGAGCGCCAGCGCGCCCAGGAAGGCGCCCAGCACGTCGAAGTGCCCCTGCGGACGCCCTGCCGCGCCCTTGGCGGCACCCCCGGCCGCAGTCCCGGCCGCACCCCCGGTCACGCTCCCGGCGGCGCTCCCGGTCGCGCTCGAACGGACGGGCCGCCCGTCCGACTCCGGCACGTGCCGCAACGCCACCGGCACGCACACCACCGCCAGCGGCACGTTCAGCAGGAACACCCACCGCCAGCCCGGACCGTCCACCAGCCAGCCGCCCAGGAACGGCCCCACGGCCGCCCCCATGCCACCGAACCCGGACCACAGGCCCACCGCCCGCGCCCGGTCCTCGGGGTGGAAGGAGGCCTGGATGAGCGCGAGGGAACCCGGGGTGAGGAGCGCGCCGCCGACCCCCTGCAACGCCCGGGCGGCGACCAGCACGCCCGCGTTCGGGGCGAGCCCGCACAGCAGGGAGGCGACGGCGAACCACACCACCCCGATCACGAACACCTTGCGCCGCCCGTAGTGGTCGCCCAGGGAACCGCCGAGCAGGATCAGCCCGGCCAGCGTCAGCAGATACGCGTTGACGGTCCACTGGAGGGCGGCCAGGTCGGCGTCCAGGTCGCGGCCGATGCGCGGAAGGGCGACGTTGACGACGGTCGAGTCCAGCAGGGCCATGCTGGAACCGAGCACGGTGGTGAGCAGGATCCACTTGCCCTGCGGCGAGGCCAACCGGACGTCAGGCATGCCCCCAGGTATACAGCGAGCCCGGCGTCGTAGACAGACGCCGGGCTCACCCGTACCCGTAGTACCTCCGGGGGTATCTCGGCAGATGCCTCCGGAGGTGCCTTCAGGAGTTACTTGATCTTCTGGCCCGCCGAGCGCAGGTGCTGCGTGGCCTCGGTGACGCGCGCGGCCATGCCCGCCTCGGCCAGCTTGCCCCAGGTCCGCGGGTCGTAGGTCTTCTTGGAGCCGACCTCGCCGTCGACCTTCAGGACGCCGTCGTAGTTGCGGAGCACGTGGTCGGCGACGGGACGCGTGAAGGCGTACTGCGTGTCCGTGTCGATGTTCATCTTGACGACGCCGTTCTCCAGCGCGGTCGCGATCTCCTCCGGGGTGGAGCCGGAACCGCCGTGGAAGACGAAGTCGAACGGCTGGGAGCCGGCCGGCTTGCCGTACTTCGCGGCGATGCCCTCGTTCAGCTCCTTGAGCAGGTCGGGGCGGAGCACGACGTTGCCCGGCTTGTACACGCCGTGGACGTTGCCGAAGGACGCGGCCAGCAGGTAGCGGCCCTTGTCGCCCAGACCCAGCGCCTCGACGGTGCGCACCGCGTCGTCGACCGTCGTGTACAGCGAGTCGTTGATCTCGTGCGAGACGCCGTCCTCCTCGCCGCCCGTCGGGGTGATCTCCACCTCGAGGATGATCTTCGCGGCGGCGGTGCGGGCGAGCAGCTCCTGCGCGACGGTGAGGTTGTCGGCGAGGGTCTCGGCCGAGCCGTCCCACATGTGGGACTGGAAGAGCGGGTTGCGGCCGGCCTTCACGCGCTCCTCGGAGATCGCGAGCAGCGGACGGACGAACCCGTCGAGCTTGTCCTTCGGGCAGTGGTCCGTGTGCAGCGCGATGGTGACCGGGTACTTCTCGGCGACGATGTGCGCGAACTCGGCGAGGGCCAGCGCGCCCGTCACCATGTCCTTGCTGTACTGGCCGCCCGCGAACTCGGCGCCACCCGTCGTGATCTGGACGATGCCGTCGCTCTCCGCCTCCGCGAAGCCGCGCAGTGCCGCGTGCAGGGTCTGGCTCGAGGTCACGTTGATGGCCGGGTAGGCGAACTTGCCTGCCTTCGCCCGGTCGAGCATCTCGTTGTAGACCTCGGGGGTTGCGATGGGCATCTGTCCGCTCCTTGGTGTCTGCGGGTTGGCGATCTGTCGATCTGCGTACTACGGCCCTGACCTAGACCTGGGGTGCGACGTCATCGTCGTCCCCATCTTTCCAGACCTGGGCGGATGGTCCACGCCTGGTCCACACGCCGGTCAAGTGCAGGTCAACGGGCTGGTCGACGTGCAGGTCACAGTGCAGGTCAATACGGGCCGTCAGTCCAGACCCAGTTCATCCTTCGAGAAGGCGAACAGGTACGGCACGCCCGCGCCCTCGCGGATCTTCTCGTCGGCGCCGGTCGCCCGGTCCACGATCGTCGCCACGGCCACGACCTCGGCGCCCGCCTCACGGACGGCCTCCACGGCGGCGAGCGGCGAGCCGCCGGTGGTGGAGGTGTCCTCGACCACCAGGACGCGCCGGCCCTTGATGTCCGGGCCCTCGACCCGCCGCTGGAGCCCGTGCGCCTTCGCCGCCTTGCGGACGACGAAGGCGTCCAGCCGCCGGCCGCGCGCGGCGGCCGCGTGCAGCATGGCGCCGGCCACCGGGTCGGCGCCCATGGTCAGACCGCCCACCGCGTCGAAGTCGAGCTCGGCGGTCAGGTCCAGCAGCACCTGCCCGACCAGCGGCGCGGCCTCCCCGTCGAGGGTGATGCGGCGGAGGTCGATGTAGTAGTCCGCCTCCAGACCCGACGACAGGGTCACCTTGCCGTGCACCACGGCCTTGTCCTTGATCTGCTGCAGCAGCACGCCACGTACGTCCGTCATGCCGCTCAGCTTAAGGCGAAGCCCGGAGGGCAGGCTCAGAGCCTGGTCCAGCGCCAGGTGGTACCGGCCTCCAGCGGCTCCAGGGGCGTGACCAGGCGCGGGAACGTGTTCAGGCCGTCGGGCGGGCCGGTCTGCGGCTCCACGCACACGGCCGCCTCCTGCTCGTCGTAGACGACGACCCACTCCTCGGGGCTGGTCACCTTCAGCGCCAGCCGGCCGGGCCAGGTGAGGCCGACCTCGACACCGCCGGGCATGCCGAAGCAGTCGTCCCAGGGGCCGGGCTTCCGCTCGACGCGGTTGCCGGTCGGCAGATGGTCGTCGCCGCGCTCCTCCTGCCACGCGGGGTCGAAGGAGACCCGCACGTCCTGGTCGTCCGGGCCGCCCAGGTTGCGGTTGAACCAGGGATGCCAGCCGATCTGCGCCGGGAAGGACGAGCCGTGGGTCTCCACGGCCATCGCGAGGGTCAGGCTGTCCTCGGTCAGCGTGAACACCTGGGTGACGAGACCGGGGTAGGGCCAGGGGTCCACCAGGCTGTACGTCAGCACGGCCTCGGCGGCGGTCCGCCGCGCCACCTTCCAGGCGCCGTCGCGGACGGTGCCGTGGATGGCGTTCGGCGCCGCGTTGAGCGGCATCTGGTGGACGGCTCCGCCGTCCCGGAAACGGCCGTCCCGGATCCTGCCGCACCAGGGAACCATCGGGAAGCACCCGAAGCGTTCTCCCTGGCGCAGCAGTTCGAGGCCACCGACGCGCAGCCCACCGACCCGGCCGCCGTTGCCCGGCTGGACGGTCACCTCCGCGTCGCCCGCGGTCAGCGTGATGTCTTCGTAACTCACGGGACGACCCTACTGGGACGATCAGACCGGCGCGGTGGCGGACCGGCCGAGATGCGGCGCGAGGAACAGGGCCGCTCCGCCCCGGAACCGGGCGGTTCGGCATGCGTGCCCGCGTCGTCGGCGTGCGGCGTCCCGGGCGTCAGGCGCGTCGGCGCAGTGCCCTGCCCACGACGATCGCCGACGCCACGACCAGCGCGGCAGCCGGAGCGGCCCACCGCAGTGTGCTGTTGGGTACGACGGTCTGCGGGGCGGGGACCGGCGCGTAGCGGCCGCGCGGCGGGGCGTGGTCCACCTCCTCGGCGCTGCGCCCGATCATCGTCCGGCGCGCGTGCGCGGCCTCGGCGGGCGGCTCTCCGGGCCCCGTGAGGTCCTCGAGCCCGGCGGGCGACACCTCCGCCTCGAAGACGGTCCCGGGCGCCGGTGACGTGTCGACGTCGTCCACGCCATCGACCTCGTCGACGGCGTCCGCATCCACGGCTTCCGCGGCTTCCACGGTGTCCACTGCTTCCGTGGCTTCCACGGTGTCCACTGCTTCCGTGGCTTCCGTGGCCAGGTTCGTCGCGAATCGGTCGAGCAGTCGGGTGACCGTCGACTCCACCGCCTCCGGCGGCAGCTCCGCGATCCGGCCGTCGGCCGACGCCGTCCCCTCGAAGCGGAGCGTCGTGCCCGTCTCGGCCTCCCGCAGCCACAGCGTGAGGAGCGGTTTCACCACCCCGCTGCCGCGCACCTCGGTCGCGTCGCCCTCCACGGTGTACGCGCCGTCCTCGCGCGGCGAGACGCGTACGGCGCCCCGGTACGTGATGGTGTGGCCGCCGACCCGTACCTTCAGCCGCCCCGCGACGGGCTCGGTGCCCGCGTCCTGCTGGAGCCCGGGGACCGCCCGGGCCACCAGCGCCGGATCTGCGAGGGCCGCCCTCAACCGCTCGGCCGGAACCGGAACGAACACCTCTTGCTCCATGACATCGGAGCCTACCCAGCGGGCAGGGGAAAGCACCCGGCGAAACCGGGAATCGG
Source organism: Streptomyces sp. NPDC002884 (assembly GCF_040295245.1). Taxonomy (NCBI): domain Bacteria; kingdom Bacillati; phylum Actinomycetota; class Actinomycetes; order Kitasatosporales; family Streptomycetaceae; genus Streptomyces; species Streptomyces sp. NPDC002884. The sequence continues at coordinate 67,514 of NZ_JBEOVB010000028.1, read as the reverse complement.
CTCCGCCGGGCTCCGGCCGGTGGTAGGCCAAGGGCGGCCGGGTCAGTACCGCGGATGCACCAGCGTCGAGGGCCTCAGCCCCGTCACCCGGGTCGCCTCCGCCGCCCGCGCGTCCGCCGTCAGCTCCGCCTGGGTCAGGGTGCGCGGCGCCTGTGGGTCCAGGCGCAGTGGCGGGCGGGTGTCGGCGGTGGCCAGGACGAAGCCCCAGTCGCGGGGGGCCCGGGAGCTGCCGGTGCCGCGGTCGGGGGCCATGGTGCGGCCGGTGCCGGTGCCGCTGCCGTCCACACGGTAGGGGGCGGTGTGCAGGCCCGCCGCGCGCATCGTCGCCTCGACCGTCCAGAACGCGCGGGGCCGGCCGGCGACCGGGCCGGCGTGCACGACGAGGCGGCCGCCCGGGGCGAGGGCCCGGCGGGCGAGGCCGTAGAACTCCTGGGAGTAGAGCTTCGTGCTGGCCGTCATGCCGGGGTCGGGCAGATCCACGACGACCACGTCGTACGTCGCCGGAGGGGCCCCGCGCAGCCACTGGAAGGCCTCCCCCGTGGCGACGTGGACGCGCCGGTCGCCGTAGGCGTGGTCGTTGAGGCGGGACAGGCCCGGGTCGGTGCGGGCCAGCCGGACCAGGCCGGGGTCGAGTGCGACGATGTCGACGCGGCGCACCCCGGGGTGGCCGAGGGCCTCGCGGGCGGCCAGACCGTCGCCGCCGCCGAGGATCAGCACGCGCGCGTGCGGACCGCTCATCGCGGGCTGGACCAGTGCCTCGTGATACCGCCGCTCGTCACGGCCCGCGAAGCGGAGGAGGCCGTCCAGGTAGAGGTCGAGGGGCCGGCCGCCGGTCCCGCCGGTGAGGACGATCTCCTGGACGCCGGTCCGCACCGCCACGCGCACATCGTCGCCGTACACCGCCTGCCGGGCCGCTCGTTCGAAGTCGTCGACGAGGACGGCGGCGGAGGCGAGGACGCCGAGGACGGTGATGTTGGCGACGAGCAGCAGACAGCGGGCCCGGCAGGTGAGGTCGCGCCGGAAGAGGCCCAGTACCAGGGCGGCCCCGGCCACGACGTTGACCCCGCCGGTCAGCAGGGAGCTGGTCAGCTGGCCCAGGAACGGCAGCAGCAGGAAGGGGAAGGCGAGGCCGCCCACCAGCGCGCCCACGTAGTCCGCGGCGAACAGGTCGGCCACCGCGCCGCCCGCGTCCTGGCGGCGGATGCGCTGGATGAGCTCCATGAGGAGGGGCACCTCGGCGCCGATGAGCACACCGATGGCGAGGGAGAACGCGACGAGGAGGACGCGGGGGCCGTGGGCCCACAGGCCGCCCCAGTCGCCCGTCCAGGCGAACACCGCGTAGAGCGACATGGCGCTGCATCCGCCGACCAGGGCGAGGGTCGTCTCCAGGGCGCCGAAGCCGGCCGCGGCGAACCGGCGGAGCCGTTTGGCGGCGAGGGAGCCGATGCCCATCGCGAAGACCATGACGGACAGCACGACGGAGGCCTGGGTGACGGAGTCGCCCATCAGGTAGGAGGCGAGAGCGACGAGTTCCAGTTCGTAGACGAGACCGCAGGCCGCGCAGACGAACACGCAGGCGAGGACCAGGAACCGCCCGGTGGCCGGCCGGACCGGAAGCCGCGCGGACCCTTGCGGGGGCGGCTCCCGGTCCGGCCGGACACCGGGCGGGGCCGGCGCGTGCGGTTCGATCACGACTGCGACGTTACGTGACGGCGTGGGTGCCCCTCGTCACCCACACGTGTGGAATCCGAGGTCGTTCGGGCACCGGACGTTTGAGCCGCCGGCGCCTCAGACTCCTTGGGCGGAGGCGCTCACGGGCAGGCCCGGATCGCCCGACGGCACGCGGATACCCACCCTCGTCCTGGTCGCCACCAGCTGCCCGTCCTGCGGATAGGCGTGCCAGGTGCGCCAGTGCACCTGGCCCTCGCTGCGGTGGGCGAGCAGGGCGGTGAAGGCGTGCGGGCTGCCCGGGAAGACGCCGGCGAGGCCGTGCGGGTGCTCGGAGACCAGGGCCAGGAGTTCCTGGGCGCGGCCCGCGAACTGGCCGGGCGAGAGCACCTCGACGCGGGCGGCGAACTCGTACTCCCAGTCGCCGACCCGCTTGGCGACGCCCAGCGGGAGCGGGGTACTGCTGCCGGGGATGCAGGCCACCGTCTCGGAACAACAGCCCTGCTCCTCCTCCAGCAGCACCTGGTGCGATGCGCCGAGCAGTCTCAGCTGCAGCTTGGCAGCGGACAGTTCGAGGTCGAGTGTGGCGAGGGCGGGCAGCGGCTCCCGCCCCAGGGCCCAGGCGAGATCGGCCGCGCGCGTGTCGGTGTAGGAGGTGTTCAGGGTGGTGAGCATGGATCGGCTCCGCGGAGACGCAAAGAGAGGGGGCAGGTCGGCGCACCCCGGTCGAAGCCGGGAGAACGGCCCCGGTCGGCCCGGTCCGGAAGGTCGTCCGCAGGGGACGTCCGAAGGGGTCCGAGGGGCTGCGTTGGTGGTTTAGAGGGAATCATGAACTGCGGTGGCTCCACAGCGTTTTTACCCAACTTCGTGGGGTTTCCATCCCTCGGGGGGTCCACAGCTCAATTGTTCAACCATGGCGTCCCCCAGGCGGCCCAGGCGTGCATCCACGCGCCCCACATGAAAGGCGCGACCGCGGGTAGTCGAGGTGGCCGCCATGAGCGCCCCGGCTGCCACGACCGGTGGGACCGGTGCGATCGGTGTGACTGGTGCGACCGGTGCGATCGGTGCGACCGCGGAGCCCGTGGTCAGGGTCGGGCCCCGCGGTCCGGATGCGGCTCCCCCCGCGGGGAGCTCAGCTGCCCCGTGTCAGCTGCCTCCGCCGCATCCGCCGCCGCCTCCGCCGCAGGACGACCCGCCGCCCCCGCAGGACGACCCTCCGCCGCAGGAGTGGCCCCCGTGGTGGCCGCCGCCGGAGCCGCCGTCTCCCCCGCCGGCCCACCAGCTGCCACCGCTGCCGCCGGCCGCGCTGCCGCCGCCGCTGTACCGGCGCGACCGGCCGCCGCGGTACGACCTCGCGGCGCCGCGAGTGCGGACGTTGACCAGCAAGGCCGCCACGAACAAGATTCCGACCACCGCCAGGATGATGCCGAAGACCATGACGTCACCCTCCTTCCGTGTCCCCCGAAGCGGCCCCCCGTGGGCGCCTCGCGTGGCGTCTGAGCGCCACGTGAACGGGGGATGCCCGTCCGTCTCATCTGCCAAAGCAGAGTTGAGGAACTTCAGAGGGTTCTCCCGAGGAAAAAGCCCCTGACCTGCACAGAAGGGCAGGTCAGGGGCCGTCTGAGTCTCACTGGGCCGTCTGTGGGCCGTGAGCTTCCTGAGAGATGCGCTGGAACACGGAGTCGATGGCACGACGGGCACGCTCGCGGCTCTCGGGCATCAGGTGGGCGTACACCCGCAGCGTCAGCCCCGGATCGGCATGGCCCATGTACTCGCTGACGGCCTTGATGTTCTCGCCCGCGTCCAACAGCGCAGAGGCGTAGAAGTGCCGCAGGGCGTGCATCCCGTGCTCACGCGCCGACTCGTACTTCCCGTTCTCATCCGCTTCCGGCGGGATGAGGCCCGCGTCCGCGAGGGCGGGTTTCCACTCCTTGCCGTTGAAGTTGCTCCGCCACACCATGCCCCCTTGCTCAGCCGTGAAGATCAGCCGGGCGGACACCTTCGGGCCCTCGGGCACGTCCCAGGGCAGCGTGATCTCCACGGGCTTGCAGGCGTCCATGTGGGCCCGGAGAGCTTCCGCCAGGGAGTCGGGCAGCGGCACGTCCCGCTTCTTGCCGCCCTTGGGGAGAGCGAACACGGGGTGCCCTTCCACGTGCTTGATCTGCCGGACCACGTGAAGCGTGCGCCCGTCCGCGTCGATGGCGTCCTCAGCCAGCCCGAACACCTCGCCCTGCCGGAGACCACACCCGGCACCGACGTCGACCATCGCCCGGTACCGCTCCGGAAGGGCTGCTCGAACAGCGAACACCTGCGCGGGCACCCATGGGACTACGCGATGCGGGTCAGGCTTGGGGCGCCGAACGGTCCGTGCACCGCACGGGTTGCGCGACAGCAGCGCGTCATCCACAGCGGCAGACAGGACCGACTGAACGTCCGCGAAGATGTTCCGGGTGTAGGAAGGGCCTACTCCGGGCTTCGCGTCCAGCGCGGCCAGGAGCTCCCGGATGTGTTCGGGCCGGAAGGTCCCGATCGGCCGGGAGCCAAGCACCGGGTAGACGTGCAGTCGCAGACGCCGGCCGAATTCCTTCCGGGCCATCGGGCTGGACGTCTTGCTGTCCAACCACTTGTCGGCGTACTGCCGGAACGTGATCCGCACGGACTTGGGATCGGTGTACTGACCGCGCGTCATGTCCGTCTCAATGGCGCTCAACCATTTCTCGGCGAGTCGCTTCTTTCCGTCGGGAAAGCTCTTGGACTTCTCTGCGCCGTCTGGACCGATGTACCGGGCCCGGTAGCGCAGACCACTTCCGTGGCGGTCGCTCTTGATGCGGACGGTCTTTCCGCCGGCGTTCGTCTCGGTCTTGAACCAGCGGTCTTGGATGTGGCCTGCCATGAGGCGGCGGTCCTCTCAACACGCAGCAGGGAGAGCCGCCGGTTAGCGGCTCTCCCTGCTGTCTGCGATGGGTGTTGGGTTAGGCAGCGCTTTGGTCTGTGCTCTTGCGCTCTGCGACGTGAGCGAGCACGTCGGCAGGGTCGTAGCGGGTGTGCTTGCCGATGCGGAATCCGGGCGGCCCGATGCGCTTCCGGCGCCACTGGTAGACGGTCTCTTTGGGTACCTCGAAGATCTCGGCAATGTCGTCGGGGGTGAGGTAGCGGTCCGGCAACCCGCCACGGAGCGTGGCGCGCGGGTCCGGCTGTTCACGTGCGGTGCTCATCGCATGTCCTCCGTGCGCGGGTGGCGATCCGGATTCGGGGCGTGCCTGTCCGAGGTGCGGATTTCTGCGTCATTGCGTCATCAGCGTCATTCAGGCCTGTGACCTGCTGCTTTATGTGACGCAGCGGTTTGGGGGTGCGTCATCGCCACGTCATGGGCGGCGTCATCCGTGACGCAGCCCATGACGCAGATGACGCAGGATGACGCAGACACGGCCGTCTGCGTCATGGCTGTAGCCGCAGGTCAAGTGCCGTTTTCCGGCCCGCATGACGCAGATGACGCAGCGTCTTCCCTCTTAGGACAAAAGAGGGAGCGTCTGTTGCGGTGCTGGTGCGGCTCAGAACGCGAAGAAGGAGCCGCTGCGCGGCGCGACCCTTGGGCGGCGTTCCGCCAAACAGCAAGAGGAGCACGCCCGGCCGGTGGTGCTCCTCTTGCTTGTCCGGGCGAGCGGGCGCGGGTCAATGCATCCGCTGTTGCTCGTGTGGGGGTGTGGGTGCCGTTCGGGTCATTTCGAGGTAGCGGCCCTCGCTGGTGCGGCCGGTGTCGATGAGGACGCCCCGGGCGGCCAGGGTCGGCTGGAGGCGCTTGAGCCGGTCGGAGAGGACTTTGCCGGTGGTCGGCCAGCCTTTGGGCAGGGCACGGCAGTCTTCGCCGCTGTAGAGGAGGCTGAGGCAGTGCAGCCACTCCGTGGACGTCATCCGCTGCTCCCCTCCCGGCTCGATGGTGTCGGCGTGCCGCAGGACGGTCTGCGCCAACAGGTCGCCCTCGATCACGTCGTCGTTCAGGTCGTCCAGACTGGCCCGGTAGGCGTTGAGCGCCCCGAGCCCGGTTGCCGCGTCGAGCTGCGCGCACAGGTGCGCGAAGTCCGCCATCCGCAGGTCGGTGGGCGTCTCCGCCTCCACGGCGCGGACCTTGACGGTGAGGTCCAGGAGCGAGCCGAGGACGACGGGCAGGACTTCCGCGTAGTCCGCCCACAGTTCGGCCTCGGTGCGCCGGACGCGGGGCCGCTCCAAGCGCAGGGGCAGGAGCCGTTCGGCGAGGTCGGGCCGGATGACTCCCACGTCGATTCCGGTCAGGAGCAGGGGCCGGCGGTAGCCGACGCGGAAGACGTCCCCGTCGGTGAACAGGGCCCGCTTGACGCTCTCGGCCCCGGTCACGATGCAGCACATCGCGTCCGACAGGTCCGGCGTCATGTGGGAGAGATTGTCCAGCGCGGTGATCCATCCCGCCGCCACAGCCGCGATGAGGTTCTCCTCGTCCTTCGGTGCCCGGCGCAGGTCACCGCTCATGCCCTCAATGATCCTGGTGAGCATCCGGCCGCCGGTGGACTTGCCCGCGCCCTGGGGTCCGGTGAGGAACGGCGCGGGGACGGGCACGGACGGCCCGAGGCAGCCGATGAGCCACGCGATGGCGAGGCATTCGGTTTCGGCGTTGGCGAAGTTGCACAGCCGCATGAGCAGGTCGATGCCCTTGCCGTCGGTGTCCTTGACGGGAAGGGGGAGTTCGCCGGTGAGCTGGGTGCGCCTCCAGCAGACTTCCCGAGGGTCGGGGGTGAGGATGTCCCAGCCGGTGGGGTGGATGCGGACGGACTTCCCGTCGTCGCGGCCCAGGTCCAGCCACGTCGCCCCGTCGAAGCCGGGGGCGACGCGGATGTGTACGGCGTGCGTGTCCGCCTCCAGCGCGAGGGCTTCGATCAAGTCCAGTGCCTCTTTCATCGCCGATCCGTTGAACACGCCGCGACCGTCCTTGAACAGGCCGACCATGAGTTCCTGGCGGTGGCTGCCGGTGGTGCCCTGCGAGCGCATCGGGCGGGCGACGGGGTGCCCGTTCTTCTGCGCGTACACGGTGCCGTCGGCGGTGCGGAAGTACCGGAAGTGGGACTGCGCGTAGTCCGCGATGATCTGCCGGGCGGGGTTCTTCTCGTCCTCAGGCATGACTCAGTCCCAACGTGGTCAGGGCGTTGGTCCACGCGTCCGTGCAGTGCCTCGGCGATTCGCCCTTGGCCTGCGCGGCGGTGAACAGCCGCGCGGTGTGCGCCTCGGTGAGGCAGCCGCATCGGCCGTGCGTCGACAGGACCGCCAGGAACGTGCGGTACACGGTCGCGTGGATGGCGCTCTGGGCGTCGGTGATGCGCTGCACGGCCATGGAGATGCCACGGTCCAGATAGGCGGGCGTACGGTGCCTGCACTCGCCCCCATGGGCCCTCAGAGGCACTGTGTGTGGTGCCCTACGGGCCGGGGACGGCTCCTTTACCGTCAGCGCGCGCACAGCGTCCGGGAGAGCGGCTGTGGCGCCAGTGCCGGAACCGAGCCAACGGGCGTATCCCATAAGGGACTTGATGTCGACGCCGGGCCGTACGGCGTTCGATGACGGCATGGTTCCCCGGTAGATCCAGTGCTCGCCCCGGGTGGTGGTCACGGTCCGGGTCGCGGGCAGGGTCTCCCGGGCCCACTGGACGGCGGCGGGGTCGTCCAGGTCGACCACGGTCACGCCGGCGCCCCCGGGGTGATAGGCGACGGTCACCGCGTGCCGCCAAGCCGGACCCCACGCTGTGGAGCTGAGAACCTGCGGGTCGGTGGTGGCGGCCGCCCAACCGTGGCACGGGGACGGGCAGGCGCAGGGGCCGGGGGCTTTCATGTTCGGCCGGCCGCCGCACGCGTTCCGCGCGCATTCCGGGCAGTTGCCGAACGGCACCTTCCCCGCCCGCAGGGGCAGAACCGGGACGCCGTGCGCGGCCAGCGTGAGCGCGGTGCCCAGCAGGGAGGGTACGGCGAGCGTGGCGGTTCGGGGCACTCGCCGGATGGCGGTGGGTTGCTGCATGCTGGGAGACCTCCAACAGGTCAGTTGCTGACTGATTGGCAAGGGCGACCCCAGTTCTTTGGCGAGATGCGGGGGTCGCCCTTGGCGTAGCTACTGGTAGAAGCGGTTGCGCTTGATCACGGCCTTGCGGATGTTGACCGTCGTCCCGGCCCCGTGGCCGCGCCCGCTGAAGATCTGTACGGCGATCCATCCGCCGAAGATGACGGCGGCCAGCGTGATGAGCTGAGAGACCAGCGTGGCCAGTGCGGTGATGAACGTCGTCAGCATCAGCAGCCCGCCGCACACGGCGAGGAACCCGACGCCCCCGAGGGCGACGTTCACCGCCGTCCTGGGCACGGCCGGCCGGGTGGCGACCGGTTCGGGCTGCATGGGGCTGACGGCGTAGCCGGTGACGATCCGGCCGTCCGGCAGGACCACGCTCGCCACAGCCGGGACGGCCCCGGGCTGCATGGGTACGAGGGGTGCCGCGTACGGCGCGGCGGGAGCGAGGGGGGTGGGCCGGTGGACGTCCACGGCCGTCCGCACGGCGGGGTGGTGCTGGTGGTTGGTCATGGCGGGTGGGTTCCTTTCGGTGGTCAGCGGGTGCCGGCGCGGCGGGTGCGGGTCCAGACGTTCCAGAGGTGGCGGCCGACGCGTATGCGGATGCCGTGGCCGTGGCAGCGGCGGCAGTCCTTGCCGCGCTTGGGCTTGCCCTTGCGGTCGTAGGTGAGGGCGTGGCCCATGCCGTCGCACTTGCGGCAGGGTCCGAACGGCTGGAGCCAGCACCGAACGCCGTAACAGAACGTGATGGTGAGCAGGCAGGCACTAGCGAGGAACGAGAGGGCCATGAGGGGGCTCCCAGACGGGGTTGGAGGGTTTCCGCAGGTCATCCGCTAGGCGCTAGCGGGCTGATCAGGGGCGGTTTTGGTCGCTAGCGAGGTTGCTAGGTCTAGCGACGTGGCTTGCTAGACCTAGCGACGTTTCGCGGCTACTTCTCGGACCGCTTCTTGTTGCGCTCCGTGACGACGTTGATGATGTGCTGACGCTCGATGCCGCGCCGGTTGGCACCCTTGCCGGACTCCGTCTTGCCCCACACCTGGTCCGTCTTGATGCCGTAGGGCTTGAGCGCGGCGGCCAGCTGGTCGGCCTTGGCGCGCCCCTCGAGCGCGGCCCACTCCCCGTACGCGTCCGCGTTCAGTTCGGCGAGACGGTCCACGATCGTCTCGGACCACACCTTGTCCTCACGCCGTCCGAGGACGGCGGCGACGTCGCCGAGGATCGCGTCCGTGCCGCGCTTGTTGGTCGTCTCGCCGACCGCGTCCCCGGTGAGGGTGCCTTCCTCCTCGCGCAGGGTGCGGGCGCGGGTGAGGACGGTGTCGGCGTCGCGGCCGTCGGCGAGGTAGGTGCGCACGATCCCGGAGTCGTCGGACATGCCCTTGAGGATGCCGACGCCCTTGTGGGACTTGAGCAGCTTGGACGCGTCCAGGCCCTCGCTGTAGGAGCCGGCGCCGAGGACGACGTCGGAGACCTGCCAGGAGCCGACCCGCAGGGAGAAACGGCCCTGGTGCTGGTCACGCAGCACCGACGGGCACGCGGTGTCGTCCGGCTTCTGCGTGGAGTTCATCACCGAGACACCGACCGCGGGCGCGACGCGGGTGAGGTAGACCAGCAGCTCGAGGACCGTCTTGCCGTGCACGGGGTGCTGCAAGTACTCCTGCACCTCGTCGACCACGACCAGCGTGAGCGGCATGTTCAGCTTCCGGTCCCGGCTGATCTCCGGGGTCAGCTTGCCCTCCGGGCAGATGTGCAGCGGGAGTTCGGACAGCCGGTGGTAGCGGTCCTCCACGTCCGCCTTCAGCTCCATAAGAGCGCTGATCAGGTGCTCGACCGGGTCGACACCGTTGCGGGGCACGATGCCGAACCCGATGCGATGCGCGACCTTGGTGAACGCACGCCAGTCCGGCGACGCCTTCCCGTCGAACACGATCAGCCGCACGTACGGGTCCAGCGCGGCGGCCAGCGCGATCGTGCGGGCGGAGAACGTCTTGCCCTGCCGGGGCACGGCACCGACCAGCAGCGACAGCCACAGCATCGACGCCATGACCGGGTTGCCGCGCTCGTCGACACCCCACGGGAACGGCTTCCAGAAGTCCACCCGCGTCGCACCGAGCAGCGGGGTGCGGCCGGCCGGGACGGCGAGCGGGTCACGGTCGGCGATCCAGTACGACACCCGCCGCCCGCTCGTCTCGTCCTTGTCCAGGAACAGCTGGGTGGGGGCGATGTCCATGCCGGAGGCGAGGCGGGAGTGCGCCTTGACGGCGTCCTCGAACGTCTTGCCGTACGGCAGGTCGACCACCACCCGCCACCCGTCGCCGTCCCGCCCGATCGGACGCGGGAAGGCAATGGACTGGCTCTTGGTGGTCAGGCTCGCCGCGTCGTGCGCGCGGACCACGATGTCCGAGGACAGCTTGCGCTTGCGGAACGTCACCTTGGCCCGGTCGATGAGCGGCCGGTCCGCCGGGGCCCCGGACAGTCCGAGGGCCGTGGTGAGGGTGGCCACGGACAGCAGGAGCAGCCACGACGGGGCCATGACGTACAGGGTGAGCGCGGCGATCAGGCCGACGAACCCGCCGACGGCCGCGACGATGCCCCGCAGGCGGACGCGGTCGTTGCGCTGCCGGGAGAGCTTGAGGTACTCGCCGGCGTCCTCGGCGGCCACGGCCGCGAGGCGCAAGCTTTTGCCCTCGGTGTCGAACACCCACCGGCCGACGGCCGTAGACCAGCGCCACGCGCCGCGCGGGGTGTAGGCGAGCAGCTTGGGCGTGTAGACGCAGGGCAGGCGAACGGCGTGGTAGCCGGCCACGGTGGAGTAGTGGCGGACGGCCCACTTGCGGACGGCGGTGCGCTGGTCGGGCAGCTTCACCCAGTCCGGCAGCACCGGCAGGCGGGCCTTGTCCCGCTCCTGTATCCACTCCGTCACCGACGGCGGATACACCTCACGCGGCGGGTCGACCGGAGCGCCCTCGGCCAGTCCCTCGGCCTCCGGGTCGTCGGTGTCGGGCAGTTCGGCCTCCCACGCACCCGCCTTCACCTCAGTCGGCGCGGCGGGGGCAGGGGCGGCGGGCGGGGTGGACTTTTCCAGCGGGAACGGCAGGACGTCGGCCGTCCGCTCCTGCGGGGTGTTGTCCGGGTCGTTCGGGGGCGGGAACGTCGGGTTCTCGGTCACGATGTACTGCGCTCCTTCAGGGGAGTTGAAGGGCCCGGCCGGCTTGCTGTGGAGGCGGGCGGCCGGGCCCTGCGGAGGGTGGGTCAGGTCATGCACCAGCCGGAGTCACATCCGGAGTCCCATTCGTCAAACGGCAGGGTGTCGACGCCGTCCGGGATCGCCTTGCGCAGCGGACGGTTGAAGCGGGTCAGCCACACGTGGTCTTTGCCGAGTTCGTCACGGCGGCGGTTGAGGAGTTCCTCAAGCTGGCACGCTTTCTCGAACAGCTCGGGTTCGTCGCGGCGCATGTCGTGCCAGGTCTCGGGCCGGTGGAACGGGCAGAACCAGCACGACGACTTCGGGGGCACCGGCAGACCTGCACTGCGGATGATGCGGGCGCAGTCGATACGGCGGATCCCGCGTTCGAGCAGCGGGTATTCGATGCGCTCGTGCGGCTCGCAGCGCCGCTTGTTGGCGCGGGCGATCTCGTCGAGGCTGATGCCGATCCCGACCGTCGCGGGTGCGTCCTTCGTGGCGCCACGGCGTTTGAGTTCGTCGCCGACGACCTTGATTTTGAACTGGGCTGTGCAGGAGCGGGTGCCGGGGGCCCCGTTCGACATGCGTATGGGGATCTTCAGCGACCGTGACCCCTCCCGGGTGAGGTCCTGATACAGCGTGCGGACCTCCCCCGAACGTTTCATCACCCGGTCCAGGACGACCAGCTCAAGGCCGTGCGCTTCGGCATAGGGGATGGCGTACTCGTGCAGGTAGCGCAGGGTGCCGGGGTGCTCGGAGTCGTCCCCGACATTGGCCATCAGGAAGGTGCGGTAGTCCAGCTCACCGGTGGCCGCGAGGACCAGAGCCGCAGTGGACTGCACGCCCCCGCCGAAGCTGAACGTCTTCACCGGCGTAGTGCTGGCGCTGTTCATGCCGCACCTCGCCGTCCGGCTCGACGGCCGGCGACCGACCCGAGCAGGCGCCCGAGACGAGCCCTACGGGGCCCGGACCGACCGGACCGCTTGGCTGCGTACATGGCCTCATCAGCGCGGCGCAGCAGCGCCGACAGATCCTCGCCCGGATGGTCGGCGGCCCGCACCCACCCGAGAGACACCTTGGTGTGCACGTCGGGGTTGGTGTCGACTGGTCGGGCGAGGACGCGGGCGAGGGTGTGCAGCCGGTCGGCCATCGTGCCGTCACGGTCGACGACGACGGCCGCGAACTCGTCGCCACCGAGGCGTCCGACGACACCGCCGAGAGTGATGCCGTGGGCGAGGCGGGCGGCGACCGTGGCGAGCAGGGCGTCACCGGCGGCGTGGCCGTGGGTGTCGTTGATGTGCTTGAAGTGGTCGACGTCCGCGAGGACGACCACGGCGCGGGGGTCGCGCAGCAGGCGGCGGGCCCGCCGTGTGAAGGCGTCCCGCGTCCACAGCCCGGTGAGCGGGTCGCGGCGGGCGGTGGTCAGCCGGTTGTGCAGCCACCGGGCGTGTACCGCCCACCCGAGAGCAGGCGGCAGGGCCGGTAAGAGCGCGGCGAGGGTGCTCACGGCGTCACCGCCGTGGCGGCGCGTTCGGCGAGCAGAGCGTCACGCAGCATGCGGGCGTTCGCGGGCGAGGTGCGCAGGGCCCGGCGGATGCCCTCCCCTGTCACCTCCCCGTCCGTCAGGCCGGCCGTAGCCTTCCGCGCTTCCGCCATGAGCTGTTCGGGGGTGCGGCGGGTGCGGGTCGACTTCGCGGCGGCCGGGACGCGGCCCGTCGCCCGACTCGACCGGGTCGACGCGGCGGGCAGTGACCGGGCCGGTGCCGGGGCGATCGGGACCGGCTTCACCGCCGGGGCGACGGCGGGCATCGACTTCATGCCGGTACCCGACTTGCCGAGGTCGACCGGTACCGGATCGGGCACCGCAAGCCGCGTCAGCACGACCGTAGGCGTGCTCGATCCGGGCAGGTCAGCCGTAGACCGTTCTCGACTATTTGTAGTCGATTCCTCCGCATTTGCGACCCGGGTGGAGTCGAGTGCGGTCGGGGTGAACATCGCCGCGAGTGCGGCATCCGCGCCGCTGGTGACGCGGTCGCGCTGGACGTCCAGCAGCCTCGATCCCAACGCCGCGTCTCCGGCCCCGACTTTGCGGGCCAGACGCCACGACGCCCGATCCGAGCGCTTCCGCACCCGACGCGTCGGGTGGTGGGCGGCCCGCGCCCGGTGGTAGGCGAGGGCCTGCACGATGTCGGCGGTGCGCCGCTCGTTCTCCGCGTCGCGGCCGTCGGTGTGCACGACGATCCGGCGGGCGAGGAACGCCATGCCCTCGGCCGAGACGGACATGCCCATCGGGGTCAGCGCGTAGACGACCGTGCGCCCCGGGTCCGGGGCTGCCATCGCGCCCATCACGGCGGCGGCGGCCGGCAGCACCCACAGTCCCGCCCGCACGACGCGCGGCGAGGACTGGCCCAGCATGGTCAAGCCCAGCAGGACCAGGGCGAGCACGGCCGTTGCGCCCTCACCGGCACCGAGCGCACCGAGCGCGGTCCCCTTGCCGTAGGCGTGGCCGATGTTGCTGTAGGTGCCGATACCGCCGACCACGCCCGTGGCGAGCATGGGCACGAACGCGGCAGTCAACACGCCGAACTGCACCCTTGTCAGCGGCTTGCGGGTCTCGCTCATGCCGCACCGCCCGCGGTGTTCGCGTCGGCGGTGCGGTTGGTCAGGTCCCGCCGAGCGGCCAGGACCCGGTTACGGGCCCGGCGGATGCGGCGGTTGTCGACCTGATTCTCGGGGTGATCCAGTGCCTTGATCTGCGCGTCGAGCAGGTCAACCTCCGCCAGGATCAGCGGAAGCTCCTGCTCGATCGCGTTCAGCTCTCCGAGCGTCGGTTCACGGTCGAAAGCGTCGGTGGTAACAACCACCTGAACAGCACCGATGTGCTTCATGGGTCAGTGTTCCTCTCACACAGGAACGGCCCGAACAGCGGTCCCCGGGGTGCAACCCGGGGACCGCGCGCCGTTGGAGTCGGTTCCGGCTCCCCTCAGCGCTGCACGTACGAGACGTGCAGCGGAGGCAACCGGCCGCAGCGAGCGCTGCGAGATTGAGTCGCGCTGTACCTCACGCGGGAAGTCCCGCGTAGCCGCCTACTTGGCCGAGGAGAGGCGGCGTGATCCCCATTCAGTTGTCAAAGAACCGACGCTTCCTTCGTACTCACCCCCGCGAACAGGGGCTTTCCTCCGGGCGCTGTTTGTGCAGGTCAATGCAGCGACGACCCGTCACCCTCACGTTGCTTAGGGGGGCTTGCCGTCTTGCTTGATAGGTACGGTAGGCAAACTGAGGGCTGCGTGCAACCCCCTCTCGCGATAGAGTTCACTAGCCCCCCTAGGCAACGATTGGAGAGACGTGCAAGACGACATGGAACGGGTCTCCGGGATCACGGACCCCGTCGACCGCGCCAAAGCAGCGATCGACCTGATGGCGCGGTATCAGAGCCACGTGAACGAGCTGTCGCGCGTCCGCAGGGAAGCGATCGAAGAAGCTCAGGCATCCGGGATGACACAGGCCGAGATTGCGAAGCGACTCGGGGTCAGTCGGGGGCGCGTGGGTCAGCTCGCCTCTGCCGGCCCGCCGCCAGAGCGCGCGTTCTTCGGCACGGACCTCGTGACGGTGTCACTCGGGGGGAAGTACGAAGCGGGCAAGGGGCCCGACCAGAACCCGAGTGAGGTAGTCACCAGGGAGGACCTCAACAACTTCGAGCACGTGCGCAAGCTGCTCGGTGGCATGAAGTTGGAGACTCAGTACGAGGTGATCCCACCGACCGGGATCGTCAACCTCAACCGGGACAACCACCTCGTCATCTGCGGACCCCGGCTGTCCCCGATCGTGGCGCAGGTACTCGAAGGTGACGACAACCTTCGGTTTGCCAAGGATCACGCGTGGCACCTGGTTGACCAGGTGGCAGGCAAGGAGTTCCGGTCACCGCAGGACGAGGACGGCTCGGCCGGCGACGTGGGATACCTGGGGCGACTCCCCCGACTGGACGGAAAGGGGACGTTCCTCTACATCGCCGGTATCCACTCCATCGGAGCGAACGGGGTCGTTCACTTCCTGGAAAACAACCTGGCAGAGCTCTACAAAGAGGTGCGTACGCGTCGCTTCTCCACCCTGATTTCGTGCCGTTACGACCCGAAGACGCTCGAAGTGCTGGAGAGTCGACGCGTCACCCCGCTGTACCGACACGAAGGCTGAGAGCATGCGCGTCGCGATCGACACCCAACCCGGCGGAGCGGCCCCCAATGAGGATTGGGTGGCAGGCACGCCGACTCTCGCCGTGGTGCTGGACGGACTCAGCACGGCGGGCCTGGACACCGGATGTCGACACGGTGTGCCTTGGTACGTGAGGAACCTCGGCAGTCAGCTTGTCGCCGCGCTAGCCAACTCGGACACCTCGCTCACGGCCGGCCTCGCGCACGCCCTTGAAGGGGTGGCGGCTCTGCACCCTGAATGCGACCTCGGCAACCCCGGAACGCCCTCGGCAACGGTTGCGGTCTTGCGGCAGCGAGAAGGGCACCTCGACCACCTGGTCTTGGCTGACTCCCCGATCGTGCTCGATGGCCGTCAGGGCTTTTCCGTGATCACTGACCTGCGGGTAAATCAGATCCTTCCCGAATTGAAGGCTGAAGTCGCTCGGCACGAGACGCATACCGCAGGGCACAAAGAGGCTCTGCGGAACTTGGTGTCCGCGCAGAGGGAGACTCGCAACACTGCGACTGGATATTGGGTCGCGGCCGCCGGCCCCGAAGCTGCGGAACACGCGCTGGTCGGCAGCGTTCCAACCGAGGACGTGCGCGCCGCCGCCCTACTGTCCGACGGTGCGGCCTGTCTCGTGACGGACTACTCCATGTCGTCCTGGCCCGAGGTCTTCGCGACGCTTCGGACCGGGGGGCCACGAGAGTTGATCGGCGCCGTCCGGAAGGTGGAGGCTACGGACCCCAAGGGTCAACGGTGGCCGCGCTACAAGTCCGGCGACGACGCTTCCGTGGCCTTCTGTGAGTGGTAACAGCCCTGAACAGGGCCATCTGGCTACGACAGCAGATTTCGGGCCTGTTCGATTGCTTGAGCCCCCTGTTCAATCACAGCATGCGTCTCCGTTCCCAACTGCCGAACGCCTCGGGCGATATCGAAAAACCTTCTGACGGTGCTGGCGATCACCGCGAGTCGCTCAGTGAAACCCTGCCGCTCGGCTTCCTGCCTAGCTTCAGGGTTGCGCGAGAGAGCTACAAGGAACGCGTCAAGGCTCTCCTCAACGGGAGCGGCACCAGTGATGCGGATGAGCTCAAGGTCTTGCAACAGACGATGGAGGTGATGCAACAGAAGGAGCTTGGCCGCGTTGTCGAGGCTGGACGCGCGAATGTCAACCATGAGCGAGGTCACGGACTGGATCAGTGCGTCAACTTCCTCGCGAGGGATGACAGGCTCAGGGCTGTAGCGGTGCAGGCGGCGCGAGCACGTGCCAAGGGACTGCACGGCCGCGCTGTTGGGGACGTCGCCTCCGGCCGCAAAGCTCGGCAACGCCTGCTGGAGGTTGAGGTTTCGGTTAGCGACAGAGGCTAGGAACGCCTCGACCTTGTCCAGATGCTCAAGAAGGTGCTCCTTCTCTTCTTCGTCTTCATCAAGCGCATCCACAGCGGCTCGGATGCCCGCCGGGAGCTCTAGCAGGAGTGTCATGGCCCTGAGTGCTTCCGGCGAGGACGGCGAGGCTTCCGGAGCTAGAACCTTGACCATTGCATCCCACGCCAACATGTTCGGAGGCATCTGATGCACCTCGATCAGAACGGCTCGCAGGCGGCCGGCCGGGTTGTCGTCGTACTCAGGCATGGTGTGAGGGTAGCCCCGCGCAACGACAGTGCCAGGAGTTCCGAGGAAGCTGGCCTGACGTGCAGGTGCTCGTAGCCACCTCTTCCGCACCCCGTCTCAGTTTCCGTCTCATTCCCCCCGTCCGAAGCCGTTCACGGCGGTCCGCACCCCGGGCGGCAGGACGGGAATCAACGAGGTTGAACGGCTGTCGATCACGCTCTGAGCAGCACGAACAGGCCTCGGAAGTGAGTGAGCGAACCAGTTGCCATGCTGAAAGCGCAACCTTGCGCTGGCACCCTGAGAGCATCTCGCGTGGCACCGCCTGCTGCCTCCTGCCCCCGGCTGGCCGGCCCAGCGGCCCGCTGAGTTTTGGGACCGAGGGAAACGCGCTGTGGGGGGGGCGGTCGTCCATGTGAAGCACGCGTCGAGCAGCGCTTGGCCACTCGTGCGCAGTGCCGAGTGACAGGCCATCATGCGAGTCTATCAACCATCATGGGTACGTCATGAGAGTTAAGGACTACCAAGACGCTACTCTGAGACTCCCCAGACGCCCAAGGAGGCAGGCAAGTGACCGAAGCTGACCTGCAAGAGTTGCTTGCAAAGCTGCGTCGGTTCGGCGGCGACCACTTCACCTGTGAGGTGAAGCGTTCTCAGGGTGGTCTACCCACATCTATGTGGGAAACGATCAGCGCTTTCGCGAACGCTCAGGGTGGACTCGTGGTTCTTGGCGTGGACGAGAAGAGTGATTTCTCTGTTGTCGGAGTGCATGAGCCTGCGAAAATCGAGGCTAATCTCGCAGGGGTATGCAGCGAGATGGAACCACCCGTGCGCGCAGAGATGCACACCATCGAGATAGAGGGAAAGCATGTGATCACATGCTACATCCCGCCCATCCCAAAGGATCAAAGACCTTGCCATAAGAAGAATCTGGGCCCTTGGGGTGGGTCGAGAGTTCGCGTAAGTGATGGCGACAGAAAGCTTACCGACTACGAGGTTTCACTTCTCCTAGCGAATAGGAATGAGCAGAAGCACGACCTGAAGCCAGTTCCTGAGGCTTCCCTAGACAGCCTTGACAGTGAACTGATTCGCTCATTCCTTAGACGCGTACGTGAAACAAAGTCCCAGATTTTTACCAGGATCAGCGACACTGAAGCACTGCGTATGCTTAATGTCTTGGTGAATTACGACAATAATCTGGTCCCCTCCCTTGCCGGCTTGCTCGTGTTCGGAGTCTACCCACAGCAGTTCGAACCGCAACTAGATATCACATTCGTAGCTTACCCCACACCAGAAGCTGGCGTTCTAGGGCCCTCGGGCGAGCGTTTCACCGAAAACAGGTCTATCGATGGATCAATTCCTGAGATGGTGAGCGAATGCATTCGAATTCTGAAACGGAATATGCGGCGCCGCAGCATCGTGACAGGCTTGTTCAGGACCGACGAGTGGGAGTACCCCGAAGAAGTCCTCCGTGAGGCACTAGTGAACGCGCTAGTGCACCGAGACTATTCAGAGTTCGCTAGGGGTATGCAGGTCCAAGTGGAGATGTATCCAGATCGATTGGTTATCCGTAACCCTGGAGGGTTGTACGGACCAGTCGAGGTAACTTCGCTTGGAACTGAGACCATTTCTTCTTCGCGAAATAAGGCCCTCCTTAAGATTCTCGAGGATACTCCCTACAGTGATAACCGTATGGTTTGCGAGAATCGAGGCAGCGGTATCGCGCGGATGCGAATCGCTCTCGTGGATGCAGGAATGGAACCTCCGCGCTTCACCGATGACATTTCTTCCTTCACGGCAGAATTCCCTAATCACACGCTCATTGATGAGGATGCGCTGACTTGGCTCAGCAGCCTCTCTTCTGACCCTCTTTCCAGGCCGCAAATGACCGCGCTCGTTATGATGCGTAATGGTGAAGTCATGACCAATAGCTCATATCGTTCAGCTACGGGCGTTCAAGACAGTCGGGCTGCTAGCAGGGACCTGAAGGATCTGGTCGATCGCGGCATCGCAGACCAGGTCGGAACCCGTGGATCAACCGTTTATACGCTTTCGGGGCAAGCGGAGGGCCAGTTCGACGGCCTCTTGGCAGAATTTATCGAAGAGGCAATCCCGCTAGCAGATGCAACGGATGGCGCGGAACTTAGCGATTTGCAGAATAGGGTGCTTGCGAGCTTGGAGTCTGGACCTCTCCTCAGGCATGAGATCGAAGAACGGACAGGACTAGACTTCGGCCAGGTCAGAGGAGCCCTAAAGGCCCTCCGTGATAAAGGTCGTGTTGATCTCGTGGGAAAGGCTCGTTCGAAGAACGCTCGATGGCGAGCTGTCTGAACCGTCAGATTGCCGGACGGCAGTGATCCGCGCCAGGCACATGTACGACGGTGACCGCCTGGTGCAGCTGGCCGACTCATACGTCCCCGTGGATGTGGCAGAGGCCGCGAGCATCGGGAACCCGGACCCGCGCTTCGGCGGCATCTTGGGTCACAGGTGGCACACATCCGGGTGAACGCGCCTACGGATCAGATGCGCCGCGTGCCAGGCCACACGCTCCCTGGACGGCCCGGTTCTCCCCCTGCGGGCCGGGCCGTCCGTGGGCCGTCCAAGGGTGACCAACGACGACAGACGACGACAGACAACGACCGGTCTTTCCTGCTCAGAGGCGGTGCCTTGGGCACCCGCGCAGGTCCCGATCCGTGAACGTCAGTTGAGGAACTCCAGAGCTTCGGCGCAGGATGACGGGCATGACCTCCACCGCGCGCCCCTTCCTCAACCGCCGTCTCGCCGAGTTCGGGACGACGATCTTCGCCGAGATGTCCGCCCTGGCCGCGGCGACCGGCGCGATCAACCTGGGGCAGGGATTCCCCGACACCGACGGCCCCGAGGAGGTCCGCGAGGCGGCCGTGCGGGCGCTGCGCGACGGGCGCGGCAACCAGTACCCGCCGGGCCCCGGGGTGCCCGAGCTGCGCACGGCGATCGCCGACCACCAGCGCCGCCGCTACGGTCTGTCCTTCGACCCGGACACGGAGGTCCTGGTCACCGCGGGCGCCACGGAGGCCATCGCCGCCACCCTGCTCGCGCTGCTGGAGCCCGGCGACGAGGTCGTCGCCCTCGAGCCGTACTACGACTCCTACGCGGCCTGCATCGCGATGGCGGGCGCCTCTCGGGTGCCGGTCACCCTGCGCCCGGACCCGGAGCAGGCCCGTTTCCGCCTCGACCTCGACGAGCTGCGCGACGCGGTCACCGGGCGCACCCGGCTGCTGCTGATCAACACCCCGCACAACCCGACCGGCACCGTCCTCACCCGCGAGGAGCTGACGGCGATCGCCGAGCTGGCGGTGGAGCGGGATCTGCTCGTCGTGACGGACGAGGTGTACGAGCACCTGGTCTTCGACGAGGCCGAGCATGTGCCGCTGGCGACGCTGCCCGGGATGCGGGAGCGGACGGTCACCATCGGGTCGAGCGGCAAGACGTTCTCGTTCACCGGCTGGAAGGTCGGCTGGGTCACGGCGGCGCCCGGACTGGTCACGGCGGTGCGCTCGGCGAAGCAGTTCCTGACGTACGTGTCGTCCGGCCCGTTCCAGTACGCGGTCGCCGAGGCGCTGGCCCTGCCCGACAGCTACTTCGCCGACTTCCGCGCGGACATGCTGGTCAAGCGCGATCTGCTGGCGGCGGGGCTCGCGGACGCGGGCTTCGCGGTCTTCCGCCCGGCGGGCACGTACTTCGTCACCACCGACATCCGCCCCCTCGGCGAGTCCGACGGCTTCGCCTTCTGCCGCTCGCTGCCCGAGCGGGCGGGCGTGGTCGCGATCCCGAACGCCGTCTTCTACGACCACCGCGAGGAGGGCGCGCCCTTCGTACGGTTCGCGTTCTGCAAGCGGGTGAGCGTGCTGGAGGAGGCGGCGACCCGGCTGAAGGCGCTGGCCGGCTGAGGGCCCGGGCCGACCGAGGGCGCACGGAAGCGGGCGCCCGTCCACAGGCTGTGGACGGGCGCCCGCTTCACGTACAGGCAGTACAGGCCATACAGGCAGTACGGGCGGTACAGGCGGTACAGGCGGTTCGGGGACCTACTCGTCGCCGTCGGCCTTCTCGACGTTCTCGTCGCCGTCGCCGGGCTTCTCGTCGGCGGCGTCGACCGCCGACTCCAGGCCCAGCTGCTCCACGAGCCACTTGTCGAACTCGATGGCCGCCCGCACCCAGCTCACCGTCGAGGAGACGAAGAGCTCGATGTTCACACCGGCGCCGACCAGCAGCTGCGCCTCGCCGATGAGGCGGACGGTGCCGTCGTCGTGGGTGTGGGTGTAGACCTTCGGCCACAGGGTGCGGCGGTTCCAGTCGTCGATCGACTCGAGCAGCTGCGCCTTGTCGTCGATCTGGTGGGGCCGGTCGTAGAACGTCCGCACCGAGTAGACCGCCTGGTCTCCCTCGCCGCGGAACATGAAGTACGTACGGAACTCCTCCCACGGCGCCGCGAGGTCACCCTCGTCGTCGACGACGTACTTCAGCTCCATCTGGTCGAGGAGCTGCTTCACGAGGTCCTGATCCGGGACGACGGGGCCCGCCGGTCCACCCTGGGGCTGCGGCTCTGGCTGGCCCCCGAAGTTCGGAATCGAGGACGGGTCGATGCTCACCGTGTTTTTCCCTTCGTACGGATCCCGCCATCCTCCCCCATGCGGGGAGGGGGGTGGCAAGCCCGGCAGGGGCCTGTCAGCCCTGAGCTGACATGATCCGGCCTGTTGCACCAAGGGGCGGTGACGGGTGGAGGGGAATCGCATGGCGAACGGGCGAAGCGAGGCCGGTGTGCCGGCGGGGCCGGCGCCGAAGGGCCGGACCAGGTGGGGCCTGGTGGCGGCGGTCCTGGCCCTGCCGGTGCTGCTGGTGGTCGGCCTGCTGGTGCTGGTCGGCCTCTGGTTGCTGACCGACGACGAGGAAGTCGACGGGACCCGGCTGCAGAAGGTGCCCTGCGCCGAGGCGCTGGCGTTCGGCGGGGCCGAGCTGCCGGCCGGCGCCCAGGACGCCGAGTGCACGGTGCAGTCCTGGCTGGACACGAACTACCAGGCCGAGTTCCGGATGCCGCGCGCGGGCTTCGACACCTGGCTGAAGGACACCTATCCGCAGGCGCCCGGGCCGGGCGGCCCGGGGACCCAGGCCTGTGCGCACGGTTCGGACTACTGCTTCCAGCTCGACGTCACCGGCCGTCCCGGGACGGACGCCTACTACGTCGACATGAGCGTGACGTACGTGAACGCCGAGACCGCGCGGGTGCGGTACTCGGCGTTCACGACGTGACCTGAGCGGGGACGGGGACGGGGGTGGGGACGGGGACGGGTCAGGGCGTGCGCGGGGGCGCTACAGCGTCTTGCCGGTCGCCGGGCCCACGATCAGGCCCTCGCCCTCGCCGAAGGTGTCCACCCGGACCGTGTCGCCGTCCTTGACCTCGCCGGCCAGGATCTCCTTGGCGAGCCGGTCGCCGATGGCCGTCTGGACCAGGCGGCGCAGCGGGCGGGCGCCGTACGCGGGGTCGTTGCCCTCGTCGGCGAGCCAGGCCAGGGCCGCGTCGGTGACCTCCAGGGTGAGGCGGCGTTCGGCGAGCCGCTTGGCCAGGCGGTCGATCTGAAGGCGGGCGATCCGCTCCAGCTCCTCCTTGTTCAGGGCCGAGAAGACGACCAGGTCGTCGAGCCGGTTGAGGAACTCCGGCTTGAACGAGGCCCTCACCACCTCCAGAACCTGCTCCTTCTTCTCCGCCTCGGTGGTCACCGGGTCGACCAGGTACTGGCTGCCCAGGTTGGACGTCAGCACCAGGATGGTGTTGCGGAAGTCGACCGTGCGGCCCTGGCCGTCGGTCAGCCGGCCGTCGTCCAGGACCTGGAGCAGGACGTCGAAGACCTCCGGGTGCGCCTTCTCCACCTCGTCCAGCAGGACCACGCTGTACGGGCGCCTGCGCACCGCCTCCGTGAGCTGGCCGCCCTCCTCGTAGCCGACGTAGCCGGGAGGCGCGCCGACCAGACGGGCGACGCTGTGCTTCTCGCCGTACTCCGACATGTCGATGCGGATCATGGCCCGCTCGTCGTCGAAGAGGAAGTCGGCGAGGGCCTTGGCCAGCTCGGTCTTGCCGACGCCGGTCGGGCCGAGGAAGAGGAACGAGCCGGTGGGGCGGTCGGGGTCGGCGATACCCGCGCGGGAGCGGCGTACGGCGTCGGAGACGGCCTGCACCGCTTCCGCCTGGCCGATGAGACGGCGGCCGAGCTCGTCCTCCATGCGGAGCAGCTTCTGCGTCTCACCCTCCAGGAGGCGGCCCGCGGGGATGCCGGTCCAGGAGGCGACGACGTCGGCGATGTCGTCCGAGCCGACCTCCTCCTTGACCATGGTGTCCTTCGCGGCCTCCTCCTCGGCCTCGGTCGCGGCCTCCAGGTCGCGCTCCAGGGTCGGGATCTCGCCGTACAGCAGCTTGCTGGCCGTGTCGAAGTCGCCGTCGCGCTGGGCGCGCTCGGCCTGGCCGCGCAGTTCGTCGAGCTTCTCCTTCAGCGCGCCGACGCGGTTGAGGGACTGCTTCTCCTTCTCCCAGCGGGCGGTGAGCAGGCGCAGCTCCTCCTCCCGGTCGGCGAGGTCGCGGCGCAGCTTCTCCAGCCGCTCGCGGGAGGCCGCGTCCGTCTCCTTGCTGAGCGCCAGCTCCTCCATCTTCAGCCGGTCCACGGACCGCTGGAGCTCGTCGATCTCGACCGGGGAGGAGTCGATCTCCATCCGGAGGCGGGAGGCCGCCTCGTCGACCAGGTCGATGGCCTTGTCGGGGAGGAAGCGGGAGGTGATGTACCGGTCGGAGAGGGTCGCGGCGGCGACCAGGGCCGCGTCCGCGATCTGCACCTTGTGGTGGGCCTCGTAGCGGCCCTTGAGACCGCGCAGGATCGCGATGGTGTCCTCGACCGACGGCTCCGCCACCAGCACCTGCTGGAAGCGGCGCTCCAGCGCCGGATCCTTCTCGATCCGCTCCCGGTACTCGTCGAGCGTCGTGGCGCCGACCATGCGCAGCTCACCGCGGGCGAGCATCGGCTTGAGCATGTTGCCGGCGTCCATGGCGGAGTCGCCGCCGGCTCCCGCGCCGACGACCGTGTGCAGCTCGTCGATGAAGGTGATGATCTGCCCGTCGGAGTTCTTGATCTCGGCGAGGACGGTCTTCAGCCGCTCCTCGAACTCGCCCCGGTACTTGGCGCCCGCGACCATCGCGCCGAGGTCGAGCGCGACGAGCCGCTTGTTCCGGAGGGACTCGGGCACGTCGCCCTTGACGATCCGCTGGGCGAGCCCCTCGACGACGGCGGTCTTGCCGACGCCGGGCTCGCCGATGAGGACGGGGTTGTTCTTGGTGCGCCGGGAGAGGACCTGCACGACGCGCCGGATCTCCTGGTCCCGTCCGATGACCGGGTCGAGCTTGCCCTCGCGGGCGGCGGCGGTGAAGTCCGTCCCGAACTTCTCCAGGGCCTTGTACTGGCCCTCGGGATCGGCGCTGGTCACCCGGCGCCCGCCGCGGGACTTCTGGAAGGCCTCCTGGAGCTTCTTCGGGGTCGCTCCCTGCCGGGCCAGCACGTCACCGGCCTGTCCGCCCTTGGCGGCGATGCCGATGAGCAGGTGCTCGGTCGACAGGTACTCGTCCCCCAGGTCGCGGGCCCGGCTCTGCGCGTCGGCGATGACGGCCAGCAGCTCGCGGTTGGGCTGCGGGGGCGCGACGGTGGACCCGGTCACGCTGGGCAGCGCGCCGAGCACCTTCTCCGTCCCGGCCCGCACGGCCGCCTGGTCCGCGTCGACGGCGGCCAGGAGATCGACGATGTTGTCGTTCTCCTGTCCCTGGAGCAGAGCCAGCAGCAGATGGGCGGGGATGAGGTCGGCGTGTCCCTGGGACACGGCCCTGTTGCTGGCCGCGTTGATCGCGTCCCTGCTCCGGTTGGTCAGCTCGGCGTCCACGTTCGCTTTCTCCTCCTGGCGTCAGCGCTCTCCCGTATCTGACTCAGTCAGCGTACACAAAGTTGAGTCTATTCCGCTCAAGGTGTGCGCGGGGCGTCCGGGACGGGTTAGGTTCCGGACCATGGCCGCATACCCCCAGGACCCGGGCACCCCGGACGCGCCGTATCTCGCCTTCTGGCGCGAACGGCACCTGTGCACCCTGACCACACCACGCCCGGACGGCAGTCCGCACGTGGTTCCGGTCGGAGTGACATACGAACCCGAGGCCCGCCTCGCTCGGGTCATCGCCGACAAGCGCAGCACGAAGGTGGGCAACGTCCTGGCGGCGGGCCCGGCCGGCGCCCGGGTCGCGGTGTGCCAGGTGGACGGCCGGCGCTGGGCCACCCTGGAGGGCAGGGCGTACGTACACGGGGAGCCGGACCGGGTCGCGGAGGCGGTGCGCCGGTACGCCGAACGCTACGGACGCACGCCCGGCCCGAACCCCTCGCGCGTGGTGATCGAGATCGAGCTGACCCGGGCGATGGGACGCGGCTGAGCCGCCCGACGGGACGCGAGTGACCAAATCCGTCCCCGTCGTTTTTCGGCCAACGCTCAAGCGGGTGCATGTGCGGAGATTTCCCCGCAAATTACAGCGGCGTCACCGTGTTCAGGTCACGGTGACGCCGCTGCGGGGGGAAGCACCTGAGCGATCTGTTACGACGGGGGAATCGCGTCAGGCACTGCGGGGGGTGGCTGAGATGGTCTTCAGGGGCGGGGTCTCGGGCTCGACGAGCCTGTGGTCCCGCTGGTCCAGGTTCACAAAGATCATTCCGTAACGAATGGCGCACCGCACGGGCTGCGGCGCCCCCCGGGGCTTGCGCAGGCACCGGTAGGCCCGTACGTCCTCGTCCTCGTCGCGCGTCACGACCACCGGCTCGCCGAACACGGTCACCATCAACGAGTCACCACTGTGGGGGATGGCGGTGACCAGGTCGATGAAGTGCCAGCCGGAGCGGTAGGCGGTGGCCATTTCGCGGCGGAAGGAGCGGTCGTCGGGTGGAGTGGTCATGACTCGGCGACCCACGTACTGTCGCCGGGGGCGACCCAAGTGCTGTCACCCGGCACGTCTGCCGCCGTGATCACCCACGTGCTGTCACGCGGCGCGACCCACGTACTGTCCGCGGGCGCCGCGACGGTCTCGGTACCCGTGCTCCAGGTACTGTCGCGCGCCGTGTCACCCGTCGTTCCCGCAAGGCCACTCAGCGCCCCGAAGGTCAAGGCAGCGGAGAAGGCGGCGGCAAGCGCCGAGCGAAGCATTCTCTTATGCATAGTCGGCTTCGTCCTCATTTGAAGGTCACCTCTCCCCCGTCCACTACGACGATGGCCCATTCGGGCACGTCATGGCCACACAATCGATGCATCATGTTCCTGCACGTTCAGGACCCTGGGGGGTGGAGATTTGACGAAAAATGAGACAAAGCAGACACATCCTCATGCGTCGACTGAGCTGTGCGAGGAAGGTCGCCGTCTCTATGGGAACGCTCTTCGGACGGGCCGCATAGCCCGTGAGGACGTGGAGCCTGCTCCGTGTTTGATGGAGTTCGCCCTGCTTCATGCGGACCCCGACGACGCGAACTGGCTACGTCCGGTGCCCCCGTCGATCGCACTGTCCCAACTGCTCAACCCGATCGAGCGCGAGATCACCCAGCGCAGACGGCTGTCGGTCGAACTCGCCGACGCTTTCGAGCCGTTCATGACCCTCAGCGCCCAGCCGACGCCGACGACACACTCGATCACGGTGCTGGAGGGCATCGACCGGATCAACGCCGCACTCGATCTGGCCACCTCCCAGTGCCAGACCGAGATGCTCACCGTCCAGCCGAGCCGCCGGCGCCTCGAACACACCCTCGTACAGGGACTCGAGCGCGACAGACCGCTGATCGACCGCGGCTGCCGGATCCGGACCCTCTACCAGCACACGGCCCGGTACAGCCCCGAGACGCTCGGCTACGTCTCCCAGTTCACCGACGGCAAGGTGGAGTACCGCACCATCGACGAACTCGTGGAGCGGCTGATCATCTGCGACGAGACCGTCGCCTTCATCCCGACCCGGGACGACGGACAGGTCGCCCTCGAACTCCGGCACCCGGGGCTCGTCCGCTACCTGATCAAGGTCTTCGAGTTCATGTGGGGCCGTGCGGTGCCGCTGGCCACCGGCGCCCCCTACGAGACCGCCCCCGACGGCATCACGGACATCCAGCACTCCATCGCCAAGCTCCTCGTCGAGGGGCATGTCGACGAGGCCATAGCCCGCCGTCTGGGCATGAACGTACGCACCTGCCGAGCCCACATAGCGAAACTCGCCACGGCTCTGGGCAGTGGCAGCCGCGCCCAACTCGGCTTCCTCATAGCCCAGTCGGGGATCCTCAAACAGGAACCCTGACCGTGCGGGCGGGCCCGGACCGAGAACCGGGAACGGCACGCCCGCGCCCCGCGCCCCGCCCCCCTGCCCCACCGCCCACTGCCCACTGCCCGCCGCCCGCCGCCCGCCGCCCGCCGTGCTCGAACAGGAGAGAGATTCGCAGTGAACGCGCCGCCGCACCCCCACCACGGCGTGGAGAACCTGTGCGCCGCCGGCACGAGCCTCTACGAGCGGGCCCTGCACGACGGGCGGATCAAGACCGAGGAGGCCGAGACGGCGGCGCCCTGCCTGCTGTCCTTCGGCCTCCTGCACCCGGTCGTGGACGACCCCCACCAGCTCGAACCCGTCTCCCCGGCCCTGGCCCTGCACCGGCTGCTGCGCGCCTCGGGCACCCGTATCGCCGACGAACGGCGCCGCGAGGAACGGCTGGCGACGCTCTTCGAACCCCTCATGCGGGTCACCGGCAGCCGCACCGCCGCCGCGGATCCCGCCTCCCTCCGCCTGCTCAGCGGCACGGAACAGATCAACGGGGCCATCACCGAGGCGACCGCCGAGGCCACGGACGAACTCCTCTGCATCCAGCCCAACGTCCACTACAGCGGGCCGCGCGGCGAGACGGCCCAGACCGTGGCCATGGCCCGCGACCAGGCCCTGCTCGACCGGGGCTGCCGCATCCGCACCCTCTACCAGCACACCCAGCGCCACCAGCCCCTCGTACTGGCCCGCTACGAGCAGCTCCGGGGCGATGTGGCGGCCCGCACCCTCGACGAGGTCACCGACCGCCTCATCGTCATCGACGGCGCGGTCGCCTTCATCCCCGCGGGCGAGGACGGCCGACTGGCCCTGGAGGTCCGCCACCCGGCCCTCCTCACCTACTTCACCATCACCTTCGACCGCCTCTGGCGGCTGGCCACGCCCATGTACCCGCAGGCGGTGCACCGCCCGTCCCTCAACGGCGTCACACCCCGGCAGCAGGCCATCGCCGCCCTCCTCGTCGAAGGGCACACCGACGCCGTCATCGCCGACCGCCTCGGCATGAACATCCGCACCGCCCGCGTCCACATCGCCAAGCTCGCCACCACCCTCGGCAGCGAGAGCCGCGCCCAACTCGGCTACCTCATCGGGCAGTCGGGGATCCTTGACCGGGAACAGAACCGGGCGCAGGAGCAGGAGCAGCGGACGGGTCCGGACCGGCCCCCGGCGCCGGAAGGCTGACCGACGGCGGCCCGGCCTCGGCGGACGGCCGGTCGAGGCCGACCTGCGCGATCCGCACCCCCAGCTGGGTCCGGCTGGCCGCGCCCAGGGTCTCCGAGAGCCGGGCGATGTGCGCGCGGCAGGTACGGACGCTGATGCCCAGGCGCTCGGCGATCACCGCGTCCTGGTGCCCCTCCGCCAGCAGGGCGGCGATGGACTGCTCCCGGTGGGAGATGCCCTCGATCCGGGTCTCGGGCAGCGGCGCGGTGAGCGGGATCGCCAGCCGCCACAGCCGCTCGAAGACCGTCACCAGGTAGGAGACCAGGGCCGGGTGGCGCAGTTCCAGGGCCATCGTGCGGTCGGTGTTCGCCGGGATGAAGGCGACCGTGCGGTCGAACAGGATCAGCCGGTCGATGACCTCGTCCAGCGTGCGGGCCTCCACCGCGTCGCCCATCAGCTCCAGGTAGGTCAGCAGGCCCTGGCCGTGCCGGGCGACGTGGTTGTAGATGTCCCGCATGCGCACGCCCCGGCCGCGCAGCTCCAGCGCCCGGTGCAGGCCCTCCGACAGCTCGTGCTCACGCCGGATGCCACCGGGCTGCACGGTGAGGACCTCGGTCGTGCACGCCTCGGTCGCCGCGTCCAGGGCGGCCTGGATGCGGGAGGCGCCGTCCAGGACCCGGATCGCGGCGCCCTCGCCGGCCGCCCCGCCCCGCGCGGGACCGCCCAGGCCCGCGTACCACTCGAAGGCGGCGACCGCCGAGCCCATCCGGCGCCCGCTCGCGCTGACCTCGTCGTACAGGCCGCGCAGCAGCCGGGTCATGACCTCCTGCGGGGAGGTCGGCACCAGCCAGTCCATGTCGTCGGGGTCGGGGTGCAGCAGGGCGAGTTCCAGGAGGCACGGGACCGGCTCGGCGTCGGTCCGCGCCACCCGGCCGCGCCGTACGGCCCGGGAATACACGCGGTCCCCGGCGTCACACAGTCGGTCGGCACCGTGTGGATGCTCCTCCGTCCCGTGCCCGGCCATCGCCCATCCCACCCCCGCCGTACGCCACTTCCGGAGCGCAACTATGCGCGGCCCGGACCCGCTCCGCAACACGGCTGCCCCGGCCGACGCCCGGGAAAACCACCGATCTGCTCCTGTTTCTCCCCACCTCCTCCCCTCGCACTGCAACAAGCTGACGGTGGTGCGGGGCGTTCGCGACAGTGCATCGTTGGTTCCGCTTGCCCCCGGGTGCTCCCCACTCGGGGGAGAGCACAGCCAACCCGGCCGGACCACGGGGGAGTCCGGCCGGGCCAAGGCCCCGGGCCACGGAGACGCCGTCTGCCAGGCGCAGACGGCCGTCCTTCAACCAGAGCCCGCATCGGTGCAGTTGAGGGTCGGCAGCGTCTCGCGCTTCATCCCGCCCGTTCCCACCTCTTCCTGCGCATGGGCATCCCGGCGCGATGTGCCGTGGGACGGTCCGCAGCCGGTCCTGGAGCAGCCGGTCCTGGAGCAGCCGGTCCTGGAGCAGCCGGTCCTGGAGCAGCCGGTCCTGGAGCAGCCGCCTTCGGCTCCCGCCCGGATCCCCGCGCCGTCGAGGGCGCGCCGGGATCCGCCCGGCTGAACACGCGCAGCGCCCGTGAGGCAGCCGCCTCCTCGGCGATGCGGGAGTGCCCGAGCACCACCTGGCACGCCCTGGCCGACAGCGTCACGGCCCGCCGTACGGGGCCCTGTGGCCGTCTGGAGCCCGTCCGCAGCCGCGGAGCACGTCCGGGGCGCCGACGGAGCGTACGCGCGCGTGTACGGCGGTCCGGCGGCACCCCGGGAGGACGTGGGGGTGGAGCTCACTCGGGTGGCGCGAGCGGCGACGCGGGCGGGCGCGGTCCGGGCGGGCGAAGTACAGGCGCGCGAAGTACGGGCGCGCCTGGTCCAGGCGGGCGAAGTATGGTCGCGCGCGGTCCGGGCGGGCTGTCGGCCCGCCCGGGAGTCCGGGGCTCAGACCAGGTTGAGGGCCTGGCAGGCGGCCTTGTACTTGGCGGTGCAGATCTCGGAGACCTTGTAGATGCCGTCGGCGACGATGGTCGACTTGATGTTGTCCTTCGTCAGCGCGACCACGGTCACCAGCTTGGCCGGGATGTCCTTGTCGGTCGGGCTGTCGACCCGGTCGCGGGTGAGGGCGTCGAACTGGATGTCGCGGCCCTGGACCTTGGCGACGGCGGCCTCCGCGGCGGCCTCGGCCTCACCGGGGTACGGCTTGTAGACGCTCATGAACTGCTCGCCGCTGATGATGCGCTGCACGGCCGCCAGTTCCGCGTCCTGACCGGTGATCGGGGGCAGGTCGCCGTCGCTGACGCCCGCGGCCTTGAGGGCCTTGATGATCCCGCCGGCCATGGCGTCGTTGGCGGAGTAGACGCCGGCGATGTTGGACGCGCCCAGCAGGTCGATCGCCTTCGTCATGTTGGCCTCGGCGACCTCGGGGCTCCACTTGTCGGTGTCGTACGACTTCGCGACCGTGACCCGGCCGGTGAGCTCGTTGAGCGCGCCCGCCTTGAACTGCCCGGCGTTCGGGTCGGTGGGCGAGCCGTTCACCATGACGATCTTGTCGCTCTGCTTGACGTTGGGGATGGCCTCCACGAGGGTGCGGCCCTGCACCTCGCCGACGAGCTCGTTGTCGAAGGAGACGTACCCGGAGATCGGCCCCTGGGCCAGGCGGTCGTAGGCGATGACCGGGATGTTCGCGTCCTTGGCCTTCTGCACCATCTCGGCGATCGCCTTCGAGTCCACGGCGTCCAGCAGGATGACGTCGACCTTCTCGTCGATCATCTTCTGCATCTGGGTGGTCTGCGTCTCGGCTTCCCCCGCGGCGTTCGCGTACTCGGTCTTGCCCTTGTTCTGGGTGAGCTCGGCGACCTTCTTCTTGATGATGGGGTAGTCGAAGTCCGCGTACCGGGTGTTGGTCTCCTCCGGCATCAGCACGCCCACCGTGACGTCGTTGCTCCGGGTCGGTGTCGCACTGCTGCTGTTCTCCGAGGCTCCCAGCATTCCGCACCCGGCGAGCGACAGGGACATCGTGGAGGCGACCACAGCTATGGCGATACGACGCATTCGGGGGCTCACTTCAGGTGCGTTCGGTGCGATTCCGGACACATGGGTGTGACATGTCGACCCAGGTGTCTGAAAAGACAACGCGGCGGCGGCCATCGGCGTCAAGCGGAACTACTTAACGAAGTAGCAACATCACACTCCGCTTAGCGGGTGAAGACACATGGAGACCACGCGGAGACGTTGAAAAGACCTGCGCAGAGAACCGGCCAGTGAAGTGCCTAAAAAGTCGCACAACCAAGGCCGTTCGCCACGGGTCATGATCACGACAGCCTTCCTTCCGACCAGAGGAACGCATGAATCCCGCCAGACTCGCGACGGCCGTCGTGGTCACCACGACCGGCGCCCTCCTCACCACCGCCGTCGCCGCCCCCACCGCCTCGGCCGCGACCACCTGCGCCGCCCCGGTGTACCAACGTCAGATCTTCGCCAACACGACGTTCTCCGGTACCCCGAAGAAGGCCGGCTGCGACGCCGCGATCGCCGAGAACTGGGGCACGGGCGCACCCGCGCCGGGCGTTCCCTCGAACGACTTCTCCGTCCGCTGGACGGTGACCCGCGACTTCGGCTCGGGCGGGCCCTTCGCGTTCACGGCCGCCGTGCAGGACGGACTGCGCGTCTACGTCGACGGCGTCCGCAAGGTGAACCTCTGGAAGAACGGGGCGTCGACGGTGAGCAGGACCGTCGACGTCACCGTCCCGGCCGGAAAGCACACCCTGCGGATCGACTACGCGAACTGGACGGGCCGCGCGAACGTCAAGTTCGGCTACGCGCCCCGGACTTCGGCGAGCGTCGACAAGGTGAAACCGCTGGCGCCGACGGGCCTCGTCGTCGGGTTCGACCCTGCCACCGCCAGGACCGACGTCGTCTGGGCGAAGAACAAGGAGATGGACGTCGCGGGATACCGGGTCTACCGCCGGGGCGAGAACCTGAGCTGGCGGCGGCTGGCCGCGACGACGAAGACCTCGTACACCGACACCCCGCCGGCCGACGGCCTGCTCCACCAGTACGAGGTCCGCGCCTACGACAAGGCCGGCAACGAGTCCGCGGGCAGCGTCGACCGGGCCGTCGTCACCCTCGACAGGACCCCGCCCGCCGTGCCCACCGGGATCAGCGCCTTCGACCCCGCGGACGGGGCCCACCTCAGCTGGGGCCACGTCCAGGACGCGGTGTCCTACCGGGTGTACAGGTCGCCGGAGCCGGACGGGGTGTTCACCTATCTCGGCGCCGCGAAGAGCGGGTCGTCGTACCGGGACACCACGATCGCCGAGCGAGCCGCCTTCTACTACCGCGTGTCCGCGGTGGACGCGGCCGGCAACGAATCCCAGCGGTCCGGGGCGGTCAAGGCCTCGCGCGGGGACGGCACCGCGCCTCCCGCCCTGACCGGGCTGGCCGTCACGCCCACCGAGTACGGCTTCCGGCTGACCTGGGACGCCACCCCGGCGACGGACGTGGAGTACTACCGGGTCTACCGGGGCGAGGTCGAGGGCGAGGGGGAGGACAAGGTCTGCTCCTCCTACGAGGCGATCGCGTTCGTCGACACCCCCGCCGACACCTCCTTCGACGTTCTCGCCGTCCCGGACGGCGAGGAGAGCTGCTTCTTCGTGGACGTCGTCGACGACCACGGCAACTCCCCCTACGGGTCGACCGGCAGGGCCGACACCCGGACGGCGACCGAGCTCGACATGACGCCGAGCGTCCCGACGCCCGGGGGCTCGCCCCTGCAGCTGACCGTGGACGTGTGGCAGGGCAGCGTCTGGCTGGACTGGACCGGCCTCGACGAGTCCTCGCCCGAGGCGGCGGGCGGCTACCGGGTCTACCGCTGGAACCCGGCCGCCTCCGCCTACGAGAAGCTCGCCGACGTCCCTTCCGACTATCCGTCGTACAACGATCTCACCGCCTCGCGCGGCACCACCCACCACTACCGGGTGACCTCCGTGGCGGCGGACGGAACCGAGTCGCAGCCGGTGGGCGGCGCCCTGACCGTCAGGCCCTGACCTCAGCCCCTGAATCAGCCCTGGCTCAGCCCCTGACTCAGCCTCTGACTCAGGGGCTGACCAGCGGAATCGTCGCTTCCGGCGCTGTTGCGAAGTGGTGACGGAGCGACGGTTGATCACTGCTGAACGCGGGGTGAAGATGAGTGCACCGCGAGCCGCCGGGGGACGAGCAGGACCGGCGGGCGGTCACTCTCCTGGTTCCTTTCTCTTCCTTCTCGTCGCGTCCTTTCTCTTCCTTCTCGTCGCGCTTCTCGCTCGTCGGGCTCGTCGCTCGGGCGCTTCTCGCTCGTGGCACCTGGTGCTCGTGTCTTCGCCGCCGTCATCACGGCGCGCTCTTGTTGATTCCTGGGGGGATTCATCATGTCCGTTCGTTCCGCCGCCGCCCGCCGCATCCGCATCGTGGCCGCGACCGCCGTCGTCACCGCTGTCGCCGGCGCCGCCTTCGTCCCGGCCACCGCCGTCGCCGCTGTCGCCGCCGACAAGGCGGGGGACCACGCGCTGAGGATGACGCTCGGCGCGCCCGCCCCCACCGGCCCGCTCAAGCGCGGCGGGGCGACGGAGTCGATGATCCTGACGGTCGCCAACTCCTCCGACAAGGCACAGGACTTCTCGGCCTGGCTGCCGGGCACGCCGGACGGGCCGAGCCCGGTACTGAAGGACTCCATCGTCTTCGACGTGACCGCGGTCGACGCGCCCGCGACCAAGTCGGCCGTCGGGCGGCAGGACGGCTCCTTCCAGGGGCTGTTCTTCCCGGCCACCGGGAACGCGGCGTCCACCTTCTCCATCCCGGCGAAGACCGAGTACACCTGGAAGGTCACGGTCGGCCTCGGCGTCTCCTACCCCACCAACGACGGCGACTTCACCCTCACCGCCGGCCGGCTGGTCGGCGACACCGACGACGAGCCGTCCCGTAACACCCAGGTCTTCAAGACGGACCCGGCGATCACGCCCGGCAAGCTGAACGTGGCGTGGGAGCAGAAGACGGGTGCCGTCGCCCGGCCCGGTCAGCGTGCCGAGCTGGTGCTGAACGCCACGGCCACCGGCCCCGGCGAGTTCCCCGCCGAGCTGCAGCGCACCGTGTCGGCCCAGCAGTTCCGGGAGGGCGCGGGCCACCCCGACTTCGTCCTGGAGGCCGAGGTCGGCGGCAAGATCGTGAAGCTGAAGGAGTCCAACGACAGCGAGTGGGAACTCCCGGTCCTGGCCAAGGGCTTCGGCTCGTCCGCGGGCACCGAGAGCATCAAGCTGTACCTCTCCCTGGGGGCGAAGAGCGACATCGAGAAGGACACCGTCGTCCCGCTGGAGGCGCTGATCTCCATGGGCGACTCCTGGGGCTTCAACGGCGCCGAGACCGAGGTGAAGGCCGGCCCGGCGGTGGTCACCGCGCCGAGCGGTACGCCGTCCACGACGCCGTCCGCCTCCGCGTCCGCTTCGGCCCCGGCCTCCCCGTCGGCGTCCGCGTCCACCTCGGCGGCCACCATCACGGGTGGCACGGCCGGCGGCACCACGAACACCACGGGCGCGACCGGTTCGCTCGCCGCCACCGGTTCGGGCGGCGGCGTCCTCTACGGCGCCCTCGCGGCCGCCCTGCTGGCCGTCGGCGGAGCGGCGGCCTGGTTCGGCACGCGTCGCCGGCGGGCGACGCGCGGCTGATTCACCGCGCGACGAGCGACGACGAGGGGCCCGGAGGTCGACACCTCCGGGCCCCTCGTCGCTGTCGCGGTACGGCTGTCAGCGCGCCCCGGGGTCGTACTTCTTCAGCGAGGCCTGGACCTCTGCGGCGTACGCGCCCTCCCACCACGGGACCGTCTCGACCAGCACCGGCTTGGTGCCGGAGGCGAGGACGAGGGCCCGGCCGGGCGGCATCGCGCCGAGGTCGGAGACCTGGAGGACGCGTTCGCGGCGCGTGGACTCGCTGATCGCCCGGTTGCCGGACCAGCCGCCGAACTCCGACTCACGGCTGGTCTGGTACTCACGCAGCTCGAACTCGCCGGCCAGCTCGCTCAGGTCGCCCAGGAACCGGGTGTCGGACACGCCACCGCCGTAGACGCGGACGTTCGCGGCGGACCACAGCTTCTCCATGCCGCGCTCGCCCCACACCTCGATGCCCTGCGCCCAGGACTGGAGGATCGTCATCAGGATGATCCCGCGCGAGCCGTAGTGCGAGTACAGGTCGGGCAGCGACCGCCAGCGGCACACGTTGGCCGCCTCGTCGAGGACCCCGACGAGGGGCAGCGGAAGGCGGCCGCCGCGCTGCGTGGTGGCGTACTCCTCGGCCGCCTCGACGACGGCCACGGTCAGCGCCGTCACCAGCGGCCCGGCGGAGTCGCGCCCCTCCCGGCTCAGCGAGTACAGGGTGCCGCCGCCGCGGACGAACCCGTGCGGGTCGAACTCGCCCGCGTACTCGTCGGCCGGGGGCGTGACCCACCGGTTGACCTCGGGATTGACCAGGCAGGACGCCATCTGCTGGGCGACGCCGTAGATGCCGCTGCGCTGCTTCTCGGGGGCGTTGATCACGCCGGCCAGCCCGTCCGCGGACATGGCGTGTCCGGCGCCGCGCAGGATCCGTTCCGGGGCGTCGTCCTTGGGGTTGGACAGCCAGGTGTAGATCTGGGTGATCGGCGCCTTGGCGCAGGCGGCGGCGAGCAGCAGGTTGGCGAGCAGGTCCTGGCCGGCCGGGTCGAAGAAGGCGTCGGTGGAGGCGTTGGCGTCCCGCGAGCCGCTGGCGAAGTGGTCGGCCATCTTGCGGGCCTTGGCCACGTCGGTGACGTACGACAGCGGGTTCCACCACCAGCTCGGCTCCTCCTGCGCGACCTGCTGCGGGTCGAACACCCACACCGGGCCGCGCGCGGTCCGCGGGCCGCGGGTCGCGTCCACGATGTCGCGCTTGTTGGAGGTGACGAGGACGGCGCCGGGCCCGTCCAGGATGGCGGGAATCGCGCGCCGGGTCGTCTTGCCGGTCCGCGGACCCCAGATGTCGACGTGCATGTCCTCGTACGACCCGAACAGCGGCTGACGCCCCTTGACGGACCGTCCGATGAACACGCCGGGGGTGCTCGACTGCACCCCGAGGCGCTCGGCGGTGGCGGCCGCGCCCTTCATGGTCAGCTTGCCGAGTTCCTCGCCCTTCGCGAGATGCCGGGCGGCGCCGTCCACCTTGGGCTTGTTCCTGAACCGCTCCCGCACCCGGTAGGCGACCAGGCCGAGGATCCCGGCCACCACCGCCTCGCCGGCCGCGACGGCGCTGGCCGCCGAACCCGGCCAGCTGTAGTCGCCCTTGATCACCTCGACGAGGAAGGTCAGCGGGTTCGCGGGCGGCGCGGGCGCGTCGGAGTACCCGGCCCCCACCTTCGCCGCCAGCCAGGCACCGGCACCGACGAGGAGCACGACCGCGACAGCGATGACGATCTCGAAGGTCCAGTCGTCCTCGGCGCGGGGTTTCTTCTGCTGTTCTGCGGTCACCCGCGGGTCCGTCCTTTCTGGACTGTGGACTTGCTGAGTTGTCTGGGGGGTGGGGTGTTGGGGTGAGTGGGGTGTTGGGGTGAGTGGAGTGTCGGGGCGGCCGGGGTGCCGGGGGCCGGGGGGCCGGGGTCAGGCCTTTTCCGGAGCGAAGACGAAGACGCCGTCGCTCGTCGCCAGCAGGGTGTGGCCGTCGGACGTGCGCTCCAGGACGTCGATGTCGTCGTTCAGCGAGGAGTCGGGGTCGAGGCCGGAGGCCAGCACCTTCTTGGTGCGCATGTCGAGCGCCGTCAGCCCCATGTCGCTGACGGAGGCGTACAGCACGTCGCCGGTCGGCAGGGCCACCGGCTCGATGTCCTGCTCGTCCTCTCCCTGTCGCCAGAGCTCCTTGCCCGTCTCCGCGTCCCAGGCGACCGCCCCTCCGCCGAACTGGGTGACGATGCTCCCGCCGTCCGCGGAGAGGACGACGACCGGCTCGTGCGCGTCGTTGGGGTCGAGGGCGGTCTTGGGGCCTTCCACGAGGGTGCGGCCCGTCCTGAGGTCGACCACCGTCAGGAGCGCGTCGTAGGTGTCGTCCTTCAAGCCCCAGGCGAGCAGGCCCTTGTCCCCGGCGAGCGGGAAGAGGGAAGCGGCCGCCCGGTCGCCGTCGGGGGTCTGCGCCGCCACGACGGCGGGCAGGGTGACGCTCTCCGTGGTCCACAGCTCCTTGCCGGTGAGCCGGTCACCGACCTGGAGCCGCTCGCCGCTGACGTAGAACTCGGCGAGGGACGTCTCCACCCGGTAGCCGAAGCCGGGGCCGATCGGCGCCTGGTCCTCCCACCGGTCCTGGACCTCGACGGCCGCCCCGCCGCCGAGCGGGGCGTAGGAGCCGCTGTCGCTCCCGTCCTTCAGCCGCACATGGCCGGCCTCGACGGTGAAGTCGGCGCCGTCCTCGCCGTCGTAGGCCGAGCTGCCCAGCTTCGCGCCGGAGGGGGCGTACATGGCGTACGTCGTCCGGACCGACGCCTTCTTCAGCCCGGCGGCCGGGGTCACGTCGCCGTCGACGGCCAGGAGGGCGGGTGTGCCGTCCTTCCACAGGCCGACCGTGAAGAACTCGGCGGGCGTCAGGTCCCGGTCGCTCGACCAGCCGTCGGCGGGGATCGTGACCTCGACCGACGTGCGCTCCCGGCCCGTGACCGCGTCGAGGAGACGGGCCCGGAACAGGTACTCCTGCGGTGTACCGCCGGTGTTGTCGGGGTACGTCGTCGCGTCCTCGGTGAGGACGACGGCGTCACCGAGCACGCAGGTCTGGGAGTGGTCTCCGACGACCCGGCTCGTGGCCCGCTCGACCGGGTCGCCGGGGCATCCCGTGACACCGTCGGCGGCCAGGCTCCACGCGGGCTTGCGGGCCAGGCCGGGCAGTGCGGCGCCCTGGTACGCGGGGCCCTGCGCGAGGGACGCGGACGCCTTGGGCGCCGCCTTCCCGTTCGTCGCGCCGCTCTTGCCCGGGTCGTCGCCTCCGCCGCAGCCCGCGACCAGTCCCAGGGAGACCAGGGCCCCGGTGAGGGGAAGAAGGTGACGCCTCATCTGTTTGTTCATGCTCCTGTTCCGCTGTCTGTGCCGTCGCCCTCGACCGCGTTCGTGCCCTGGGGGATCGGCACGCGGTAGACCCCGGTGATCGTGTCCTGGTAATCCCAGTTGCTGAACTCGACGGACTTGCCCGGGCGCGGGGCGTGGATGATCTTGTGGCCCTTGGGGTCCCAGACCAGGCCCACATGGCCCGAGTGGCCCGCCTCCGGCCGGAAGAAGATGACGTCGCCGGGCTGCGCCTCGGACAGCGACACCTCGTACTTCTTGAGGTACGGCTCCTGCGTGTAGGTCGTCGTACCGATGTTGATCTTGCCGTCGCTGGCCATGTAGTACGCCCACTGCGTGAAGCTGGAGCAGTCGAAGCTGGTGGGGTTCTCGCCCTGGAGCCGCGGGGCGCCGAACACGTACGGGACCCCGATGCCGCGCTGGGCCCAGCCGAGGACCGCGCGGATCACCGGGTCGTCGGCGTCGGGAAGGACGCCGGAGGCGCCCGCGCCGTCCGGGGCCACCGCGGCGCCGCCGTTGTCCTCGGCGCAGTCGGCGTACTGCGCGTCCCTGCTGCTCTCGTCGGATCCCGGGACGGTCCCGTAGTCGGGGTTGGCGGTGACCTTGCCCTTCATCCACTCGTCCGGGTCGACCATGCCCGGGCCCTTGTCCTGACCGCCCACGAACGGGTTGTCGACACCCGGGACGAGGACCTCCCAGTGCAGGTGGGGTCCGGTGACGTTGCCGGTCGCGCCGACCGTGCCGATCTGCTGACCGCGCTTGACGGTCTGCCCGACGGACACCTTGATCGAGGTCTGGTGGCCGTAGAGCGTGATGACACCGCCCGCGTGCTCGATCTTCGTCATGTTGCCGTACGAGCCGCCGGGTCCGGCGTGGACGACCTTGCCGTCGGCCGGGGCGTAGATCGGGGTGCCGCTGGTGGCCACCAGGTCGAGACCGGTGTGGTAACCGAGGCTCCACATACGGCCGTTCTGGTGGTACGGGGTGCCGACCGTGTACGTGCCCTGCTTCATGGGCCACTGCCAGTCCTTGCCGGTGGTGGGCACCTTGGCAAGGGGGAAGGACACGGTCGTCGCGTAGCCGGCGCCGATGCTGCCGCTGCCGCTGATGTCAGTGCTGTACGCGGCCAGGGACATCGCGGTCGTGCTGCCGTCACCGCTGTCGTCGTCCAGCGCCGGTGTCGACCAGGAGCGGGCCGGCGTCGCGGCGATGCTGAGCGCGGAGCCGGGCTGGGCGTTGTTGCCGACCGGCTCGGGAATGTCCGACTGCTTCCCGAGGGTGGGGAAGCCGGGGTTCTTCTCGATGGTCTCCTTCAGATGCGCGTACCAGCGCTTGATGAGGTCCTGGTCGCCGGTGAGCACCCCCCGGTAGCGGGCGGCCTGGGTGAGCACGACCCGCGGGTAGATCGTGTTGGCGGCCGTGGAGCCGGAGTAGACCTGGAGCGCCTTGAAGGGAGCGGTCTCGGCCTTCTTGGCGTGCAGGAAGTTGGCGGCGGCCCAGGCCGCGTCGTCGATGTTGTACAGGTCCTTCGTGCCGTCGCCGTTGCCGTCGGCTCCGTAGTCCGTCCAGGCCGGCTTGCCGAACTGGAGGAGGCCCATGTAGCCGAGGGAGTTCGCGCCGCCGGGCGCGGCCGAGGGGTCCTGGCCGTACTTGGTCTCCTGGTACATCTGCCCGGCGATGAGCGTCCAGTCGAGGCCGTCGTAGCGGGCGGCGGCACGCATCGCGGCGAGGATCATCTTCGGCGGTATCTCGTTGCGCGCCGTCTCGCTCGGCATGTACATCTTGCCGGCCGGCATGACCGGGTTGGTGGCCGCCGCGTCACCGGTGTTGCCGGCGTTGGCGTTGTCGGCGTAGTCGCCGCAGGAGGCGGCCGCGGCACCGGCGCCCACTCCGCCGATCATGCTGCCCACCAGGACCATGACGAGGGTGCCGACACCGGCGACGGGCAGGCAGCCGACACCGCCGGCCAGCCACATCCACTTGTTGTTCTTCTTGCCGCCGCCGCCACCCTGACCGCCGCCGCGCTGGGCCGCCGCCTTGGCCGCCTTCGCGGCCTTGGCGACCTTCGCCGCCTTGCTGGCGGCGGCCAGTACCGCTGGTGCAACCATGCCGGCTCACACCCCCGAGTCGTCGGACGCGCCCACGTCACCGAGGCCGAAGACGTCGAACCCGGAGACGAGCCAGTCGCCGCCGTCCTCCTTGACCGTCACCAGCCACTGGTTGGACTCGGTCGTGGTCTGCCCGTCCGCGGTGTGCGTGGCGGTCACCTTGACCAGGGTGGACATCGAGCGGCCGCTGTCCCGCACCAGGTCGTCCGAGACCAGGGCATCGCGCACCACGACGGCCTCCCCCTTGGAGGAGCACTGCTCGGCCTGGCAGGTCGCCCACTCCTTGCCGGTCGGCAGCGAGGTCGCGGCCTTCATCCGGTCGTCGTTCGTGGTGAGCCGGACCAGCGGAACACTCCAGGTCGCGGCAGTGCTCTCGTGGTCGTACGTGGTGAGCCCTGCCATGTACTGG
This sequence comes from Streptomyces sp. NPDC002884, assembly GCF_040295245.1. NCBI lineage: Bacteria > Bacillati > Actinomycetota > Actinomycetes > Kitasatosporales > Streptomycetaceae > Streptomyces > Streptomyces sp. NPDC002884. Next base: position 26,624 of record NZ_JBEOVB010000028.1, on the reverse strand, counting down.
ACCATGGCGGCGTGCGCCTTCACGGCATCGGCGGCCGAGACGATCGGAGCGACCGCGGTGTTCTGCGATCCGTCGCCGTCGGCTCCCTCCCCGTCCGAGCCGGCGGCGCTGCCGCCCGCGGTGGCCGTGGGCACCGCGGAGCCGTCCTTGGCGTCACCGCCGTCGCCCTCGTCGTCTCCGTCGAAGACGGTGAACACGGTGAGTACGGCGATCAGGAGAAACCCGAGCACCCCCAGGGCCAAGAGCCCCGTGCGCTTGTTCTCCGCAGGCAAGTCCACGTTCCCGCGCCTCCCTTGTGCTGAGCCGGTACGGCGGGTGACCGGGACACGGTAGGGGGAGGCGGAAGCGGGGAGTCGGAGGATTTCCCGGCGAGGAAAGCGGGCGGGCGGGCGGCGGGAAAGCAGGGGAAAGCCCGACGCGGGCTCAACTCACGGCGGCGCCGTCCACGGAACGCGCGTCCGGCCGCCCGCCACGGCGGTCACTCCGGGCGCGGGTCCACCGGCAGCGGGTCGAACGGGTACGCCGTATGCCCGTCCTTGGGCGAACAGGCCGCGAACGGGCCCGAGTCGGCGTCCATCAGAACCCGCAGATGCGGGTCGGCATGGTGCAGCCACCACGTCGACATGCCGAGTGCCGGGTCCAGGCGCAGATGCTCCCAGGCCAGCCAGAGCGCCGACAGACGGGCGCCGGCCTCGGGGTGCTCCCACCACCTCGGGCACCAGGTGGCCGTCGCTCCGTTGACCCGGCGGCGGATCACCTGGGCGAGGTAGTCGGAGACGAAGACGAAGACGTCCGCGAAGTAGAACTCCGGCTCCTCGGAGCCCTCTGCGGTGCCGGACATCGGTGCCCCCCATGGGTCGGTCGGTCGGTCTGCGGCTGTGGCGTGGTCGGGTACCGCGTGGTCGGGTGTCACGCGGTCGGGTGTCACGGGTCGGACACCGCGTGATCAGGTCAGGAAGATACCGAGCAGCAGCAGTACGACCACCACGGCGCCCATCACGATGCGCGCCGTGGGGTCCTCGCGTTCCCACAGGTCGTGGACGACCGCCCAGCCCGTCAGGCGCGCGGCCCGACCACCGTGGAGACCTGCGGCGGCCGTCTGCGGCTCCTCGTCCACGACCTCCTCGTCGGCCGGCGAGAGCTCCGGGTCCTCGTCGAAACCGACCGGCATCCCCTGCTGCTCCTGCGCCACCAGGACCATCTGCTCGAGGAGTTCGGGAATCGTGTTCGGCGTGAGCGGATAGGCGAAGGTCCCGTACGGCGTCTCCACGCACAGGCTGGCCTGCCAGGGGTTGCCGGGCTCATAGCCGTCGACCCAGGCGTGCTCGGCCTGGAAGACCTGCGGGGCCTGGACCTCCTGAGGAGCCGGTACGGCGACGGGGGCAGGGGCCGGGACAGGAGCGGGGACAGCGGCAGGAGCGGGGACAGCGGCAGGAGCCTGCTGGACCGGCGGGGCCTGCTGGACCGGCGGGGTCTGCTGAGGGATCTCCCAGGTGCGCGGGGCGGGCTGCTCCGGGGGTTGCGGCTGCTGCGGGTACTGCGGCTGCTGCGGGTGCCCGTTGTGGTCGGTCAACTCTCGTCCTTCGCCGGGTCCGTCGGGTCCAGGGGGTGGTGCCGGGTGGCGGTACCCAGCACCTCGGGCACACGCGCCCAGCGCATTGTGGGCCCAGGGCGGCCCGGTACGGCACGACCCCGTCCCGCCGTGTCCCTGACAGTTTTCCCGGCCATTTTCCCCATGGGCACGACATCGGGAATTCCCGCAGTCCCGACGAGGAAAACAACACCGGTCCGGTGACGGGTCTTTGTCACACTGCCAAGCGCACCTGGCCGGGCCAGGGCCCGTCGTGCGGTGCGGTCGTGAACCCGCCCAGGCGGACGGGGAACCGACTCGCTGGAGTAACCGACTCGATGACAGACCACAACAGCCCTGCTGGCGCGGTCGGCGGAGGCCAGCCTTCCGGGCAGCCCGGGTCCTTCGGTCCTTCCCAGCAGCCGCAGCAGCAGGCGTGGCAGGGGCAAGGGCAGCAGGCCCCCGCCCCGCAACAGGCCCCCGCTCCGCAGCAGCCGCAGCCCATGCCCTCCGACGCGGCCCGCGCCCAGGTCGCCGCCGCCTGGGTGCGCAGCACGCCCCGGGCCGGCCAGGCCGCCGTCCCGTCGCTGCCGCCGCGTGAGACGCGGTCCCAGGGCGAGTCGAAGAAGGAGAAGCGCGAGCGGGAACGGGCGGCGCGCAAGGCGGCGTACGAGCAGAAGAAGGCGGAGAAGGAGCAGCGCAAGCGGGGCGGCACGGCAACGGCCGCGACCGCCGCGCAGGCGCCCGCGCCCACCACGGCCGCCCCGCACCCGCCCCAGCACGGCCACCAGGCCCCCGCCCACAGCTCTTCCACGATGTCGCTGAGGGCCACGGCGGCCCCGGCCACGGGCGCGACCGCCCCGGCCCGGGGTGGCGTCACCCCGGGTGACGCCACCCCGGGCCGGGCCACCCCGACGCCCGCCCCCGCGCGCGACTTCGACGTGCCCAAGCCCGGCGGCCGGATCCCCGGCGGCGGGCGCCGCACGCACGTCGCGCTGCGCGCCACCCTGCTGATCACGACCTGCGTGTTCGCGCTGGGCTCGTGCGGCGTGATGGGACTGGTGATCGGCAAGTCGTCCGGGTCCACCACCGCCGGGCTGGACGCGTCGGACGCCACCCGGTACCGCCTCACCGAGTTCCCCACCGAGCAGGCGGCGGCCTTCGCCGAGCAGTACGCCCAGCTCTGCATGACGTTCACCCCGGACACCGCGTCCACCCGCCGGACCGATCTCGCCCGCTACGCCTCCGCCGGTGTCGACCCCGACTGCGGCTGGAGCGGTGAGGGCACCAGCAAGGCCGTCTCCGTCACCTGGGACGGCACCGCCGAGAAGCTCTCCGAGTACGGCGACCACGGCCGTTACATCGGGGTCCAGGTCCGCACCGACGACGGCACGCTCACCACCCTCACCGTCCCCGTGTACGTGGAGAACCTCAAGACGGGCGAGGGCATGCGCGTCGCAGGCGACGTGGGCCAGATGCCGCTGCCGGCCGCCGCGGACGTGCCCGCGGTCGACCAGGGCGACGAGGTCGTGGACGACACCCTGTCCACGCAGCTCCAGAAGGAGGTGCTGCCGGGCTACTTCGAGGCCTGGGGCGCCTCCGACGCCACCGCCATGGCCCGCTTCCTCACGCCCGACGCGACCCTGACGGCCACCACCGGTCTGGCCGGCCGCCTGACAGGCCCGCAGATCGGCACCGTCGTCGCGCTCGTCCCGGTGAGCGCCCAGGACACCAAGCCGTACACCTACAGCGTCGGACAGGCCGTCCAGGTGCGGGTGGCCGTCGACTGGACCGACGCGAAGGGCGTCGCCGTTCGGCGCGCGTACCGGATGACGATGGTCAGCACGGCCCAGGGATGGTTCATCAGGGACGTCCGGGGCGGGGTGCTCGACGCCGACGGCGGCCGGGCCGACAGCGACACCGACAGTGATGCCGCGACGGGGACGGCCTCGCCCTCGGCCGGTGTCTCCGGAGCCCCCTCGGCCTCCGCCTCCGCCTCCGCGGCCGTCCCGTCTTCCACGGCCAAGCCCGGCAAGTCCTGACCGGACCGCGCCCCCACCCCCCATACCACTCACCGCAGCTCCACCACCCGAGAGGAACCACCATGTACATGGCCGAGACGACCCTGAACGACATGTTCGGGCAGATCGAGGACATCCTGCGCAACGCGGGCACCATGGTCGCCGTCATCGCCCTGCTCATCCTCGGCATCCGCATGCTCCTGTCGATGAAGCGCGGCGACGGCATGCGTGAGGCCTTCCAGGGATTCGGCATGATCGCGCTGGCCGCCCTGATCATCGGTGGCGCCGGCGGCCTCGCCGGTGTCCTGATCGGCCTCGGCAGCCAGATCGGCGGCGGCAACTGACGGACCGCTCGGGCCCTGCCCGACGCACCGTCAGTAGCCGTCCCTAACAGGGGAGTTCGCAGACATGAGCCAGGAGGCACCGGAGCCGCTGGTCGCGTACGACCACACCGATCTGGTCAACCGTCCCAAGAGGATCTGGAACTGGGGCAACATCCCGCTGCCCGGCCTGCTGCTGCCCGCGCTGGGCGCGGCCTTCGGCTTCGGGCTGGTCTGGCTCATCACCCTGTTCACCGTGTCGGCGTTCCTGCCCTTCCTCGGCATGTCGATGTGGACGTCGATCCTCTACTTCGGGCCGCCGTTCGGCATCTACTTCGTCTGGGGACGCCCGCTGCCCTCGGCGCTCACGCTGAGCCAGCAGATCGTGGTGTGGACCGACTGGTGGTTCCAGCCCAAGCGGCTGCAGGGCCTCTCCGCAGACCAGGAGCCGGAGCACCTGCACTGGCAGGTCATCCTCTTCGCCCCCGGCTCGCCGCGCTGGCAGGCCCACTACGAGGCCGCGCGCCGCGCCGCCGCCGAGCGCGGCAGCGCGTTCGCCGCCGCCAGGCGCTGACCCCGCGATCACCCCACCACTTCCCGATGCCGACTACCGCAGGATGAGTCCTCCATGTTCATGTTGATCCTTTTGGGCGGGGCGGCCGCCTTCTTCGTGGTCGCCATGATCATGGCCGCCTCGTCGAGCAAGAAGAACGGCCAGGGCGGCTCGAAGCAGTCGTCCTCGGCACGCTCCAAGCCGTCCGGCTCGTCGGCCGCCGCCCGCCGCGAGGACCTCCGCCTCCCCTACCGCTACGCCGACGACATGATCTTCGTGCACGGCGACTCGGTATGGACGGGCGTGGTCCTGCCCAACGCCATCGACGAGTACCTGAACGCCGGCGAGCTCCAGGCCATGGCCGAGGGCCCGGCCCGCGGTCTGCTCAACCTCGCCCGCGGCGACCGCAACGTCGAGTGCCACTACCGCAAGGTCTACCAGCCGATCACGGCGATGACCTGGGCGGAGGAACTGAACGCGATCGCCTGGGAGCCCACCGAGAACTACAAGGCGTACAACCTGCGCAAGGCCGAGTACCAGGAGCGCATCGGCGCCAAGCGCGAGCGCAACATCCTGCTGGTGAAGCTGGGTTCACTGAAGCGCACCAACGGCGGCAGCGGGGTCGTCGCCCAGGACGACGAGCCGTACGACGAGCCCGGCCTCCTCCAGGGTGTCCGCGGCGCCGCCGACCAGGCCGCCGCCACCGCGACCGGCGTCGCCGACGAGTACCTCTCCCCGCACGTCCTCGCCGAGTGGACGCAGGTCGCCGCCGAGGTCCACGAGAGCCTCGAAGGCCTCAAGGGCACCCCGCTCAGCCGCGAGGAGCTCGTCTGGCTGATCCGCAAGCCGCTCCACGGCGACCTGCCGGTGCCGCCGGAGCCGGTGCTCGGCTCGCGCGCCTGGGGACCGAACCAGTTCGACCTGGTCGTCGACTTCTCCGGCGAGAACCGCAAGACGCACATCGTGCTGAACCAGTACGACGAGGTGACGGGCGAGCAGCAGACCAGCTACACCACCACCCTCGTGGCCGCCAACTGGCCCGCGGAGACCCGCTTCCGCCAGTCGACCGCGTGGGCGCGCTACGCCGCCCAGCACGTGGACTTCCCCGTCGAGATCGACATGCGGTTCACGCTCATCCCGTACCTGAAGTTCAAGGACCGCGCCGACAAGATCCGCGGCAACCTGGTCGACGAGATGAACGACATGGCCAACTCCGGCCGCAGCCCCGACACCAAGCTGGGCACCCAGGTCACCCGTGCCCAGGAGCTCGTCGACGACATCGACGAGCACAAGATGCCGGGCATGGAGGCGCAGATCCGCTTCACGATCTCGGCGCACGACGTGAAGGAGCTCGAGCGCCGGCGCCGGGTCCTGGAGATGCAGTTCAAGCAGGACCTGAAGGTCACCCTGCTGCGCCCGACCCGCCAGCAGTGGCGGCTGCTCCAGGCACAGCTCCCCGGCGACGCGCCCAAGCTGCCGATCGCGCCCTACCTCCGCCTCCAGGAGGTCGAGCAGCTCGGCGCCGGACTGCCCACCGCGGGCACGGAGCTGGGCGACAACCCCGAGCACCGTTCCGGCAAGCGCCTGGGCTGGGTCGGCAACCTGGTCGGCTGGGCGGGCAAGATGCCGGTCCACTACTCGCTGCACGTCGGCCCGGCCCGCAACGACGGCGGTGGTCTGGCCATCGTCGGCGCGTCCGGCGGAGGCAAGTCCTCGCTCGCACTCCAGAAGTTCTACGAGGAGTCGGAGTCGGGCGTCCGCTGCCTGGTCATCGACCCGAAGACCGACTTCGCCCAGCTCTGCTACTACCTGGGCTTCGGAGCCCAGGTGAACGACCCGTCGTTCGCGGCCGACGCGGAGTCCGGCCTCCTCGGCACCCCCGCCAGCAAGTTCCAGCCGGTGAACCCCGAGTTCTGGGCGGAGACGGAGGTCGTCGACCTCCTGAAGGGCCAGGCGGGCGTCCTGGACCCCTGGGTCATCGCCCGCGACGTCCCCGCGGGCCGGCTGCTCGCCGAGACCATGCTCCGGGGCTTCCTCGGCGACGAGGACTACCAGCGCGTACGCCTCCCCGTCATCGAGGGCATGGCGACCGTCATCGGCCGCTACAACTCCGCGATCCGGCAGGCCGTCGAGCAGGGCCTGACCGCTCGCGACGCCGAAGTGGCCGTCCCGCGACCGACGTTGTGGCAGGTCGTCGACGAGGTCGTCGCGGCGTACGACCAGGCGATGGCCAGCGGCGACCGGGAAGCGATCAAGGACCTGAAGCTCGCGCAGATGCTCCTGACCGAGCTGCGTACGCTCCCCTACGCCCGGCTCTCCTTCGCGGAGCGTCCGCAGCCCCTGTCCAGCATGCGCAAGCGCCGTACGGTCATCACCCTGCGCGGCTTCCAGTCGCCGGCGGCCTCCGACCCGCGCAGCTGGAACCCGGCGGAACGCCTCGCGGCGACGGCCCTCATGGCGGTCGTGGAACTGGGCAGCCAGATGCTCGACGTCGGCTACGAGAAGAACCCGGTGACCGGCGAGATCGGCCTGCGCCCGAAGGCGCTCTTCGTCGACGAGGCGTACGTCGTCACGGCCACCGAGTCCGGCCGCGACCTGATGCGCCGCGCGCTGAAGCAGGGCCGCTCCTATCTGGCGGTCACCGTCCTGATCACCCAGCAGGCCATCGACCTGGTCCAGATCGAGGACTCCGAGGCCCGCAGCGGCGGCGCCAACCAGATCCACACGGTCTTCGCCTTCAAGCAGAAGTCGGCGCAGGAAGCGTCCCTGGTGGCCCCGCTCCTGGGCCGCCCGGAGAACGACCCGAAGGTCATCGCGGCCCTCCAGGAGCTCCGCACGGGTGTCTGCCTCCAGCGCGACGTCGACAAGCGCGTCGGCACGGTCGCCGTCGACCTGGTCTTCAAGGAGATCCTCGCCGCCACGGACACCAACGGCACCACCCGCCCGGCCCGCCAGGGCGTCAACCCGCCGCTGAGCGTCTGGGACTGGACCTTCCTCCAGGAGGCGGAGGAGGACCCGGCACAGCCCACGACAGCCGCGCAGGAAACAGCGACGGCAACGGCAACGGCATGACGCGCCTCACCGGTCCCACCCGCACGCACACCCGCACACACACCCATCGAGGAGCCCGTCCCACCGTGCGCCTGTCCAGAAGTCTCGCCACCGGGGCCGCGGCCCTCGCCCTGCTCGCGACGCTGAGCGGGTGCGGGTCGGACTCGGAGTCCGGCTCTGGTGCCAAGACCGGCGCGGACGCCGTCTTCGGCTCGGACGGCGGCTCGGAGACCGGCTCCGACTCCGGTGCGGACGGCGACGGCGGACAGACCACGACCGGTGGCCTGCCCCAGGCGTCGGACACGGCGTCCATCGCCGACTACCTGAACCCGTACACGCCCTGCCAGGACGTGGCCACGGGCGACGAGTACGACAGCGGCCACGACGGCGACGCCTGGGGCACGGACGAGTCCGAGGACCCGGCCTGGGGCATCGAGGAGCGCGCCGTCTGCACGGACGGGTCCGGCCGGCCCATCGCCCTGCTCACCGTCTCCGACATGAAGGAGTTCCAGACCGCCGCCAAGGCGAGCGGCGACGAGTTCCTGGTCGGCGAGGACTTCGCGGTCGTTCCGGTCGGTGACGAGGCGATCCGCAGCCTCCAGCGGTCCGACCTGAGATTCCTGACGTGCGACGCGGACCTCGCGGTGCCGAGCGGCTTCGAGAAGGAGCCGGCCCTCGTGGACGGCTGTGTCCTGACCAACTACGTCCCCGAGTAAGGCGAGAAACACCATGCGACTCAGGCGAGCGATCACCATCGGCGCCCTCCTCCTCATGTCGGCCTCGATGACGGCGTGCGGCGGCGACAGCGACGCCGGGAACAGCGACGGCGACGGCAAGAGCAGCGCGAGCGCGAGCAAGGGCGCCGGCAAGGGCGACAGCGGTGAGTCGGCGAGCACCGGGCTGCCGGAGGCGTCGGACATGGCGTCCATCGCGTACTACCTCAACCAGTACGGATCCTGCCTGGATCTCACACCGGGCGCCGAGTACGACGACTCCTCCCTGGCAGACCATGATCCCGCCTGGGGCGAGGACAGCATGACCCGCGACCCCGCTTGGGGGATCAAGGAGCGTGCCGTCTGCCGGGACAACTACGACGACTCCAGCACGCTGCTGGTGCTGTCGGACATGAAGAAGTTCCAGACCTCCATGCACGCCGGGAACTACAGCTCCATCCTGATCGGCAAGGACTTCGCGGTGGAGCCGGGCGGCACCGAAACGATCGAGGACCTGAAGGCCTCCGGCCTCGTGGTCCTGTCGTGCGATCCGGAACGCCAGATACCCAGCGGCTACAAGCAGGAGCCTGCGCAGGTGGACGGGTGCGTCCTCACGAACTACTACGCCAACTGATCCCTCCGAAGGGCTTTTCATGCTGACCCGCTTCCGGCCGCGCTCCGGCCGTCCGGCACGGCCCCGGACGAGGCGCTCCCCGCGCGAGAAACTCATCAGCACCGGCATCGCCGCGCGGGCCGTGCTGTTCCTGGTCCTCGGGGTGATCGCGCTCTCGTTCTCCGCTCCACAGCAGGCGCAGGCCCTCTTCGACACCTGTGACTGGGCGCAGCAGAGCATCAACCAGAAGGCCGACATGCCGGGCCCCGCCGCGGAGAACATCTTCCCCTCGGTGAAGCAATGGGACGGCAAGCGCGAACTCGTCGCCGGGGCGACGAAGATGGACGGCCCCGCGTCGAAGTACACGCTCTACGAACTCAGCGCCATGCGCGGTCTCAACTGGGCCTCGACCCAGCAGAGCCAACACGACGCGAAGCAGGGCGAGCGCGGGCAGGCCGCCGACGACGACGAGTGCAGCCTCCAGAACGAGATCTACAACAGCATCGCCCAGGCCATCTTCGACCTGAGCAAGATCATGAGCCGGGCCGCGATCAGCATCAAGGAGATCTCCTCCAACCCCAGCCCGCTGGCCGCCCTCTACGACGGCACGGTCTCGGGTGACGACAGCGTCGTCGACCGCCTGAACAACGGTGTCTTCAAGCTCGCCGTGCCCACCATGATCCTGCTCACCGGCCTCTGGGTGTTCGGCAAGTGGCGCAAGGGCGACATGCGCGAGGTCTGGTCGGGTGTCGGCTGGGCCGCGTTCGTCGTCATCGCCGTGTCGGCGTTCCTCGTCAACGGGAACTACGTGGCCGTGGTCGAAACCGCCGACTCGGGGATCGCGCAGGGAAACGCCGCCCTGACCGAAGCCGTGCTGGACGGCGCGATCGACGGTGTCGACCCGCCCTGCGACCTGCCCGACAACGCACCGCAGCGCGGCATGCGCATCTCCAGCTGTGCCATGTACGACACCCTCGCGTTCCGCCCGTGGGCCATCGGCCAGTTCGGCGACCCGGGCAAGGCTCGCATGGAGTACAAGGGCACCGAGAAGTGCGACTTCGGCACGGGCAAACGCTGCACCGACCTGCGGGTCAAGCAGGTGATCATCCAGTCGGTGACGAACATCGAGTACTACCAGCACCCTTCGCCGGTCGAGGTCGAGGAAGGCGAAGAAGGCGACATCATCAAGGCGAAGGAGAACCAGTACGGCGAGCTGCGCAACTACATCGCCAAGAACGAGGATGCGCGCATCTACGAGCAGTGGTCCGGCGACAAACCCGCCAACCGCATCAGCATCGGGGTCTACGCCCTGATCGCTTCGCTCATCGTCGGCCTGATGGTGGTCGTGCTCAGCGCCCTGACACTGTTGTGGCACGCGGTCACGCTCATCATGGTGATCCTGTTGCCCCTGGTCGCGATCATCTCGATCCACCCGACCCAGCAGAAGCTGCTGCGGGGCTGGTGGCAGACCTTCGTGCACAGCTTCGTCCTGCGCGCCGGATTCGGCGTGATCCTCACGATCCTGCTGCTCTTCTACCAGCTGATCCTGCCGCTCCAGGTCCCGCTGGGCATGCAGCTGCTGATGCTCCTGCTGGTGACCATCGCCGTGATCATGCTGCTCAAGAACCTGCTGTCCGGAAAGTTCAGCCCGCAGGTCCAGGGAGCGGACGACGCTCTCGGCGTCGGGGACATGGCCGGCAAGGTGACCGCCATGGCGCCCGGTCTGGCCGCGTCCGCCGCAGGCTCCACCGCCCGCACCACGGGCCGCGTCGCGAGCACCACGGCCAAGGGCACGGCCCGCGCGACGGGCAGCACGGCACGCGGGACCGCCTGGGCGGTGGACAAGCTCGCCTTCAAGGGCAAGGGCCGGGCCAAGATGCAGGAGAAGGGCTGGCTCGGTCAGTCCAAGCGCGAGCAGCGGCAGACGGCCTACCAGGGTTCGCAGGTCGCCCAGAAGAACTACGACCGGGAATTCGGCGAGCAGGGAGGCCAGGAGTCACCGGCTCCGGAGCCGCCCCGCACCCGAGGCCGCCGTGTCAGCGGGTCCAGCAGTGCGCCGGCTCCGCAGTCCACGACGCCGACCGAGTCCCGCCCGGCACCCGCACCCGCTCCTGCTCCCGCTCCCGTACGGCAGGCGCCGGCTCCCCGTCCCCGGCCCGCCGAGCCGCCGGTGGCACCGACCCCGCCTCCGAGGGACCCGCGCGGCCCCAGCGGCCGCGTCTAGCCCCGCCCTGCCGCCTCCGTCTCCGTCTCCCCTCCCACACCAAGGAGCCATCCGATGCCCGCCCTGACCGCCGACCGCACCCCCGACCAACTGGTCGCGGAACTGGAGCGGCTCATCGGGGTGGACTGGCCCACGGTGTGGGCGGGGGTTCCGCAGGACGCGGAGAAGCGGGCAAGGTGGTGCGCCGGCTTCGGCTGGCTCCCGCTGTGGTCCGAGGCGGGACTGCGCGTCCGTACGGCACTGGGCGGCCGCCTGTATCTCGCCTCCGCCGCCCCCGGCGGCCCGGTCACCCGGATCGACCACACGGTGTGGTCGGCCCGGGCCCGGGACACGGACGAGAACGCCCTCGTCACCGACCTGGCGGAGGCCCGCTGGACCGCCGCCCTGACCGCCCTGCGCACCCTGCTGGGAAACCCGGCCTGGCACGGCACCTGGAACACCACGGACTTCCCGGAACTGCCGGGTCCAGGTGCCTGGCCCGACGCCCGGTGGCGCACGGAATACCAGGACCCGCACCGTCTCGCGGTGTGGCGGTTCCGGGTGCCGCAGGCACCGGTGTTCGAGCTCAGGGCGACGCTCGGTGCGACGGCACGACGTGGTCCGGTACCGGCCAATGCGAGGATCGAACTCGTCTGCCATGACCCCGACCACGCGGAGTCCCGTCGGCAGGCGCGGCACGGATGAACCGGAGCCGTGCGGAACGCGAGGAAGGTGACAAGCGATGACGACCCTAAGGATCGAACGCAGCCCCGAGCAGCTGGCCGAGGAGCTCAGGGGACTGGAGCACGTGGACTGGCCCGCCGTCTGGGCGGGCCCGCCGAACCCCGGTCAGGCACTGGACGACTGGTGCGCGCTGTTCGGCTGGAAGCCGACATCGGCGGAGCGGGTGCTGACCGTGCGCAGTGGCACGGGCCAGGACTTCGCTCTCTTCCCGGTGCGCTCCGCCGGATGGGCTCCGGTCAAACAGCTCAGCTGGACGAGCTGGCACCTGTCCGCAGACGACCCGTCCGAGAACGACGAGGTCCTCACCCAGGCTGCCGAGACATGGGCTGCCTATGTGGAGGCTGCCCGCACTGTGCTCGGTGACCCTTCCTACACGGGCGCCTGGGACGACCCCGCCTTCCCGGAACCGCCGCACGACCGGCACTGGCTCATCCCCAGGGACCTTCGTCTGGAGGACATGGATCCCTACCGCATGGCGGTCTGGCGGGAGGAAGGGCCGGAGGGCCACGTCACCGTTCTCGCCGTCAAGCCAGGATCCGTCCGGGCGCCGGGTGCGCTCCGACGCGCATCGATCAAAGCAACCTGCTATCCGCCGGAGGCCGTGTGATCCAGGCACATATCCCGGACCGTGTCCTCGACAACGCCCGAGACCGCCAGCGGACCGTCGAGCCCGAGCTGACCGAGGCCGAGGCCAAGCGGATCGCGAGAGGGCTGCGCGAGGGCATCGATCACCTCCCGGAGAAGGAATACAGGGAGCAACTCCACCGGCGGCTGAAGGAGTTCGCGTCCGCTCAGGACGTCGACCTGCCCTCCCCCGACACCAGGTCGACCTTCTGGTCCTACCGGCTGGAGGATCACCCGCAGATCAATTCGGAGCCCGGGGAAGAGCTGTACAGCATGCACATGGCGGCTGCGTACACCGAGGCACAGAACTCGATCGTGCAGGACACCCTGCGGTACTTGGAGGGCACGCCCGGCGGCGAAGCGCTGGGCCGGCTCCATCTGTGGGACACGGAAATGCAGGATGCGCTGGACCTGGATGAGAAGGCGGGTCTGTCCCTGGCCTACGACGCCTGGGGCACCCTCTCCGAGAAATACGCCGCGAAGACGGAGAACGAGGCCCTCTTCTTCATGGCCGAGCTCAACCCGGGAACCGTCGCCTATCAGACGGAGTCCCGGCAGCTCCGCCAGGACGGCAAGCTCGGCATCATCCAGTTCATGTATCCGGCACCCGCGCAGAAGTACGCGGATCTCGCCCCGGAGACACAGGAGTTGCTCTCCTCCCAAGCCGTCCGCGCCCAGGTTCACACCTTCTCGTACGACGAGAACGACGCGAAGTGCACGCCGCTGACCAAGGCGGGCCACCTGGATCTGAAGCAGTTGGCGGCGCTCTCCACCCCCGAGGCACAGCGCGCCGCCGTCCTGGAGGTGTGCGCCCGGGTGGCGACCATGGACGGCCCCGCTCGCGCGGCCGACGTGGAGAAGCTCATCGAGGAGATCAAGGTCCTGCGTCCGGACCACGAGGTCACGCTGCCCAGCGTCGAGGACCGGCAGTGGGCGGCCGAACTCCGCAACCAGGAACCGGACTCGCCGGCGGGTCCACCGCCCGTAGCCGTCAGCACCCACGGCCAGTACCTCCCGGGCGTCACCGTCAACGCCAGGACGGGACCGGCCCCCCTCGGGTCACTCACCCTTCCGACAGCGGGAGCGGTCACCGCCGACGCCCACAGCTTCCTCCCCGGCGTCGACGCGCAGGCGAAGTCGGTCGTCGCCCCGAACAGGACCGACACCCCGACGGCTCCCCCGAAGGCGCCTCCTGCCCCTGAGCAGTCCAACGACACCGGAATGGGAGTGTGACCGGCCCATGAGCCGCACGCCGGGCACCCCGCGTACCCCGGGCACCACCCGTACTCCAGGCACCCCCCGCACCACCCCGCAGCCCGCTGCCGACCGGCCGACCACGCGCACCGCCGACCGGCCGGACACGCCCGTGTCCCCGGCACCCACCACCCCGCCGATCCCGCTCCTGCGCCGCTTCCTCCGCCAGGAGAAGGACGACGCCTGGGCCGTCCGTCTCCTCCCCCGCATCGTCTTCGGCGTGGCCGCGCTCTACACGGTGATCACCCTCGCCTCCCAGAGCGGCTCCGCTTTCGTCGCGGTCGTCACCGCGCTGCTCCTCGGTCTCGCGCTCTGGCTGCTCCGCCGCCGTACCCAGCTGCTCCTGGCGATCGGGGTGAGCATCCTCGCCATCGCCTTCACCGGCTACTTCTCCGCGGTCGGCGACGCGGCCCGCACGAGCGAGGACGCCGGCGCCACCGTCACCGGCGCTGCCGCCTTCGGCTACTGGGCCCTCGCCGGCATGGCCCTCCTCGGCGCCTGGATGGTGAAGGAACACCCGGGCCGACGGGGCGTCACCGTCGTCCTCGCGGATGTGATCCTCGTCATCGCGTCCGTCGTCGGAATGTTCCTTCCGGAAGCAGGTGTACCGCTCGGTTTCCTCGGCGTGATCGCCGTACTGGCGATCCGCGGCAGCAGCGCGAAAGCGGTTGCAGGCCGGGCCCGCCAGGCACTTGGCCGCCTGCGGAAGCGCAAAGCCAGTGACCCGGCGGACAGTTGAGGCCCGTGTGAACGTTTCGTCTCGTCACTGTGCCAAGTCGGCACATGCTTTGCAGATGCGTTGCACCGGGTTGACAGAACGCTTTAGGCTCCCCCCCGATCACGTATCACCACGGGGGACAACACACATGCCTATGGCCAGCCATACGGCGCTGCCCACGCGTCCCGCGCGCGGGCCGGTACGGGGAACGGGGGCGGGGACGGGGGTCCACACTCCCGACGCCGCTCTGCCCTGCCAGCGCCGACCGGACGTCTTCCAGCACCCGCTGCTGGAGGCTCCCACGGACATTCCGTACACCTCGCCCGAACAGCGCCACCAGCACCTCGTCCTGCTGCGCACCGCCCGCGACCTGTGCGCTTCCTGCCCGTTGTGGGCGGAATGCCTCCAGGACGCCGTCGCCCACGCCGAGCCCTACGGCTACGCGGCCGCGACCACTCTGGACGACCGCCGCTGGATCCGCCGCGCCCTCGGCGTCGGCGACGCGAGCGGCGACCTGCCCACCCACACGGTGGACGGCCCCGGCGCGGGCCCCGGCTACAGCTCCGGCGAAACGTCCCGCCGCCTGCTGCGTCTGCGCTCCCTCAGCACCGACGCGGCCGCCCGGCACGACACCGAGCGCGGTCAGCCCACCGTGGAGCGAATACTCGACGCGTTCGACGCGCGTCAGGACCAACTGGCCAGGCTGCAGCGCGAGTTGCCCGGCATCCCGCGGCAGTTGCACGAGCACACCACCCCACAGCAGGCGCACGGCAACGGTCCCGATCCAAGACACACCCACCCGGAAAGCAGGAGCGAGGACATGGCAGCGGCCGAGTCCGGGCAGCGGATCGCCTTCTCCTACGAGGATCCCGCCCAGGCCGTACGACAAGCTCTGCTGGCCCCTCTGATCCGCTCCGCGCTGCCCACGCTCACCAGCCTGGACCAGCTGGTCACGATGCTGGCGAGCGTGCCCGGCGGCGAGATCGCGCCGGAGATGCCGGACACCGTCCGCGCCGCGCGGAAGGCCGTCGAGGCACTGGCTCCCGAGGACGGCCGGGGCTCCTGCGACTCCGCCGAGACCGCCCCGGACGCCGCCGGTCCGCTCCGCGCCCTCACCGGCTCGGTCTCCGTGGAACTCGCCACCACCGACCCGGTGGCGGCCCTGCGCCGCGACTTCCTGGAGCCGCTGCTGCGCGAACTGGCCTCCTCGCTCGCCAACATAGAGAAGGTGGCGACCATGCTGGCCGCGACCGGGGCCTCGGACGGCGACGAGATCCCTCTGGAACCGATCCGCACCGCGCTGCAAGGCATCCGCGCCTGCCTCCCGCATCCGGCCCCGAACGGCAGGACGTCCAACGGCACGGGCCAGGCCGCCACCCTCGTGCCCTCCGGCGCTCCCAGCATCCGGGCGGCCGTGGAAACGGCCGTGTCGACCTTCCCCGGCCCGTTCTCCGCCCGTGACGTCCTGCGCGCCCTCCCGCCCGGCGTCTACGGCGATCCCTCCAAGACGATCAGCAACGTGCTGTCCGCCCTCGTCAAGTCGGGCCGCCTTCAACGCCTCGCCCGGGGCACGTACGCTCGCACCGTCGACGTCGCCCCGGACGTCACCGTGGCCGCCGTCCCCGAACAGGACGAGGCGAAGAGCGCCTGAGCCGGAACTGATCCGGAACCGAGCCGGAAGGAACCCAGACCCCCGATGACCGAACCGACGCCGCCACCCCCCGCCACGGCGGACGCCCAGGTGCACGTCTTCTCCCCCAACGCCGGCCTGATCGACGGCGTCCCGGTCACCGCCCCGCCCTACGGCGACATCCAGGACGTGGTCCTGGCGATCCTCCAGCAACGCGCCCAGCAGCTCGGCGCCCCCACCCCGGCCACCATCACCGACAACCGCTACGGCGGCGCGATCCGCCTCCTGATCCACCCGGACGGCACGACGGAACAGCTGGGCTGAGCGACCGCCGCCGGGCCGGACCTCAGGCCCGGGGGCCGGTCGCCCCGGGCGGGGGGCTGACGGTGTCGATGTCGGCGAGGATCTGTCGCGTGAGGCGGAGCTCGATCTCCAGGATGTCGCGGCGGAACTTCCCCGGATCCTTCTCGTAGCGGGCCCTGCCCACTTCGGAGGTGAAAGCCGATGCGGGCACCGCGTCCTGGCCCGGAGGAATGAACTTCAGGATCTCCTCGACGGCTGCGACCGCGTAAGCCATCGCCCCGCGGTGCTTGCGGTGCTCGGACTCGGGTGAGTTGAGCAGTTCGAGTCCGGCACGGGCGGAGACATCGGACGCGACCGTCGCGAACTCACCGGGATCGATGATCTCGGACTGCGCCGGGCCACCGAAGGCGGGCGGCGGCGGGGGGATCTCGTCCGCCATCAGGAAAGTGAAATTCCGGTTGCGGCCGCATTCCCGGCAGGCGCCCTCGTACACGGCGACGATGTCGTCACCGCGCTGCTCCAGCCGGTGCCGGCGGTCGAAGTCGGGACTCCCGCACTCGCACGGGTGCAAGTCCATGTACAGGTGCGCTTCCAACGAGGAACGGGCTTTCAACATGACATGATCCTAGGGCTGTTGTGCGATTTGAACAGGTTGCGGGCCCGGGGAGGGGCATCACATGGACAGTTGGGCCAATCCCCGGATGACGATGGGCACACTGCCGCAGTACCCACACGCGCACCAGGATGCACTCGTGTCGGCCGCGAGGCGCGGCATGGCCGCGGTGGCCGCCGCTGTCCTCGGAGACGGGCTGGAGTCCCTCGACGCGGATCGCACCAGGGACGGACGTCAGTTCTTCGTACTGCGGGACGGCCCGGGAGAGCCCGCGACGGTCTGGGTGGACGCCGTTCCCCTGGTGACGGGGACCATCGCCGACACGGCGACGAACACCACATCGCAGAACTACGTGGTCCGCGTCTCCGACCGCCTTCCGACCGAGATGCTGGACCGGGTACTCGCTCACGAACTCGGTGAGCTCATGGCCGTGCGCGAACGCGCCGCCGCGGGTCTGGCGCCCGTGCGGGAAGACCTTCTGCGCGAGGGAGCCCAACTCCCGGCAGAACAGGAGCTGTCCGCGGGGGACAGGGGCCGCATAGGCGAGCTCAACTGGCTCGCCGCACGCAGTGCGGCCCCCGATCTCTCCGCTCAGCAGCGGACGGAGGCGCGTGCGGAGTTCTCCGCGCTGCTGGATCCGTACGGCATCCGGCCGACCGCCGCCATGAGCGACGAGGAGGCGTTCCGCCCCCAGGAGAGGGCGGCCCGCGTCCGGTACCGAGTGGCGTTCGGCTCCCTCTCCACCGACTCCGTGAGTCTCCTCGACGCCCTCGCCCACCCCCTGGAGAGCCTCTCCCCCGCCGACGCCACCGCCCTCCAGGCCTCCCGCGACGCCGCCCTGCGCGCGGAACGCCAGGTCGAGGCGTTCATCGGGCGGCGGGACGTCACCATGCCCATGCCGGGCTACGACCAGGACGGGCTGCCGCTCCCCCGCGACGAGCTGCAACCCGCCGCCGAGCGGTGGGCGGAGTACCGCGCGCAGGTCAGCGAGCGCACCGTGCAGACGCTGGAGGGGCAGCTCGCCGAAGGGCAGCTCCCGCTGCGCAAAGTCGTGATCGGCGGTGGCGCGAGCCTCACCGGGCGGGACCCGGAGGCGCTGCTGGTGGACGGGGCGGGCCGTTGGCACCTGGACCCCGGGAACGGGATCGTGCAGTCGGCGGACCAGGACCGCGACCTCGCGCAGTGGATGGGCGTCGACCCGTACTCGGCGGTGGAGGACCCCCGGCACCGGGTGTCCATCCACGCGGTACGGGTCTGGGAGGACCAGCTCGCCACCCAGGGCGACGTGGTGAACGGCCACGCCCGTCTGCGCCTGGGCCGGGAGGGCGAACTCCTCGCCGAGGTGCGCGGGTTGGGGCCGGACGGCAAGGAGAGCGGGACCCCGCTGTGGGTGGCGTGCGACGGGACGCCGAGCGTCGCGACCGGCCTCACGCCGGACGTCGTGCCGGGCATGCCACGCGGCACGACCGGGGTGGAGAGCCGGAGCGAGGCCGTACGGCTGATCAGTGAGCGGCTGCGGGAGCTGGAGAGCCGGGGAACGACCCACGCGGCCGAGGTGCGCGCCTGGCTCGCCCAGGCCGAGCGGGGCGGCGCGGACGCCCGTACCGTGCTGGAGGCCCTGGACTCCTCGATGCTGAAGGACGCTCTCTCCGCGGATCTGGAGGGCGATGCCGCCGCGCGCATGAAGAACTGCTTCACCGCCCTCGAGTCGACGGAGAAGTGGGAGGCGGCGCGGGAGGCCGCCGAGGGCCGGGCGCTGCTGGGCGACGAGGTCGCCGAGAACCGTTTCGACCCGCACGCGGCCCAGCACTGGATCATCGCGGGGTCCGGCGGCACCGGGGTCGCCAACGCGGAGATCATCCTGCGGGAGAACCCCGACGCCCACGTCACGATCGTCGGCTCGCCTCCGCCCGCCGCGCTCCGGCACCAGGTCCAGTACCCGGAGATGCTCAGCCGGTACGGCGCGGGCGAGAACCCGCGGCTGACGATCGGCCGGGCGGAGGTGGGCGCGGTCGAGACCTACCGGCACGAGAACGGGGAGACCTGGTTCCAGGCGGAGTACGTGATCGAGGCCACCGGGGAACGGAGGACCGCCCGGGCCGGCGGCTACGTCTCCAGTCTCGGCCGCACCAACCCCCTCCCGCCCGCCCTCCAGGTGCTCGCCGACGAGGTGCGCGACCGGGGCGGGGAGATCTCCGGGGACCTGTTGTTCGACAGGGACGACCAGTACATCGGCTACGGGCTCACCTTCGCCGTGGACGGGAAGGAACACCGCGTCGACGTGGACGGCGCGGCCTCCTGGCAGCTGCCGCGCGAGATCTTCGCCCCGGAGACGGGAGTCCAGGCCGCGCTGAACGGCATGGGCATCCGCGGTCTGCCGTCCGAGACCGGCAACGCGGCCCCCGGTTTCTCCCCCATCGCCCGCCAGAGCGCCCTGCGCGCTCGCGCCGTCGCGGCGGCGGAGGCGGGCGACCCCGAAGCCGTACGACGGCTGTCGACGGTCCCGGAGCGCTGGCAGCGCCCGGAACTGGGCGAGGGCACGAAGCCGCCGGCCGCGAGCCCCCAGAACCCCACCCTGCCCCAGGAGAAGTCCGAGCCGAAGGCGGAACAGGACTCGAGGACCGAACAGACCCCGAAGCCCCCCACCACCCCCGGCCCAACCCCAGCCCACCCTCAGCCCGCAGCACCGGCCCAGCCCCAGCCCGCGACTCCGGCACAGACGCCTGCACCAGCCCCAGCCCCGGCCCAGACCTCGGCTCCGGCACAGACACCGGCACCGGCGCCAGCCCCCGCACCGGCCCAGTCCCCGATTCCGGCCCCGGCAACGGCACCCGAACCGGAACCGGCACCCG
This sequence comes from Streptomyces sp. NPDC002884, assembly GCF_040295245.1. Lineage (NCBI taxonomy): Bacteria > Bacillati > Actinomycetota > Actinomycetes > Kitasatosporales > Streptomycetaceae > Streptomyces > Streptomyces sp. NPDC002884. Next base: position 6,842 of record NZ_JBEOVB010000028.1, on the reverse strand, counting down.
AACCGGCACCATCTCCCGCCTCCTCCCCCGCCCCCGCCCCCTCCCCCGCCCCCGGTGTCTCCGGATCGCATCTCTGGCAGATGGGTCTGCCTCGGGGCGGGGCCGACCGGCCAGCCGGTCCCGCCCAGCAGCCGCCCCGGCAACAGCCGCCGGGCCAGGAGCGACCTGAGCCGGGCGTCGACATGGGCGACTGAAGAGCCCTGCGTACAAGACGGCGGCTGAACAGCCCCGCGACGAAGACATACGGAAAGAGGGACCCGGAGACGAATCTCCGGGCCCCTCTTTCCGTATACCTGCCGCCGGACGTCAGTCCGTCGACTGCTGCCGCTTCGGCCGCCAGACCACCAGCGCGCTGGTCTGCTGCACCTCCTGGTACGGCACCAGGTCCCGCCGGTAGGAGGCGTGCACCGCCGCCTCCCGCTGCTGCATGGCCGTGGCGGCGCCGTCCAGCGCGGCCTCCAGCTCCGCGGCCCTCGCCTGGAGCGCGGCCACCTGGTTCTCCAGTTCGATGATCCGCTTGATGCCGGCCAGGTTGATGCCCTCGTCCTGGGACAGGGCCTGCACCGTGCGCAGCAGCTCGATGTCGCGGGCCGAGTAGCGGCGCCCCCGGCCGGCGGTGCGGTCGGGGGAGACGAGACCCAGGCGGTCGTACTGGCGCAGCGTCTGCGGATGCAGGCCCGAGAGCTGGGCCGCCACCGAGATGACGTAGACCGGAGTCTCCTGGGTCAGTTCATACGGGTTACGCCGACGACCCTCCATCACTCTCATGCTCCCTTCGCGGCCTCGAACAGCTCCGCCCGCGGGTCCTCGTCCGCGGTCGCCTCGCGATACGCCTCCAGCGCTTCACGAGCCTTCCCCGACAAGTCCTTCGGAACACTCACCTCGACGGTGACCAACAGGTCTCCGCGGGTGCCGTCCTTACGGACCGCGCCCTTGCCCCGCGCCCGCATGGTGCGGCCGTTGGGCGTGCCGGGCGGAAGCTTCAAGGTCAGGGACGGTCCGCCGAGCGTCGGCACCCTGATCTCGCCGCCGAGTGCCGCCTCGGTGAACGTCACCGGCACGGTCACCGTGAGGTTGTCCTCCTTGCGGCCGAACACCGGGTGGGCGCCGACATGGACGACGACGTACAGGTCGCCCGCCGGGCCGCCACGCTCGCCCGGGGCGCCCTTGCCGCGCAGCCTGATGCGCTGACCGTCCGTCACCCCCGCGGGGATGCGGACCTGCATGGTCCTCGACGACTTCGCGCGACCGCTGCCCTTGCAGTCCAGGCAGGGATGCTCGGCGATCAGGCCGCGGCCCTTGCAGTCGGGGCAGGGGTCGGTCAGGGAGAAACCGCCTCCCGAGCCCCTCGCCACCTGGCCCGTGCCCACGCAGGTCGGGCACACGCGCGGGGTGCCGTTCTTGTCGCCCGTCCCCGAGCACGCCTTGCAGGGGGCCTGCGAGGACATGCGCAGCGGGACCGTCGCGCCCTCGATCGCCTCCGTGAAGGTCAGGGTGACCTCGGTGTCGATGTCCTGGCCGCGCCGGGGCTGGGTTCGGGTCGTGCCGGGGCCGCCGCGGTTGAACAGGCCGCCGAACACGTCCCCGATGCCGCCGCCGAAGCCGCCCTGGGCACCGCCGCCCTGGGCGCCGCCTCCGAAGAGGTCGCCCAGGTCGAAGTTGAAGTTGCCGCCCGCCCCCGGGCCGGGGCGGAAGCCGCCGTTGCCGAAGAGGGCGCGCGCCTCGTCGTACTCCTTGCGCTTCTTGGGGTCACCGAGGATGTCGTTCGCCTCGGAGATCTCCTTGAAGCGCTCCTCCGCCTTGGCGTTGCCCTTGTTGGCGTCGGGGTGGAACTCGCGGGCGAGCTTCCGGTACGCCTTCTTGATCTCGGCCTCGGTGGCGTCCTTGGGGACGCCGAGGACCTTGTAGAAGTCCTTCTCGACGAAGTCCTTGGTGCTCATCCTCGACGTCCCTCCTCCCACCCGCTCATCCGATCGAGCTCAGCCCTCGTCCGGGCCACCGCTCTCCTTGTCGTCGGCCGCCTCGGCCTCGTCGGCCTTGGCCGCCTGTGCACCGGGCTGCGGTTCGGCGACGGCCACCCGCGCGGGGCGGATGGTGCGCTCGCCGATCCGATACCCGGGCTGAAGGATCGCCACGCACGTCGTCTCGGTGACGTCGGGCGCGTAGCTGTGCATCAGGGCTTCGTGGATCGTCGGGTCGAAGGGCTCGCCCTCCTTGCCGAACTGCTGGAGGCCCATCTTGGCCGCGACGGTCTCCAGCGATTCGCCCACCGACTTGAAGCCGCCGACGAACTCGCCGTGTTCCCGCGCGCGGCCGATGTCGTCGAGCACGGGCAGGAGTTCGGTCAGGAGGTTCGCGATGGCGATCTCCTTGACCGCGATCCGGTCGCGCTCGACCCGGCGGCGGTAGTTCTGGTACTCGGCCTGGAGGCGCTGGAGGTCGGCGGTGCGCTCGCCCAGAGCGGTGCGCACCTGGTCCAGCTGGGCCACCAGACCGGCTGTCTGGTTCGTGTCCCCGGCCGGGGCCGCACCCGCCGCCGAGGCGGGGGAGGGAGCGGCCTTCGGCTCGGCGTCTTCAGGGGTGGCGCCGGAGGGGACGTCGGGCTTCTCCTCGAAGCCCGGGGTCTCCTCCGTCACGCGGCACCGTCCTTGCGCTCGTCGTCCACGATCTCGGCGTCCACGACGTCGTCGTCCGCCTTCGGGGCGTCGGCCTTGGGGGCGTCCGCGCCCTGGCCGGCCTGGGCGTCGGCGTACATGGCCTGGCCGACCTTCTGCGAGACCGCGGCGACCTTCTCGGTGGCCGTGCGGATCTCGGCGGTGTCCTCGCCCTTGAGCGCGGCCTTCAGCTCCTCGACGGCGGCCTCGACCTCGGTCTTGACCTCGCCCGGGACCTTGTCCTCGTTGTCCTTGAGGAACTTCTCCGTCTGGTAGACGAGCTGCTCGCCCTGGTTGCGGGACTCGGCGGCCTCGCGGCGGCGGTGGTCCTCGTCCGCGTACTGCTCGGCCTCCTGGCGCATGCGGTCGACCTCGTCCTTCGGCAGCGAGGAGCCGCCGGTGACGGTCATCTTCTGCTCCTTGCCCGTGCCGAGGTCCTTGGCCGTGACGTGCATGATGCCGTTGGCGTCGATGTCGAAGGCGACCTCGATCTGCGGGACGCCACGCGGCGCCGGCGGCAGACCGGTCAGCTCGAACATGCCGAGCTTCTTGTTGTAGGCCGCGATCTCGCGCTCGCCCTGGTAGACCTGGATCTGCACCGACGGCTGGTTGTCCTCGGCCGTCGTGAAGATCTCCGAACGCTTCGTCGGGATCGTCGTGTTGCGCTCGATCAGCTTGGTCATGATGCCGCCCTTGGTCTCGATACCGAGGGACAGCGGGGTCACGTCGAGGAGCAGGACGTCCTTGACCTCACCCTTGAGGACACCGGCCTGGAGCGCGGCGCCGATGGCGACGACCTCGTCCGGGTTGACGCCCTTGTTGGCGTCCTGACCGCCGGTCAGCTCCCTGACGAGCTCGGCGACGGCGGGCATCCGGGTCGAACCGCCGACGAGAACGACGTGGTCGATCTCGGAGAGGTTGATGCCGGCGTCCTTGATGACGTTGTGGAACGGCGTCTTGCAACGCTCCAGCAGATCGGCCGTCAGCTGCTGGAACTGGGCGCGCGTGAGCTTCTCGTCCAGGTGCAGCGGGCCCTCGGCGGACGCCGTGATGTAGGGCAGGTTGATCGAGGTCTCGGTGGACGAGGACAGCTCGATCTTCGCCTTCTCGGCGGCCTCGCGCAGACGCTGGAGCGCCATCTTGTCCTTGGCGAGGTCCACACCGTGGCCGGCCTTGAACTGCTGCACCAGGTAGTCGACGACACGCTGGTCCCAGTCGTCACCACCGAGGTGGTTGTCGCCGTTGGTGGCCTTCACCTCGACGACGCCGTCACCGATCTCCAGGAGGGACACGTCGAACGTGCCGCCGCCGAGGTCGAAGACGAGGATCGTCTGGTCGTCCTTGTCGAGGCCGTACGCGAGCGCGGCCGCGGTGGGCTCGTTGACGATACGAAGGACGTTGAGACCGGCGATCTCGCCGGCTTCCTTCGTCGCCTGACGCTCGGAGTCGTTGAAGTACGCCGGGACGGTGATGACCGCGTCGGCCACCTTCTCGCCCAGGTAGGCCTCGGCGTCGCGCTTGAGCTTCTGCAGGATGAACGCGCTCATCTGCTGCGGGTTGAAGTTCTTCCCGTCGAGCTCGATCGTCCAGTCCGTGCCCATGTGACGCTTCACGGAGCGGATGGTCCGGTCCACGTTCGTGACTGCCTGGCGCTTGGCCACCTCGCCGACGAGCACTTCACCGTTCTTGGCGAAGGCGACGACGGACGGCGTGGTCCGGGCACCCTCGGCGTTGGTGATGACGGTGGGCTCGCCGCCCTCCAGAACGCTGACGACCGAGTTTGTTGTGCCCAGGTCGATGCCGACCGCACGTGCCATGGTGATCTTCCTCCAGCTGACTTGAGTGGAACGGACTCAAGTGTGCACGAGCCTCCCCTCTGGGTCAACAGACCTGAGTCGCACCCGCTCAACTCTTATCCGTTCCTTACACGCAAGGAAGCGTTGACCTGCGGCGATACAGATCGCCCGGTGCGCCTCACACCAGGTTCCGGGTGGTCCGCCGGGTCCTCGGATTGACGCCGGGGCGCGTACACCGACGCCGAACCCGACCCGGGTCGCGACGCCGGACGGGGTGCGGGGCGGGGCGCGGGGCGTGAGGCGGAACGGCCCGCGCGCCCGGCCCGGCCGGACCGCCGGGGACGACGGCCACGCGCGCGTGGCGGCCCGTACACCGCGACCCGCAGCATCCCGAGCACGAAGACGAGTGCCCCGCCGGCCACCCACGACACCGCCTGCGCGCCGACCGACCCGGCGTGCACCAGCACCCCGACGAGCACCGCGGCGAAGGCCGCCACCCCGAGCAGCACGGTCACCCCCTGCGCGGTGAGCCCCAGCCGCCGCAGCCGGTGGGCGAGGTGGTCGGACGCGCCACGCAGCAACGGCCGCCGGGCCAGCCGCCGGGACAGCACGACCAGGACGGCGTCGGCCACGGCGACCGCGGTGAGCGCGAACAGCACCCCCGCGCCGGCGACCGGATCGTGCCCCGCGCGGGCGATCACGGCGGCCGCCGCGAGGAGGAAGCCCGCGAAGAGCGACCCGCACGCCCCGAGGGCGACACGCGCGGGAGGCCAGTTGTGCATCAGGAACCCGGTCAGCGCGGCGGCGAACACGCTGAGCAGCACGGCCAGCCCGTCCATGACCTCGGCCGCGGCGCAGGCGGCCACTCCGAAGGCGGTGACGACCCCGACGGTTCCGGCCACTCCGTCGGCGTGGTCGAGCGACCGGAAGGCGAGGGCGACGAAGGTGATCCAGCCGACGCCCGCCACTCCGGCCGCCGCCCCGGTGTCGCCGTACGGCACCACGAAGGCGGCCGCGACCGCCGTACCGACCACCAGGAACCGCGCGTTGAGCCGCCACACGTCCGCGACCAGTCCGAGCGCGGCGACGGCGCCTCCCGCGACGAGCAGCACCTCGATGCCGTCGCCGAGCGGGGCGATGCCCGTCCAGTCCCCGGCGACCGCGACGAGACAGGTGGCGAGCACCACGGCGGCACCCCCGAACAGAGGCACCCGCCGCTGCCGCTGCCGCCGGTCGAGCAACCCCAGGCGCAGGGCGGGCACGCGCAGCAGCGCGGCGAGGACGGCGGCGAGGAACAGGGCGGTGATGGCTGCGACGATCCCGTAGAGCACGGATATAAATTAGTCACATATGTACCAATTTGGTACGAATAACACGGCCGATTCGCGACCGGATCCCCACCGGAACCCGACCTTCCCTCCACCCGGAGCCGACCCGATACCCACCCGAACCGGACCCGAACCCGACCCGAACCCGACCCGAACTCGACCTCAACCCGACCGGATTCTGAGGCAACCCTCAGCGACTGAGATCACTCCGCACCCCGCTACAGTGCGACGGAGAATACGGGGTAGTCTCAAACGGACTGCATAAGTTACCGCTTAGTAATTTCCCTCGCAGGCCCGAGGAGCCCCCAAATGCAACTCGCCGCGATCATCGTGTCGCTGCTTCTGACCGTGGTCGGCGTCGCCCTGATCGCACGTGCCATCGGCCAGTTCGTCCGGTACTTCAAGCTGGGCCAGCCGCTCCCCGCCGGAACCCGGACAGACAATCCCTACGCGCGCAGCGTGACGCTGGCACGGGAGTTTCTCGGCCACACGCGGATGAACCGCTGGGGCATCGTGGGCTTCGCCCACTGGTTCGTGGCGATCGGCTTCCTGACGCTGCCGCCGACCCTCGCCCAGGCCTTCGGCCAGCTCTTCGAGGCCGACTGGGTGCTGCCGGTCATCGGCGACTTCCTGCCGTTCGAGCTCTACATCGAGTTCATCGGCGTGATGACGATCCTGGGCATCGTCGTCCTCATGGCGATCCGCCTGCTGAACCTGCCCTCACGCGCGGGCCGCAAGTCCCGCTTCGCCGGCTCCAAGTCCGGTCAGGCCTATTTCGTCGAGTACGTCATCCTCACCATCGGCCTCGCCATCTACGTGCTGCGCGGCCTGGAGGGTGCACTGCACCACGTGGAGCACTACGAGGCCGGCTACTTCGCCTCGTACCCGCTCGTCCTGGCCTTCAAGGGACTGGGCGTCACCACGCTCCAGAACCTGGTCTACCTCGTCGCGATGATCAAGATCGGGACGTCGTTCATCTGGATGATCGTGGTCTCGCTCAACACCAACATGGGTGTGGCGTGGCACCGTTTCCTGGCGTTCCCGAACATCTGGTTCAAGCGCGA
>NZ_JBEOVB010000027.1:0-126495 GCF_040295245.1 Streptomyces sp. NPDC002884 | reverse complement strand
GGTACTGCAGGGGGGACCCTGTGGGAGAGTAGGACACCGCCGAACAAATATTACGGGAAACCCCCGCACCTTATGGTGCGGGGGTTTTCTGCGTTACGGTGCTTTGCATGTACACGTATATGGTCCGGACCGTACGGGCCGAGGAATGGGCCTCGGTGAAGGCTCTGCGGCTGCTCGCGCTCAGGGATCCGGCGGCGCCCATCGCCTTTCTGGAAACGTACGAGGCGGCTGCGGCACGGCCCGACGCCTTCTGGCAGGAGCGGGCGGCCGGGGCGGCCGGGGGTGCTGCCGGCGTTCGGCAGTTCATCGCCGAGGCGGAGGACGGGCAGTGGGCGGGGACGGTCACCGTGCTCGTGGAGGAGGCGGGGACCGTCGACTGGGCCGGTTTTCCCGTGGAGCGGCGGCAGGGGCACGTCGTCGGGGTCTATGTGCGGGACGAATGGCGTGGCGGCGGGATGACGCGCGCCCTTCTCGACGCCGCCGTGGACTGGGTCTGGGAGCTGGGGCTCGAGCGGGTGCGGCTCATCGTCCACGAGGAGAATCTGCGGGCGCAGGGGGCGTACCGCAAGGCGGGGTTCATACCGAGCGGGCGGACCGTGCCGTTGGGGCAGGGGACCGGGGAGGCCGAGTACGAGTTCGTCCTCGAGCGGGCCGGGGCGTCAGACCGGTAGGTCGTGGTGCGGCCAGCGGGCCTTGGCCTGTTCGCGGGAGCGGAGCAGGGCCAGGGTCGGCAGGCCACGGTCGGTGCCGGTGGCCAGGAGGTCCGGGAGCTGGGGGATCGGGGCCACGGCCGCCACATCGTCCAGGACCAAGGACATTGGTGGGTCGAGGCGACCGGAGGATGACCGTTCGGCCATGCGCCGGCCGCGCTCGACCACGCTGGAGACGAGGGCCGTCAGGAGCGGCATCGCGCCGGGACTGGTCCTGGGGTCCTCGATTGATTCACCGAGCACATAGAGAGTTCCCCCTTCGTCCACGAAGGAATCCAAGGCGAGGGCGTCAGTTCGGTTGGGAGTGCACGCCTCGCGGATATTGACCGTAGAGAGGGCGGAGAGGGCACGGGACGTCAGTTCCTGGGCGATGTCCCGGCGTTCGGGATGAGCGGTGAGGGCGGCCTCGAGTTCGCCTGCGGCGCCCGGAGCGGCCTTGGGGTTGGTCCGGAGGGTGCGGACGGCTTCCTGGATTCCGGTGCCCTGGGACCAGCGGTGGACGTGGCGGATGGTGCGGCCGTCGATGGCCGCGGCGTGCAGGTAGCTGCGCAGGAGGGTTTCCGCGGTGTCGCTGACCGCCTGGTCGAGCCGTGAGGCGGGCCGGACGGGGGCGAGGAGCGCCGCCGCGCGGGAGGCCGCGGTCTGTTTGTCCTCGCAGCCCGTGGTGGGGGACCAGTGGAGGCGGGCCGGGGTGTCGCAGAGGTGGCCGGGGTCGTAGAGGTGGACCGGGCCCAGTTTGGCTCTGGCGTCCTTGGTCTCCTGCCAGAGCGCGGGACTGGAGGTGAGGATGAGGGCGGGGCCCTCGGCGTCGCGGATGGCCTGGGCCGCGGTCGCGTGGCGGGTCTCCGGCGGGAGGTAGTGCGCCGCGCCCTCGAAGCGGTTGGCTTCCCAGCCGGCCGCCCGTTCACCTGGAGCCGTCGGAAACAGGGCGGCGGGCACAGAGGACTGCGGCTGCTGTGGCTGCTGCGACTGGGGGGACGGCGAGGGTGCGGTGTGTTGCCCGGCCGGCGTCGGCTGAAGGGTCTGCGTCGGAGGCTCGACGTCCGGCCTGAGGCCGGTCTCGTGCCGCTGGGTCGGCACCTCGTGGTGCGTCGGTGGTGTCACGCTCTCCTGAGCGGGTGTCGGCGACAGGCCCGCGCGCTTCCTCGCGCGTACCGCCCTCCAGCGGGCGAGTGTTCCCATCACGAACACCGTGAGGACGAGCAGGATCATCACCTGGCCGATGAACAGGCCCCAGAACAGTCCGTAGCCCGAGAAGTCCGCGGCCTCCGACTCCGGCCAGGCGCCGGGGATGTCGTGGGGCTTGGCGATGAGGTGCCGCATGGCCAGCGGGGTGCGGGTGAAAGTGACGCCCGAGGGCCAGGCGCCGTGGGAGAAGAGGGCTGCCAGGCCGGTCGCCGTCCAGACCAGCAGGGTCATGCCGAGCAGGAACGCGAGTATGCCGACCAGCAGGCCGTCGGGAATTCCTCCCTGGCCGGGGCTGTCGCGGCGCTGCTCGTCTCCCGGTCTCATGCCGACCCCCTCTCCCGCGCTACGCCACCGTCGACTCGGACGAGCCGTCCAGGTCGGCCAGGTGCTGTTCCATGAAGGCCGCCGCTCGTCGTTCCTGTTCCAGTTCGGCGGCGAGCAGTGCGTCGTCGTCGGACATGGTGCGGTCGGTGGAGGACTCGGTCATCGCCCGGTCGGTGAAGACCAGCGGCCGTTCGGTCTCGGTGATCAGGTGTTTCACCACCTGCACATTGCCGTTGACGTCCCAGACCGCGATGCCCGGGGTGAGGGTGGGGATGATCTCCACCGCCCACCGCGGCAGGCCGATGACCCGGCCCGTCGCCCTCGCCTCGTCCGCCTTCTGGGCGTAGATCGTCCGTGTCGACGCCATCTTCAGGATGGCCGCCGCCTCCTTGGCCGCCGCTCCGTCCACGACGTCGGACAGATGGTGGACGACCGCCACGAACGACAGGCCGAGGCGGCGGCCGAACTTCAGCAGCCGCTGGAACAGCTGGGCCACGAACGGGCTGTTGATGATGTGCCAGGCCTCCTCGACCAGGAAGATGCGCTTCTTCCGGTCGGGGCGGATCCAGGTGTGCTCCAGCCAGACGCCGACGATCGCCATCAGGATCGGCATCGCGATCGAGTTGCGGTCGATATGGGACAGATCGAACACGATCAGCGGAGCGTCCAGGTCGATGCCCACCGTCGTGGGGCCGTCGAACATGCCCCTGAGGTCACCGTCGACCAGGCGGTCCAGGACGAGTGCCACGTCCAGGCCCCAGGCCCGTACGTCGTCTATGGCGACGTTCATCGCCTCCGCCGACTCCGGCTCGGGGTGGCGCAGCTGTTCGACGATGTCGGTGAGGACCGGCTGGCGTTCCACGATCGTCTCGTTGACGTAGGCGTGGGCGACCTTGAGCGCGAAGCCGGAGCGCTCGTCCAGGCCGTGGCCCATCGCCACCTCGATGATGGTGCGCAGCAGTGCGAGCTGGCCGGTCGTGGTGATCGACGGGTCCAGCGGGTTGAGGCGGATCCCGTGGTCCAGGGCGGCCGTCGGGTCCAGGCGGATAGGAGTTATCCCCAGCGCCTGCGCGATGAGGTTCCATTCGCCGACGCCGTCCTCGCCCTGTGCGTCCAGGACGACGACCTGGCGGTCGCGGAAGCGCAGCTGGCGCAGGACGTAGGTCTTCTCCAGCGCCGACTTGCCGTTGCCGGACTCGCCGAGGACCAGCCAGTGCGGGGCGGGGAGCTGCTGGCCGTACAGCTGGAAGGGGTCGTAGATGTAGCCCTTTCCGGAGTAGACCTCGCGGCCGATGATGACGCCGGAGTCGCCGAGGCCGGGCGCGGCCGTGGGCAGGTACACCGCCTGGGCCTGGCCCGTGGAGGTGCGTACCGGCAGCCGGGTCGTCTCGACCTTGCCGAAGAGGAAGGAGGTGAAGGCGTCCGTGAGGATGGACAGCGGATCCCGCATCAGCTCATCAGCCCCTACCTTCGGATTCCGGTGGCGAACGGGAGGGTGTTCACGAACGCCCGGTGGTGCTCTCGGTCGCACCATTCGAGCTTGAGGTACGACTTGCCGGCCGACGCCCTTATCGTGCGTTTGTCGCGGGCCAGGGCCTCGGGATTGCGGGAGGAGACGGTGATGTAGCCGACCAGGTTCACGCCGGCCGCGCCGGACGCCAGGTCCTCGCCACGCTGGTCGAGGCGGGAGTGGGCGGCCACGTCGCGGGGGTCGACGGTGCGGTTCATCTTGGCGGCGCGGCTCGCCTCGGCGTCGTCGTTCGTCTTCTCCGTCAGCATGCGTTCGATGGCGACCTCGGTGGGTTCGAGGTCCATGGTCACGGAGACGGTGCGGATGACGTCCGGGGTGTGGACGAGGAGCGGTGCCAGGAAGTTGACGCCGACCGGGGTCATCGGCCACTCCTTCACCCAGGCCGTGGCATGGCACCAGGGGGCCCGGGTGGAGGATTCGCGGGTCTTGGCCTGGAGGTACGTGGGCTCCATGGCGTCCAGTTCGGCCGGCCAGGCGTTGCGCTTCGTCATCGCCTGGATGTGGTCGATGGGGTGGTCCGGGTCGTACATGGAGTGGACGAGGGAGGACAGCCGGCCCTGGCCCAGGGGCTGGCGGACGCGGATGTCCGCCTCCTGGAGGCGGGAGCAGATGTCCGTCAGCTCGCGGGCCATGACCACCGCGAGGCCCGCGTCGCGGTCGAGTTTGCGGCCCGACTGGGGGCGGGCGGCGCGGGCCATGGCGTGGGCCTCGGCGGCCAGCTCGCGGGTGTAGTGCATACAGGCGACGAGGTAGGCGCGGTGCTGCTCGCTGCTCGTGGACACCATGGACTGGAGCTGGTCGTAGGAGCGGGCCAGCCAGTCGGGGGACCTCTCGTCCCCGCGGACGGCGACGTCCTTGGCGTGGGCGTCGGGGTCGGCGGGGAGGGTGCGGGCGAGCATCTGGAGGCGGGTGACGAAGCCGTCGCCGTTGGCCACGTGCTTGAGGAGGGTGCCGAAGCGGTCGACCAGGGCCTCCTGGTCCTCGCTGTCGCGCAGGCCGACGCCCGGGCCCTCGATCTCGATGGCGGCCGTCACGGTACGGCGGTCGGCGTGCAGGAGTACGGCGATCTCGTCGGGGCCGAAGGGGGCGGCCAGCCAGCTGATGCGGCCGATGCCCGGGGGCGGGCCGATCTCGATCTCCTGGCCGTCGATACGGGTGCCCGCCTCCATGACCGTCGAGCGGTAGGCCGTGCCCCGGCGGAGGGTGCGCTTGTAACTGCGGTTGATCTCGAACCACTTGTAGAACGTGCGGTGCTTGTACGGCACGTAGACGGCGGCCAGCGCGATCATCGGGAAGCCGCTCAGCAGCACGATCCGCAGGGCGAGGACGGGGACGAGGAGGCCGCACATCATGCCGAGGAACGCGCCGACGACGATGAGCGCGATCTCGCCGGTCTCGCGGTTGCGGCCGACGATCGCGTTCGGCCGGGCGCGGCCGATCAGATATGTCCGGCGGGGCGTGATCGCGTGGGACACGTGGGAATCAGCCGTCAACGCCCTTCACCTCCCGTGCGGTTGTTGCTGCTGTTGCGGGTGTTGCTCGCGTGCGGGGTGTTGACCGGGCTGCTCGCGCGGGGGGCGGGTGCGGCGGAGGGGACAGATCCGCCGCCCCCGTTCGAGGTGCGCGAACTGTGCGCGGCGACTCCGCCGGAGGCGGGGTTGGAGGGGCGGGCGCCGGAGGATCCGGACTGGCCGCCGCCGTTGTTGTCCGCACGGGTGCTGTGCGTCTTGATGCCCTGGGCGACGAGCGTCGCCGGGGAGCTGATGACGGCCGCCGCCTTGCCCTCGGCGCCCTGCATGATGCGGTTGTTGCGGGAGCCCGCGATCTCGTCGCCGAAGCCGGGGACGAAGCGGTAGATCATCGCGCTGGCGAAGATGGCGAGCAGGATGATGGAGAGGCCGGAGACGACGGCGGAGAAGGCGTTCGGGCCGTCGGCGGAGGACAGCGCGCCGGCCAGGCCGAGCACTATCACGATGACCGGTTTGACCAGGATGACGGCGATCATGATGCCGGCCCAGCGGCGGACGTGGCTCCACAGGTTCTTGTCGACCAGGCCCGCGTAGACGACCGTGCCGAGCAGGGCGCCCACGTAGAGGAGGGCGGCCCGGATGACGAGCTCGAGCCACAGCACCCCGGCCGCGAGGATCGACACCAGGGACACCACGATCAGCATGATCGGGCCGCCGCCGATGTCCTCGCCCTTGGAGAGGGCCGCGGAGAAGGTGCCGAAGAACGTGTCGGTCTGGTTGCCGGTGGTCTTCGCGAGGACGTCGGTGATGCCGTCCGTGGCGGAGACGACCGTGTAGAGGATGAGGGGGGTGAAGGCGGAGGCCAGGACGGTCAGCCAGAGGAAGCCGACGGCTTCGCCGATGGCGGTGGTGAGGGGGACTCCGCGCACCGCCCTCTTGGCGACGGCCAGCAGCCACAGCAGGAGGGTGAGGACGGTCGAGGCGGCGAAGACGACGGCGTACTGCTTGAGGAACCGCTCGTTGGTGAAGTCGACGTTCGCGGTGTCCTTGACGGCCTCGCTGAGCTTGTCGACGGTCCAGGACGCGGCGTCGGCACAGCCCTTGGCGAGGGAGGAGAGGGGGTCGAGGGTGTCGGACACGCCGGGGTTGGTGGTGGCGCCCGAGCCCGCGTTGCCCTTCTCGCAGTACTTCTTGGCCTCGCCGGAGATGAGGCTGCAGTCCAGGCTGCCGGACGGAGAGGGCGACGACGAGGGCGACGGGTCGGGTGTGGGGGCCGCGAAGGCACGGGTGGCCAGCAGGACGGCCGAGGTCTGGACGGCCGTCACGGCTCCGGCGAGCGTGAGCAGGCGGCGCGGGTTAGCGGGCATACGTGAACCCTCCGTACTCCTCGATGGCCTTGCTGATCTCGTCGGAGGTGGCGGCCTGGTCGTCGCCGGGGACCGGGGCGGGGCCGGCCTTCTGCTCGTCGCTGACGATCTTCCAGTCACCGTCGGTCCACTGGAGGTCGAAGGTCCAGGTCTTCCAGGACGAGGTGACGGGGTCGGTGGAGCTCGTCCCGGACATGCCGATGAGACCCAGGTACCAGACGGCGACCTTGGCGGTAGCGGTGGAGTAGGCCTGGGGAGTGGTTCCCACGGGCACGACTCGGGAGACGAAGGTGTCGCCCTGCGGGGCGTTGCCGTCGGCGTCCAGGCCCATCTTCGCGAGGAAGTCGGTCGAGTACGCCTGGTCCATGGCGCCCTGCAGCTTGGCCGCGGCGGCGGTGGTGTAGACGGTGTCGACCAGGGCGTGCCGGCTGTCCGTGCGGAACATCCCGGTCGAGCCGAGTGCCACCGCGTAGTTGGCGGCGGCCGACTGGGCACCCTGCTGGGTGTGTGCGAAGCCGGAGGGGATGCCGCCCGTCTTCGTGTCCACCGGCTTGGTTCCGGTGGCTGCCGTGCTCTTCGTGTCCGGCTTGTCGGCGGTCGGGCCGTTGGCCGAGGTCGACGAGGGGTCGTCCCCTCCGCGGTTCGCGAAGGCGATCGCCGCGATGAGGAGGACGACGACGCCGACCACCGTGACCAGGCTCCGGGAGGACGAGCGGCCGCCGCCTCTGCGGGCACCGCCGTAGGGGTCGTTCTCGGGCAGTCGCAGGCGGGTCCGGCCGTACCCGTGGCCCTCGTCGGAGCGCGCGGATTCGCCGTAGTCGTGTTCGTCGCCGGGAGTCATGCCGCGTAGGCCCCCTCGCTGCCGTACCGGGACGCGTACAAGTACGACGGTAGCCGTGCTGGTTCCCGCGCGGGCGCGGTGTGGTGACTCGACATCAGGGACATCAGGGAAACGCAACCTCAGCCGGTGGGCACGACAGGTGGGTGGGGGTTGTGGGCCGGGCGTGCCCGGACGGGACTGGGGGTGGTGCGGAGGCCGCGGCTACACGGCCATGCCGTACACGATGGTGAACAGCGTCCCGAGGGAGCCGATGATGAAGACCCCCGTCAGCCCGGCGATGATGAGGCCCTTGCCCTGTTCCGCACTGAAGGTGTCCCGCAGGGCGGTTGCGCCGATGCGCTGCTTGGCCGCGCCCCAGATGGCGATGCCGAGGCAGAGGAGGATGGCGACCGCCATCACGACCTCGATCATCACCTTGGCCTCGTTGCCCAGGCTGCCGAAGGGCCCCCAGTCCGGAGCGATCCCGCCGATGATGGTGTTGATGTCGCCCTTGTCGGCCGCAAACAGCATGTAAGTCACCGCCCCTGGTGGGTAGTTCCGCAGAGCCTCCGCGGTGTGCAGAGGTCACGCCTCATTCTCGCCGACAAAGTCGCCGTCGTATGTCGACTTGGCGCCATTGACGGACCGGATTCGTACGAATAGCTCGTATGGTCACTCTGTGTATCACGGCAGGTCACGCCGGGCAATGAGGCCGGAGCGGAACCTGTGGTGTGGTTCCGTCGTTAGCCCACTTCACGGCCCTGGGCCGTTTCTGACGGCTGGTCGGGTGAGCGTACGTTTCGATGTTCTCATGACGTAGCGCACACCGGGCATGGCGAACGGGCCGCGGCTGGATGCCGAGGCCCGTTCGTCCTTTCACCACGTGTGGCCCCCACGGCCCACGGTGGCTGTTCCGGTGTGGTCGGTGTGGTCGGTGTGATCGGTTTGATCGGTGTGGTTGTTCGTGGGCGTTCCGTCTGACGGTGGGTCAGCCGGTGAAGGCGTCCGTGCCCTCCGGGGTGCCGAGGCCGGTGGGGCCGTCGTAGCCCGACTTGGCGGTGCAGAGGTAGGCGGCGCTGCTGGAGCAGGTGCCGTTGCTGCCGCTGGTGACGTCGTTCAGGGCGGAGGTGCCGGCGGCCGCGTAGGGGTACGAGGCCGGGTAGTCGCCGCTGCCCGGGGTGCCGGCGAGGGCGTAGACCGCGGCGATGACGGGCGCGGAGGCGCTGGTGCCGCCGAAGGTGTACCAGCCGGCGGTGACGCCGTAGGAGTCGTAGACCGAGACGCCGGTCGCGGGGTCGGCCACGGCCGAGACGTCGGAGACGGTGCGCTTGGCGCAGCCGGTGTCGGTCTGCCAGGTCGGCTTGGCGTCGTAGGCGGAGCAGCCGGAGCCGGTGCCCTCGGTGGAGCTGGTGTTCCAGACCTTCTCGGTCCAGCCGCGGGTCGTGGAGGACGTGGACAGGGCGGTGCCGCCGACGGACGTCACGTACTTGGAGGCGGCCGGGTATTCGGCGCCGTAGCCCTCGTCGCCCGCGCTGACGGTGATGGCGACGCCCGCGTGCTTGAAGTAGGAGGTGTCGTACGACGTGTCCGAGGAGGACTCCGAGCCGCCGTAGCTGTTGGAGACGAACTTCGCGCCCAGGGTCACGGCCTCGTTCACGGCCTTGCCGAGGTTGGCCATGGACGAGGAGGTGGCCTCGACGAGCAGGATGGCGCAGTTCGGGCAGACCGCGCTCGCCATGTCGAGGTCGAGGGACTCCTCCTCGGCCCAGCCGCTGTCGGCGCTGGGCAGGGAGGTGGTGGAGCCGCTCTGGCTCACCTTCTTGAAGCAGCCGTTGGCGACCGTGCAGGCGGGCAGGCCGTAGTACGTGCGGTACTTGGCGAGGTCGGCGGCGGCGTTCGGGTCGTCGTAGGCGTCGACGACGGCGATGGTCTCGCCGGAGCCGTTGTCCGAGGCGGCGTCGGTCAGGCCGTAGGCGTCCTGGAGGTCGGACGGGCCGTAGCCGGTGGGGCTCGCGGCGGCGGCCTTCGGGGTGACCTGGGCGGTCTTGCCGGTCTCGGCGGCCCGTTCCTTCTGGAAGGCCGTGGTGCCGCCCGTCACGCGGAAGGAGTGGCAGGCCAGGTCGCCCTTGTGCTTGGGGGTGGCACAGGGGGTGGCTGCCCAAGTGACCTTGGAGGGTGCGGTCTTGGTGGTGACCGTGGGTGCCGCGCTCGCGTGGGCCGCGGTGCCGGTTCCGGCGAGCACGAGGGCGGCGGCGCCGAGGGCCGAGGCGCCGATGCGGCGCCATCTGCCGGATATGGCGGGGGAGTCGGGGGAAGTCGTCGTACGCAACGGACAGCTCCTGAAGAAGGGGTGACAGGGGCGGTGCGGGTGGGGGGTGATGCGTGCCACCGGTACGTGGTCCCCGGTGGCGGGCGGCGGCCCGCCGACGACTGTTCCCTTGTTGAGTACGCGACAACAAGACGGGCGGCGGAATCCTGACTTCCGCCTTACTGAAGGGGGTTCGGGGATTGCTGATCAATGGCGGCCGGATGGTGCGGCGATGGCCGGCGCTTGACCTCGGGCCCGCCGGAGCGCGTTCCTCCGTGCGGACGCCCTCGGGAGCCCGGGGCGCGGCACGGGGGTGTCCGGGTGGCTCAGGCCGCCTGCGCGGTGGCCCGGAAGCGGACGGTGGGCCGGCTCAGCGCCGCTCTTCGCCCGTGGGCCGGGGCACGCTGATGGCGAGGACGGCGGTGTCGTCGTCGACACCCGCGCCGAAGGTGTCGAGCAGGTCGCGGATCGCGCCGACGGCGCCGGCCGCGGTGGTGGGCGCGAGAGCCCGGGCGAAGTCGAGGAGCGCCTCGTCCCCGTAGCGGTCGTCGTCGCTGTTCGCGGCCGTGTGGGCTTCGGTGAGGCCGTCGGTGTGCAGCAGCAGGGTGTCGCCCGCCTCGAGATGGACGGTCGTGGTGGCGATGTGGGCATCGGGCAGGACCCCGATGAGCTGTCCGCCGGGGGTGTCCAGGGTGCCGGCGCTTCCGTCCGCCCGCAGGAGCAGGGCCGGGGGGTGGCCGCCGCCGGCCAGGGTGACGCGGAAGCCGCCGTGGTCGGTGTCGGGGGTGAGCAGTCCGAAGACGACGGTGCAGAACCGGGGGTCGTCGCCGTTGTACTCATGGTTGAGGACGGTGTTCAGGTTGCTCAGGACGGCGACCGGGTCGGGGTCGTAGACCGCGGCGGCACGCAGGGTGTAGCGGGCCAGGGAGGTGACGGCCGCGGCCGCGGCGCCCTTGCCGCACACGTCGCCCAGGAACAGCCCCCACGTTCCCGCGGCGAGCGGGAAGAGGTCGTAGAAGTCGCCGCCGACCTTGTCGGGGGAGGCGATGTGGTAGTACGCGTCCACGTCCAGTCCGGGCACACTCACCAGCGCCGGGGGCAGCAGGGTCTGCTGCAGGGTGGTGTTGAGGCGCTTGAGCTCTTCGCGTTCGCGTTCCGCCTCCTGCCGGGCGCGCAGCAGTTCGGTCTCGTAGGCGCGCCGGTCGCGGGCGTCGAAGACGGTGGTGCGGATCAGTACCGGTTTCCCGTCGCTGCCGGACTTGACCGTGGAGGTGACCAGTACGGGCAGCCGGCTGCCGTCCGCCGCCTTGAGCTCCAGGGCGATCCCGCTGATCTCGCCCTGCATGCGCAGCAGCGGGCCGAAGTGGGTCTCGTGGTAGAGACGGCCCCCTACGGTGAGCAGGTCGGAGAAGGTCCTGCGGCCCACCAGATCGCCGCAGGAGTAGCCGAGCCAGTTCAGCAGGGTCGTGTTGATCTTTGCGATCGTGCCGTCCAGCAGGGTGGAGAGGAAGCCGCACGGCGCGTGCTCGTACAGGTCCTCGACGCTGTCCTCCAACAGAGGGGGGAGCGCCGTCCGGCCGTCGCCCGGCCGCTCCCCGGGGCGCGGGTGTCCGCCGCTCTCGCCGTTCCCTTCGCCGGCCCCGCACTTCATCGCGGGGCTCTGGCGCGGTCGTGCCTCACGAACGTCAACACGGTGAGGTCGCGTTCCAGGTGCGGCACCGCCGGACGCCGCATCTTCTGGGCGCAGCCGCAGCCGGAGCCGCAGCCGCAGCCGCATCCGTGCGCGGGCGTCACGACCGGGCTCCCGGCGCGGCCGGACACCGTCGCCCGGTTCCTGCTCCGCACGGTCGTACGACGCACAGTCATACGTCACATTCTCGCAGAGCGCTCCCCTCGCGGCCGGTGACGGCGAGCGGCCTCGTCTCACGCCCGGCGTGCGGATCGTCACCGAGGGTGAGTGGGGTGGTGGGCGGGCGGCGTCCGCGCCGGGCGGGCCGCGGTGCGGGAGTAAAGTCTGCTCGCCGCGTCCCGTGCCGGACCGGGCAGCGCGGCTCCCTTGTTCTCTGTGGGCGCCGGCCAGGTGACGTCATGACCAGTACGCAGGACCGGCCCGAGCCGACCGCCTCCGCCTCGGCCTCCGCCTCCGCCTCGGCCTCCGCCTCCGCCGTCGACGCGTCGGCACCGGAGCGGGTCCAGGAGCGCGCCGCGCGGATACGGCGCCGCCTGGAGCGGCTGATCGGCATCGCGGCGACCGAGGGCAACGCGCTCACCGCCCTGCGCAACGGGGACGAGATCTTTCCGGCGATGCTGGCGGCCATCCGGTCCGCCGAGCACACCGTGGACATGATGACGTTCGTGTACTGGAGGGGTGACATCGCCCGCGAGTTCGCGCGGGCGCTGGCCGACCGGGCCCGGGACGGCGTGCGGGTGCGGCTGCTGCTGGACGGGTTCGGCAGCCGGCTGATCGAGAAGGAACTGCTGGCGGAGATGGAGCGGGCCGGGGTGCAGGTGGCCTGGTTCCGCAGACCGCTGACCCTTTCGCCGTTCAAGCAGAACCACCGCTGCCACCGCAAGGTCCTCGTCGTGGACGAGCAGACGGCGTTCACCGGCGGGGTCGGCATCGCCGAGGAGTGGTGCGGCAACGCCCGCAACGAGCGGGAGTGGCGCGACACCCATGTGGAGCTCCGCGGGCCGGCCGTGGACGGCGTCGCCGCCGCCTTCGCGCAGAACTGGGCCGAATGCCACGACGAGCTCTTCGACGACTGCGACCGGTTCGTCCCGCACCGCCCGCAGGGCGACGCGGTGGTGCAGGTGGTGCGCGGATCGGCCAGCTTCGGCTGGCAGGACATGCAGACCCTGATCCGGGTGATGCTGGAGTCGGCCGAGGACCGCTTCCGGCTGGCCACCGCCTACTTCTCGCCGGACGTCTTCTTCATCGAACTGCTGTGCGCCACCGCCCGGCGGGGCGTGGAGGTGGAGATCCTGCTGCCCGGCCCGCACACCGACAAGCGGGTCTGCCAGCTGGCCGGCCAGCACTACTACGAGGACCTCACGGCCTGTGGCGTGAAGATCTACCAGTACCAGCCGACGATGATGCACGCCAAGGTCATCACCGTCGACGGCGTCGCCGCGCTGGTGGGGTCGACC
Organism: Streptomyces sp. NPDC002884; assembly: GCF_040295245.1. Classification (NCBI taxonomy): domain Bacteria; kingdom Bacillati; phylum Actinomycetota; class Actinomycetes; order Kitasatosporales; family Streptomycetaceae; genus Streptomyces; species Streptomyces sp. NPDC002884. The sequence continues at coordinate 113,631 of NZ_JBEOVB010000027.1, read as the reverse complement.
AACTTCAACCGCAGGTCGCTCGACCACGACGAGGAGATCATGCTCGCCGTGCTGGACCAGGAGTTCACGGCCACGCTCGACGGCCACTTCGACGAGGACCTGAAGAACGCCGCGCTGATCCGGGAGGGTCGCTGGAAGCGGCGTTCCGCGCTGCAGCGGGCGCGAGAGGTCGCCGTCCTGCCCATCCGCCGCTTTCTGTGACTCCGGCGAGCGCTGTTTCCGGGCGACCCGCATTCCCGGGCGATCCGTATTCCCGGGAATCCCGCGCATATGCATTCAAGATTTGAGGGCGTGAAGGGGATTCCGTGGGGCACATGATTCATCGGAGGTTGATAATCATGGTTCCCCTGCTTGTTGTTCTGCTTCTCGCTCTGATCCTTTTCGGTGCCGGGTTCGCCCTCAAGGCCCTGTGGTGGATAGCCGTCATCGTCCTGGCGGTCTGGCTGGTGGGCTTCGTGGTCCGACCCGCCGGGCACGGCGGCCGCAAGGGCCGCTGGTACCGCTGGTAGGCGGAAAGCCGGTACGAAGGGCCCCGTCGGCCATTGCCCGCGGGGCCCTTCGGCATACCGGCCCGCTATTCGGTGCCGTCGTTCTCCAGTACGCCCTCGACGAAGTGGTCGAATTCGCCCGCCTGGACGCCCAGTACGAAAGCGTCCCACTTTCTGCGGTTCGTCGTGACGACGTTCCCCGGGTCGTCGGTCACGCGGAGATGGACGGGAGCCTCACCGTCGTCTCCCTCGCCGAAGGCGATCTCGATCCAGGGTCCGGGGCCGGTCGCGTCCGGCGGGGCGGCGCGGGTCCAGATGAGGTCGCAGGGGGTGTCAGCCACCTGCCCACGGTAGACCCCGCACCGGAGAAAAGGTGCTGGGGGCGGAGTGCGGGTAGCGTCGTGGGGGAAGCATGCGTCTGACGTTTCTCTCACCTTCGTGGGACACAGTGAACCCGATGAAGCGAAACGCCCTGCTCGGTGCGGTCGTGCTGCTGGCCGTCACCTCCGCCTCCGAGGCGGCCGCCGACGGTGGGCCCGGACCCCTGGGGGTGACGGCCGTCGCGGTGGCCACGGCGCAGTCCGCGCGGGTCGGCGCGCTGTTCACCGCCGCCGACGCCGAAGCCGGGAAACTCGCCGGTGAGCACTTCTGCACCGCCTCCGTCGTGCACAGTCCGCACCGCGACCTCGTCGTCACCGCGGCACACTGCCTCGGCGGGGCGGGCGAGCTGGCCTTCGCCCCGGGCTACCGGGACGGCGAGGCCCCCTACGGGATCTGGCGCGTCGAGCGGGTCGTCCTGCCCGACGGGTGGGCGCGGGGGCAGGACGAGGACAGCGATGTGGCGTTCGCCGTCCTCGACGAGCGGAGCGGTGAGGACGTCGAGGACGTGGTCGGCGGCAACCGGTTCGCCACGCGTACGACCACCGGGGCGACCGCCGTGACCGTCACCGGCTACCCCGACTCCCTCGAGGCGCCGATCCGCTGCACGAACCGGCCCACCGCCCACAACTCCACCCAGCAGCGCATCGACTGCCCCGATCTCACCGGCGGAACCAGCGGCAGCCCCTGGGTGAACGGCGACGGGGAGGTGGTCGGCGTGCTCGGCGGGCACGAGCAGGGCGGCGCGACGGCCGACATCTCGTACAGCGTGGTCCTGGGGCCGGAGGCGGCGGAGCTCTACCGGGACGCCGCCTTCGGCCCCTGAGGCGTCACGCGATGCGGTGGACGAGCTGGGTGGTCAGCTCGTAGCGCGCGCCGACGACGGCCAGTTCGCCGGTGGCGATCTTCGCGGCGAGGTCGGGTTCGGCGGCGAGACGGGAGCGGACGGCTCGTATGTTGGCGTCGATGGTCGAGTCGACGCGGGCGTCGCCCTCCTTCGAGCGGTCGATGTACGGGGCGATCCGGTCGGCCAGGTACTGGATGTGGTCGGGGAGCCGGGTGCCGGTGAGGTCCGCCTGCACGGCCGCCTTCACGGCGCCGCACGACTGGTGGCCGAGGACCACGACCAGGGGTATGTCCAGTTCGAGCACGCCGTACGCGACGCTGCCGAGCACGGCCTCGTCGAGGACCTCGCCCGCGCTCCTGACGGTCATCAGATCGCCCAGGCCCTGGTCGAAGACCAGCTCGGGCGGCACCCGGGAGTCGATACAGCCGAGGACGAGGGCGAAGGGCTGCTGACCGGACGTCAGGGCGGCCCGGACGGACGGTGTTTCGTCCGGGTGCCGCTCGCGGAAGGTGCGCCAGCGGCGGTTGCCGGCCGCCAGTTCCCGCAAGGCCTCCTCGGCCGTGCCGGGGCGGTGCGTGGTGCGGGGGCCGGCGGCGGTCGTGGGGCCGGCGGCGGACGCGGGGGCGGTGGCGGACGCGGGGGCGGTGCCGAGGGCCGCGCCGCCCAGGGCCAACGCCCCGGCCATGCCACCGCGCAGCAGGGCGCGGCGGGCGGTTGTGGGGGAGGTCTCTTCGGTGATCACGGGAGGGAACGTATGTCCGAGCCCGAACCCCGGTGCCCACGTTGCCCGATCATGACGGGGGAAGGGTGATCCGAGGCCGGCCGATGGTGGGCGCTTGGGCTGTCCCATGCCCGCCCTTTACGCGACCCGGTCCGCGCGCCCCGACGGTGACCCGCGCAGAAGTCCGGTCCGACGCTGTTCGTGATCACCCCGTGGGGCGGGAGCCGCCTCTACACTGTCGGGGGCGGACTCCTGGGCGGCGAGGGGCGGTTGACGGTGCGTAAGGCGTGGATCGTGGCGACCGCTGCCGTCAGTGCCGGTGCCGCCTTCATGATGGCGCTCGTCATCGGGGTGTACCTCGTCGGCGGGAGCGCCACGAGCGGCGTGGGCGGCGCGGGCAGAGCACTGGCCAAGGGCGCCGTGCCCGCCGCCTACCAGACGCTCGTGGAGAAGTGGGGCAGTCTGTGCTCCGCCATCAGCCCCGCGCTGCTCGCCGCCCAGCTCTACCAGGAGAGCGGGTTCAACCCGAGGGCGCAGAGCGCCGCCGCCGCGCAGGGGATAGCGCAGTTCATCCCGGGCACCTGGGCCACGCACGGCATCGACGGCGACGGCGACGGCGACCGTGACGTCTGGGATCCGAATGACGCGATTCCGTCGGCCGCCTCGTACGACTGCCAGCTCGCCTCGTACGTGAAGGACGTCCCCGGCAACGCCACGGACAACATGCTCGCCTCGTACAACGCGGGGGCCTACGCGGTCATCAGGTACGGGGGCGTGCCGCCGTACAAGGAGACCCAGAACTATGTGAAGACCATCACGACGCTGGCGGAGTCCTTCGCCGCGCCGGTCAGCCGGGTGGATCCGTCCGAGCAGGCCGCGGGGGCCATCTACTACGCCCAGAAGAAGCTCGGCACGCCCTATCTCTGGGGCGGCAACGGCACCGCTGACCAGGGAGGACGGTTCGACTGCTCCGGGCTGTCCAAGGCCGCCTACGAGAGCGTCGGGATCACCCTGCCGCGGGTCGCCAACGACCAGTACAACGCGGGACCGCATCCGCGGCGCAGCGAGCTGCTGCCGGGGGACCTGGTGTTCTTCTCCACCGATCCGAACAACTCGCGGGCCATCCACCACGTCGGGATCTACGTGGGGGGCGGGTACATGATCAACGCGCCCTACACCGGGGCCGTCATCCGGTTCGACCCCATCGACACGGCCGAGTACTTCGGGGCCACGCGCGTCACCGAAGATGGCGCGAAAGCGCTCCCCACGACCGTCTGAAGGATCTCCGCACCCGCCCCCTGAGCTGCGGCGATCTATCTCTCTTCGATAACGTCTGAGTGATCATTCAGTGGAGAGCGGAACGTATCAACCGGGGCCGTGCGTTCCTGTTGGAGCGGGCGCATGTGAGGTGCGCCGAGCGGAACACGACGAAGGGGCCGCAGCACCATGGCTGGACTCGCCGAATCCGGGTCGAACCCCGACGTCGACCTGCTCTATGACATCAACGGGCTCGCCAAGGACGCTCCGCACTGGCTCGACCGGACCGTCGAGTTCGTGGGCGAGTACGGGCTGCTCCTCGCCATGCTGCTGCTCATCGTGTGGTGCTGGTGGGGGGTCAGGCGGCGGCCCGGCGGGGCCGAGGAGGCCGCGTCCTCCGTCGCCGCCCTGATCTGGGCGCCGCTCGCCGCAGGCGTCGCCGTGCTGGTGAACGTCCCCATACGGGGATTCGTGGAGCGGCCCCGGCCCTTTCTCGACCATCAGGGGCTGGAGGTGCTCGTCTCCGGGAAGACCGACTACTCCTTCGTGAGCGACCACGCCACCCTCACGATGGCCATGGCCGTCGGGCTGTTCGTCGCCCACCGCAGATTCGGGCTCGCCGGGATAGGGATCGCCCTGATCGAGGGGTTCTGCCGGATCTACATGGGTGTGCACTATCCGACGGACGTCGTCGGCGGGTTCGCGCTCGGGACCGCGGTGGCCCTGCTGCTGTCGCCCGTCGCCTCCATGCTGCTCACCCCCGTGCTGAAGGCCGTCGACCGGTCGCCCCGGGTCGGCTGGGTCGTGCGCAGCCGGGCCGCCCGGACCGGGCAGCGGGACGGGCTCATCCCCGGCGCGCGGACCGAGGTCGCCGCCGAGGAGCGGGACCTCGCCGCCTAGAGCGGTACGTCAGAGCGCCTGGGGATAGCTGAAGAAGCCGTTCGGGTCGTACTGCTTCTTCAGCTGGGTCAGGCGCGTGAGCGCGTCGCCGTAGTACGCCTTGCGCCAGTTCGTGAGCGTCGGATCGGCGTAGTTCTGGTAGGCCGCGCCCGAGGCGTACGGGGCCATCGCCTTGTGGGCCGTCGTCAGCCAGGACTGGGCCGCCGTCCCCGCCGTGCCGGCCCGCCAGGCGCCGATGTACTGCGCCAGCATGCGCGAGCGGCGGTGGACGAACGCCGTGGCCGTGGGCGAGACCCGGTTCACCGCGCCGCCCAGCGCGGTGAGGGCGATGCTGCCCGAGCCGCCCTGGACCGACGCCATCTGCTTGAGGAGGGTCTGGATGCCCGCCGCCGAGAGCGAGACGTCGAAGAAGTCCGAGCGGGCCGCGTACGTCTCCCGGCCCAGCGCGCCCTGCGGGGAGCGGCCCGGCGTCGAGCCCGGCAGATGGCACTGGGCGTCGGAGGAGAACGACGAGCAGCCGGCGTAGATCTCCATCGCCGCCTCGTACGTACGGCGGCGGAGGGAGACGTTCGTCGCGGGGGCGCCGACGCGGTCCGCGAGGCGGTCGACCGCGTTCTGGAGCTGGCCGTACGTGCCGATGCAGAAGGCGGCGACGGAGATGGTCGGGGTGCCGCCGGTGGCGTTGGCCAGGTGGAGGGAGGACCAGATCTCGTCGGGCTGGGACGGGCCCCACTCCTGCCAGGCCTTCACCACCGCCGCCGCCTTCGACCAGGGCCAGGTGAGGTAGCCCGTCACCGCCTGGGGCGCGGGATGGGTCCTGAACTCCAGCTCCGTGACGATGCCGAAGTTGCCGTTGCCGGCCCCGCGCAGGGCCCAGAACAGGTCCTTGTTCGTCGTCGCGTCGGCGGTGAGCTGCTTGCCGTCCGCGGTGATGATCGTGGCCCGGGTCAGGCTGTCGCAGGTCAGACCGTAGGCGCGGGAGACGACGCCGTGGCCGCCGCCCAGCACCAGGCCGGAGACGCCGACCGTCGGGCAGGAGCCCGCCGGGATCGTCACGCCCTTCGCGGCGAGCGCCCGGTAGACGTCGATCAGCTTCGAACCCGCGCCGACCACGGCCGAAGTGCCGCTCGCCCGGACCCGGTTCAGCTTGGAGACGTCGACGATCAGCCGGCCGTCGCCCGAGGACCAGCCGCCGTAGGAGTGGCCGCCGTTGCGGATCGCGGCCTTGACCTTGTGGGCGCGGGCGTACGCCAGGACCGTGCGGATGTCGTCGGCGTGGGCGACGTAGGCCACCGCCGCCGGCTTGAGGCTGTCGAAGCGGGTGTTGTAGAGCTGGCGGGCGGCGGCCCAGGAGGCCTCGCCGGGGCGGACCAGGGTGCCGTCCAGGTCGCGGGCGAGCGCGGCCCAGTCGGCCGGGGCCGCGACGCTGGTCGTGGTCAGGGGGGCCGTCTTGCTGTCGCCGGTGGCCGAGGCGGAGGCGCCCGCCCCGCCGCCGTTCGCCTTGCACGCGGTCGCTGCCGTCGCGACCGCGACCGTGCCGCCCGCGATGAACGTACGCCGTTCCATGTTCTTGCGCCTTCCCTCGGCCGCCCGTCGGCTGCATGCCGCCTCGTGGAGCGAGACGGGGTCATGGGATCACAGGTTCCGGCGGGGGCCGGCGGTGACGGAACGGTGACGTCAGCCGCCGGTGTGCAGTTCTCCGTCCGTTCTCGCCATGCTTCTCGCTCTGCGGGCCGGTCCGCGCCAGCCGCAGGTGCAGCGGGCCAGGCAGAACCTGCCCTGTTCGACGGTCGTGGTGCGGTGTTCCCCGTCGGTGCGGGGGTGGGTCGAGCCGTCCTGCTGCGTCACAGGGACAACGTTACCCAGGATCGGTAATGAACCCGTATGGCGGTCGCAAGCCTTCGGACCGGCGTGACGGGGGCACTTACCCGTCGTTAACCGGAACGACAGGAAGCCTGTGACGGACGTACCGGTTGGGGGTGCACAGGTCATGGCGGAGCGGCGGCCCAGGCAGTGGGGTGCGAAGGTCCTTTCGGGACTCGTGGCTGGGGTCTGCGCGGGCGCCGCCGGGTGTTCCGCCGGCGGGGCCGCCGCGGAGGACGGCCGGGCGGCCGATCCCGTCGAGACGTTGCACCGGGCCGCCGACGCCCTCGTGGAGGCGGGCACGTCGAAGGCCCGTACGTCGATGGAGATGGCCACCGGCGGGACCCGGGTGACCATCCGGGGCCAGGGCGTGTACGACTACCGCACGCAGCGCGGCGAGCTGAAGGTGCTGCTGCCGCAGGATCCGGCCGGGACCAGTGAGCACCGCCCCATCACCGAACTCCTCGCACCCGGAGCCCTGTTCATGAAGAACCGGGGGGCCGGGGTGCCGGACGACAAGTGGGTGCGGGTGGAGACGGCGGTGCTGTCCGACGGGAACCTCGTGACCGGCGGGGCCACCGATCCGTTCGCCGCCGCCGAGGTGCTGCGGGGGACGCGTACGGCGACGTACGTGGGGCGGACCGAGGTGGCGGGGACGGCGGTGCGGCACTACCGCGGGATCGCCGATCTGGCGGCGGCCGCCGCCGACGCGTCGGCGGGCGGACGGGATGCGCTGCGGGCGGCGGCGAAGGGGTTCGCCACGGCGCGGGTGCCGTTCGACGTCTACCTCGACGACGAAGGGCGCATCCGCAAGGTCCGGCACCGGTTCAGCTTTGTGAACGGGCAGCGGAAGGAGGCCGTCGCGGTGGCCTCCACGACCCTGTTGTACGACTTCGGGGCGCCCGTCGAGGTGCGGCTGCCGGCCGCCGCCGACATCTACGCGGGGCGGATCGCGGAGGAATGAGCCCGGGCCGGGCGGGCCGGGACAGACATTTTCGGCCACCGGGTGGACACAAGGACTAGCCCGTCCGTGCCATGCGCCCGGTGTGCGGCGCTCCCTACTCTAGGAAGTCGGTGACGGCAGGGACGAGGTGATGCGCGTGGCTCCGGGCGGCGGTACGGCAGTTCAGGACCACGAGGCACTCGCCGAGATCGAGCTGTGCGGGGAGCTGATCATCGCCGCCTCGGCGGCCGGGGAGGAACGGCTCAGCCTCGAGAGCATCGACCAGGTGCTGCGGGTGGGGGAGGAACGGGCGGCCGGCGACTCCGGTGCGGGGGCCGGCGCGGGGCGCTGATCAGGTGCGCAGCAGGCGGCCGATGGCCTTGGTCGCCTCTTCCACCTTCGCGTCGATCTCGTCGCCGCCCCTGAGGGCCGCGTCGGCGACGCAGTGGCGCAGGTGTTCCTCCAGGAGCTGGAGCGCGAACGACTGCAGGGCCTTGGTGGAGGCGGACACCTGGGTGAGTATGTCGATGCAGTAGGTGTCCTCGTCGACCATGCGCTGGAGGCCGCGGATCTGGCCCTCGATGCGGCGCAGGCGTTTGAGGTGTTCGTCCTTCTGCTTGTGGTAGCCGTGGACCGTCCCGGGCGCGTGGTCCGGTCCGACGCCGGGTGCGGCGGTGGGTCCGCCGGCCTCTGTGGTCGTCATCGTGTCCTCCAGCGCTCCGGCTCCGCACATATACCCCTACTGGGTATATCGTACCGAACTTCGGTGGGTATACGCCCCGAGCAGGGACTTCGCCGGTCCCGCACCCGTCGGTCGCCCCCCTCCCGGTGGCTCTGTCCGATGGGCGACACTGGTGTACGGCCCATTAGCCGTGGCCGGATGATGCGCCTAGCATCAGCCTGACCGAAACCGATGCATCCTGAGGACCCCACGTGCGCTTTCGTCTGACCCCCAGGGAGACGAGCTTCTACGACATGTTCGCCGCATCCGCGGACAACATCGTCACGGGCTCGAAACTCCTGATGGAACTGCTCGGGGCGGACCCCGCCGGCCGGGCCGAGATCGCAGAGCGTATGCGGGCCGCTGAACACGCAGGTGACGACGCCACGCATGCGATCTTCCACCAGCTGAACTCCTCGTTCATCACGCCGTTCGACCGTGAGGACATCTACAACCTGGCGTCCTCCCTCGACGACATCATGGACTTCATGGAGGAGGCCGTCGACCTGGTCGTCCTCTACAACGTCGAGGAACTGCCCAAGGGCGTCGAGCAGCAGATCGAGGTGCTGGCACGGGCGGCCGAGCTGACGGCCGAGGCCATGCCGAACCTGCGGACCATGGAGAACCTCACCGAGTACTGGATCGAGGTCAACCGGCTCGAGAACCAGGCCGACCAGATCCACCGCAAGCTGCTCGCGCATCTCTTCAACGGCAAGTACGAGGCCATCGAGGTGCTCAAGCTGAAGCAGATCGTGGATGTGCTGGAGGAGGCCGCCGACGCCTTCGAGCACGTGGCCAACACGGTGGAGACCATCGCGGTCAAGGAGTCCTGAGCACTTAATGGACACCTTTGCTCTGATTGTGACCATTGGCGTCGCGCTCGGATTCACCTACACGAACGGCTTTCACGACTCCGCGAACGCTATTGCCACGTCTGTTTCGACCAGGGCGCTGACGCCTCGGGCGGCGCTGGCCATGGCCGCGGTGATGAACCTCGCCGGCGCGTTCCTCGGGAGCGGGGTCGCGCACACCGTCAGCAAGGGGCTCATCGAGACGCCCGAGGGGTCGAAGGGGATGGGGATCCTCTTCGCCGCGCTGATCGGGGCGATCGTCTGGAACCTTGTCACCTGGTACTTCGGGCTGCCTTCGTCCTCCTCGCACGCGTTGTTCGGCGGCATGGTGGGCGCGGCGCTCGCCGGCGGCACCGAGGTCATCTGGTCCGGCGTCCTCGACAAGGTCGTCATCCCGATGTTCGTCTCGCCGGTCGTGGGGCTCATCGTCGGCTATCTGGTGATGACGGCCATTCTGTGGATGTTCCGCCGGTCCAACCCGCACAAGGCCAAGCGGGGCTTCCGGATCGCCCAGACGGTCTCGGCCGCGGGCATGGCGCTGGGGCACGGCCTCCAGGACGCGCAGAAGACGATGGGCATCGTGGTGATGGCGCTCGTCATCGGCGATGTGCAGGGGGCCGACGATCCGATTCCGGTCTGGGTGAAGATCGCTTGTGCCGTGATGCTCTCGCTGGGGACCTACGCCGGTGGGTGGCGCATCATGCGGACGCTCGGGCGGAAGATCATCGAGCTTGATCCGCCGCAGGGGTTCGCCGCGGAGACGACCGGGGCGTCGATCATGTTCACCACGGCGTTCCTGTTCAAGGCGCCGATCTCGACGACGCATGTGATCACTTCGGCGATCATGGGTGTCGGGGCGACCAAGCGGATCAACGCCGTGCGGTGGGGTGTCGCCAAGAACATCGTCCTGGGGTGGTTCATCACGATGCCCGCGGCCGGGTTCGTCGCCGCGTGCGCGTTCTGGGTCGTGAACGTGGCGTTCCTCTAGCGGTTCCCCCGGCCCCGGTTCGGGCCGGACACGCATGTGGGCCCGCCCTCCTGTCCGGAGGGCGGGCCCTTTTGCGTCCTCGCGGTGGCACCGCCATGCAGCACCGCGAGGGGTCGGGGGGTCGGTCAGCCGAAGCGGCCCGAGATGTAGTCCTCCGTCGCCTGGACCGACGGGTTGGAGAAGATGCGCTCCGTGTCGTCGATCTCGATCAGCTTGCCGGGCTGGCCCACGGCGGACAGGTTGAAGAAGGCCGTGCGGTCCGAGACGCGCGCCGCCTGCTGCATGTTGTGCGTCACGATGACGATCGTGAAGCGTTCCTTGAGTTCGCCGATCAGGTCTTCGATCGCCAGGGTGGAGATCGGGTCCAGGGCCGAGCACGGCTCGTCCATCAGCAGGACCTTCGGCTCCACGGCGATGGCGCGCGCGATGCACAGCCGCTGCTGCTGGCCGCCGGACAGGCCCGAGCCGGGCTTGTTCAGACGGTCCTTGACCTCGTTCCAGAGGTTGGCGCCCTTGAGGGACTTCTCGACGACGTCCGCCAGTTCGCTCTTCTTGTACGAGCCGTTCAGCCGCAGGCCCGCCGCCACGTTGTCGAAGATCGACATGGTGGGGAACGGGTTCGGGCGCTGGAAGACCATGCCGACCTCGCGGCGGACCGAGACGGGGTCCACGCCCGCGGCGTACAGGTCCTCGTCGTCCAGGAGCACCTTGCCCTCGACCCGGCCGCCCGACGTCACCTCGTGCATACGGTTCAGCGTGCGCAGGAACGTCGACTTGCCGCAGCCGGAGGGGCCGATGAAGGCCGTCACCGAGCGCGGTTCGACCGTCATCGAGATGTCCTCGATCGCCTTGTGGGATCCGTAGTAGGCGGTCAGACCGCTTACGTCGATTCGCTTCGCCATTTTTTCTACTTCACTTCCAGTCAGTCGCTGAGGGGGCCCCGTGCGGCGGTGGCCGCGGATCGCTGTTTCAGCGACCGGTCTTCGGGGCCTTCCAGCGGGCGATGCCGCGGGCCACGAGGTTGAGGATCATCACGAAGGCGATCAGTGTGAGCGACGCCGCCCAGGCGCGGTCGTAGGCCGCCGTCGAACCCGCGCTCTGTGAGTACTGCTGGTAGATGTACAGCGGCAGCGACGCCTGCGCACCCTCGAAGGGGTTCGCGTTGATGAACGGGTTTCCGAAGACGAGGAGGAGCACCGGCGCCGTTTCGCCCGCGATACGGGCGATCGCCAGCATCACGCCCGTGATGATGCCGCCGATCGAGGTCGGGACTACCACCTTCAGGATCGTGCGCCACTTCGGGACGCCCAGGGCGAGGGACGCCTCGCGCAGCTCGTTCGGGACCAGCTTCAGCATTTCCTCTGTAGAGCGTACGACGACCGGCATCATCAGGATCGCCAGGGCGAGGGAGCCCGCGAAGCCGAAGGGCTGCATGTCGAGCATCAGCATCAGGCTGAGGATGAACAGGCCCGCGACGATCGACGGGATGCCGGTCATGACGTCCACGAAGAACGTGACCGACTTCGCCAGGGCGCCCCGGCCGTACTCGACCAGGTAGATCGCCGTCAGGATGCCGATCGGGGCGCCGATCGCGGTCGCCAGGCCCACCTGCTCCAGGCTGCCGAGGATGGCGTGGTAGATGCCGCCGCCCGGCTCGCTGTCCGCGACCACGCCCATGGAGTGGGTGAGGAAGAAGACGTCCAGGACCTTCACGCCACGCTGGATCGTCGTCCAGAGGAGGGAGACCAGCGGGACCACGGCCAGGATGAACGCCGTCCAGACCAGGCTGGTCGACACCCGGTCCTTCGCCTGGCGGCGGCCTTCCACCTTCGCGGCGATGCCGAACGTGCCGAAGATGAACAGGAGTCCGGCGATCAGGCCCCACTGGACCTTGCTGTCCAGGCCGCCGGCGAGGCCGATGCCGATCGCGAGGGCGAGCGAACCGGCCGCGATGGCCCAGGGCGACCACCGCGGGAGGCTGGCACCTTGGAGCGTGCTCGGGGACTTGTCGGCTACTGCTGCTGCGTGGCTCATGCGTTGGCCCCCGAGTACTCACTGCGGCGGGCGATGATCATGCGTGCCGCGCCGTTGACCAGCAGGGTGATGACGAACAGGACCAGACCGGAGGCGATGAGCGCGTCACGGCCGAACTCCGTCGCCTCGTTGAACTTGCTGGCGATGTTCTGGGCGAAGGTGCCGCCACCGGGGTTGAGGAGGCTGGCGTGGATGTCGAAGTCGGGGGAGAGGACGGTGGCCACCGCCATCGTCTCGCCCAGCGCGCGGCCGAGGCCGAGCATCGAGGCCGAGATGACTCCGGAGCGGCCGAAGGGGATCACCGACATGCGGATGACCTCCCAGCGGGTGGCGCCCAGCGCCAGGGCCGCCTCCTCGTGCATCTGCGGGACCTGGCGGAAGACCTCGCGGCTGACGTTGGTGATGACCGGGAGGATCATCACGGCCAGCAGGATGCCCACCGTGAGCATCGAGCGCGGGGCGCCGTCGTCCCAGGAGAAGACGCCGGTCCAGCCCAGGTAGTGGTTCAGCCAGCCGAACAGGCCGTCCATGTGCGGTACGAGGACCAGGGCGCCCCAGAGGCCGTACACGATGGACGGCACGGCGGCGAGCAGGTCGATCACGTACGACACGGGGCCGCTCATGCGGCGCGGGGCGTAGTGGGTGATGAAGAGGGCGATCGCTACGGCGATCGGCACCGCGATGACCATCGCGATGATCGACGAGACCACCGTGCCGAAGGCCAGGACCGCGATGCCGAACTTCGGCGGGACGAGGCCGGTGTTCCACTCGAAGGTGGTCAGGAAGTTGGCGTCGTCCTTGCTGATGGCGAGGTAGGCCCGGTAGGTGAGGAAGACCGCGATCGCGGCCATGATCACCAACAGGAAGATGCCCGAGCCGCGGGAGAGGGCCAGGAAGATCCGGTCACCGGGCCGGGTGGCACCGCGCGCCGCGCGCTTCTGCTCGGCGTTCACGGCCGGCGGGGCGGTGGGCGGAGGGGTGTCGTCCGTGTCTGTGTTCTGTGTCGATATGTCCATGGAGGTCTCCGGTCTGCGGAGCCGCCTGCGGGTGTGGGGGCGGCTCGGGTGGGGCCGGGTTGCGGACGGCCCCTGGCGGCGGTGCACCGGACGGGTGCGGTCCGGACCGGGTTTCCCCCGGCGCCGGACCGCACCACTGGGATCAGCTCAGGCCCTCGATGGTGGTGCGGACCTTGGCGATGATGGCGTCGGGGATCGGCGCGTAGTCGATGCCCGACAGGATGCCCTGGCCGTCCTCGCTGGCGATGTAGCGCAGGAACGCCTTGGTGGCCGGCAGGGTGGCGGCCTTGTTGCCCTTGTCGCAGGCGATCTCGTACGTGACCAGGGTGAGCGGGTAGGCGCCCTCGGCCTTGGTGTTGTAGTCCAGCTTCAGCGACAGGTCGCTGCCCGTGCCGACGACCTGGGCCGCGGCGACGGCCTTGGTGGCGCCGTCGGAGGAGGCCTTGACCGGGGCCGAGGCGCCCGTGTCGACGGCGACGGTGCCCAGACCGTCCTTGGCGTACGACAGCTCCATGTAGCCGATGGCGCCGTTGGTCTGCTTGACGCCCTGGGCGACACCGGAGGAGCCGGCCGCGGCCTGGCCGCCCTTGGCCTGCCAGGCCTTGCCGCCCTCGTACTTCCAGTTGTCCGGGGTGGCGGCGATCAGGTACTTGGTGAAGTTGTCCGTGGTGCCGGACTCGTCCGAGCGGTGGTACGGCTGGATCTTCAGGTCCGGCAGCTTCGCGTCGGGGTTGAGCTTGGCGATCGCGGCGTCGTTCCAGTTGGTGATCTTGCCGTCGAAGATCTTGGCGATCGTCGCGGCGTCCAGCGTCAGGTCGTCCACGCCCGAGACGTTGAAGGCGACGGCGATCGGACCGGCCACCATCGGCAGGTCGATGCCCTGGCCGCCGGAGCAGACCGCCTTGGAGGCGGTGACGTCCTCGGGCTTGAGCGCGGAGTCGGAGCCGGCGAAGGCGACCTGGCCCTGCGTGAACGCGGTGACACCGGCGCCGGAGCCTGAGCCCTTGTAGTTCACCTGGACGCCCGAGCAGGCCTGCGTGAAGTTCTTGACCCACGCGTCGATCGCGTTCTTCTGCGCGGAGGAGCCGTCGGCGAGGAGCTGGCCCTTGGCGTCGTCACACTTGATGGATCCGGCGGCCGCGGTGGCGGAGGAGCTGCTGCCGCTGCTGGAGCCGGTGTCGTCGGAGCCGCACGCCGTGAGGGCCAGGGCGCCGGAGACGGCGAGAGCACCGAGGGAGAGAGCCCGCCGGTTCATGCGCTGAAGCTTCACTTGAGGAAGATCCTTCCAGGAGCCGCCGTCCTGAATCCGGCGGCGTGCGGAGTATGCAGAAGTCTGCTCGGCACGGACACGACCACCTGGGTCGCGCACCGCACCGCGTAAGGCCGAAATTAGGCAGATCAGGTGAAGGCGCCTACGGGCGCGAGTGAACGGGGGGTGAACCCCTGGAGGCGGTGCGGTTAGGTCACGGAACGCTTACGTCGAGGACACGGGGCGATTCCGGCGACCGGCCCGCTGTGCCCACCCGTTATGCCAGGTGCAGGACGTGCAGCAGGGCGTCCACGAGCGTGCGGTCCCTCGGCTGGGTGAGCCGGTCGCGGGCGGCCGGCGGAGGGAGCCACAGGAGACGGTCCACCTCGTCGTTCGGGGCGAACGCGCCGGACACGGCCTCGGCCGCCCAGTAGCGGACCTGCTTGGGACGGCCGTTCGCCTCGTAGTCCACGGTCGGCAGCCGGGTGCCGGGCGCTGCCCGGTAGCCCGTCTCCTCCCGGACCTCCCGCAGGGCCGCCGCGAGCGGGTCCTCGTCACGTTTCAGCTTGCCCTTGGGGTGCGACCAGTCGTCGTACTTGGGGCGGTGGACGAGACAGAGCTCCAGCCCGCCGTCCGCCGGGGAGCGGCGCCACAGCACACAGCCCGCCGCCTGGACGGGGCTGTCGTCGGGGTTGTCGTCGGGGTTGTCCGCAGTGCTCACCTGGTCCTCACCACCTGTCCGGTCAGGGTGCGCCGATGGTCTGCTTCTGCCACGACCGCTGGAACGCGTACCGCGCGGCCTCCACCTCGTGCCGCTGGTCCGCGTGCAGCACGCCGAGCGCGTACGCCGTCGCGGGCGCGATACGGGGGGTGCGGGCCGCCTGGGCCGCGGCGGAGGACGCCTCCGAGGCGTCACGGTGCCGGTCCAGGGCTTCACCCGCCGCGAGCAGGCGGACGTCCAGCGGGGTGTTCCGGCCGTGCACGACCTCGCAGGCGTAGCGGTGCAGCCGCAGCAGCAGGCGGACCTGGTGCCAGGGCGCGTCCTGCGGGTGCGGGGCCGGGTCCGGGGAGAGGCCGTGGATCAGGGCCTCGGCGTTGTACGGGCTGCCCGCGGTGACGAGCGGCAGCGCGGTGACCGCGGCGGCGAGGCGCTCCTCGGCCGCCGTGGCCAGGGGACGCAGGTCGGTGGCGGGGGCAGCGGGGGTGAGCAGGACCTCGCTGGCGAGGACGGCGACCTTGTCGGCGACGGCGTGGAAGCGGGACGAGCCGAGGGCCTGGAGGGCGGTCGAATGGGCCCGGGTGCGGGCGAGGGTGAGCTGGCGGTCCAGCAGGGCGCCCGCCTTCGCCGCGCCCACGGTGAGGTTGCCGCGGTCCGGGGCCGCCGGGTGGGCGCCGGCCCGGTCGTCCGCGTGCGGGCCCGCCGGACCTCCCGGCTGGCTGGGCACCGGCGTCGAGCCCGACAGCCGGTTCAGCGCCAGCAGCAGCCGCTCCAGACGGGCCCCGTACGCCTGCTCCAGGGCCAACGTGCCCGACAGCCACGCCAGTTCGGGGCGGATCCCCTCCGACCACTCGGGCTCGAGGAGCGGTCGGAAGGTGTGCAGGCTGCCGCTGATCCGACGGGCCGAGCGGCGCAGGGCGCGCACCGCGTCGACGCGTACCTCCGCGCTCGCCGCACCGCCCGCCGAGGCGCTCGACGAGCCGTTCGACACGGCGCCGCCCGTCTCCCGGTGCAGGCGCAGCGCGCGGAGGAACTCCGTGGCCTGGCCCCGGAGATAGCCCGCCAGGGCGTCCCCGGTGGACACGGGCCCGGCCACGGGGTCCGTCAGGTCATGGTGTCGCTGTGCCACGCCGGCGCCTCCGGGCGTCTATGAGCATCTCCTGGACGTTGCGCAGGGGCGCGCCGTCCGCGTCGTGCGAGTGCCGGATCCACTCGCCGTCCGGGCCGAGGTGCCAGGAGGCGGTGGAATCGGACATGCCTGTTTCCAGGAACCGGTTCAGGGTCGCCCGGTGGGCCGGGTCGGTGACCCTGACCAGGGCCTCGATACGGCGGTCGAGGTTGCGGTGCATCATGTCGGCGCTGCCGATCCACACCTCGGGCTCGCCGCCGTTGCCGAACCCGAAGACCCGGGAGTGCTCCAGGAAACGGCCGAGGATGGAGCGGACCCGGATGTTGTCCGACAGGCCCGGCACGCCCGGACGCACCGCGCAGATGCCGCGCACCCACACGTCGACCCGCACGCCCGCCTGGGAGGCGCGGTAGAGCGAGTCGATGAGCGCCTCGTCGACGATCGAGTTGACCTTGATACGGACGTGCGCGGGCCGTCCGGCGCGGTGGTGCTGGATCTCCTTGTCGATGCGGGCGATCAGACCGTCACGCAGGGACTTGGGGGCGACGAGGAGGCGGCGGTAGGTCTCGCGGCGGGAGTAGCCGGAGAGCCGGTTGAAGAGGTCGGAGAGGTCCGCGCCGACCTGCGGGTCGGCGGTGAGCAGGCCGAGGTCCTCGTAGAGCCGGGCCGTCTTCGGGTGGTAGTTGCCGGTGCCGACGTGGCAGTAGCGCCGCAGCGTGTCGCCTTCCTGACGGACCACCAGCGACAGCTTGCAGTGCGTCTTCAGGCCGACGAGGCCGTAGACGACGTGGCAGCCGGCCTCCTCCAGCTTGCGCGCCCACTTGATGTTGGCGTGCTCGTCGAAGCGGGCCTTGATCTCGACCAGGACGAGGACCTGCTTGCCGGACTCGGCGGCCTCGATGAGCGCGTCGACTATCGGGGAGTCGCCCGAGGTCCGGTACAGGGTCTGCTTGATGGCGAGGACGTCCGGGTCCAGCGCCGCCTGCTCCAGGAACGCCTGCACGGACGTCGAGAAGGAGTCGTACGGGTGGTGCAGCAGGACGTCCCGGCTGCGCAGGGCCGCGAAGATGTCCGGCGGGGACGCCGACTCGACCTCGGCGAGGTCGCGGTGGGTGCCGGCGATGAACTTCTTGTACTTCAGCTCGGGCCGGTCGAGACCGTGGATGCGGAAGAGACCGGTGAGGTCGAGCGGGCCGGGCAGCGGGTAGACCTCGGCCTCGCTGATCTTCAGCTCGCGCACCAGCAGGTCCAGTACCTCGCGGTCGATGGACTCCTCGACCTCCAGGCGCACCGGCGGCCCGAAGCGGCGCCGCATGAGTTCCTTCTCCAGGGCCTGGAGGAGGTTCTCGGCGTCGTCCTCCTCGACCTCGAGGTCCTCGTTGCGGGTGAGCCGGAAGGCGTGGTGCTCCAGGACCTCCATGCCCGGGAAGAGCTCCTCCAGATGGGCGCCGATGACGTCCTCGATGGGGACGTACCGGCCGGGGGAGCTCTCCAGGAAGCGGGACAGCAGCGGCGGCACCTTGACGCGCGCGAAGTGCTTGTGGCCGCTGACCGGGTTGCGCACGACGACCGCGAGGTTGAGCGAGAGACCCGAGATGTACGGGAAGGGGTGCGCGGGGTCGACGGCGAGCGGGGTCAGCACGGGGAAGATCTGGTGCCGGAAGAGCGTGAACAGGCGGGCCTGCTCCTTCTCCGTGAGCTCGCCCCAGCGGACCAGGTGGATGCCCTCCTCCGCGAGGGCGGGGGCGATGTCCTCGTGGTAGGTCGCGGCGTGCCGGGCCATGAGCTCGCGCGAGCGGGCCCAGATCATCTCCAGCACCTCGCGCGGCTGGAGACCGGAGGCCGAACGGGTGGCGACGCCGGTGGCGATCCGGCGCTTCAGACCGGCCACCCGGACCATGAAGAACTCGTCCAGGTTGCTGGCGAAGATGGCGAGGAAGTTGGCCCGCTCGAGGAGGGGCGTGTTCGGGTCCTCGGCGAGTTCCAGAACACGCTCGTTGAACGCGAGCCAGCTGCGTTCCCGGTCGAGGAAGCGGCCCTGCGGCAGCTGCGGGCCGTCGTACGGCGCCTCCTCGTACGTGTCGAGGTCGGCGTCGATGTCGGGCTCGAGATCGGAGACCACGGCGGAGACCGTGTGCGGGCGGTGCGCGGCTATGGAGCCCACGGAGGGCTGCGCGTGCTGGACCTCGGCATGGGCGTCTGACTGGCTCATGGACCCATTCTTCCGCGCCAGGAGCGTGACAGGCGCGTCGGAACGTGCGGGCGGGATCGCGTGGGGACCTCCGAGGGGCTGATTTCCCCCGGGAGGCGGCGAAGGCTCGGGCACGGCGGGCTTCATTCGCCGAGGGTCGCAAGGTCGTCTGAACCGATGGTTACGGCGACATGGCGTGCGGGATATCGGGGAGCGGCTCGCGGGGGTCGATGTCGTGGAGCGGCTGTGTACGGGCACGTGCCGCGGGGTGTGCGGGTCCCTCCCCCCGTGGAGGGACCCGCACACCCCGCGGCGAGGGGCGGGATCAGGCCGCGGAAGCGGTGGCCGTGCGACGGCGCAGGAGGAGGAACGCGGCGGCGGTGACGAGGGCGGCGACGGCCAGGACGACGCCGGTCTCCACGAGCTGGAGCGGCCAGTAGTGGGACTCCGGGTGATAGGTCGTGTAGTAGCCGGTGACGCCCAGGTCGTCGAGGCAGCGCCGCGCTTCGGCGGCCGTGCCGTCGCAGGTCCAGTAATGGACGTCCGGGGTGCGCCGTCCGTGGATCAGCGCACCGTTCTCCAGCTCCCAGACGTTGTCCGGAAGGTCGACCACGCCCGCCGTGGAGGTGCGGGTGACGGCGGGCCGGAAGGAGCCGCGGTACCGCGCGACGACGAAGGCGAACAGCCCGCTCGTGACGACGGAGACGGCCAGTGCGGGCAGCGCGCGACGCAGCAGGAGCGCGGTGAGCACGCCGACGGCGAGCGCGCAGAGGACGTACGCGGGGCCGGCCGGGCCGCGTGAGAGGTACGCGTCGTCGCCCATCCACCCGTTGTACGTCAGGTTCTGGTGGGCGCCCCAGGCCCAGCGGTACACCGAGGTCAGCACGGTGGCGCCGGCGACCAGGGCGAGCGCGGGGACGGCGAGCTTGGCGGTGAGCCAGCGGGCGGGGGTGATGCCCTGGGCCCAGGCGAGGCGCGCGGTGCCGTTCTCCAGCTCGCGGCCGATCAGCGCGCTGCCCGCGAAGGCGGCGACGGCGAGGAAGCAGTAGGAGATCAGCAGGCCGACCCAGCTGAGCGACTCGCTGTAGCCGACCCAGCCGATCGCCATGTCGCACGGGTACCGGTTCGCCTGCTCGCAGGCCTCCCAGTCCGCGAGCTCGTCCTTGACGGCGACCTCGTTGAGCCACACCAGCCAGCCGCTCAGGGCCAGTACGGCGGTGGCCCAGACGAGGAGGGCGGTGCGGTGCAGGCGCAGCACGGTGCGGGCGGTGCCCCAGGCGGCACGGCCGTCGACGCCGCTGCGGCGGGCCGGTCCGGCGGGCGCGTCCTCGACGGCGACGGCGGTCATACGGCGGACTCCGCGCCGATGTGGGCGGGGGTGGCGGTCGAGCGCCTGAGCAGGACGAACGCGGCCACGGCGAGGGCGGCGGCCACGGTCAGCACGAGGGCGGTCGTGGTCAGCTGGAGCGGCCAGAAGTGGGACTCGGGGTGGTACGTCTTGTAGAAGCCGGTGACGTCGAGGTCGGCGTACACCGTCTTGCAGTTGGAGGCCGTTCCGCAGCCGGGGTCGGCGATGTGCGCGCCGGTGGCGGTGACCAGGCCCGAGTCGACGCCGAGGCCCGAGCCCCGGTAGCCGTCGGCGAGGCTGGAGACCCGGGTGACGGCCGGCCACAGGTGCGGCATGAGCAGCTCGACCAGGAACCGCGTGGCGGCGACGGAGACGAGCGCGAGCGTGAGCGCGGGCAGCGTACGGCGCAGCAGCACACCCCCGAGGGCGCCGCCGGCCAGGCCGGTCAGGGCGAAGGCCACGGTGGTGGGACCGTTGGTGTGCAGGGTGGGGCTGTCGTACCAGGTCTTGGCGGTGTCGATACGGCCGTCGCCCGCCGACCACATCAGGCGGTGCAGCGCGACCAGCAGGCCGGTGCCCGCGGTGACCAGGACCGCGGGCACGATCAGCTTGGTGGCCAGCCAGCGGGTCGGGGAGAGACCCTGCGTCCAGGCGAGCTGCGCGGTGCCGTGCTCCAGCTCGCGCCCGAACAGGGCGGCGCCCGCCCAGGCGCCGACGACGAAGGGGAGCGCGGTCAGCGCGCCGGTCGTGTACCCGTACACGTCTTTGTAGCGGACGATCGCATCCGGGTCGTAGTAGCAGGAACCGCGCTTGAGACAGAACTCGTTGTACTCCCGCCAGGCCGCGGCCGACGCATCGGTCAGCGGGCCCTCCAGCCACAGGAGGCCGACGGCGAGGACGGCGACGACGGCGATCCAGACGTACAGCGCGGGCCGGTGCAGGCGGAACAGCCAGCCGGCTCCGGGGGCGCGCCCGGTGGTCCTCGAGGAGTCGGGCGACAGGGCGAGTGCGGTCATACGGCGGCCTCCTCGGGCTCGGCCGGGGTGAGCGGGGCGGCCTGCGGGTTGCGCAGGTAGGCGAGGACGAGCTCCTCCAGGGAGGGCGTCGAGGTGCGCCAGTCGCCGGAGAGCGGGCCCGCGGGGCGCACCAGGGCGGTGAGCTGGCGGCCGGTGACCCGGGACTCGACGACCGTGTGCGGGGCGAGTTCCGGCGGGCCGTCCGGGGCGCTGTCCGGTGAGCCGTCCACGGGGCCGGGCCGGGCGGAGTCCGCGGTGGTGCTCACGCGCGCGTGGGCGGCGAGCAGGTCGTCGATCTCACCGGCGAGGCGCACCCGGCCGCCGCCGACCAGCAGCAGGTGGTCGCAGGAGTCCTCCAGTTCGGCGACCACGTGCGACGACATCACGATCGTCGTGCCGTACTGCGCCGCCCGTGCCATCAGGGTGCCCATCAGCTCGTGCCGGGCCAGCGGGTCGAGGTCGGCCATCGGCTCGTCGAGGAGGAGCAGTTCGGGCCGCTTGCCGAGGGCCAGGGCGAGGGCGACCCGGGTGCGCTGGCCGCCGGAGAGGGCGCGGATCTTCTTCCCGGGGTCGAGATCGCCCGCGGCGACGATCTGCCCGGCGGTGTCGGCGTCCCAGCGGCCCGGGTTGAGATCGGCGCCCACGCGCAGGGTCTCGGCGACGGTGAGCTGGGGGTACAGCGGCTTGTCCTGGGCGACGTAACCGACACGCGCGCGTGCGGACGCCGGATCCGTGCCGAGGACGGTGACCCTGCCCTCGGTGGGGGCCAGCAGGCCCGCGGCGAGGGCGAGGAGCGTGGACTTGCCCGCGCCGTTGGGGCCGACCACGGCACAGACGCGCCCGGCGGGGAGGCGGAACGTGCAGTCGCGCAGCGCCCAGCCCCCGCGTCGGCCGAAGCGCTTGCCGAGCGCGGTTGCCGCCATGGCGGTGTCGGTCATGAGGGGTCTCCAGGATTCAGGTCGTGCCGGTCGTGCGGGGCGTTCCGGTCGGTTCGGCCGTTCGGGTCCGGTACGGCGAAGTGCTCGTCGAGTACGGCGGTGAAGAGTGCGGCCACGTCGTCGCGGTCCAGTGCGGCCTCCCGGGCCCGGACGGCCCAGGCGTCCAGTTCCGTGCGCAGGGGCGAGTCGGCGGGGGTGGTGTTCAGCCCGCGCCGCACGAAGGTGCCGACGCCGCGCCGGGCCTCCACCAGCCCGTCGCGCTCCAGTTCGCGGTACGCCTTCAGCACGGTGTTCGGGTTGATGGCGGTCGCCTCGACGACCTCGCGGGCGGTGGGCAGCTTGTCGCCGGCCCGAAGCACGCCCAGGCGCAGGGCCTGCTTCGTCTGCTGGACGATCTGGACGTAGGTGGCCACGCCGCTGTGCCGGTCGATGCGGTATTCGACCACTGGACAACCACCCTTTCACTAATTGAGTAGTGAAAGGGTGGTGGAAGGTGGTGCGGAAAGTCAAGAAAAAATCGTGCGGCGAACCGTGAACCGATCGGCGGGGCACGTCCGATGAGGGGATGTGAGCGAAACGAGAAGCGACGGGGAGCTGCTGCGGGCCATCGCGGCAGACCGGGACCGTCACGCCTTCGAGGAGCTGTACCGGCGGTACGCACCCTGGCTGACCGCCCGCCTGCGCGGCCGCTGCGCGGACGCCGGGACAGTCGACGACGTCGTGCAGGAGACCTTCCTCGCGGTGTGGCGCGGAACCGCCCGCCACCGCCAGGAGGGCTTCTCCGACGACGCCGCCGGATGGCTGTGGCGCATCGGCTCCCGGCGTCTGATCGACGCCGTGCGCGGGGACGGGACGCGCGGCCGGCTGCGCCAGGCGCTGTACCGGCTGCGCCACCGCGACGAGGCCTCGGCGGAGGAACGCGTGCTCGCGGGGGTGGAGCACGGGGACCTCGCCGGGGCCCTCACCCGCCTCTCGCCGGAGCTGCGGGCGGTCCTCCAGGCGACCGTCATCGACGGGCTCACCACCCGGGAGGCGGCCGTTCTGCTCGGCATCCCGCCCGGCACCGTCAAGACGCGGGCCCAGCGTGCCCGCAAGCAACTGCGGGAGGCGCTGGCATGAGGCGGCACGTGTGCGGAGTGGACCCGCGCGGACGCGCGGGCGACGGACAGTCGAGGGAGGTCGTGGCATGACGTGGCACGTTGCTGAAGAGGACCTGCGGGCGTACGCGCACGGCGAGTTGGCACCGCCGCTGCTCTGGTCCGCCGACACCCACCTCACCGGGTGCGCACAGTGCCGGGCCCGGCTCGCGGCAACCACCGACCCCGTCGCGCTGGACGCCGGCTGGGAGCGGCTGGACGCCGAGCTGGACGCGCCACGCCAGGGACTGCTCGAACGGCTGCTGGTGCGGCTCGGTGTGGCCGACCACACCGCGCGGCTGCTGACGGCGACCCCGGTACTGCGCCGCTCCTGGCTTCTGTCGGTGCTGTTCCTGCTGGTCATGACCGTGCTGGCGGTGCGGGTGGCGGACCGGCCCGCGCTGTTCCTCGCGCTCGCCCCGCTGCTCCCGCTCGCCGGGGTCGCCCTGTCGTACGGCCCGTCCCTGGACCCGACGTACGAGATGGCCGTCGTCGCCCCGCTGCACGGCTTCCGGCTGCTGATGATCCGCACGGTCGCGGTGCTCACCGCGGGCCTGGTGTTCAACGGCCTGGCGACACTGGCACTGCCGGGGTACGGGCTGCTGGCCCTGGCCTGGCTGCTGCCCGCCCTCGCCCTCACCGCGACGGGGCTCGCGCTGACCGCCCGGCTGGGTCCGGTCGTCGCGCCCGCCCTGGTCGGCGGCGCGTGGGTGACGCTGCTGGTGGTGGCGAAGAGCCAGGAACACGCGCACGACACGCTCGCCCCGTTCACGGCGGCCGGCCAGTCGGCCGCGGCGGCCGTGGCGGCCCTCGCCGCCCTCCTGCTCTACCAGGCCCGTGACCGCTTCGACGCCCGCCCGCTCGGCGGCTTCCCGGACGGCGGCGCCGGGTGAGGCGGCCTGCCGCCCGTGCGGCCCTCTCCCCGGCCCTCTCCCCGGCCCGGTCGTCGGCCGCGCCCGCCGGCCGGCCCCGCCCCGCCCGCCCGCTCGGCGGCTTCCCCGACGGCGGCGCCGGGTGAGGCGGTCACCCGCCGCTACGGCCCCCGCCCCGGCCCCGCCCGCCCACCGGACTTCCAGGAGCTCCACATGACCAGCGCTTCCACCGGCCCCGCCGGTCTGACGGCCACCGACCTCTCCCTGCGGTTCGGCGGGACCCGCGCCCTCGACGGAGTCTCGCTGCGGCTGACCCAAGGAGTCACCGGCCTGCTCGGCCCCAACGGCGCCGGCAAGACCACCCTGTTGCGGGTGCTGGCCACGGCCGTGCCGCCCGACAGCGGTGCGTTCACGGCCCTCGGGCACGACCCCGGCACCGCGGCCGGCCGCCTCGCCCTGCGCCGCACGCTCGGCTACCTGCCTCAGACCCCCGGCTTCCACCCGGACTTCACGGCCTTCGAGTTCGTCGACTACGTGGCCATCCTGAAGGAGCTGACCGACCGCGGCGACCGGCTGCGCGAGGTGCGGCGCGTGCTCGAGGCCGTCGACCTCTCGCAGGTGCGCGGTACCCGCATCAAGCGGCTGTCCGGTGGCATGCGGCAGCGCGTCGCCCTGGCCGCCGCGCTCGTCGGCGACCCCGGCTTCCTGGTGCTGGACGAGCCGACCGTCGGCCTCGACCCCGAACAGCGCATGCGTTTCCGTGAGTTGATCGCCCAGGCCGGCGAGGGCCGCACGGTGCTGCTGTCCACCCACCAGACGGAGGACGTGGCGATGCTCTGCCACCGCGTCGTGGTGCTGGCCCAGGGCCGCGTCCGCTTCGAGGGCACCCCGGCCGACCTGACCGCCCGCGCGGCCGGCCGGGTCTGGAGCAGCACGGAACGCGATCCGGACGCCCTGGCGGGCTGGCGCACCGGCACCGGCAGCTTCCGCAACATCGGCGATCCGCCGACCGGCGCCGAACTCCTCGAGCCCACCCTCGAGGACGGCTACCTGCTCGCCCTCGACGGCGAGAGCGCGGGGGTGACGGCGTGAGCACCACGACCCCGACGAGCACGGAACCCGCCCTCACGCTCACCGAGCCGCCACGCGAGGGCCGCCGCACCGCGGCCGTCCTCGCCCTCGCCCGCTTCGAGGCCCGCGAACTGCTCCTGCAGATCCCGGTGCTGTTCTTCTTCGCCCTGTACGTCGTCCTCATCGCCCTGCGGCTGATGAGCAGGGACGGCATGGACGCCTTCCCCGTCCTCAACACGATCGACCGGCGTACCCAGGCGGCGCCCCTGCTGTTCGCCCTCGCCCTGTTCATCTGCGCCAACGCGGCCGCGCTGCGCTCGCGCAAGCACGGCACGGTGCAGCAGTTCGGGGTGCTGGCCATGGAACCCTGGCGGCGCACCCTCGCCCATGTGCTGTCCGTGATCCCCTACGCGGGGCTCACCGCGCTCACCGTCGCGGCCGAGTACACCCGGGAGGCGCTGAAGCCCGGCGCGATCGGCCACGGCTCCTTCGGCGAACTGGCCGTCGGCCCCCTGAGCGTCCTGCTGGCAGGCATCACGGGCGTGCTGCTGGCCCGGCTGCTGCCTTCCCCCTTCGTGCCCATACTGTTCGTCATCGCCGTGTATGTGCTCGGCACCCTGGTCTCCGGCCTCATCGGCACCGACCCGGGCTGGGTGGGCGGGCTCGACCCGATCCAGGCCTTCTCGTCCAGCGGCGGCGACCCGGTCCCCAGCGACCTGCTGGGCCGCCCGGCCGGCTGGCACGCCCTGTACGTGACGGGCCTGTGCGCCGTGCTGACCTGCGCGGCCCTGCTGGTGGCCGGAGGCCGTACCCGAGCCGTCAAGGCGGCGACCGCACTCGCCCTCGCGGCCACCGTGGCCGGTGTGATCGGTCAGCTCCCGCACGACACGGTGTCCCTGGACGCGGCGCGCAGGACGGCGTTCGAGTCCCCGGAGAAGGTCCAGTCGTGCTCGGCGTACAACGGCTCGACCTACTGCTCGTTCCCCGAGTGGAGCGGTGTGCGGGACGACTGGGCCGAGGTCGTCGACCGTGTCAGGTCCGGGGCCGGCGGCGCGGCGGAGGCCCGGCTGACGGTCCGCCAGCGTGTCTACACCGACGGCGGGGTGGAGATCGACGGCGCGCTCGACCCTTCGACCACCGCGGGCGAGGTGACGGTCGGCACGCGCTGGGGCGGCAACCGTGTCCCCGAGTTCGCGGTCGGGGTGGCCTCGGTCCTGGTGGGCGGCTCGGAGGACGTGACGACCGAGCCGATGTGCGACGCCCGTGCGGTGACCATCATGTGGCTGGTCCTGGGCAACGACCCCACCCCGCTGGCCACCTTCCAGAACGTGCGGCTGGACGACAGCACGACCGGCTCGGGCGCGGTCCTGGCCCCGACGAACGGACTGAGCCTGTCGAGCACGCAGACGACGGTGATCCGGGAACTGCTGGACCAGCCGCGTGCCGGGACGACGGCCCGGGTCAAGGCCCACTGGACGGAACTGACGTCCGCGAAGACGACGACCGCCCAGGCCGCGAAGCTGCTGGGCGTCGAGGTGCCGAAGGAGGCGGATCAGTGCGAGGAGTAGCGCGAGCAGAATCGACGGGGGCCCGGACGGACCTGCTGCGGTCCCTGGTGCCACCGGTGTGGCGCGGTCTTCCCTGGCGGGCGCTGACCATGGCCGGCGGGCTGGGCCTGCTGCTCGCCGGCACCACCCGGCTGCCGGACCACGCTCCGGACGCCGAACTGGGGCGGCTGGTCCTGCGTCTCGCCGCCCTCACCGGCGCGCTGGGCCTGGCCTTCCTGCTGGACGACCCGGCCCGCAACACCACGGCGACGACACCGGTGGGACGCCCGCGCCGCACCGTGCTGCGGCTGGCCGTCGTCGCACCCCTGCCGGCCCTGTGGTGGGCGGCGGTGCTGCTCCTGACTCCCGCGCCGACCCGCCCCGCGCTCGGCCCGGCCACGATCGAGGCCGCCGGGATGGCCGGCGCGGCCCTCGCCCTCGCGACGATCGCCGTCCGCTTCACACAGACCCCGGAGGTGGGCAGGGACGCGGCGATCTGGCTGGGGACAGCGGCCGCGGTGGCGGTACTGGTCCCGAACCGCTGGGGTCTGCTGGGCACGTCGCAGGATCCCTACTGGGCGGCGACGCAGATCAGATGGGCGCTGGTGCTGGCGGCGACGGTCGCGCTGAGCGTGCTGTGGACACCGGAGCCGCTGCGGGGACGACCCCGCGGACACGGGTCGGGCCGGCTCGGCCGATCCGGGGGCTGTCCCTCCGGATGAGTCCGAGGCCGCGGGCGCCCACGGGTCCGAGTTCTTACCGGCCCACGGCTCCCGCTGGTCCCGCCGGTCCGCTGGTCCCGCCGGTCCGCCGTTCCCGCCGGTCCGCCGCTCCCGACGTTCCCGCCGGTCCGCCGTTTCCACCGGGCCCGGCTCTCCCTCCCCCGGCTCTCCTTCCCCTGACTCTCCTTTGCCCGGCTCTTCTTGCCCGGCTCAGGTCTCCGTCCGGTACATCAGGTCCGTCTCATGGGTGATGAACCCGAGTCGCTCGTACACCGACACCGCGGCCTTGTTGTCGGCGTCGACGTACAGCATCGCCGTGGGCAGGCCCTGCGCCGCGAGGTGCCGCAGGCCGATCGTCGTGAGGGACTTGCCGAGGCCGCCGCCCTGCGCGCCGGGGGCGACACCGAGGACGTACACCTCGCCGAGCTGCTCCTCGGCGTGCACCTTCGTCCAGTGGAAGCCGACCAGCCGCTCGCCGCGGAAGGCGAGGAAGAAGCCGGCGGGGTCGAACCAGGGCTCGGACCTGCGGGCGTCGAGATCGCGCTGGGTGAGGGAGCCCTGTTCGGGATGGTGGGCGAAGGACGCGGCGTTGACGGCGAGCCAGGCGGAGTCGTCCTTCCCGGGGACGAAGGCACGGACGGTCACACCCTCGGGCAGCACCGGCTCGGGCAGCTCGAGGTCGGTCAACGGCCGCCGCATCTGGCGCAGTTCGCGGAACAGGGAGAGTCCCAGGACCTGGGCGAGGTGCCGGGCGGCGGAGTGTCCGCCGTGGGCCCACACCCGCAGCCGCTTGCCGGAGGCGGCGAGCAGGGCGGAGCCGAGCGCGCGGCCGTGTCCGTGGCCGCGGTGCGAGGGGTGGACGACCAGTTCGGCGGCGGGCGCCTCGACCGGATCGGTGTCCTCCAGCTGGGCGTAGCCGACGAGTTCGTCGCCGAGGTTGAGGACCAGGTGGGAGATGCCCTCGCGGGCGCCTCCGCGCAGTTGTAGGCGGCCCTGTTCGGACACCGCCTGCTGGCCGTCCGTCCGGGCGGCCTCCGCGAGCAGTTCGAGGACGGCCCCGGTCTGTTCGGGGGAGAGCTCGGAGTGAGTCTCGATGGATCGGGAGCCGGGGATCCGTGCGATGTCGTCGCTGGTCATGCGTACGAGGGTAAGGGGCGGGCCGCACAAAGTGGCGGCAAGGGGAAAGGCGGAAGGCCGCGGTCCGGAAAGGCAAAGCGCAGGGTAAGCGGAGGACAAAGGGAAACCAGGATGTAACCAAGAACCCCCTGTCGCGCTACGCGCGTTGACTCTAGGCTGCGCCGGACGGGGCCACTTCCTCATACGTCTCTCAGGGCCGGTCGGGCCCGGGGGACGCAGACGCCACAGGCAGACACCTCAGGGGGGCGCATGCCAGCCACTTCCCAGCCGCATCCGAACGGCAGACGTCGTACGTACCGTCTTCTCGCGGCCGCCGCGGGTCTCGCCACCGCAGGTGCGATGGCCGCCGCGCTCCCGGCGGACGCCCATGACGCCAAGCACTCCAAGCCGCTGCCGAACCGCTACCAGGATGTGCAGCTGCTGTCCTTCAACGACCTGCACGGCAACCTCGAGCCCCCGTCCGGCTCCTCCGGCCGGGTCACGGAGCTCCAGGCGGACGGCACGACGAAGACGATCGACGCGGGCGGTGTGGAGTACCTCGCCACGCACCTGCGCGAGGCCCGCAAGAGCAACGCGTACTCGGTCACCGCGGCCGGCGGCGACATGGTCGGCGCCTCCCCGCTGATCTCGGGTCTGTTCCACGACGAGCCCACCATCGAGGCGTTGAACAAGCTCGACCTGGACGTCACGTCGGTCGGCAACCACGAGTTCGACGAGGGCGCCAAGGAACTGGCCCGGCTCCAGAACGGCGGCTGCCACCCGACGGCCGGCTGCTACACGGACAAGCGGTTCAAGGGGGCCGACTTCCCGTACCTGGCGGCCAACGTCCTGTCCGAGAAGACCGGCAAGCCGATCCTCAAGCCGTACTTCGTCTGGAAGAAGAAGGACGTCAAGATCGGCTTCATCGGCGTGACGCTGGAGGACACCCCCGGTGTGGTGTCCGCCGAGGGCGTCAAGGGCCTGAAGTTCAAGGACGAGGTCGAGACGATCAACAAGTACGCCAAGGTGCTCCAGAAGCAGGGCGTGAAGTCGATCGTGGCGCTGATCCACGAGGGCGGTCTGCCGGCCTCGGGCTCCTACAACTACAACTGTGACTCCGCGGGCGCGGGCGCCGGCATCTCCGGCCCGATCGTCGACATCGCGAAGAACATCACGCCGTCGGTGGACGCGCTCGTGACGGGCCACACGCACGCCGCGTACGCGTGCACGATCCCGGACCCGTCCGGCAAGCCGCGCACGGTCACCTCGGCCGCGTCCTTCGGCCGGCTGTACACGGACACCACGCTGACGTACGACCGCTTCACCGGTGACATCGCGCGTACGGCGGTCAAGTCGGCGAACCACGTGGTCACCCGGACCGTCGCCAAGGCGCCGGACATGACCGAGCTGATCACCAAGTGGAACACCCTGGCGGCCCCCGTCGGCAACCGGGCGATCGGCTACATCTCCGCGGACGTGCCCAGCACGGGCACCGAGTCCCCGATGGGCGACCTGATCGCGGACGCCCAGCTCTGGTACGGCAAGGAGCTCGACCCGGAGACGGACCTCGCGCTGATGAACCCGGGCGGCGTCCGGGCGGGCCTCACCTACGCGGCCAAGGGCAGTGAGGGCGACGGCGTGGTGACCTACGCCGAGGGCTTCACCGTCCAGCCGTTCTCCAACACCGTGAACCTCCAGGACTTCACCGGCGCCCAGCTGGTCCAGGTCCTCAAGGAGCAGGTGAGCGGGACGAACGCGAGCGCGCCGAAGATCCTTCAGCCGTCCGCCAACCTGACGTACACGCTGGACCTGACGAAGAGCGGCGCCGACCGCGTCGTCACGGACTCCATCAAGCTGAACGGCGCGGCGATCGACCCGGCCGCCACCTACCGCGTCTCCACGAACAGCTTCCTCGCGGGCGGCGGCGACGGCTTCACCACGCTGGGCCAGGGCACCAACGACCTCGTCGGCGCCGACGACCTGACCGCTCTGGAGCAGTACCTGCTCGCCAACTCCTCGGCCACGGGCCCGATCGCCCCGCCGACGGCGAACCGGATCGCGATCGTGCAGTAACCCTTCCAGCAGGACCCGCAGGACCCGCAGGACAGCGCAGAGGCGGCCTCGTCACCGACGGGGCCGCCTCTTCGTATTAAAACCTGTGTGAGTTCCCGATTGGTTCCCGCTGCCGCCTGAAAACTCATCTCAGTCGCAATTCATCGAGGTCTCAGCGGAATTGGCTTTTTCCGGCTCCGGCGTCCCGTAATGTTTTCCATGTCGACAGCGAACGACGCGAAAGCGAACAGAGCGAACAGAGCGAACGGAGAACGTCATGAGCTTCCACAAGGTCACCCCCGTCAAGAAGGCCCGCAAGACTGCTGCTGCCCCGGCGCCGAAGCCCGTGGCCAAGAAGAAGGCCGCCAAGAGGGTCGCCCCGCAGCGACGCCCGGTCTCCCATAAGGGCTGATGCCGAAGTCGGCGCTGTTGCAAACTCGCGACAAATAAGCCACGCGTAAAACCAACATAATCAGCACCTGATAAATGGAGAGGTAATTCCCATGAGCTTCCACAAGATCACCCCCGTCAAGAAGGCCCGCAAGACCGCTTCCGCCCCGGCGCCGAAGCCCGTGGCCAAGAAGAAGGCCGCCAAGAAGGTCGCCCCGCAGCGACGCCCGGTCGCGCACAAGGGCTGACGGCACGCCACGAGGCGGGGTCACCGGTGCGAGCCGGTGACCCCGCCTCGGCCATGCCTCCGTACGGGCAGGGACACGCACGCAGGGACATGCACGAGCAGGGACATGCACGCAGGGAGTCGAGGGAGTTGCTGACATGAGGGAAGCCCGCGAGGCCTTCCGCCGCTTCTGGCCGCTGACCCGCGGCGACCGCAGATGGATGCTGGTCATCGTGGGGTGCGTGGTGGTGTCCGCGCTCGCCGAGACGGCCTCCATCCTGCTGTTCGCCGAACTCACCGACAACGCCCTCGAGGCCGGCTCGCTCTCCGCCTTCTGGGGTCCGGCCGGAGCCTGGCTGGCTGTCGCCGCGGTGGGCGCGCTCGTCGGCTATCTGGGCAACTCGCTGGCGACCTGGACGGCGGAACGTTTCGTCCTCCGGCTGCGCGCGAACGTCTTCGGTCATGTCCAGGACCTCCCGCCCCACTTCTTCCAGCGGCATCGCCGGGGCGACCTGGTGGAACGCCTGACGGGAGACGTGGAGGCCATCGAACAACTGGTCGTGTCGGGTGTGGTCGGCACGATCTCCGCCGCCTTCTCGGCGGTCTTCTACGCGGCGGCGGCCCTCTGGCTCCGCTGGGACCTGGCCCTCGCCACCTTCGTCCTCGCCCCGCTCTTCCTCCTCGCCGCCCGCCGCTTCGCCGGCCGGATCAAGCAGGCCTCACAGGACGAGCGCGTCGCCGACGGCGCGATCACCTCGGTGGTGGAGGAGTCGCTGGTCAACGTCGTGCTGACCCAGGCGTACAACCGCCGCCGCGACGAGGAGCGACGCCTCGACAAGGAAGCCCGCGCGTGGATGCGGGCCAGCGTGCGCGGGGCGCGGCTGAGCGAGATGTACGAGCAGTTCGTCGAGGTGGTCGAGACCCTGTGCGTCCTGTCGGTGATCGGCCTGGGCGTCTGGGAGATCTCGGCCGACCGGATGACCCTGGGCGCCCTGCTCGCCTTCGCCGCGTTCATCGGCTACCTCTACCCGCCGGTCCGCAGCCTCGGCCAGCTCGGTCTGACGGTCACCGCGGCCACGGCGGGCGCGGAACGCATCGCGGAACTCCTGGACGCGCAGCCGTCGGTGAGGGACCCGGAGGTCCCCGTCCCCGCCTGGCCGGTCCGGGGCTGGGTCAGCCTGCACGGCGTCTCGTTCCGCTACCCCGACGCGGCCCGCGCGTCACTGCGGGACGTGACCTTCACCGCGGGCCCCGGCGAACTGGTCCTGGTCACGGGCGCGAGCGGGGCCGGCAAGTCCACCCTCTCCAAACTCCTCACCCGTTTCTACGACCCCGACGCGGGCGTCGTCCGCCTGGACGGGGTCCCGCTCACGGACGTCCCGCTGGAGTTCGTCCGTGAGAACACGGCGCTGCTTCCCCAGCAGACCCTCGTCCTCAACGGCACGATCCGGGAGAACATCGAGTGCGGCCGCCCGGGCGCCACGGACCGGGAGATCGAGCGGGCGGCCAGGTCGGCCGCCGCCCACGAGTTCATCGCCGCCCTTCCCGACGGCTACGACACCCGCATCGCCCCCGGCACCGCGGCCCTCTCCGGCGGCCAGCTCCAGCGGGTCGCCATCGCCCGCGCGATGCTCCGCGCGGCTCCGGTCCTCGTCCTCGACGAGCCCACCGCTGGCCTCGACTCGGTGGCCGCCCGGCAGATCGTCCAACCCCTGCGCCGCCTCATGTCCGGCCGCACCACGCTCATGATCACCCACGATCTGAGCTTCGCCCCCGACGCCGATCGCATCCTGGTCGTGGACGAGGGGCGGCTGCTGGACGCGGGCACGCACGACGAGCTGATGGCCCGCTGTGAGGCCTACACCAGGCTGGTCGAACCGTGGTCGGAGACGGCGCGGCGGACCACGGCGCGGCGGACCACGGCGGCCGAGCGGCTCGCCGACGACACCCTGGTGCTCCGCCTCTGAGGCACCACCGCACACCGCACCACCGCACACCGCACCACCGCCCACCGCGGCACCGCACCACCACAGTGCCGTATCGCTACAGCACGGCATCGCTACAGCACCGCATCGCCGACAGAGCCGCGGCGCCGGGTCACCCCGCCCGCAGCATGTACCCGAGCCCCCGCGCCGTCTGGATCAGCCGGGGCCCGCCGTACTGCTCCAACTTGCGCCGCAGGTACATGACGTACACGTCGAGCGTGTTGGACGTCGGTTCGAAGTCGAAGCCCCAGACGTCCTTGTGGATCTGGGCACGGCTGAGGACCTTCGCCGGATGGCGGAGGAAGTACTCCAGGAGGGAGTACTCGGTGGGGGTGAGGTCGAGCGGGCGGGCGGCGCGGGTGACCGTGCGCGAGGACAGGTCCATGGCGATGTCCTGGAAGGCCAGCCGGGGGGAAGCCGTCCTGACGGGCGGGGAGGTCCGTCGGGTGCCCCGGCGCAGCAGGGCCCGCACCCGCGCCAGCAGCTCCTCCGCGGCGAACGGCTTCATCAGGTAGTCGTCCGCGCCGTTGTCGAGGGCGACGATACGGTCGCCCACCGCGTCCCGGCCGGTGATCATCAGGATCGGGACGGTGGAGCCGGAGGCCCGGATCCGCCGGGTCGCGGCCAGACCGTCCAGGCCGGGCATGGTGACGTCCATCAGGACCAGGTCGGGGGCGTTGCCGGGGGCTCCGACCAGGTCGAGGGCGAGGTCGAGGGCGAGCCGTCCGTCTTCGGCGAGGACGGTCTCGTAGCCCTCGAAGCGGAGCAGCCGGCCGAGCCCCTCGCGGATGTCCGCGTCGTCGTCGGCCAGCAGTATCCTCCCCGCCGTACCCGCGCCCCCGGTCGCTGCCGCCCCCGCCGCCGTCCCCTTCACCGTTCGCATCACCATTCCCTCACGGTGCGGCGAGGGGCTGTGGCGGAGCTGGCAGGGGGATGTCAGGAGGCCGTGGGGGTCCAGTCGCCCAGCCAGTCCGCGACCTCCTGGGCGGCTGCCTGGGCGTCGGTCAGGAGGGGACGGTCGGAGCTCGCGGCGCCCGCGCCCGCGCCGGTGTTCTTGTACTCCGCGAACCGGTCGTCCTTCCAGGAGAAGCCGCCCATGTCGGACCAGGGCGTGGTCTTGATCGCGGCGCTGAGGGAGGTGTTGCGAACGGTGGTCTGCGGGTCGAGGGTCGCGTCGCCGCCTGCGTGCCAGTTGCGGCCGAGGAAGAAGCTCCGGTCGGAGACGTCACCGTTGACCGTGGAGTTGGCGATCAGGATGCCCTTGCGGTCGGCGGCCGTGCTGGGGGCCGTGACATAGCCGGCCGAGGTGCCGTTCCAGCGCTTCTTCAGGGTGATGACGGACTTGTCGATCACCGCGGTGGCACGACCGAAGATGAAGTCGGTGTTCCCGATGACGTAGGAGTTGGTGAGGTAGACGCGGCCCAGCTTGTCCTTGGCCGCGGTGTCCACCAGCAGGGTGTCCTGGTCGCCGCTGATGATGACGCCGTCGAGGAACACCTTGTCGGCGGAGGTGCGCAGGGCGACCGCCTGGTTCGCGATGTCCTGGTGGGCGGCCTCGTCGAAGTCGTTGGAGATGGTCAGGTTACGGGCCTGGAAGTCGTCCGCGTCGACGGCGAAGGTCGCGCTGCCGCCGGTGCCGTACGTGCCGGAGCCGTCGGGCTTCGGCGTACCGGACGCGTTGTCGTAGACGATCGTGGTGTCCTTGCGGCTGCCGCCGGTGCCCTGGACGGTGACGTGCGGCTTGTTGGACGGGATCTTGACCAGCTCGCGGTACGTGCCCGGCTTGACGGCGATCACGACGCGCGCCGGGTTGTTCGCCGGTACGGCGTTCACGGCGGCCTGCACGGTCGTGTACTGCCCGCTGCCGTCCTTGGCGACGGTGAGCGTGGTGGCGGCGGCCGCCTTCGTGGTGGCCGTCGTCGCCGTACTCGCGGAGGTGCCGATGGAACTGCGCGGGCCCGCACCCGACTTGAGGAGCGCGGGTACGTCGGCCGCCTTGTCGAGGGTGTACGCGTAGTACGTCTTCGGGTCCCAGGCCGCGCCCGTGCCGCCGCTCTCGTTCTTGCCGGTCGTGCCGGAGAACACGTTGCCGCGCTGGACCAGGGTGGCGGTCGCGTCCCGGACGACGGGGTTGGTCAGGCCCTGGAAGTAGGAGTTCTCCAGGACCATGTTCGTCGCGCCGCGCGAGTAGTTGCCGTACGAGGACTTGATGTCCGTCCCCGCCACGTCCTCCAGGAAGTTGTTGTACAGGTGCGCGTGGGCGACGTTGTCCGTGGACGGGTTGCGCTGCTCGGTCTCGCGGATCCAGTTGTGGTGGATCGTGATGTCGGCGGTGACGTTGTCGGTCCAGCCGATGCCGAACGCCTTGTTCTCCTGGCTCAGCTTGTTCCAGGAGACCGTCAGATACGTCGTGTCCTTGCGGCTGTCGATGAGCCCGTCGGCCATGTGCCGCAGATCGTTGTGGTCGATCCAGACGTGGTGGGCGCCGTCCATCTGGATCGCGTCGAAGTCGTGCTCCTTGTCGTTCCAGACGCCCTGGTAGGCGTCCCGGATCGTCAGGTTCCGGATGATCACGTTGTGGACGCCCTGGCCGAGGAAGAAGCCGCCGCCGACGATCTGCCCGGCGGTCCCGGACCCCACGATCGTCTTGTCCGACTGGACCTTGATCTCTTTCCCGACCGGGTCCATGGTGATCGTCGCGGCCACGACGATGACGTACGGCTCGGCGGCGGTCGCGTACTTCTCGAGGTCGGCGAGCGTCTTCACGGTGACGGTCCTGCCGTCCCGGCCGCCGTAAGTACCGTTCTGTCCCAGGGCGTCGACGGAGGCGAAGCCGTCGGCGGTGGCGGTCGCCCAGGCGGGCGTGGCCGCGGTCGCGGCCGATGCCCTCGCCTGCGCGTCCGCGCCGAAGAGCCCGAGGTCCGTGCCGTAGGCGAGGGTGCCGGCGGCGGTGAGGGCGAGGGGGACACCGATCGCGAGCGCGGTGCCGCGCCTGCGGTGACGGGGCTTGCCGGTTCCTCTGCTGCGGTGCGCGCTCATACGACATTCCGTTCCGTGCGGGGCGGGGCGGGGGGAGTTGTTGCGCTCCTGGGTCGCCGCCCGGATCGGAAAGGTTGCCGAACTCACGGACACACATGGGAAGAGAGCCGGCCGCCTCCTACGAGGCGATGGCGGGATCCTCCGGCGGAGGGGTCGGAGCCCCCGGCAGCCGGACCGTCGCCACCGTGCCGCCGCCGTCCGCGCGGGCCAGGCCGACCTGGCCGCCGGCCTGTTCCACGGTACGGGCGACGATCGAGAGACCGAGGCCCGAGCCCGGGAGGGCCCGCGCACTGGGGGAACGCCAGAAGCGGTCGAAGACGTGCGGGAGTTCCTCGGTGGGGATGCCGGGGCCGTGGTCGCGGACGGTCAGCGTCCCGTGGCTCAGCCGGACGTCGATCGTGCCGCCCTCGGGACTGAACTTCACCGCGTTGTCCAGGATGTTGACCACCGCCCGCTCCAGCGCGGCCGGTTCCGCCCGGGTGTACCAGGGCTCCAGCGCCGCCGTGATGGTCAGCTCCGGGCCGCGTAGCCGGGCCCGGCGCAGCGCCGACTCCACCGCGTCCTCCAGCGAGACCACCTGCACGCGTTCGCCGCGCTGGCCCTCGGAACGGGACAGTTCCTGGAGGTCGCCGATGAGTGACGCCAGCTCGGTCATCTGCGCCGTCACGGAGGTGAGGAGTGCCTTGCGGTCCGCCGGGGGGATCGGGCGGCCCGTCTCCTCGCTGCGGGAGAGGAGCTCGATGTTGGTACGGAGGGAGGTGAGGGGGGTGCGGAGCTCGTGCCCGGCATCCGCGATCAACTGCTGCTGCAGCTCACGGGAGTTGGCGAGGGAGGCGGTCATCGAGTTGAAGGAACGGGAGAGACGCGCGATCTCGTCGTCGGTGTCCTCCTCCACCGGGATGCGCACGTTCAGGT
This sequence comes from Streptomyces sp. NPDC002884, assembly GCF_040295245.1. Taxonomy (NCBI): domain Bacteria; kingdom Bacillati; phylum Actinomycetota; class Actinomycetes; order Kitasatosporales; family Streptomycetaceae; genus Streptomyces; species Streptomyces sp. NPDC002884. Next base: position 76,964 of record NZ_JBEOVB010000027.1, on the reverse strand, counting down.
CCTCGGTACGGGCCACGTGCTCCACGGCCTCGGTGAGCTTGTCGACGGGCCGCAGCCCCGCACGCGCGACCGCCAGCCCGGCCGCGCCTGCGCCCACGACTCCGATGCCGGAGACCAGGAGCAGGACCAGGGCGAGGTCGTTGAGGGTGGACTCGGTGCCCTTGAGAGGAACGGCGACCATGACGGCCCCGTAGGACTGCTCGCCGGTCGCGGCGTTCTGGAGGGTGATCGGCGTGGTCATCACACGCACCGAGTCGCCGCTCTCGTCGGTCCCGTTCCGGATGAGGAACTTCCCGCTGCTCGCGTTCTTGATCACGTCCTTGTCGGCCTGGGTGACCTTGATCGAGCCCTCGGACTCCTCGATGACGCAGGGGGTTCCGTCGGTCTTGAGTACCTGCGTGTAGAGGTCGTTGCGGAACGGGTTGTTGTTCGACTGCGGGGTCTGAGTGCAGTTGTCCAGCGCGCTCTGCATCTGGACGGCCTGCCCAGGCCCCTTCATCCGCGACTTCGTCAGATCCTCGTCGACCTGGTCGTACAACTTCCCCTGCACGATGAACCAACAGGTCACCGAGACCGCCGCCACCGCGAAAGCCACGGCGGCGGCGACGAGCATCGACAGCCGGGCCCGGATGGGAAGGGTCCGGAACCGCCGCACGATCTTGTTCACTCCGCCCCGCCCTGCCGCAACACGTACCCGACGCCCCGCACGGTGTGCACGAGGCGCGGCTCTCCGCCCGCCTCCGTCTTGCGGCGCAGGTACATCACGTACACGTCCAGGGAGTTGGACGACGGCTCGAAGTCGAAGCCCCAGACCGCCTTCAGGATCTGCTCACGGGTGAGCACCTGGCGCGGGTGGGCCATGAACATCTCCAGGAGGGTGAACTCCGTGCGGGTCAGTTCCACGGGGCGTCCGGCGCGGGTGACCTCACGGGTCGCGAGGTCCATGCGCAGGTCGGCGAAGGTGAGGGCCTCGTCCTCCTCCACGGCGCCCGCTCCGGCCGCCGCCGCGTAGGAGCTGCGCCGCAGCAGGGCCCGTACGCGGGCGAACAGTTCGTCCAGTTCGAAGGGCTTGACCAGGTAGTCGTCCGCCCCGGCGTCCAGTCCCGTGACCCGGTCGCCGACCGTGTCGCGGGCCGTCAGCATCAGGATGGGCGTGGTGTCGCCGGCCCCGCGGATGCGGCGCGCGGCGGTGAGGCCGTCCATGCGCGGCATCTGGATGTCCAGCACCACCAGGTCGGGCTGGTAGGCCGTCGCCTTCTCCAGAGCGTCCGCGCCGTCCACGGCGACCTGCGTGTCGTAGCCCTCGAAGGCGAGGCTGCGCTGGAGTGCTTCGCGCACCGCCGGCTCGTCGTCGACGATCAGGATGCGCTGGGTGTCACGGTCGCCTTCGGCGGGGCTCATGGGCGTGGATTCCTCGGGTGCGGTGGGACGACGGGAGGCTGGACCTGCTGAACGTGCTGAGTGTCCTCAGCCTCGCACGGTTCCCGGTGTGCGCGTAAAGAGTGGGTTGGGGGTGAGATCAGCCGCGCAGGGCCGCGAGCCGGTTCAGCGGCACCTTGCGCTGGTGCGGGCGGGCCGCCGTGGTGCGCAGGCCCATCAGCTGCGGGGCCGCCACCTCCGGCGCGCGGGTCGGCGCGACCGGCGGGTGCAGTTCGTACGCCACGTCGAGGGCGAGGCCGAGGTCGGCCGCACCGAAACCGGTCACCGTGTGCGAAACCTGCTTGATCATGACGTACTCCCTGACTCGATGGTGGGTTGTCAGCTGTCGGAGCCGCCGGCCCGCAGCGTGGCGAGGTCGGCCTTGACGGTGTTGATCGGGATGGCGAAGCCGAGGCCGACGCTGCCGGCGTCGGAGGAGGAGGAAGAGTCCGTCGCGGCGGAGTACATCGCGGAGTTGATGCCGATGATGTTGCCGCTGGCGTCGATGAGCGCGCCGCCGGAGTTGCCGGGGTTCAGGGAGGCGTCCGTCTGGAGCGCCTTGTACGTCGTCGTGGACGTACCGGTGTCGCCGTTGAACTGCTGGCCGCCGAACTGGAACGGCCAGCTGCCGTCGCCGCCCTGGCTTCCCTGGCCCTGGCTCTGACTCTGGCTCTCGTCGGTCGAGACGGTCACGTCCCGGCTGAGCGCGGAGACGATGCCGCTGGTGACGGTGCCGGTCAGGCCCTCGGGGGAGCCGATCGCCACGACCGTGTCGCCGACCTTGACGCCGTCGGAGTTGCCGAGGGTCGCCGCCTTCAGGCCGGAGGCGTTCTCCAGCTCGATGAGCGCGAGGTCCTTCTTGCTGTCCGTGCCGACGACCTTGGCGGTGTACGACTTGCCGTCGCTCGTCGACACCTTGATCGAGGTGGCGCCGGAGATGACGTGGTTGTTGGTGATGATCTCGCCGCCGCTGGTGATGATCACACCGGAGCCGGTGGAGGTTCCGTTGCTGAGCGTGGCGCTGACCTCGACGACGCTCGGGCTGACCGCGGCCGCGATGGTGGCCACGTCGCCCGTCTTGCTGGAGGGCACCACGCTGGTGGTGGTGGACGAGGAGACCACCTCGTCCTTGCCGGTGAGCTCCTGGATGCCGTAGGCCGTGCCGCCGCCTATGGCCGCCGCGACGATCGCCACGGCGGCGAGCAGCGCGAACGGTCCGCGGGCGCGCTTCTTCCTGGCGGGCGCGGGCTCGGAGGCCACGGGGGTGAGGAGAGCGGTTCCGCCGCCGTTGCCGCCGTAGCCGCCGTTGTCGGCGCCGCCGGCCGCTGCCGGGGTCTGCCACACCGCGGTGGGCTCGACGACCGGCTGCTGCTGGTGCGCGGACTGCTGCACCGGCGGCACGGGCTGCTGCTGCACCGACTGCTGCTGCGCGACCGGCTCGTACGCCGGCGGCGGCGGCCACTCCGGGTTCACCGGGGAGGAGCCCGTGGGGGAGGAGGCGTGCTGCTGGGCGCCCTCGTACGGGGCCTGGTACGGGTTCTCGAAGTTCTCGTACTCGCCGCTGCGGCGGATGCTCTCGGTCATGGAACGAAGCTTCTCGCCCGACCATGAGAGCTCCCTGAGTGCTCCCTGAGAAGCCCGCCAGAACCTCGTATGCCCGATATAAAGAGCGATCCCGAAGTTCGGGGGAGCCTCTCAGAGAGGTCTCATACACGGCTCGTACAGGCTCGCGAGCGGCTCGTAAACGGCTCGTGCGGGCCTGTGGACGGTGCTCGCACAGGCCCGTGAACGGCTACTCGCAGCCGCAGGACCGCCGTATCACCAGCTGCGACGGGAACACCTTCAGCCGCTCGCGCCGCGACCCCGCGACCCGCAGACCGTCGTCCAGGACGAGGTCGACCGCCGCCCGGGCCATCGCCGAGCGGTCCGATGCGATCGTTGTCATGGGCGGGTCGGCGAGGGCCGCTTCCTTGATGTCGTCGAAGCCGATGACCGCCAGCTCGCCGGGCACGTCGATGCGCAGCTCGCGCGCCGCGCGGAGCAGGCCGATCGCCTGGTCGTCGGTGGAGCAGAAGACGGCCGGCGGCCGGTCCGGGCCGGCCAGCAGCTCCAGGGAGACGCGGTAGGCGTCGTAGCGGTTGTACGGCGCTTCGAAGAGCCGGCCCTCGGTGCTGACGCCGGCCTCGTCCATCGCGCGCCGCCAGCCCTCGACGTGGTCGGAGACCGGGTCGCCGACGGAGGGGGTGTCCGCGGTGCCGCCGACGCAGGCCACGTACTCGTAGCCGTGCTCCAGGAGGTGGCGTACGGCGAGCTGGGCGCCGCCCAGGTCGTCGGTGACGACGGCGACGTCGTCGATGGCCTCGGGGCGCTCGTGCAGCAGCACCACCCGGGCGTCCCAGGCGTCGATCTCCGCGGCCGCCTGGTCGTTCAGTGCGTGGCTGACGAGGATGAGGCCCGAGACGCGCATCCCGAGGAACGCCCGCAGATAGTGGACCTCGCGCTCGGCGACGTAGTCGGTGTTGCCGACCAGCACCATCTTTCCGCGTTCGGAGGCGGCCTGCTCGACCGCGTGCGCCATCTCGCCGAAGAACGGCTGACGGGCGTCCGGGATGATCAGGCCTATGAGGTCGGTGCGCCGTGACGCCATCGCCTGGGCCACCCGGTCGGGCCGGTACCCCAGTTCCTTGATGGCGGCGAGGACACGCTCGCGCGTGGCCGGGGCGACCGGCCGGGGTCCGTTGTTGATGACATAGCTGACGACGGCGGTCGAAGTACCCGCCAGTCGCGCCACATCATCCCGAGTCACCTTGGCCACGCGCGGAGTCTACGCGGATGGACCCGCTCTGGGCAGGGCGTACAGGAGCTTCGCTGTGCGCGGGCGATGCCCTTCCCGAGCGGGTGCCGGGCTTACCGGCGGGTACTACGCCTCCGCCGTGACCTCTGTGGCGTCCAGGACGGCCGCGCTGTCCGCATCGTCCGTGTTTGCCCGCTCCGGGCGGTCCGTCTTGGCCTTCGCGTCGTCACTCGCGCGCTCCCCCTTCTCAGGGGTAACGAATCGATAACCGACGTTCCGGACGGTTCCGATCAGCGACTCGTGCTCGGGGCCGAGCTTGGCGCGCAGACGTCGTACGTGGACGTCGACGGTACGGGTGCCGCCGAAGTAGTCGTAGCCCCAGACCTCCTGGAGCAGCTGTGCGCGGGTGAACACCCGGCCCGGGTGCTGGGCCAGGTACTTCAGGAGCTCGAACTCCTTGAAGGTGAGGTCCAGGACCCGCCCCTTCAGCTTCGCGCTGTAGGTCGCCTCGTCGACCGACAGGTCGCCGTTGCGGATCTCCATCGGGGAGTCGTCGTTGACGATCTGCTGGCGGCCCATGGCCAGCCGCAGCCGGGCCTCGACCTCGGCCGGTCCCGCGGTGTCCAGCAGTACGTCGTCGATGCCCCAGTCGGCGGTGACGGCGGCGAGGCCGCCCTCGGTCACGACCAGGATGAGCGGACAGCCGGGTCCGGTGGAGCGCAGCAGCTGGCAGAGGCTGCGGACCTGAGGCAGGTCGCGGCGGCCGTCGATCAGGATGACGTCGGCGCCGGGGGTGTCGACGAGGGCGGGGCCTTCGGCCGGAGCCACGCGGACGTTGTGCAGCAGCAGGCCGAGGGCCGGAAGGACCTCCGTCGACGGCTGGAGAGCGTTGGTCAGGAGCAGCAGAGAACTCATATGTCTGGTTCCTCCTCGGTCCCTGCGAGGACATTGCGGCACAGCGGCTTTTGCGGCACTGCTCTGCGATCCCGGGGGGCCGTACACCCGCGGTCACCTGGCGTTTCCCGCCCGGTTCCCATTTCGTATACAACGCTTCCGAAAGCACAAAAGGACCCGGGGGCTACGCTGCCCGAGTCCTCTGTCCAGCAGAATAGCCCACATGAGCAGCGGTCCGGCAGGTCATGTGGCACGTTCCACCGTTCGTCCGAATTCCGAGACGGGCACGCGTGCACCATTGCGGACGTTTCTGCCCACCGCCGACGGGATTGCGGTCGATTCCGTATACGAACCGGGTGCGGTCGTATACGACGCCTCCGCGCCATCCACCCGTCACCCGGTGTTCGTCGTCGCCCACGGGTTCACCGGGGACGTGGACCGCCCGCACGTGCGGCGCGTGGCGGCCGCCCTCGCGCGGTACGGCGCCGTCGTCACCTTCTCCTTCCGGGGGCACGGCCGCTCCGGCGGACACTCGACGGTCGGCGACCGCGAGGTCCTCGACCTGGCCGCCGCGGTGGAGTGGGCGCGCTCGCTCGGGCACGCGCGCGTGGTGACCGTCGGCTTCTCGATGGGCGGCTCGGTGGTCCTGCGGCACGCGGCGCTGTACGAGGGGACGGTGGACGCCGTCGTCTCCGTGAGCGCCCCCGCCCGCTGGTACTACCGGGGCACGGCCCCGATGCGCCGGCTGCACTGGATGGTCACCCGCCCCGAGGGCCGCCTGGTCGGCCGCTACGGCTTCCGCACCCGTATCCACCGCCGGGACTGGGACCCCGTTCCGCTGTCCCCGGTCGAGGCGGTCCCGAGGATCGCGCCGACCCCTTTGCTGATCGTGCACGGCGACCAGGACGGCTACTTCCCCCTCGACCACCCCCGGATGCTGGCCGAGGCCGCCGCGGGCCACGGCGAACTCTGGCTGGAGCACGGCATGGGCCACGCCGAGCACGCGGCCGACGACGGACTGCTGGCCCGTATCGGGGACTGGGCGGTCGCGCGGGCGGGCTAGCCTGACCGTGTACACAGCCGATCGATTGAGGAACCTGATGCCCAAGGTCACGGTGCGCTACTGGGCGGCGGCCAAGGCCGCGGCCGGGGTCGCCGAGGAGCCGCACGACGCGGCCACGCTCGCCGAGGCGCTCGATGCCGCACGTGCGCGACACCCCGGTGAACTCGTGCGTGTCCTGCAGCGATGCTCGTTCCTCGTCGACGGTGACCCCGTGGGCACCCGCGAACATGAGACGGTACGGCTGGCCGACGGCGGCACGGTCGAGGTGCTCCCGCCGTTCGCAGGAGGGTGAGATGACCGACCAGCCGTACGACCCCCAGGGCTACGAGGGGTATGAGGGGTACGAGGGCTACGACCCGTACGCCCAGCAGCAGCCCCAGCAAGCCCAGCAGCCCCAGCAGGCTCAGCAGGCGTGGCCGGGGCAGCAGCAGGGGTACGAGGAGCCGCAGGCCCACCTCCAGCACACGCAGCAGTGGCAGGGCCAGACCTGGGAGACGAGCGTCCAGGCGCCGGTCCCCCCGGCCGACCCGGCCCAGACCGCCTATCTGCCCCCGCAGACGGGCGAGGCGCCGATCCACGGCAGCCGGCAGCCCGCCTACGGCAACACCCCCGCGTACGACGACGCCCCCGGATACGGAAACGCCTCCGCCTACGGCAACACCCCGTCGTACGGGAACGGCCCGTCGTACGGGAACGGCCCGTCGTACGGGAACGGCCCGTCGTACGGCGGCGGCCCCGCGGCGGGCGCGGCCCTGCCGCCGGAGAACCACCCCCAGCCGCAGCACCATGTCCAGCCGCAGCACCATGTCCAGGCGCAGAACCACGTCCAGGCGGGGAACCAGGCTCACGCGGGGAACTGGCAGGCGGCCCCGGCGCCGCAGCAGGCCTCCCAGCAGCCCTCGGTGCCTGCCGCCCCCCTCGCTTCCGCGCCCGTGCCGGAACCCGCGACCGCGACCGGAGGCACCGGTATGACGTACGGCCCCGCAACCCTGGCCGGCAACGCCCGCGTCACCGACGCCCAGCGGGCCCGTCTGGAGGGGCGTTCGCCGATCATCGAGCCGGGGATACAGCCCGCCGCGCTCACCGCGCTCCTCGGTCTGCTCCTGTCCGGCGCGGCGGCCATCGGCTCGTACGCGCTCCTCGTGCCGCTCGTCGCGCTCCAGGCCGTCACGGCGGCGGGCTGGTTCCGGCTGAACGGCATGTGGCCGGCCCGCCAGGGCATCGCGCTCGCCTTCCTGGGCGCGCTGGTCTCGGACGTGGCGCTCCTCGCGGCGGGCAGGGAGAACGCGCCCGCCGCGATCTTCGGCACGCTCGGCGTCTGGGTGCTGCTCTGCCTGGTGCTCCAGCTGCGCTCGCACGCCGACCCCGACGAACGCATGTACGGGCTGATGGCGACCATCGCCTCCTCCGCGCTGGCCGTCCTCGCCACCGGGCACCTCGGCGCCGAGCCGGACGCGGTGACGGTCGGCGCGGCCGCGGTGGCGGTGGCCGTCCTGGCCCGTGCGCTGCCGCTGCCCACCCCGGCCTCCGTCGTGGTGGCCCTGCTCGCCGCGGCGGGTGCGGGCATCGCGGTCGGCGGGATGACCGGCCTGGGCGCCAAGGGCGCGCTGCTCGGCGCGGGCGCGGCGGTCTGCGCGCTCATCGGCCACCGGGTCGCGAGCTACGACTACCCCTCCCGCTTCGTCCACTTCACGGCGGGCGTGGCCCTGCCGCTGGCCGCGGCCGCGCCGGCGGTCTACGTGCTCGGACGGGCGCTGGCGTGAGGGGCGGGCAGGGAGTGAGCCGGGAGTGAGCGGGGAGTAAGGGGTAAAGCGCGGTGATGGTCTGTCACAGGTGATCGACAAATCGCCGGTACCCCTTCCGCTCGGGGTTACCTTGAACCGTTGTCAATGAACCGTTCAGGTCATCCGGGTGGGGGAACTACCGCATGCGTGCGCTTCGAATACTGCTGGTCGTCGTCGTGGTCCTGGGCGGCCTGTTCGTGCTCGCGGACCGGCTGGCCGTGAACTTCGCGGAGGGCGAGGTGGCCGACAAGCTGAAGGCCAACGAGGGCCTCGCGACCACCCCGGACGTGTCCATCAAGGGCTTCCCCTTCCTCACCCAGGTCGTCGGCGGCTCGCTGGACGACGTCGAGGTCGGCATGAAGGACTACGAGGCGGCGACCGGCACCAGCGGTCAGTCCATCCGCATCGACGACCTCCAGGCGGACATGAAGGGCGTCGAGTTCTCCGGCGACTACAGCTCCGCCACCGCCTCCAGTGCCACCGGCACCGCGTCCATCACCTACGCCGAGCTGCTGAAGACGGCGAAGTCCGAGCCGACGCAGGTGATGCAGGGCGTCACCGCCAACGTGGTCGGTCTCTCCGACGGCGGCAACGGCAAGATCAAGGTCGCCGTCGAGGCCACCGTGCTCGGCACCAAGCTGCCGCAGCCCGTCTACGTCCTCAGCACGGTCACCGTCGAGGGCGACACCGTCCGCGTGCACGCCGACTCGCTGCCCAGCTTCGGCGGGGTCCAGGCCGCCGAGAGCGAGGTGCGCTCGATCACCGACTTCGAGCAGAAGATCGACGACCTGCCCGGCGGGATCCAGCTCGACAAGGTCCAGGCGGGGACGAACGGTGTGGACATCTCGGTGAAGGGTTCGAACGTCAGGCTGGCCGGGTAGGGCTGCTCCCGGACCGACTCCCGGACCGGTTTCCGGATCGCCCCCGGGCCGGCTCCTGGCGGACCCCCGATGGACGGTGAGCGTCCGACAGGCGAGACACCACCGTCCGTACCGTAGGGGTGACGACGGACACAAGCGCCCGGAAGCCGTACGACGACGGCCCGGGCGCTTGTTGCGTCCCACTATCCGGACGATCGCATCTCACCATTCGGCATGCTGGTGACATGCCCGCCTGTCCGTCCCTACGATCGTCGACATGATGCAGCGACAGGCGGATCTCACGAAGCGGCGGGCAGTAGACCTGTGCCGCGTCGCCGCCATGCTCTGTCGCACTTTCTGAGCGGAAGCGCCGCCGGCCTTCCGCGCCTCCCGGCGCCCTCACTCGAGGGCGTCCGTGCGCGGCCGCCGGCGAGCCCCGGCCGCGCACCCCTCCTTTCTTGCACACCCCCGCCGCAACTGCCCCGGAGGAGAACGAGCATGAGCCGCAGTGACGTCCTGGTCGACGCCGACTGGGTCGAGGCCAACCTCGACAACGCCGACATCGCCATCGTCGAGGTCGACGAGGACACGTCCGCGTACGAGAAGAACCACATCCGGAACGCCATCCGGATCGACTGGACCAAGGACCTCCAGGACCCGGTCCGCCGTGACTTCGTCGACCAGGAGGGCTTCGAGAAGCTCCTGTCGGCCAAGGGCATCGCCAACGACACGCTGGTGATCCTCTACGGCGGCAACAACAACTGGTTCGCGTCCTACGCCTACTGGTACTTCAAGCTCTACGGCCACGACAACGTCAAGCTTCTCGACGGTGGCCGCAAGAAGTGGGAGCTGGACGCCCGCGAGCTGGTCGAAGAGGTGCCCGAGCGCGCCGAGACCTCCTACCAGGCCAAGCCGCAGAACAAGTCCATCCGCGCCTTCCGCGACGACGTCGTGGCGGCCATCGGCTCGCTGAACCTGGTCGACGTCCGCTCGCCCGACGAGTTCAGCGGCAAGCTGCTCGCTCCCGCGCACCTGCCGCAGGAGCAGTCGCAGCGTCCGGGCCACGTCCCGTCCGCCCGCAACATCCCGTGGTCGAAGAACGCCAACGACGACGGCACCTTCAAGTCGGACGACGAGCTCAAGGAGCTCTACACCGACGAGCAGGTCGACCTGGCCAAGGACACCATCGCGTACTGCCGCATCGGCGAGCGCTCGGCCCTGACCTGGTTCGTGCTGCACGAGCTGCTGGGCGTGGAGAACGTCAAGAACTACGACGGCTCCTGGACCGAGTACGGCTCCCTCGTCGGCGTCCCGATCGAGCTCGGCGCCAACAAGTAACCATCCGAAGACCGACCTGAACGACCTCTGGAGAAGCACATGTGTGGAGCGAAGGCCGGCGGCCCGGACGCCTCGACGATCAAGCCCGGTGAGACCACGATCCAGGGTCAGGTGACCCGCGACGGCGAGCCGGTGACGGGCTACGTCCGTCTGCTGGACTCGACCGGCGAGTTCACCGCGGAGGTCCCGACCTCCGCCACCGGGCAGTTCCGCTTCTACGCGGCCGAAGGCACCTGGACCGTTCGCGCCCTCGTTCCCGGCGGCACCGCCGACCGCACGGTCGTCGCCCAGCAGGGCGGCCTCGCGGAGGTCGCGATCGCGGTCTGATCCCTCGGACCCCGACGCCGGAAGGGCCGTACCCCGGGTTCACCCCCGGGGCACGGCCCTTCCGCCATGCCCGGCCCCGCCATGCCCGGCCCCGCCGCGATCGGCCCCGCCCCGATCGGCTGTGCCGGATCTACCCTGGATGTATGTACGCCCGCCGTCGGCACGTCTACTTCGCCATGATGGGCAGCTGTGTGGTGCTGTTCGTCCTGGCCTGGGGAGTCGTGCGTCTCTGGTCGATGCCTGTGGCCGTCGGGATGTGTGTGGTGGCCATGGTGATTCCGCCGCTCGCCGCGATGGTCGCCAACCGGCGCGGTCCCGAGGACCGCTGGTGGGACGACCCCTCCGGCGATCCGAAGTCCGACGAGTGGTGGGACGAGCTGGACGGCAAGAAACGCCGCCCCCAGGACCGGCCCTAGGGGGCTGCCCTAGTAGACGAGCGCCTGGACGCCGTCGGCCAGCGCCTCCTGCACGAAGACCTGCGCTCCCGCGATCCGTACGCCCTCGATGACGTCCTTCTCCGTGATGTCCCGGCGGGCCGCGCATTGGGTGCACAGGGTGAGGCGGCCACCGGCCAGGATCGAATCGAGCAGGCCGGGCAGCGGGGCCGCGTGCGGCAGCTCGAACTCGGCGGCCCGGCCCGGCAGCGCGAACCAGGCGGACTCCCCGGTCAGCCAGAGGGAGACCTCGACCCCACTGGCCACGGCGACGGCCGCGACCGTGAACGCCTGAGAACACCGCTCGGGCGCATCGGCCCCTGCCGTCACCTTGATCACAAGCTTCTTCGCCATGCCTGAATCGTAATCAACTCAACTACAACTCCCGGAGTTGACCATGGGTCTCCTGTGAAGCGCGATACGGAATACGCGCTTCACGCTTCTGAGGGGGATGTTGTGGAAGGTCCTGAAAGGGCCGAAGCGGTAACCGGTGAACCCGGGGCGGTCGAGGCGGATGCCGAGGCAGCGGGGGCAGCGGGGACAGAGGAAGCGGAGGGGGGCGTCGAGGCCGGGGCAGCCGCAGTCGCAGCCGTTGCGGCCGAACAGGCTGAACCGTCTCTTCCGCGTCCCCGCCGTCGCCGCGGCCGTACGACGCTGATGATCGCCGGAGCCGCTGTGCTCGGGATCGTCGCCGGCGCCTGCGCCGGTTTCCTCGTCCAGGCCGACCGCGAGCCGACCGCGCTGCCGCCGCTCTCCCAGCCCGTGCTCGGACAGGGCAAGGGCGAGGTCGAGCCGCTGTCGGCGGCGCAGGACCGGCGGGTCAAGACGGACGGCGATCTGCGCAAGCTGCTGATCACCCGTCCCAAGGGAGCCAAGGACGCCGATTTCGCGGTGGACAGCGACGGCTGGGCGGATCTGTCCACGTACGCGGAGGAGTACACGCGACCGGGCGCCACGTTCAACAACCTCGTCGACGACGAGTTCCGCCGCGCGGCCATGGTCTCGTGGCGCGTGGGCGAGTCGTACAACGTCGAGATCGCCCTCGTGCAGTTCCACCAGGAGAGCAAGGCTGCCGCGTCCGAGTGGGCCGAGAGCGCCGGTTACTGGGCCGAGGACGAGGACGACACCCGCAGTTGGCCCATCCCCGGCACGGGGGACGGCAACGGTTCGGCGTACGTGCACGACACACCCGAAGAGGAGGCGGGCTACCTCCCGATGTACACGGCCGAGGCCTACGCCTGGCGCGGTGACATCTGCGTCGAGATCCAGGTCTACGACACCAAGCCGATCTCCAAGGCGAAGATCATGGACCTGGCCCAGCGGCAGGTGGGAAAGCTGTGAGCGAGAACCCCGAGAACCCCGAGAACCCGGAGAGCCCGGAGAGCCCGGAGAGCCCGGCGACGCCAGAGAAGCCCGCCCGGCGGGTGCTGCGGCCCGGCCGGATCCTCGCCGTGGCGGGAGCCGCGCTGCTGGCCTGCGCGCTCGTCGGCGGTGTCGGCTACACCGTCGTGACCGTCCAGGACGCCGACCGCGATCCCGGCAAGCCGACGTGGAAGTTCGCGCCCCCGGCCGCCCAGGACGACGAGAGGACCAAGCAGGGCGGTGCGACGGGGTCGGGACTGAGCGCCTTGCTGGTGCCCTACGGCACCGACGGCTTCGAGCGCGGTCCCGACCTCGGCGAGTTCGGCGCGGACGCGGAGTTCAGCGGCGCGCAGGCCACCGCCCTGCGCAAGGAGTCGATCAAAGACCTGCCCAGCAAGTCCCGTCGGCAGCTGGAGAAGCTGATCGACAAGGAGCGCATCAAGGGCGTGGTGATGCGCAGCTACGTCGTCGGCCGGTCGGACTACAACACCACGGACGCGATCGCGTTCGACGTCAACCTGTCGCGGATGGAGAACCGCACCGCCGTGCGGGAGGCGGCGACGTCCGTCAACGGCTTCCTCGCCGCCACGGACGTCTTCCGCAAGGGTCCGAAGATCGCGGGCAACAAGGACGCCCAGTGCTTCCTGACGCCCAAGGGCAAGGACAAGGACGAGGAGCTGGGCTTCGCGCTCTGCACCGCCTACGTGGGAGACGTGCTGGTCAGCGTCAGCGCGAACGCCCCCGGTGTACTCGACGCGAAGTTCGTCGCCAAGTTCTTCACCGCACAACTCGACCGCATCGACGACCCGGGACAGGCCGTATGACCGAGCAACAGCAGACGCCGGCCACCGCCGAACCGCCCGTCGGGACGACCGACGCGGCGCGCCCCGAGACAGCCGACGCGACAGCTGCCTCGGCAGCCCACGCAACAGCTGACGTGACAGCCGCCACCGCGCCCTCCGATGCCGTCGCCGAGCAGGCCGCCGCCGGACCGGACACCACCAAGGAGCTCCCGGCCACGGAAACACCCACCATCCCGCAGGACCCGGCCGCCCCGCAGGACCCGGCCGCCCCGCAGAACCCGGCCGCCCCGGAGGGCACGGCTGTCCCGGAGGACCCGGCCGGCCCGGTGGTCCCCGTCGCTCCGAAGGACCGGCGTGTCCTGCGGGCTCTGTTGCGCTGGACCGCCGTCGTCACGGTGTTCGCCGCGCTCGGAGCCGGGACGGCGTACGGGATCACGAGCATGGAGCGCACGGACGTACCCGGTCTCGCCACCGAGTCGGACGGCCGCTGGGCGTACCCGGAGATCACCAGGCCGCCGTTGCCCTCCGGCAGCCCGAGGCCGTTCGACACCAGGAACTGGGCGCAGTCCCACTCCGCGGACCTGCGCGCGCTGCTGCTGCCCGCGCCCGCGGGGGCGACGGACGACAAGACGCTGCGAGGCGCCGACGGCTGGCTGCCGACCAAGGACTTCCTGACCGTGTTCGAGGCGAAGGAGGACCAGGACGACGTCGGCCAGCTGTTCACCGACCACGGGCTGCGGCACATCGCGGCCCGGGGCTGGACCACCCAGGACGGCACCGACACCCGCGTCTACCTGCTCCAGTTCGACACGGGGACGGTGGCCGACGACGTCTACGGCGAGCTCACCACCTACGGCTCGCCCCTGCACGCCGTGCGTGGCGCCCCCGCGGCGGAGTTCGACGACAAGTACCCCACCGCCGCCGACTTCGACACCATGAGCGTCATGCGGTACTCGTACGACGAGGTGAAGCCGTACGGCGCGGAGCAGCTGCGGCAGGCCTACCTCCGCGCGGGTGACGTCATCGCCGTGGTGCTCCAGTCCCGCAAGGGCACGGCCGCGGCCGTCCCCTTCCAGCAGACCGTCACCCTGCAGAGTCAGTTGCTGGGCTGAACCCTGTGAGGGAGTACCTCGCAGGGAGGGCCGGCCCCCGGCCGCGTAAGCTGGGGGCCGGCCCCGTAGTACGTACCCCGAAGCACGCTCATCCGAGGAGCACCCTGTGGAGATCTTCTTCGAAGCCCTGCTGGTCCTGGTCTGCGTCGGCACCCTCGCCTTCGCCGGTCTGACCGTGAAGAAGCTGTACCAGGGCCAGCGCTGACCGACCACGTCCAGGAACTGTCACTCATGATCGAGATTCCGTCCGACCTCCACAAGGACCTCGTCCCCCTCGCTTTCCTGCTGGGCAGCTGGGCGGGCGCGGGCGTGCACGACTTCCCCGGTTCGGAGAAGTGCAACTTCGGGCAGGAGGTCACCTTCGGCCACGACGGCCGCGACTTCCTGGAGTACCACTCCCACACCTGGGTCCTGGACGGCGAGGGCGCCAAGATCCGGCCGCTCGAGTCGGAGTCCGGCTTCTGGCGCGTCGACGCCGACCGCAAGGTCGAGGTGACCATGGTCCGTGACGACGGCGTCGTCGAGATCTGGTACGGCGAGCTCGCCGACAAGAAGCCGCAGATCGACCTCGTCACCGACGCCGTGGCCCGCACGGCCGCCTCCGGCCCCTACACCGGCGGCAAGCGTCTGTACGGCTACGTCAAGAGCGACCTCATGTGGGTCGGCGAGAAGCAGACCCCCGAGGTCGAGCTGCGCCCCTACATGTCGGCGCACCTGAAGAAGGTCGTCACCCCGGAGGACGTCGAGCGCTGGGCGAAGGCCCTCCCCGACGACATGCCGGACGACGGGATCGCCTTCTTCAAGTAGTTCTAGACTCTTCGGTGTGGTGAGCACTGAAAGCACTGACTGGAAGAGCGACCTGCGGCAGCGCGGTTACCGGCTGACGCCGCAGCGACAGCTTGTCCTCGAAGCCGTGGACACCCTGGAGCACGCGACCCCCGACGACATCCTCGTGGAAGTGAGGAAGACGGCGTCGGGGGTCAACATTTCCACCGTGTACCGGACCCTGGAGCTCCTGGAGGAGCTGGAGCTGGTCAGCCACGCGCATCTGGGGCACGGGGCGCCGACGTACCACCTGGCGGACCGGCACCATCACATCCACCTCGTCTGCCGGGACTGCGGCAACGTCATCGAGGCGGATGTACAGGTGGCCGCGGAGTTCCGGGACAAGCTGCGCGAGACCTTCGGCTTCGACACGGACATGAAGCACTTCGCGATCTTCGGGCGGTGCAAGGACTGCACCCTCAAGGGTTCAATTACCAAGTCGTAGGCTGGGGACCATGAAGAGCCCTCTGCTGTCCCTGCCCGGCGCCGTCCCCGCCGAGGGCGTGGACGAAGGCGTCGCCGGCCACTACGGCGACCTGTTCCGCGAGCAGCGCGCCCTCGCCGACGGCACCGGTTTCGTCGATCTCTCGCACCGCGGGGTCGTCACCGTGTCCGGCGAGGACCGGCTGAGCTGGCTGCACCTTCTCCTCACCCAGCACCTCACCGACCTCCGCGTCGGCGAGGCCACCGAAGCGCTGATCCTCTCCGCGAACGGCCACATCGAGCACGCGCTCTACCTGGTGGACGACGGCCAGACGGTCTGGCTGCACGTCGAACCCGGCACCCAGGAGGCGCTGATCGCGTACCTGGAGTCGATGAAGTTCTTCTACCGGGTCGAGGTCGCCGACCGCACCGCCGACTTCGCGGTCGTGCATCTCCCCGCGGGTTCCATCGCGCCCGTCCCGCCGGGTGCCGTCGTCCGGGAGACCGCGTACGGCCGTGATCTCTTCGTTCCCCGCGCCGATCTGGAGGCGTACGCCGGGCAGGCGGGTCCGCCGGTCGGGATCCTCGCCCACGAGGCACTCCGCGTCGAGCACCACCGTCCGCGGCTCGGCTTCGAGACCGATCACCGCACCATCCCGCACGAGCTCGGCTGGATCGGTACCGCCGTGCACCTCCAGAAGGGCTGCTACCGCGGCCAGGAGACGGTGGCCCGGGTGCAGAACCTCGGCAAGCCGCCCCGCCGCCTCGTCTTCCTGCATCTCGACGGCAGCGAGGTCCTTCTGCCGGTAGCCGGTACCGAACTCCGCGTCGCCGACGACGCCCCCGACGGGCGCAAGATCGGCTTCATCACCACGTCCGTACGCCACCACGAACTCGGCCCGGTGGCCCTGGCCCTGGTCAAGCGGAACGTGCCGGTGGACGCGCCGCTGCTGGCCGGGACGACGGCGGCCGCCCAGGAAGTGGTCGTGGAACCCTAGACCCGGCCCGGCCCCTGAGACCCCGGCCCAACCCCGGACACCGGCGGGGGCCCGGATATCGGTGGGCCCCGGACACCGGCGGGGGCCCGGATATCGGTGGGCCCCGGACACCGGCGGGGGCCCGGATAGCGGTGGGCCCCGGACATCGGTGGGGCCCCGGATACCGCTAAGGCCTCGGATACCGGTGGGCCCCGGACACCGGCGCAGCCCCGGGCATCGGTGGGGCCCTAGATCTCGATCAGTACGGTGAACGGGCCGTCGTTCGTCAGTGACACGCGCATCTGCGCGCCGAACCGGCCCGTCGCCACCGTCGCGCCCAGCTCCCGCAGCCGGGCGACGACCGCGTCGACGAGCGGCTCGGCGACATCGCCGGGGGCGGCCGCGTTCCAGGTGGGGCGGCGTCCCTTGCGGGCGTCCCCGTACAGCGTGAACTGGCTGATCACCAGCAGCGGGGCGTCGATGTCGCTGCACGACCTCTCGTCGTGCAGCATGCGGACCGACCAGAGTTTGCGGGCGAGCTGAGCCGCCTTCTCCTCGGTGTCCTCGTGCGTGACCCCGACCAGGACGCACAGTCCCTCGCCGCTGATCTCCCCGACCGTCTCGCCGTCCACGACGACGCTCGCGCCGTCCACCCTCTGCACCACCGCTCGCATGCGGACCATGATGCCGGGTGCCTGGCGCGGACCCGCGAGGGGCCCATTTTTGATCCTTAAGCCCCTATCTGGGGCCGTTCGGGGGGACTCGGTAACTCATCGACCGATCGGGGTGGCACGATGCTTCCCACACGCCGGTCGAGGGGACGGTAGAAGGACATGAGCACACCGAGTACCGGGCGGCCTGCCACACATCGGCCGCCGGCCCAGCGCAGCGACAGCCCCGTGCTGCCAGCACAACCGCCCGAGCACGACCTGACCCGGCTGAGCCTGCCCGAACTGCGCACCCTGCGCCGGGACGCCCAGCGCGACGAAGCCGACCTCAGCTATGTACGACGGCTGCTCCAGGGCCGTATCGACATCCTGCGCGCGGAGCTGGCCCGCCGTTCTCCTGCGGGTGCGGCCTCCGTCGTGGAGCGGCTGTCGGAGATCCTCACCGACGCCCCGGCCCGGCACCGTTCCTCGGCCCGCCACGTCACCCTGTGCACCCCGCAGAGCGAGGAGTACCGGCGCCTGGCCACCGACATGCTCGCCGACGTCGAACTCTCCGACCTGGACGCGCGCACCGATCCCGAGCTCCAGGAGGGGATGGTCTGCCTGGTCCGCTACGAGCAGCAGGTCTCGAGCCGCCGCCAGAGCCTCCAGCGGACGGCCGACGAGTCGGGTGCGGAGATCACGCGGCGGTACCGGGAGGGAGAGGCGCAGGTGGAGGACCTGCTGGTGTGACTCCGGCGAGGCCCCATCGGGGCCGGCGCCGGGGCGGCAGAGGTGGGGCGGCGGCGGAGGCGGAGGCGGAAAAATCTTCGCACCGGCCGCCCGCCCCTGCCTACGGTGATCCCATGACCCGCCGAGCCATGCAGCAGCCCCTCGACGTCCGCCCGATCACCGACGCGGAGCTTCCCGACTGGACCCGTGCCGTGAACACGGGCTTTCTGCGCCCGCCCACCGCTCCCGACCGGATGCTCGCCGACCGCCGTGTCGCGTTCGCCGACTCCCGTGTCTCCGGCGCCTTCGAGGCGGGACGGTGCGTGGCGACGTTCCGCTCCTTCGACCAGGAGCTCACCGCGGTCGGCGGCGCCCCCGTCCCCGCCGACGGCATCTCCAACGTCACCGTCGCGCCCACGCACCGCCGCCGCGGAATCCTCACCCGGCTGATGGCCGAAGACCTGACGGCGGCGAAGGACCGCGGGGACGTCGTGGCCACCCTGATAGCCGCCGAGTACCGGATCTACGGCCGGTACGGCTTCGGTCCGGCGACCACGATGACCGAGTGGTCGATCGACGTGCCGCGCGCGGGCCTCGACCCGAACTGGTCGGGCCCGCAGGACGGTGGGCGGATCGACCTCGCCGACGGCGAGGAGATCCGCCGGATCGGTCCCGAGCTGCACGAGCGGCTGCGTCGCGCCCAGCCGGGCGCCATCGACCGGGACGAGCACTGGTGGGCGGCGCGCACCGGGCAGCTGTGGCTGTACGGCAGTGCGTGGGTCGAGCCGTTCTTCGTGGTCTACCGCTCGGCGGACGGTGTGGTGGAGGGCATGGCCTCCTACCGCGCGGACGAGGAGTGGAGCGACGCCAAGCAGCCGCTGAACACGGCGACGGTGAACTGGCTGAGCGCGGTGACCCCGGCCGCGGAACGCGCCCTGTGGCACTACCTCTGTTCCATCGACTGGATCACCCGGGTGAAGACCGGCTGGCGCTCGCCGGACGACCTGCTCCCGCTCCATCTGCCGGACCCGCGCGCGGCGCGCATCACCACGCAGGCGGACTGGCTGTGGGTGCGGATCCTGGACGTCGTACGGGCCCTGGAGGCACGGACGTACGATGCGCCGGGCGCGTTGGTCCTCGAGGTCGTCGACCGGGCGGGCCTGGCCGGGGGCCGCTTCCTGCTGGACGCGACCCCCGACGGCGCCTCCTGTACGCCGACCACCCGCAGCGCCGACCTCACCCTGGACGTGGCCGAGCTGGCGACGCTGTGGCTGGGCGACGAGTCCGCGGGGCGGCTGGCGGCGCTGGGCCGGCTCCGGGAAGAACGAGCGGGCGCCGCCCGAGGGGCCGACGCCCTGCTGCGCACGTCCGGGCGGCCTTGGTGCCCGGACATGTTCTGACGGCTCCTCTCTGCGTGGCCGCGTGGCTCGTGTCTCCGCGTGCCTGCGTGCCTGCGTGCCTGCGTACCTGCGTACCTGTGTGTCTGTGACTGCGGTATCCGTAGCTGTTCAGTTGTGGCTGTGCGATCGATCTGAAGTTGTGGCTGTACGGGCGATGTTCAGTTGTGGCTGTACGTCGATGCCGACTGTTCGGGCTCCCGGCTCCCCTCCGGAAGGGAGCCCGACCGGCCAACCGTCTGAAAGTTTGACCATGTTGTTGAAGTTGGCTGCCAACTTCACTGTAACTATGTCCGCTTGGAAGCGTCCTATAACCATCTCTCTTTGAACTGCCCAAAGATGGCGGGAAGTTGTAGTGTGCGGACGTGGAGCCGGAACATGCCTCCGTCAATGGGCGGAGGAGGGCGGTGCGGCCGCAGCGGTCACATCGCGAGGTGGCCGACGAGCTGCGCACCCGGATCAGGACCGGAGTGCTGCGGCCGGGTCAGCGCATGCCGACGCAGGCCAAGCTGGCGGACGAGTTCGGTGTCGAGCGGGGTGCCGTACGGCAGGCGCTGCGCATTCTTCAGTCCGAGCAGCTCCTCACCAACGTCTCCAAGGGGAGTCCGGCGACCGTCGCCGCGCGGCCGGGCGCGGTCGGCCTCCCGGTGGGCCCCGCGGCGACGCCGCAGCCCGCGATGGTGGCGCTTCCGCCGCGGATCACCGAGGCCTTCGCCGCCGACCACGTGGAGGTCGACGCCCTGTGCCTGACGGCGGTATCGCTGACGGCCGCGATCGGCGAGCCCCTGCGGCAGATCCACGCGGGGCGACTGAAACCGGCCAAGATCGACGTCCGTGTCCTGTTGCCGTCCCGTAACATCGAGCTCGCCTTTCCGGCGCCGGTGGACATCGCGGAGACCGGGCGGCTCCAGCGCCGCTGGCTGGCCCACCGCAACTCCCAGGGCCAGGTGCTGCGGCACAACCTGCTCACCCTGCGCTCCACGCACGGCATCGACGTGCACGTCACCTTCCGCGCACTGCCCTTCACCCCGCCCGTGAAGCTGTATCTCCTCAACGGGACGCAAGCGCTGTTCGCCTACTACACGGTCAAGCGGCGCAAGCAGACGATCGACCATGAACACCTGGAGATGTACGACGCCGAAGGCACGCGGTCGGTGCTGTTCGCCTTCGAACAGGGCGCCGGACCGCGTGACACGACGTTCGTGGAACAGTCCCACCTGTGGTTCGACGCACTGTGGGAGACGATCAGCTCGGAACTGGTGCTCACGAACTGACGGCGGGCCCGGTGGCGAGAAGGGCGAGGATCACGGCGCCGACGGAGCTGATGACCGGGCTCTTGGCCTTGATGCCGAAGCTGAGCAGGAGCAGGCCGAGGGCGCCGGCGGTGCCGTACTTCCACTGGATGGTCTGCTCGACACCGACGACGAAGGCGGCGCAGAGGAGGACGAGGACGGGCATGGTGGTTCCCCCCTTCGGAGACTGGAGTGGGAGGCAAAACTTCCGCCAACTCACCCAAGTTGGTTGCCAACTATGACTATGTTGTCCCCACTTGGTGGCAACTGCTAAACAACTTTCAAACAACTCCCGCCAGATGGATGTAAGTTGTAGCGTTTGGTCGTGACCCAGGAGAACGTGGCAGTGAACGGCAGCAGGCTCTCACCCCGTGAGATCGCCGATGTCCTGCGCGAGCGCATCCGCGTCGGGGATCTCAGGGCCGGCGACCGGTTGCCCACCCAGGCCGAGCTCGCCGACGAGTTCGGCGTGGAGCGCGGCGCCGTCCGCCAGGCCCTGCGGGCACTCCAGGACGACGGACTGCTCACCAACGTGAGCAAGGGCAGCCCCCCGCGGATCGCGGAGCCGCCGGCGCCGGACCGCGGCGAGCCCCAGCCCACGATGGTGGGCCTGGCCCCGCGGCTGACCGCGGCCTTCGGGGTCCCGCATGTGCGTATCGACGCGGCCTGCCTCACCGCCGAGAGCCTGATCCCGGCCCTGGGGGAGCCCCTGCGGCTGATCCACGCCGGCAGCATCCGGCCCCAGAAGATCGACGTCCGCATCCTGCTGCCGTCCCGGGACATCAGCCTCGCCTTCCCGGTCCCGGTCGAGGGCCGCGGCGACGACGAGGACCCGGTCCACCACCGCTGGCTGTCGATGCGCAACGCGCAGGGCCAGGTGCTGAGTTACAACCTCCGCGCGCTGCGCTCGCACGGCGTCGATGTCACCATCACCTTCCGCGCGCTGCCGTTCACCCCGCCGGTGAAGCTGTATCTCCTCAACGGGACGGAAGCGCTGATCGCGTACTACATGGTCGCGCGCACGGAGGAGACCACCGACAGCGGAACCCTCGACATGTACGACGTGCGGGGCACCGAGTCCCTCCTCTTCTCCTTCGAGAAGACCGCCGGTCAGCGCGACGCCGCGTTCGTGGAGGAATCCCAGAAGTGGTTCGACGCCCTCTGGGAAACCATCACGACGGACCTGACACTCTCCTAGTGACCTCTGAGACGACGCGGACTGAACAGGTGGCAGCCGACACCGGGAACGACGACACCGGGAACGACGACACGGAGAACGGGACCGAGGATCTGCGGGAGTTGATCACCCGCGCGAGGGTCGTCCTCTGGGACTTCGACGGGCCGATCTGCCGGCTCTTCGCCGGTCACTCGGCGGAAGGGGTGGCCGACGGTCTCGTGGAGTGGCTCGAAGGGCGGGGTCTGCACGGCCTGCTGACGGACTCCGAGCGGGATTCGCTGGACCCGCACGTCGTGCTGCGCGCGGTGGACCGCCGGCATCCGGGCAGCGACCTGGTCACGGAGCTGGAGGAGCGCCTCACCCAGGAGGAACTGAAGGCCACGGCCTCGGCGATGCCCACGGCATGGGCCGACCCCCTGATCCGCACCCTGGTCGCACTGAGGCTGCGGCTGGCCATCACCACGAACAACTCCCCCCGGGTGGCGACCACTTACCTGGAGAGCCGCGGCCTCACCGCCTGCTTCGCGCCGCACGTCTACGGCCGCACCCAGGAACTGAGCCACCTCAAGCCCCACCCGCACTGTCTGAACCGGGCCCTGCGCGCCATGGGTTCGGCACCCGCCACCGCCCTGATGATCGGCGACACCCCCTCCGACTTCCTGGCCGCCAGTGAGGCCGGCGTGCCCTTCCTGGGCTACGCGCGTAACGAGCGCAAGGAGAAGCTGCTCAGGGGCGCGGGCGCCACGACGGTGGTGAACTCGCTGGAGAAGGTTCTGACGGTCGTCAGGCAAGTCTGAGGCGATGCAAGCTCACGCCTGTGCCATGAGGAGCACGAGCACCACGGCGGCCCCGACCGCGAGGCCGCTGTGCCGGGCTCGAACCCCCACCGCAAGCATGAAGAGCAATATCAACCCCACTGCCCCGAGCCTGCTCTGCGCCGCCAGCCCCGCACAGAGCCCGAGGGCCTCCCGGAGCGCCGATAACAGGAGCATGACCTTCCACCTGCCTGCCATTGTCGGTGAAGCTTGCGACTAGCGGTCCAATTGGACCGGTTGACTTGCGCTGGTTTTTCCCTGCCCGATTGATCCCTTAACCAACTGGACTTCTCTGGACGGCACTTGACTGAAAGTGGTTTGCCACAGGCCGGTGAGCGGTACGGTCGCGGTGTGAGTGAACGGCAGGGCGGTGACACAGGCGGCAGGGAGTTCCACCGGGTCGCCGACGCGCTGCGCTCCCGCATGGACGACGAGACGTACCCGGTGCGCTCCTTCCTGCCGTCCCAGCGGGACCTGGCCGCGGAGTTCGGGGTCTCCCGGGACACCGTGCAGCGGGTGCTGCAGAAGCTGGCCGAGGAGGGGCGGATCGAGTCCCGGCAGGGCAGCGGGTCACGGGTGCTCGGTGACCAGCCGGTCCAGCCGGCCGTTCCGCCGGTACAGGAGACGCTGGAGACCCTCCTCGACGAGGCCTTCGGCCGACCCGAAGTCGCCCTCGACGTCTACACGTTGACGGCGGAGTCGCTCTACGCCCACATCCGGGTGCAGGCGGAGCGGCTTCGGCTGCGGCCGCGCGCCCCCGAACGCATCGTCCTGCGCATGATCCTCCCGGCCGAGGACCTGCCCGTGCCCTATCCGCGGGCCAGGGCGGACAAGGACGACGTACGGCTGCGGGACCGGCTGCACACCATCACCCAGCGGGCCACGGACTCGCTGCGCGGCCTGCTCCGGGACCTGGAGACCGAGGGGCTCGTGCACTCCGCCGAGCTGCACATCCGGCACGCTCCCCTGACCCCGGCCTTCAAGCTCTACCTCTTCGACCGCGCCGTCGCTCTGCACGGTCCGTACAAGGTGATCGACCGCCGGATCACCCTGGACTCCGGCGAGGAGATCGAGGCGCTCGACGTGCTCGGTCTGGGGGCCAGGCTCACCAGTCAGGTCAGGGACGCCGACCCCGGATCGCCGGGCTCGGTCTTCGTCGACAGCTGGCAGCAGTGGTTCGACTCCGTCTGGGAACATCTCGCCGTATAGCGTGTCCGCCGCACAGCCGGTTCGTCGGCCGGCAGGTTCGCCGAGGAGTCGAGGTGCTTGCGCTAGCATGCGCCGCACCGCGCGAGCAACCGCTCCCGTTCGTACGTATGAGACGGCGAACAAGCCTGTCTCGAACGGTCTGACGTAGCCGAGTGGCAGACCACCCATTGTGCTCACTCGTCCACGCACCGGCCGTGCGGACCCTCTACCGTCGGCTTACCGTTTGCCCGATCCATCCCTGCGCGACTACCGGAGTGGCCAGTGCGCGACCCTCTAGTTCCCCAGTGCCGTCCCGGGGAGCGAGCCACTGCCGAGCAGCACGACGCCGTCTACCGGGCCTTCGCCAGGACCGCGCAGGCGATGGGGAAGGAGTCCAGCGGTCATCACAACCGCAACTACGTGCTCCCGCTGACCGAGCCCGTGGCGCGCCTGCTGGGCCGGGAGGCAGGCACCTCGGTGACCGTGCGGGTCCGACGCGGCGACGCGCCGCAGGTCGTGATCAGGACCTGGCAGGACGAGGCCCTCGTCCTCAAGGCCATGCAGGGCGTGCTGCCGCACGCACCCGAATGCCTGGTGCCGGGAACGGACTTCGCGATCCACAGCTTCGTGGAGGGCGTGCCGCTCTCCAGGGTCTGCGGAAACGGTAAACCTGTCGACTCCCTGCTGATCGGGGAGCTGGCCAAGCTGCTGGCCCTGATGACCCGGGTGCGACCGTCGGACCTGCCCCCGCTGCCGGGCGCCTGGCCCGCCGAGCGCACCGACAGCCAGGGCTTCCTGAGGACGCTGGCGCACCTCGCCGACCAGCAGATCCGCCAGGAGAACTGGGCGGAGTTCGGGGGGCTGTTCAACACGCTCGGCATCCCCGACGACGCGCTGACCCGGTTGGCCGAGCGGGTACCCGCCATGGCGCGGCGGCCGTACAGCCTGCTGCACGCGGATCTGCACCGGGACAACCTGATCGTGTCCTACGACGGCGACCCGCCCCTCGTCTGCGTCGACTGGGAACTCGCCACCTACGGCGACCCGCTGCACGACCTGGCCACGCACCTGGTGCGCATGCAGTACCCGGCCCACCAGTGGGCCGAGGTCGTCGACGCCTGGGCGCAGGCCATGCTGGAACTCCGGCCCGCCGCCACCAACGGCCTGGTCAGGGACCTGGCCCACTACCTCTCCTTCGAGCGGGCACAGTCCGTCTACCCGGACGTGATGCGCGCCGCGCGGTCGCTGGAGGAGTCGTTCACCCAGAAGAGCCTGGACGAGGCGACGGGGGAGGTGCGCAGGGCCCTGGTGGCGGCGGTCGCGCCGCTGAGGCTGCGTGACGTGCCGGAGCCCGCGGAGATCGAGAAGGCGCTCTACCGCTGGCTGGCCTCGCGCAACAAGGGCGACATCAGCGGCCGGGACTGGATCGGACCCGCCATCTCGTGGACGGCGGACCGGCGGCTTCCCCCGCACCCGAAGTTCCCGGCGAGCGCGGTCAGGGAGGCGCTGCTGGCCGAGGGCGCGGCCCCCGCGGGGAACGTCTTCAAGGGGACCGCGCACCTCAACACGGTGGTCCGGGTGAGCGGGCACGCCGAACCCGTGGTCGTACGCCGGCTGCTCTCCAACGTCCAGCGCAGGGAGCCCAGCATCCTCAGCGAGCACGCCGTGCTCCGGGCGATCGAGAAGTCGGGCGTGAAGGTGGAGGCCCCGCGCATCCTGGCCCTGGGCGAGAGCTGTACGAAGGACCCGTTCGCCATCCACACCTACGTCGGCCCGCGCCGCGGCGGACTCCCCGAGCACCCGGTGAACGGTCTGCGCCCGCGCGAGGCGGACGCGCTCGTCGACCAGCTGTGCGCGCTGACGAAGGTCGACCACAGCCTGGTCGACCCGGTCTCGGGCAACGACGGCTTCTACGTGTGGCTGCGGGACCAGCTCGTGAAGCTGGTGCAGACGCTGCCGAAGGAGTCGACACAGCTGGCCCGGATGCTCGGGCTGCCCCACCACGAGCGGTTGGGGGAGATCCTGTCCCGCCACACGCTGACCCACCGGGCGCCCGCCCTCCTGCACGGTGACCTCAACCCGTGGAACCTGGTGCGCGGCGGCCGGTACCTGCTGACCATCATCGACTGGGAGATGGCCATGGTCGGCGACCCGCTCTACGACCTGGTCCGGCACATGCACCTGACACCGACCCGGCCGGAGATCAGGGACCGCATGTTCCGCCGGTGGGAGCGGATCATGCCGCCGGAGTACAGCAGGAACTGGCGCCTGGACTGGCCGGTGTACCGCTGGATCGAGATCATCCGGTCGGCCTACGTCGATCTCGACCGGCTGGTGACCAGGACGGGCCTGGACGCCCCCAACGTCCGCCGGGCCGTGGACTCCTACGCCGAGACGCTGGCCGCGGCCACCGCCTCCCTCGGCCTCCCGGCCTCACGCACCACCAACCCCTATCTCGAACTGGCCCTCACCCGGGGCCGGGGCTGAGCCGGGGACCCGGGGTCGGGGCTGAGCCGGGGAGCGCCTGACCCGGGGGAGCGCTGACCTCGGGTGAGGGCTGACCCGGGGAAGGGGCCGGCCTCCCCCTTCGGTTCACATTCCGAGCACCACCTTCCCGACCAGTTCCCGCCCCTCGATCGCCGCGTGTGCCGCGGCGGCCTCCGTCAGCGGGAACTGGGCGCCGATCACCGGCCGCAGGCGCCCCGCGGCCGCCTCCGCCAGGACGTACGAGGTCAGGCGGTGCGCCTCGGCCTCGCCGAACTGCACGTCCCCGATCCCGAACAGGGTGACGCCCCGGCGTTCCGCCTCCGCCGCGTCCACCGCCGCGAAGCCGCCCGTCGGCGCCCCGTGCGCGGAGAAACGCCCGCCGTCGGCGGTCAACGGGAAGGCCGCGAGGCCGAGTTCACCGCCGACACCGTCCAGTACGACATCGGCGGCCGGCTCGGCAGCGGTCTCGGCGGCGGCCGTCTCGGTGGCGGTGGTCTCGGTGGCGCGGGTGGGCGCCGGCCGCCCCAGGGCCTCCCGCGCCCGCTCCACCCAGTCCCGCTCCGACACGTCCACCACCGCGTCCGCCCCCAGCTCCCGCACCAGCGCCGCCTTCCGCGCTCCCCGCGCCGCGGCCACCACCCGGGCGCCCCGGGCGCGGGCCAGCTGGATCAGCAGGGTGCCCATGCCGCCCGAGGCGCCGAGGATCAGGACGCGGTCACCGGGGGCCACGGCGGTGCGCTCCAGCAGACCGGCGGCCGTCACCCCGTCATGGACGAGTGCCGCGGCCGTGCGCAGGTCCACGCCGTCCGGGACGGGGGTCGGCGCGGTGACCGGGACCGTCACGCGCTCGGCGTAGCTGCCGTCCACGAAGGAGGCCACCCTGCGTCCCACCCACCCGGCGTCCACGCCCGCGCCGACCGCGGCGACCGTGCCGGCGACGCCGCCACCGGGAACGTACGGCGGCTCGACGGAGAACCAGGCGCGGGCCCGGCCGGCGCGGATCTGGGTCTCCACGAAGATCGTGTCGGCGTGGGCGACCTCGACCAGGAGCTCGCCCGGGCCCGGGACCGGGTCCGGCAGCTCCACCGTGGCCAGGACCTCCGGTCCGCCGAACGCCTTCACCTGTGCTGCTCGCATGACATACCTCCACTGCGGTGCCGTTCGATGCGCGTGCATGGAGTCTTCGACCTCAACCCCGGTTGAGGTCAAGCGGCGTCGGGTGACGGCCGGCCCCGTAGGCTCGGTCCATGAGCGAGACCGGGCTGCGTGAGCGCAAGAGGCGGCGGATGTACGAGGCCGTGTCGGACATCGCCGTCCGGCTCTTCATGGAGCGCGGTTTCGACGCGGTGTCCGTGGCCGAGGTCGCCGCGGCGGCCGAGATCTCCAAGCCGACCCTCTTCCGGTACTTCCCGGCCAAGGAGGACCTGGTCCTGCACCGGATCGCCGACCATGAGCAGGAAGCGGCCCGGGTCGTCACGGCGGCGCGGGCCGAGGGGGTCGCGCCACTGCCCGCGCTGTGCCGGCACTTCCTCGCCGGACTGGCCGCCGCCGACCCCGTCACCGGCCTCAACGACCACCCGCACGTGCGCGCCTTCTACGCCCTGCTCTACGGCACGCCCTCCCTGGTCGCCCGTCTCCACGGCTATCTGGAACGCTCGGAGAGCGCCCTCGCCGACGCCCTGGCGGACGAGCTGCCCGACGCCCTCGACGCCCGGCTGGCCGCCGGCCAGATCATCGCCGTCCGGCGGATCCTGGCCGAGGAGAACTGGCGGCGGATCGCGGCGGGGGAGCGGGTGGAGGACGTACGGGGGGACGCGGAGGCGGCGGCGGAGCGGGCGTTCGCGGTACTGGCGGCGGGTCTGCCGCAGCTCGGCCGGCCGGCAACCGACTGATACTGAGTAAAAAATGTGACTCGGTTACATTATTCGTTACCCTTGTCGTATGACGACAACCGAGCCGGTCCCCGACGGCGACCCGAAGAGTCCGCCGGATCTCGGCATCGCGTTGCACCACGAACGCGCCCACCACGACGTCTGCCGCGCCGCCCTCGCCGCGATGGTCGAGGGCGCCGACCTCCAGGTCGTCACCGGCGAGGACGTCTCCGCCTCCGGCGCCGACGCCGAGGTCCTCGGGTTCCGGCTGCGCAGCCACGCCAAGGCCCTGCACGAACTGCCCGACGGGCCCCTGTTCTTCGGCCGGCTGGACTTCGCGCACGGCACGGGCGGTGAGCACGAGGGACTCGCCCACCACATCGGCCGGCTCCGCATCAGCGAGCACCCGGCCGCCCCGCCCCTCGTCGTCGACTGGCGGGCCCCCGTCTCCCGCGCCTTCTACCGGGCGAGCGCCCGCGACCCCCAGGGCGTGGCCGTCCGGCGCCGGTTCGGCTGGGCCCCCGGCAGCCGGGGCGACTCCGCCGACCTCACGGGTCTGGAGGACGAGCACCTCGCCCCGGGCGAACACGCCGACGACGACGCGCAACGCACCGGGCTTCGTGGGGCAGGCGGGGCGGACAGGGCAGGCGGGTCGGGCGGGGTGGGGCGGCCGGGCGGGATCGTCGCCCGTGAGATCGAACGGCCCCGCGTCGGACCGATGCGGGACATCGCCGCGACCATCCAGCCCGAGCAGGACGAACTCGTCCGCGGGGAGCTCGCCGAGTCCGTGTGCGTACAGGGCGCCCCCGGCACCGGCAAGACCGCCGTGGGCCTGCACCGGGCCGCCTACCTCCTCTACACCCACCCGCGGCGCATCCAGCGCGGCGGCCTGCTGATCCTCGGCCCCAACCGCACCTTCCTCTCCTACATCGCCGAGGTGCTCCCCTCCCTCGGCGAGACCGGCGTACGGCAGTCGACCCTGCACGACGAGATCGCCCGCGGACCGGCGACCGGGACGGACCCCGGCCGGGCCGCCGCCGTCAAGCACGACGCCCGGATGGCCGAGGTGCTGCGCCGGGCGGTGTACGGACGGGTGACGGCCGACCGCGCCGAGGACCTCTCCGTCCCCGACGGCTCCTCCCGCCGGCGGATCGCGGGCGACCGGCTCACGGACATCGTCACCGGGGTGCTCGCCGAGGAGCCGCCGTACGAGATCGGGCGCGAGCGGGTGCGCAGCCGGATCGTGCGCCGGATCCAGGAGCAGGTGGAACGCCGGAGCGGCCCGCGCCCGGCCTCCTGGACGCGCCGTATCGAACGGGCCCGGCCGGTGAGCGCGTGCGTGGAGGCGCTGTGGCCGAAGGCGCGCCCGGAGGAGGTCCTGGCCCGACTCCTCATGGACGCGGAGGAGTTGGCACGGGCCGCGGACGGCCTCCTGGACGCCGAGGAGCAGCGGGCCCTGCACTGGCAGCGGCCGCCCCGCTCACCCAGGTCGGCGCGCTGGTCGCCCGCCGACCTCGTCCTCCTCGACGAGATCGCCGGCCTCCTCGACCATCCCCAGGGGTACGGCCATGTCGTCGTCGACGAGGCCCAGGACCTCTCCCCGATGGAGTGCCGGGCGGTCGCCCGCCGGGTCCGCTTCGGCTCGCTCACGGTCCTCGGTGACCTGGCGCAGGGCACCACCCCCTGGGCGGCGGACTCCTGGCGGACGCAACTGGCCCACCTGGGCAAGCCGGACGCGACGATCGTCCCGCTGACCACCGGCTTCCGGGTCCCGGCCGCCGTCCTCGCTCTCGCGGGCCGCCTGCTCGACCTCCTCGACGCCGATGTGCCGCGCGCCGACTCCCTGCGCCGGGACGGCGAACTGCGCGTCCGGCGAGCCGACGGCGACCTGCGCTCCGCGGTCGTCGCCGCCGTACGCGACGCACTCCCCCGGGAGGGCTCGATCGGCGTCATCGCCGCGGACCCCCAGATCGACGGGGTCCGCGAGGCCCTGACCGGAGCCGGCATCCCGACCTCCGGCCCGGACGACCCGGCCGCCCGGGTGACGGTGGTCCCGGCGACCCTCGTCAAGGGCCTCGAGTACGACCACGTCGTCGCCGTCGAACCGGCGGCCATCGCGCAGTCGGAGCAACGCGGCCTGAACCGGCTGTACGTGGTGCTGACCCGCGCGGTCTCCCGGCTGGAGGTGGTGCACGAAAGGGAGTTGCCCTGGGAGGTGTGAGGAAGGGAGAGGGCGGGCCGGTGGTGCGGCGGAGGGCGGGCGACGGCGGCCCAATGGTGCTGTGGACGGCGGCCCGGTGCCCTCAGGTCCAGTCCTCCAGGGCCTCCCGCGTCGCCCGGTACCCCCGGTCGATCAGGTCCGGGACGCCGGCGGCCGACCAGGAGGAGTGGCCGGTCGTGTCGATGGTGACGGCCAGGTCGGCGTGGCGGCCGTTCGCCGGGTGGTCGGGGCGGGACTCGAACCAGCGGCGCCAGCGGGTGTTGCCGCGGCCGAAGCCCACGGCGATGACCCGCTCGGCGCCGAGCCGGTGCGCGGCCCACACCGGGGAAGGCGACAGCACGGCGCCGTCGACGCAGAGCGCGCCGCCCACCTCCAGCCGGACCGGCGGGAACAGTCCGGGCACGGCGCTGCTGGCGCGTACGGCCGCCGTCAGCGAGCCGGAGTCGACCAGCCGAGGTGTCGTGGACCGCAGCTCGGTGACCACCGCGCCGAACCGGGTCGGCAGGTCCTCGATCAGCAGATCGCCGAGCATCTCCTCGATGTTGCGGGCCAGGGGGGTGGTGTCCAGGAGCCCGAGGCGCGGGGCGAGCGCGGCGGACCCGAAGTCCGCCCACTGCGCGCGCAGCAGCCGCCAGGTGATCCGCTCGCTGGCGGTCCCGGCCGCCCAGGCGCCGCCGATCAGCGCCCCCGCGCTGGACCCGGTCACCACGGACACCTCGATCCCGGCCTCCTCGACGGCTCGCAGGACACCGGCGTGCGCGGCGCCGAGGGCCGCCCCGCTGGACAGGACCAGACCGACGGCGGGCGGCTTCGGCGAGGGCACGTGCGCGCTCCCTTTCCGGGTGGGGTGTCGATGTTCGGGTGGGGCGCTCCGGTGGGGCGTTGCGGTGGGGCGCCGGGGTGGGGCGCTCAGTCTGGAGTGGCGCGACACACTATTGCAAGCAGGTGCTTGCAATAGTTAGCAGGGCTGGTGCACAGTGGAGCCATGGCATCGCTCAACGTCGGCAATCTCGGTGAGTACCTGCGCGAGCAGCGGCGCAACGCGCAGCTGTCGCTCCGGCAACTCGCCGAAGCCGCCGGGGTGTCCAATCCGTATCTGAGCCAGATCGAGCGCGGGCTGCGCAAGCCGAGCGCGGAGGTGCTCCAGCAGGTCGCCAAGGCGCTGCGGATCTCCGCCGAGACGCTGTACGTGCGGGCCGGCATCCTCGACGCGGAACGGGACGGGGAGGAGTACCGGGACGGCGCGACCCGCGCGGTCGTCCTCGCCGACCCCACGCTGACCGAGCAGCAGAAGCAGGTGCTGCTGCAGATCTACGAGTCCTTCCGCAAGGAGAACGGATTCGCGGACGGCGACGGTACGGCGGGCCCACGGAAGAACGAGAGCGACGCCGACCCGCAGCAGACGGCCGGTTGACCGGACCAGGGGACCGGCCGCACCGCTGCGGACCTGCACGACCCTCAGCCGAATACGACGTATGTGAATCCGGGAGGATCTTCACCATGGCCATCACCGACGACCTGCGCAAGACCTTCAGCGACCCGACTCCGTTCTACTTCGCCGCGGGCACCGCCGATCTGGCCCTCCAGCAGGCGAAGAAGGTGCCGGGTCTGGTGGAGCAGCTGCGCACCGAGGCCCCGGCTCGTTTCGAGGCCGTCCGCAACACCGACCCCAAGGCCGTGCAGGAGAAGGCCGGCGCCCGTGCCAAGGAGGCGACCGCCAAGGCCAAGGAGGCGCAGGAGACCCTCCAGACCAAGGTCACCGACTTCATCAGCAGCCTCGACGGGGACATCAAGAAGATCGGCAGCACCCTCGACGCCGACCTGAAGAAGTTCGGCGAGTCCGCCCAGGACCTCGCGCTGCGCGGGGTCGGCGTCGCCGCCGAGTACGCCGTCAAGGCCCGTGAGACGTACGAGAAGGTCGCCGAGCACGGCGAGCAGGCCGTGAAGACCTGGCGCGGCGAGGCCGCCGAGGAGATCGAGGAGCTCGCCATCGCGGTCGAGCCCAAGACGGAGCCCAAGCCGGCGCCCGTGGTCCAGCCGGTCGTGGTCAAGGACGTGCCGAAGCCCACCACGGCCGAGGCGCAGTCCGAGTCCGCCGCGGCGAAGAAGGCCGCCGCCGCCAAGAAGGCTCCGGTCCGCAAGCCCGTCGCGAAGAAGACCACGCCGCCGACCAAGTGAGACCGACGGCCGGTACGGACACGGCGGACAGGGACATACGGTCACGGGCCGGGCACTCACATGGTGCCCGGCCCGTTGTACGGGTAGCGGGAGCGCGGTTGCGGGTACGGTGACCGCGTAAGGACGAGCGAGTCGAATCGCGTCGAGTCGGGTGGTGGACGTTGTGCTGATCGAAGGCTTCGCCGGGCTGGTGTGGCTGCTCTACCTCGCCATGCTGGTCCTCGCCGTGGTGGCGCTGGTGATGGCCGCTCTGTTCCGTGATGACGCCTACCGGGCCGCCGACAAGCAGAACAAGGGCTTCTGGCTGATCATCCTCGGCGTCACGGTGGCGGTGAACCTCCTGGTGCCGATGCTCTTCCTCCAGCTCGCGGGACTCGTCGCCACGATCGTCTTCTTCGTGGACGTACGGCCCGCCCTCAGGCAGGTCGGCGGGGGCGGCGGCTGGGGCCGCAGGAGCGGCGGCGGCAGCAGCAGCGACGGCCCGTACGGCCCGTACAACGGCGGCCGCTGACCCACATAGAACCTCGCGCGCCCCCGCGGCCCCTGTCCGGGGCGCGGGGGCGTCGTGCACATCCGGCTCCGCCGCACGGCCTCGACCGGCCCGACCGACCCGCCCAGGACGGCCTGGGCGGCGGGCACCCGGCGGCACGGACGCCAGGGCCCTGCCTCGCGGCCGGTGTCGGGCTACGGGACCGGGACCGGGACGCGGTCCAGCAGGACCACCGCCACGTCGTCCGTCAGCTCGCCGCCGTTGAGCTGGCGCACCTCGTTCACCGCGGCCCGCAGCAGCGCCTCGCCGCTCAGCCCCTCCGAGAGCTGGCGGCGGATCATCTCCACCATGCCGTCCTGGCCCAGCCGTTCCCGGCCCTCGCCGATCCGCCCCTCGATGAGGCCGTCGGTGTACAGCATCAGGCTCCACTCGGCGCCCAGCTCGACCTGCATCCGCGGCCAGCGGGCGCCCGGCAGCAGCCCGAGGGCGGGGCCGTTGTTGTCGTACGGCAGCAGACGCGCGGGCCGGTCCGGGCGGGCGATCAGCGGCGCGGGGTGGCCGGCCAGGCACAGGCCCGCCCGGCGGCCGTCGGGCGCGATGTCCACCGTGCACAGCGTCGCGAAGATCTCGTCGTCGTCGCGCTCGTGCTCCAGCACCTGCTGGAGCGTGTTCAGCAGTTCGTCCCCGCACAGGCCCGCCAGCGTCAGCGCCCGCCAGGCGATGCGCAGCTCCACGCCGAGCGCCGCCTCGTCCGGGCCGTGCCCGCAGACGTCGCCGATCATGGCGTGCACGGTGCCGTCGGGCGTGCGGACGGTGTCGTAGAAGTCGCCGCCGAGCAGTGCGCGTGAGCGGCCGGGGCGGTAGCGGGCGGCGAACCGCAGCGGGGACCCCTCCAGGAGGGGCGTGGGCAGCAGGCCGCGCTCCAGGCGGGCGTTCTCCTGCGCGCGCAGCTTGCCCTCGGCGAGCCGCCGCTCGGCCGTGTCGGAACGTTTCCTCTCCACCGCGTAGCGGATCGCGCGGCTCAGCAGCCGGCCGTCCAGCTCGTCCTTGTAGAGGTAGTCCTGGGCGCCCACGCGTACCGCCTCGGCGCCGCGCTCGGCGTCGCCGGACGCGGTGAGCGCGAGCACGGCGTGCCGGGGCGCGAGCCGCAGCACGTGCCGCAGGACGGCGAGCTCGTCGTCGGACTCGCCCGCCCTGCCGGGCGCCGGCAGCGCCAGGTCGAGCAGGATGCAGTGCACGTCATGGGTGAGCAGCCGCTCGGCCTCGGTGAGGTTGCGGGCGGTGCGCACCCGGATCGGCCTGCCGTCCGCGTCGAGCAGGTCGTGGACGATCGGCGCTGCCGTGGGGTCGTCCTCGATCAGCAGCAGGGTGAGGGTGGTGTGGGCGGCGCTCACACCGGCGGCGCTCACGCCGGAGGCACCGACGCCGGTGGCGCTCATGCTCGTGGCGCTCACGCCGGTCGGGCTCACGCCTTGGTGGACGCCGTCGGCGGGCGTGGCGTTGAGCGCGGTGTGGTGTGCGCTGTGGTCGTGCGCGGCGTTGTTCCGGTTCTCGGCCGTGGTCGCCTCGTTGCGAAGGGTTTCTTCCTTGGAGGGGCCGCCGACTGCGGGCGCGGCCTGCGCCTGACCACTTTCCACGGCCGGGATCGCTCTCTGCCGCGGTACGGGTACGGGCATCGTCTTGGGTTCCTTCCCTCCCCCCGAGGGCATGGCGGGGACGAGGGACCTCGACCCACCGACGGGGACCATAGCGGCAGAAGGCGCCGCAACGGAATGGTGTGCGACAGGCCGCTTGATCTCTGGCCACTGTCATATGCCGCGTTCTGTACCGCATTTGGGCGGGGCGGGTGTGGTGCGGAGATGACGAACGTCACGTCCGCGTGGAGTTTGGCGACGGGGCCGAGGTGGCCTGGGTCACGTGCCGGAATACGCCCCGAGGAGTCGCCCGGCCGCCCGGCCGCCGGGCCTCACGCGTCCGGCCGGACCACCCCGAGTATCGGCATCGTGCCCGCCCCCGCGAGCGTGACCGTGCGGCCCGGGCGCGGGGCGTGGATGATCGCGCCGTCGCCCACGTACAACGCGACATGGCTGGCGTCGGCGAAGTAGATGATCAGGTCACCGGGACGCATGTCCTCGACGGCGATGTGCGGCAGCTGCTTCCACTGCTCCTGCGAGGTGCGCGGTATCGCCTGTCCGGCGCTCCTCCAGGCCTCGGAGGTCAGTCCGGAGCAGTCGAAGCTGTTCGGCCCCTCCGCGCCCCACACGTACGGCTTGCCGATCTGGGCGGTGGCGAACTGCACCGCCTTCTTGCCCTGGACGGACGCCGAGCTGTCGATCTCGTCGAGGATGCCGGTGTCCAGCCAGGCGGTCTGCGCCTCCAGCGCGACCTGCGCCTCCAGTTGTTCGAGGCGCTCCTTCTCCTTCTTCTCGAGCTGGGACTCGAGCTTCTCGGCCGCCGCGATCTGCTTCTCGATCTTCTTCTGGGCCGTGGCCTTCGTCTTGCGGCCCGCCTCCAGCTTCTGCCACTGGGTGGAGGCGTCCTTGGAGTACTGCTCCAAGTCCTGCTGGGTGCGGGTGAGTTCGCCGATCAGGCCCTTGGTCGCGCGCTGGCCCTGGCGCACCCGGCCCGCGCCGTCGAGGAACTCCGACGGGTCGTCGGTCAGCATCAACTGCGCCTCGTCCGGCAGGCCGCCGGTGCGGTACTGCGCGCGGGCCGCGGCACCCGCGCGGTCCTTGAGGTCGTCCAGCTTCTCCTGGCCCGCGACGATCTTCTTGGCCAGCTCGACGATCTCCGCGGACTGCTTCTTCGCCGCTTCCTCCGCCGCGTTGTAGGCGTCGGTGGCCACCGCGGCGTCGTGGTAGAGCGCTTCGAGCTTGGTGCGGACGGCCTCGAGGTCCTTGTTGGACGCGGTGGAGGGGAGCGGCGGGGTCGTGGAACTCGCCGACGGCGACGGTGTGGGACTCGGGCTGGCGAACGCGGTGCCGGGTGCGCCCAGCACGGTGACCGCACAGACCACCGTCACAGCCGCGGTGAGCAGGCCGCGCTTGCCCGTTCCCATACCCCGTCCCCCAACCCCTGATTAACCGTCAGTAACATACAGTGCCCGGGGGATCGTGCCACGTCACGGCCGAAAACGACAGAGGTGACGACGGAACGCCGGAGCCGCACAGCGACCGAAGCAGTCCTTCCCCTCTTCGCCCTCCCACCATGACGATCTCCCCGTCAGTGTGACGAACGACTCACGGAGATCGTTCCCGGCGCCCTCGGAGAAACCGTGGTTCAGCCCGGCGGGAGGCGCCGGCTCAGCTCCGGGGCGCCAACGCCCCCCACCGCAAGGTCACTTCCCCCTGCCGCCAGCGCGCGGGCCCGTCCGTCACCGGCCAGTCCGCCGTCAACTCCCGTACCGTGCGGATCCACCGCTGGCGGGCGCCGTACGACGCGTAGGGCGCGGCGGCCGCCCAGGCGCGGTCGAAGTCGCGCAGGAAGGCGTGCACCGGTTCGCCCGGCACATTGCGGTGGATCAGCGCCTTGGGCAGCCGTTCCGCCAGGTCCGAGGGCCGCTCCAGAGACCCCAGCCGGGTCGCGAAGGTGACCGTGCGCGGCCCTTCCGGCCCGAGCGCGACCCATACGTGCCGGCGTCCGATCTCGTCGCAGGTCCCCTCGACGAGCAGACCGCCGCGGGACCCGGTCGCCGGATCGGCCGGCGCGAGCCGCGCGCACAGCCGCTGCCAGACCGCGGCGACCTCGTCCTCGTCGTACTGCCGCAGCACGTTGGCGGCGCGTACCAGGTGCGGCCGCCGGGGTACC
The DNA here is from genome assembly GCF_040295245.1 of Streptomyces sp. NPDC002884. Taxonomy (NCBI): domain Bacteria; kingdom Bacillati; phylum Actinomycetota; class Actinomycetes; order Kitasatosporales; family Streptomycetaceae; genus Streptomyces; species Streptomyces sp. NPDC002884. Next base: position 40,247 of record NZ_JBEOVB010000027.1, on the reverse strand, counting down.
GGGATCTCGAACCCGCCGTGCCGGAAGTCCAGCCCCTCGCGCTCGTACGGCTTGGCGGCCGCCACCCGGGCCGGTTCGATCTCGACGCCCACGACACGCGCGCGTGGCGCGACGGAACGCAGCCGCCGCAGCAACTCGACGGCCGTCCAGGGCGCCGCCCCGTACCCGAGGTCGACGGCGAGCGGCTCGGCGGCGCGGCGCAGCTCGGCGCCGTGCGTCACGGCGATCCAGCGGTCCATGCGGCGCAGCCGGTTGGGGTTCGTCGTCCCGCGCGTGACCGTGCCCACGGGGCGGGCGGGGGCGCGGGATGTCATGCCTACGAGGGTAATGCGACCCCGCCTTCCGCCCACCGGGGCCTCGCCCCGCCCGCCCGGCATCTCGTCCCGCCCGGAGTCTCGGCCGGTTCGGCGTCGCGACCGGTTCGGGCCGGGAACGGGCGGCGGGGGCGAGAACCGCCCGAGCCGCCCGAGCCGCCCGAGCCGCCCGAGCCGCCCGAGCCGCCCGAGGATGCGACGCACACCGGTCTCGAACGGTTGAGCGATGCGCGGTAATGACTGGGCAAAAACCGTCCGCTTCCGAAAGCCGCCCGGAATGGGAACGCCTTCCTCCGGTGTTGCACCCCCTTGGAGGGCTCCAGGACCCTCTTTCCGGCATGTCCGCAGCAAGGAGGAACGCCCCGTGAGCCAGTACACCAACAGGCTCGGGCGTCGCTCTACGGCGGCACCCTCGCGGCTCAGGCTCCACCGCCGCCCCCGCCGCGTCGCGATGCTCTCCGTGCACACCTCTCCGCTCCACCAGCCCGGTACCGGCGACGCGGGCGGCATGAACGTCTACATCGTCGAGCTCGCGCAGCGCCTCGCCGCGATCAACATCGAGGTCGAGATCTTCACGCGCGCGACCACCGGCGGCCTCCCGCCGACCGTCGAGCTGGCCCCCGGCGTCCTCGTCCGGCATGTCGACGCCGGCCCCTACGAGGGTCTCGCCAAGGAGGACCTCCCGGCCCAGCTGTGCGCCTTCACGCACGGCGTGATGCAGGCCTGGGCCGGTCACCGCCCCGGCTACTACGACCTCGTGCACTCGCACTACTGGCTCTCCGGCCACGTCGGCTGGCTGGCCGCCCAGCGCTGGGGCGCCCCCCTGGTGCACGCCATGCACACCATGGCCAAGGTCAAGAACGCCAACCTGGCCGACGGCGACACCCCCGAGCCCGCCGCCCGCGTCATCGGCGAGACCCAGATCGTCGCCGCCGCCGACCGCCTCATCGCCAACACGGCGGAGGAGGCCGACGAACTCGTACGGCACTACCACGCCGGCCCCGGCAAGGTGGCCGTCGTGCACCCCGGCGTCAACCTCGACCGCTTCACCCCGGCGGACGGCCGGGCCGCCGCCCGCGCCCGCCTCGACCTGCCCCAGGACGCCTTGGTGCCCCTCTTCGCGGGCCGCATCCAGCCGCTGAAGGCTCCGGACGTGCTCCTGCGCGCGGTGGCCGTGCTGCTCGACGAGCGCCCGGAACTGCGTTCCCGCATCGTCGTCCCGGTCGTCGGCGGTCCCAGCGGCAGTGGCCTCGCAAAGCCGGAGGGCCTGCAGAAGCTGGCCGCGCGGCTCGGCATCGCGGACGTCGTACGGTTCCGTCCGCCGGTCGGCCAGGATCAGCTCGCGGACTGGTTCCGGGCGGCGTCGCTGCTGGTCGTGCCCTCCTACAGCGAGTCCTTCGGGCTGGTCGCCATAGAGGCGCAGGCGGCCGGCACCCCGGTGCTCGCGGCCTCCGTCGGCGGGCTCCCGGTGGCCGTGCGGGACGGCGAGACGGGCTTCCTGGTGCAGGGCCACGATCCGGCCGCCTACGCGCGCGTGCTCGCGCGTTTCGCGGACGCCCCCGACCTCGCCGCCCGGATGGGAGCCGCCGCCACCGCGCACGCCCAGTCCTTCGGCTGGGACACCGCGGCGGCCGCCACCGCCGACGTCTACGCGGCCGCGGCCCAGTCCCACCGCCGTCGCGTACGCTCCGAGCATGGGTGACGTGGAGAAGACGGCCGCACAGGTCATCGAGGGTTTCCTGCAGGACGCGGAGCTGGAGTGGGAGAGCCCGGCCCCCGGCAACTACGTGGTCCAGCTGCCCGGCACCCGCAAACTCAAGACGACCGTCTCCCTCATCGTCGGCCGCCACTCCCTCTCCCTGAACGCCTTCGTCGTCCGGCACCCCGACGAGAACGAGTCCGGCGTCCATCGCTGGCTCCTGGAGCGCAACCTCAAGCTGTACGGCGTGAGTTACGCCGTCGACCGGCTCGGCGACGTCTACGTCACCGCCCGCCTCCCCCTCGCCTCGGTCACCGCCGACGAGATCGACCGCCTCATGGGCCAGGTCCTCGAGGCCGCCGACGGTGCCTTCAACACGCTCCTGGAGCTGGGTTTCGCGAGCGCGATCCGCAAGGAGTACGAGTGGCGGATCTCCCGGGGTGAACCGACGCGCAACCTGGACGCGTTCGCGCATCTGACCCGCCGCCCGGCCGACTGACCCCGGAAACGGTCGAGAAGCCGTCGAGAGGCAGCCGGGAGCCGGTCGGGGCCGGTCGGGGGTTGGTCGCGGGGTGGTCGGGAAGCGTCCGGGATTCGGTCAGGAAGCGTCCTGGCCGTCTTGGCCGTCCTGGCCGTCCTGGCCGTCCGGGTCGTCGGGGTCCGGGGCGGGCGCGGTCGGGGTGGCCGGAGCGTCCAGCTGGTCGGCGAAGGCGCGCAGGGCGTCCGCCAGTTCCTGCTTGGTGGGCAGCTGGTCCAGCTTGCGGTCGAGCTCGGTCAGGCGCCGGTCGATGTCGTCCAGGTCGGCCGGCGCGGAGGGCGAGGGAGTAGGCGTGGACGGGGTCTCCGTCGCGTCGGGGTCGGTGCCGCCGGTCCCGCCGTCGGCGCCGACGCTGGTCCCGCCGTCGACTCCGGAGCTGCTCCCGCCGGAGATGTCGCTCCCCGTGTCGCCCCCGGTGTCGGCGGGCTCCGCGGTGACCGACGGCTGCGTGTACGACGCGCTCGGCAGGGGAGTGGCGGGCCCCTCGTCCGAGGCGGCCGCGAGGGCGATGCCGACGCTCAGCGCCACCAGGGCCGCCGCCCCCACGACGGCGACCGATATCCGTCTCGCGTGTAAGCCGCCCCGGGCGGAAGGCCCCCGGGAGTTCTGAGGGTCGGGTGTGGCGGAGGAGTGCTGGGTCTCGTCGATGTCCATGGAAGCGACGCTATGCGCCGGTCATCAGCGGACGAAGGACTTCCGTCGATCTCTGTACCGCCCGGGCGTGACCCCCACCAACTTGCGGAAATGCCGGGTGAGATGAGCCTGGTCGTAGAAGCCGGCCGTCGCCGCGACCTCACCCGGCGGCCGCCCGTCGAGCAGGAGCCGGCGGGCGAGGTCGACCCGGCGGGCGGTGAGGTACTGGTGCGGCGCGATGCCGTACGCGGCGCTGAACGCCCGCACCAGATGGGCGGGATGGGCCGACACGAGCCCGGCGGCCTCGTCCAGCATCAGGCCCTGGACGACGTGTTCGTCGAGCAGCTCGCGCAGGCGGCGCGCGAGGTCCGGGTCGCGGCGCGCGGCGGCGGTGGGCAGCCCTTCTCGCAGATGGGTCCGCAACCGCTCCCCGATCAACGTCAGCCGGCTGTCGGCCTCCAGCTCGTCGCCCGGCAGGGCGAGCGCGGAGTGCAGCTGCCCGACCCGTCGGCGCAGCACGGGATCACGCAGGTCGGGCGCGTCGACGGCGGCCCCGATGAGGTCCTCCCCGAGCACCTCGGCGTCGAGGTACAGGACCCGCTTGCGGAAGCCGCCCGAGGTGGCCGGTGAGCCGTTGTGCGGCACGTGCGGCGGCAGCAGGGACACCGTGTCGTGCGGGGTGCCGTGCTCGTGCCGGTCGAGGTCGTACCGTACGGCGCCGTCGTCGACGATCAGCAAGGTCCACGCCTCGTGGACGTGCATCGGGTACGCGTACTCGGTGAAGTGGGCGTGGAAGACCTCCACGATGCCCGGGACGGCCGGACGCCAGGCGGAGACTTCCTGCCGGGGTGCCATGCAAAAAACGTACAAGACGAAGTCGTACGACGCTCGGCAGTCTCGCTGTATGACCACGAGCACGAACCTGAACACGAGCACGAACCTGAACACGAGCCCGGCCACGACCGAGACCGAGGGCACGAGCCCGGCCGCCGGACCGACCGGGACCACGAGCCCGGCCGCCGGACCGGCCGGGAGCCCGGGCCCGGCCGCCGGACCCGTCCGCTTCGACACGAAGATCGCTGTCCTGCTGCGCGAGGACCTGGAGACCTGGCAGCGCCTGAACGTCACCGCGTTCCTGGTCAGCGGCCTCGGTACGGCCTTCCCCGAGGTGATCGGGGAGCCGTACGAGGACGCGGACGGCGTGCGATACCTGTCGATGCTCCGTCAGCCGGTGCTGGTCTTCGAGGGGACGAAGGAGACGCTGACCGCGGCTCACGCGCGCGTGCTCTCCCGGTCCCTCCCGCGCGCGGTGTTCACGAGCGACCTCTTCGCCACCGGCAACGACCGCGACAACCGCGCGGCGGTGCGTGCCGTCCCGACGGCCGGGCTGGACGTCGTGGGCCTGGCGGTCCACGGCCCGAGGAACGCGGTGGACAAGGTGCTGAAGGGCGCACGGATGCACCCCTGACCCCGCGTGTCCCACACGTCCCCGGGCTTCCGGATCCCCCGGGCCTCCCAGGCCCGCAGGTCTCCCGGATCTCCCGGGCTCCCGGATCTCCCGGTCCCCCGGGCCTCCCGGTCCCCCGGGCCTCCCGGATCCCCAGACCCGCAGGTCTGCCGGATCCCCCCGGCTTCCCGGGCCTCCCGGGGCCCTCGAGTCTGCTGAATCCCCCGTGTCAGTCGCTCAGACGGCGCCGGCTGCCGCGGGCTCGGCGGCAGTGCCGGCGGCCTTTCCGCCGAGGACGGTCTCCGGGACCTCGACCGGGCCTTCGGCCCGACCCTCGGCCCGACCCTCGGCCCTGCCTTCGGCTCGGCCTTCGATCCCGTCCGGAAGGCGCCGCATCAGCACGGCGTATCCGACCCCCGCCGCCGTCCCCACGACCGCGCACATCCCCCACAGCCACTCGGCTCCGAACCGGTCGATGACGAAGCCGGACATCACCGGGGCGACCAGCGAGGCCACGGCCCAGGAGAGCGTGTACATGCCCTGGTAGCGCCCGCGCCCATGGGTGGGGGAGAGGCGGACGACGAGCCCGGTCTGGGTCGGTGCGTTGACGATCTCCGCCAGGGTCCACACGCAGACGGTGAGCGCGAAGACGCCGACCGACCCGGCGAAGGCGGTGAGCCCGAACCCGTACCCCGCGAGCACCGAGGAGACGACCAGCAGCCGCCGCGGGTCCCGGTGCTCGATGAACCGGGTGACGGGGATCTGCAGCGCGACGATGAGCACGCCGTTGACGGCGATCGCCATGCCGTAGTCGGCCGGTGTGAACCCGGCCGCGCCCATCGCCACGGGCAGCCCCACGGACCCCTGCTGGAAGACGAGAGCGACGAGGAAGGACAGTCCGACGACGCTCATGAAGCGCCCGTCCCGCACCACGGCCCCCAGCCCGACGCCGTCCTCCCGTACGGCCTTCTCCTCCCGCTCGGGCCGGGACTCGGGCAGCTTGAGGAAGACGACGACCGCGCAGACGAGGGTCATCCCGGCTTCGAGGAGGAACCCGGCGCGGTAGCTGACCTCGGCGATGAACCCGGCGGCCATGGACGAGACGGCGAACCCGAGGTTGATGGCCCAGTAGTTGAGCGAGAAGGCGCGGACCCGGTCCTCGGGGCGCACGATGTCGGCCATCATCGCCTGCACGGCCGGCCGGGAGGCGTTCGAGGCCATGCCGACCAGGAAGGCGACGCCGGCGATGGCGACGGGATGCTCCACGAACCCGAGCAGCGCCACGGACGCGGCCGTCGAGGTCTGCGCGACGAGCAGGGTGGGCCGCCGCCCGAGCCGGTCCGCCATGATCCCGCCGCCGAGCGACGAGACGACCCCGCCCAGCCCGAGCAGCGAGGCGACGAGCCCGGCGTAGGAGGCGGAGTACCCGCGGTCGAGGGTCAGGTACAGCGCCATGAAGGTGGCGACGAAGCCGCCGAGCCGGTTGACGAGGGTGCTGGTCCACAGCCACCAGAACTCGCGCGGCAGCCCGGAGAGGGTCTCGCGGGCGGCACGTCTCAGGACGGCGACGGACATGACGGATCCCCCCGGGATGCAAGTGGCTGACACAAGGCGCTGGTGCACGGCGCTGGTGCACGCCGCTGATGCACGGCGCCGGTACGAGTCGCCGATGTAAGTGGCTCAGGCGGCGCTCAGAACTTACGAGAAGCGAAGCGCGGGAGGCCACTCGATTAACAGATTCCGTCAACCGTCAGGGGGCCTGTCCGCTGTACGAGCGGGCGCACAACGGATCGGAGCGGTGGATTACGCTCATACGCATGGCCGACGCACCGTACAAGCTGATCCTCCTCCGTCACGGCGAGAGCGAGTGGAACGCGAAGAACCTGTTCACCGGATGGGTGGACGTCAACCTCAACGAGAAGGGCGAGAAGGAGGCGGTCCGCGGTGGCGAACTCCTGAAGGATGCCGACCTCCTCCCCGACGTGGTCCACACGTCGCTGCAGAAGCGCGCGATCCGCACGGCCCAGCTGGCCCTCGAATCCGCCGACCGCCACTGGATCCCGGTCCACCGCTCCTGGCGCCTGAACGAACGCCACTACGGCGCCCTCCAGGGCAAGGACAAGGCGCAGACCCTCGCGGAGTTCGGCGAGGAGCAGTTCATGCTCTGGCGCCGTTCCTACGACACCCCGCCCCCGCCGCTGTCGGACGACTCGGAGTTCTCGCAGGCCGCCGATCCCCGCTACGCGTCCATCCCGCCGGAGATCCGCCCCCGCACGGAGTGCCTGAAGGACGTCGTCGTCCGCATGCTCCCGTACTGGTACGACGGCATCGTCCCGGACCTCCTGTCCGGCCGCACGGTCCTGGTCGCCGCCCACGGCAACTCGCTCCGAGCCCTCGTCAAGCACCTCGACGGCATCTCCGACGCCGACATCGCGGGCCTGAACATCCCGACGGGCATCCCGCTGGCCTACGAACTGGACGCCGACTTCAAGCCGGTCAACCCGGGCGGCACCTACCTCGACCCGGACGCGGCCGCGGCAGCGATCGAAGCAGTCAAGAACCAGGGCAAGAAGAAGTAGGGTTCGTGATCATGCCCCCGACCTGCGCAGACAGCGCGGATCGGGGGCGTTTTCACGGCCTGGGCCCACTGTGGGCCCTCAGTGCGCAGGATCCTGCGGCGGCTGGAGTGCCAGAGCGAGTGCCTTCCGAGCACGGTCCCGGCTGCTGGGCATCAGGTGCGCGTAGACCTTCAGCGTGAGTCCCGGGTCGGAGTGCCCGAGGTACTCGCTCACGGCCTTGATGCTCTCGCCCGCGTCCAGCAGAACGGATGCGTAAAAGTGCCGGAGAGCGTGCATGCCGTGCTCCCGCGCGGCAGCGTGTTCCCGGCTCTTGGCCTTACGGATGACGCCGACGGACGCAAGGGCGGGCTTCCAGTGGTCCTGATTCAGCGACGCACGCCAGACGTGGCCCCCGTTGGGCCCACTGAAGATCAGGCGCTTGGTCACGGGCTGGCCGTTCGCTCGCATCCACGGCAGCGTGATCTCAACGGGCGGAAACCGCTTGATGTGCTCCTTGAGCGCTTGCGCCACGGGTTCGGGCAGCGGGACGTCACGGAGCTTGCCGCCCTTCGGGGGCGCAAACACGGCCTTACTCAGGCTGAGTTTCAGTTGCTGCACCACGTGCAGGGTGCCGCTGTCGAAGTCCACCTCATCGACGCACAGCCCGAGAATTTCGCCTTGCCGTAGACCGCAGCCGGCGCCCACGTCGACCATGGGCCGGAAGCGTTCGACCATGGCAGCCCGCATGGCGAAGACGCGGTCTGGCTGCCAGGGAACGACACGACGGATGCCCATCTCAGGGAGCGTCACTGTGCGCGAGTTGCAGGGGTTCCGGCGCAGGTAGCCATCCTCTACACCTGCCGACAAGACGGCGCGCACGTTGGAGAAGATCACGCGTGCGTATGCGCCGGACATGCCGGATGCTTCGAGCTGGGTCACGAACTCGCGGATGTGGCTCGGCTGGAACGACCCAAGCGCGCGGGACCCGATGCGCGGGAACGCGTGCAGCTTGAGCTGTGACTGCATCGACGCCCGGGTGTTCGGGTCTCCGCTCTGGCTCGCGAGCCAGCCTTCAGCGAACTCCTGAAACGAAGTCCGGGACGCGTTCGGGTCGATGTAGTCGCCCCGTGCCACGTCCGCAGCCATCTTGCTCAGCCACTGCTCCGCAAGGCGCTTCTGTCCGTCGGCGAACGACTTGCTCTTGCGCTTGCCGTCGGGCGCAAAGTAGCGAGCCCTGTAGCGCAGGCCGGTGCCGTGGCGCTCGGTCTTGACACGGACGGTCTTGTTGTTGGCATCGCTCTCGGTCCTGAACCAACGGTCTTGAATGCTTCCTGCCATCAGAGACGGAGTCCTTTCCCAGCATGAAGCAGGGAGAGCCGCCGGGTGGCGGCTCTCCCTGCTGTCTGAGGTGGGCGTTGGGTTAGGCGACGTTTTGGTCGGTGATCTTGCGTTCGGCGACGTGGGCGAGCACGTCGGCGGGGTCGTAGCGGATGTGCTTGCCGATGCGGAATCCGGGCGGCCCAATTCGTTTCTTCCGCCACTGGTAGACGGTCTCTTTGGGCACTTCGAAGATCTCGGCGATGTCGTCGGGGGTGAGGTAGCGGTCCGGCAGCCCGCCGCGGAGTGTGGCGCGCGGGTCCGGCTGTTCACGTGCGGTGCTCATGGCGTGTCCTCCGTGCGCGGGCGAGGGGCTTGCGTCGGCGCGCCTGTCCGAGGTGTGGATTTCTGCGTCATGGCGTCATGAGCGTCACTCGGGGCTCTGACCTGGGGTTTTGCTCGACGCAGGGGTTAGGGCATGCGTCATGTTGGCGTCATGGGGTGCGTCATTGGATGACGCAGATGACGCAGGATGACGCAGAGGGAGCCGTCTGCGTCATGCCTGTCGTTGCAGGTCAGGGGCCGTTTCCCGTCTCGCATGACGCGCATGACGCAGGGTCTTCCTTCTTAGGACAAAGAGGGGGCTGCCTGTTGTAGTTCGGTGCGCCTCACAGCGTGAAGAAGGAGCCGCTGCGCGGCGCGACCTTGGGGCGGCGCAAGCGCCGAACCGCAAGAGGAGCACGCATCGCCGGTGGTGCTCCTCTTGCTTGTCCGGGTGAGCGGGCGCGGGTCAGTGCATCCGCTGCTGCTCGTGTGGGGGTGTGGGCGCCGTTCGGGTCATTTCGAGGTAGCGGCCCGTGCTGGTGCGGCCCGAGTCGACGAGGACGCGCCGGGCGGCCAGCGTCGGCTGGAGGCGCTTGAGACGGTCGGAGAGGACCTTGCCGGTGGTCGGCCACCCCTTGGGCAGGGGACGGCAGTCGTCGCCGCTGTAGAGGCGGCTGAGGCAGGACAGCCACTCGGTGGACGTCATCCGCTGCGCCCCGCCGGGCTCGATGGTCTCGGCATGCTGGAGGACGGTCTGCGCGAGGAGGTCGCCCTCGATCACGTCGTCGTTCAGGTCGTCCAGGCTGGCCCGGTACGCCGGGAGCGCCCCCAGACCGGTCGCGGCGTCGAACTGCGCGCACAGGTGCGCGAAGTCCGCCATCCGCAGATCGGTCGGAGTTTCTGCCTGGGCTGCGCGGACCTTGACCGTGAGGTCCAGGAGCGAGCCGAGAACAACGGGGAGGACTTCCGCGTAGTCCGCCCACAGTTCCGCCTCGGTGCGCCGGACGCGGGGCCGCTCCAGCCGCAGCGGCAGGAGCCGGTCCGCGAGGTCGGGCCGGATGACACCGACGTCGATACCGGTGAGGAGCAGGGGCCGGCGGTAGCCGACGCGGAACACGTCCCCGTCGGTGAACAGAGCACGCTTGACGCTCTCGACCCCGGTCACGATGCAGCACATCGCGTCCGAAAGATCCGGCGTCACGTGGGAGAGGTTGTCCAGGGCCGTGACCCATCCGGCCGCCACCGCCGCGATCAGGTTCTCCTCGTCCTTCGGTGCCCGGCGCAGGTCACCGCTCATCCCCTCGATGATCCTGGTGAGCATCCGGCCCCCGGTGGACTTGCCCGCCCCTTGGGGTCCGGTGAGGAACGGCGCCGGAACGGGCACGGACGGACCGAGGCAGCCGATCAGCCACACGATGGCCAGGCACTCCGTCTCGGCATTGGCGAAGTTACACAACCGCATCAGCAGATCGATGCCCTTGCCGCCCGTGTCCTTGGCAGGCAGCGGAAGTTCCCCGGTGAGCTGGGTGCGCCGCCAGCACACCTCCCGAGGGTCCGGGACGGCGATGTCCCACCCGGTGGGGTGGATGCGGACCGACTGCCCGTCATCGCGGCCCAGGTCCAACCACGTCGCCCCGTCGAACCCGGGGGCGACGCGGATGTGGACGGGCTGGACGTCCTCGGACAGGGCCAGTGCTTCGATCAGGTCCAACGCCTCTTTGAGGGCGGACCCGTTGAACGCTCCGCGCCCGTCCCTGTACAGGCCGACCATGAGTTCCTGCCGGTGGCTGCCGGTGGTGCCCTGGGAGCGGATCGGGCGGGCGACGGGGTGGCCGTTCTTCTGTGCGTACACGGTTCCTTCGGCGGTGCGGAAGTACCGGAAGTGCGCTTGCGCGTAGTCCGCGATGATCTCGCGGGCGGGAGTCTTGTCGTCCTCAGGCATGGCTCAGTCCCAACGTGTTGAGGGCGTTGGTCCACGCGTCAGTGCAGTGCCGGGGCGATTCACCCTTAGCCTGCGCCGCGGTGAACAGCCGCGCGGTGTGCGCCTCGGTGAGGCAGCCACACCGACCGTGCGTCGACAGCACCGCGAGAAACGTGCGGTAGACCGTGGCGTGCACCGCGCCGCGGGCCTCGGTGATGCGCTGCTCGGCCATGGCGATCCCACGGTCCAGATAGGTGGGCGTACGGTGCGGGCACTGCCCGCCACCGGCCAGCGCGGGCACGGTGACGGCCGCCGGCCGGACGGTGGTCGGCTCCTTCACGGGCAGCGCGCGGACGACGTCCGGTAGGGCCGTCATGGTGCCGGTTCCGGGACCGAGCCACCGGGCGTAGGACATCGTCGACTTGATGTCGACGCCGGGGCGTACGGCGTTGGCGGACTGCATGGGCCCCATGTAGAGCCAGTGCTCGCCGCGGGTCGTCGGCACGGTTCGCGTGGCGGGCAGAGCCTCGCGGGCCCACGCAATGGCTTCAGCGTTGTCCAGGTCCACCACCGTCAGCCAGGCACCGCCGGGGTGATAGGCGACCGCGCTCGCCCGCATCCATGCCCGGCGCCAGACGCCGGACTGGATGACGTCCGGGTCCGTGGTCGCAGCAGCCCAGGCATGGCAGGGGCCGGGGCAGGCGCACAGCCCGGCAGTCTTCATGTTGGGCCGGCCGCCGCACGCGTTGTCCGCGCAGCGGCGGCAGTTCCCGAACGGCACCTTCCCTCGTAACGGCAGGACCGGGATGCCGGAGGCTGCCAGGGAGAGAGCGGCAGGCAGATGCTCTCCCCGAATGTCGGTCGGTTGGGTCATGCTGGGATGCCTCCACAAGTCAGTTGGTGGTAGGTGGACAAGGGCGGCCCCGCGACTTTGGCGAGACGAGGGGGCCGCCCTTGGCGTAGCTAGTGGCTCTTGCCGCGGGCGAGCTTGAGGGTGATCCCGCCGGCCCCGATGGGTCCGGCGGCGCCGGCGATGACGGTGAAGGTGTGGGCGGCGGCATCCATCAGGAAGCAGAGGGCGGCGACCAGTCCCCAGCCGCCGGCGACGGTCGCGCCGGCGATCGCGAACGGCAGCAGTAACCGACGCCACTCGATCCCGGCCGGGGGCCGGTCGTTGACGACGAACACGACCGGCTGCCCGGTGGCCTGTGCGCGCTGGAAGACGTCGGCGGGGATGTGCGGGGCGATCTGGCCGGGCGGGGTGTGCTGGCGCATTTCAGGCTCCCTCGGGGTGTGCCGCGGGCCCGCGCCAACAGGTGGCGCGGGCCCGTGCGGTGGGTGGGTGTGCTTGTCGCGTGGCTTGTCGTCTCGCTTGTCGTGCGGCTTGTCGTCTTGCTTGTCTTGTCGCTTGTCTTGTCGCTTGTCGCCTCCCAGGTCACAAGCCGGTTATGGGGCTCCAGACCCCAGAAAGCGGCATGTGGTCGAGCGGAGACGACAAGCGACAAGTGATCAGTCGTCGGGTGCGTGGGAGCGATGGACGTAGCGGGCTTTGGTGCCCTCCCCGACCCGCACACAGGTGCCGTCCTGCATCCACGTTTTCAGCCACCCGACGACCGTCTGACGCGTCGTCCCGTAGGCATCGGCGAGCGCGCGGGCGATCGCCGACGCCCCGGTCCCCTCCGGTCCCGCGGCGAGCAGCGCGGCGAGCGCGGCCTGTTGTGCGGGGCTGTCCTGCTCGCCCCGCAGCGCCGACAGATTCAGTCCGGTCGGCTGCTCCGGCCCGGCGCCCTGTCCACTGGTCTGCGGGTCGGGTGCGGTGCCGAATTGCGCGTCGATCTCCTGCCGGAAGCGGCGCAGCATCTCATCCTCAGGCGAGCCCTGCCCGCCGTCCTGGCCGCGCAGAGCGGACAGGTTCAGCCCACCCTGCCCGGCCGGACCTGCCTCGCTCGAGTCGTCGTCCGCGGGGGTGAGATCGAGCATCCAAGCGGTGCGGTCGGCATCCCAACGGCGCGCGTATGCCGGCCCGGCCGCCTTCGCGGACACCTCATCCAGGCGGGGGTGCCGGTCGGAGGTGGCGACGGTGATCTCGCGGATCTGGTTCGGGAGGATCCGCCAGGCCTTGAACAGCGCGGCCGGCGACTCCGGGGTGCCCATGAACCCGGCCCCCTTGTACGGGGCCTGCTCGACACGCAGTCCGCGGCGGCCAGGGAACATCTTCCCCAGGTCCATCCCCTCCGTCTCGCCACCGGTGAGGGCGACGCGCACTTTGCCCTCGCGGCGGATCATGAGGTTGCCCAGCACTGACCCGGTGGCTCCGAGGGCGGTGAGGACGGTGCGGATGCCCATGGCGCGCAGCATCCGGATGACTTCCAGGATCTTCTTCGCGAGTTCCTTCATCTGTCGGTCGGTGCTGACCAGGATCTCGGCGCCCTCGTCGACGACCAGCATGATTTGCGGGATCTTCGCGCTGATCGGCAGGAGATCGGTGTTCGCCTTCGACAGGAGGTCCTGGTACGCCTTCTTGCGGTGCAACCCGATGGCCAGCACCGCGTCCAACATGATCAGCGCCTCTTCGTAGGTGCCCGCAAGCCAGTCGACGCCGGGCCGCACGGGCTTGTCGTCCGAAGTCTTCAGCTCGCCCTTGAGGGCGGGCAGGACCCAGGGCAGGCCGGCTGATCCGGCGTTGAGGTCGATCACGAACGTGAGCAGGTCATCGGCGCGGGCGAAGCTCGCGAGGATGCCGTGCAGCATGTTCGTCTTGCCCGAACCCGTCGGGCCCACGACCAGGGCGCACTGTTCGCGCAGGTAGGCGGAGACAGTCTCGCCGTTGGTGCGCACTCCCCACGGCAGGCCGGTGAGGACGGAGAGACGGCTGTAGTCGTCGGGGTAGTCCAGGGCTTCTTTGAGGACGTTGACCGTGGTCACGTCCAGGATCGTGCGGCCCTGATGGATGCCGGGGGAGGCGGCGGCGGTGCAGCCGTGCGGCAGCTTGGCATCCCCGGACAGGGGCACGGAGTAGCCCGCGATGCGGTCCCAGGTGATCCCGCCCTGCGGCTCCAGATCCAGCGAGTAGCCGGTACCTGTGGGCCACATCTCCACCGCGAGGACGCGCACGGAGATCGAACAGATCCGCTGGATCCGTTCCACCCACGCCTCAGCGATCGCCCGCCGCTCCGCGGACAACTCCGCAGCGATCGCCCGCTGCTCGGCTGCAATGGCCTCGTCCTCGCGCGCCTCCTCGTACAGCGCGCTCGAACGGGCCGCGGCGCCGATGCCCACGCCAATGGTGGCGAGGGAGCCGAGGGCGGCCCAGGTGAGGGGGCCGGTGGTCATGGCCCAGGTGGTCCAGCCGGCTCCGACGAGCCAGGAGGCGGCGCGAGTGGCGAGGGTGCGGCCGGCGTTGCGGATCCGCAGGCCGGCGACGGTGTGACCGAGGGCGCCGGCGGTGCCGACGGCGAGTGCCCAGCCGGGGGGCATGGCGGTGGCGGCGCCGGTGGTGGCGAGGGCGAAGGCTCCGGTGGTGGCGGACAGGGCGCCGGTCACGGGTCCGTGACCGGCCGCCCAGTCCAGCACCGGACCACTGCTGACCTGCTTCTTCTTCGCGTTAGCGGTGGCGGTGGCGGTGCTGCTCATGGTTAGACGTTCCAGCCCTTCTCAGCCTCGGGGCCGTTGCGGGGGTCTTCGTGGCGGGCGATGTCCTGCTCGTGGGCCTGCCGGAACAGCGGCCCCATGTCTTCGGCGACCGCGACGGCGCTCATCAGGGCGCCGAAGATGTCGTTGAAGCCGTCCGCGACTTCCTTCTCCAGCGGGAACTCGGAGTCGGAGCGCTCCGCGAGGATCTTCATCACGTTCGCCACCGACGTCAGTGCGGCGGGCAGGCTCTCGACCATGGCCAGGATCTCCATGGCGTTCTCGGGGTCGTACTGGTTGGCGGCCTGCTCCATCTCGGAAGCGGCCTCTTCGAACTGGAAACCGGACACGTGCTCTCCTTCACTCACCGCAGATGTGGTGCTGGGGGTGGGAATGTCGGCGGCCGGGCGCTCCACCTGCTCGCCCAGACCGTCCGTGCCGTCCTGTGCGGCTGCCGCATCGGCGGCGGCCTCCTCCTCGCGCAGGGTCTTGCGAGTGGCTTCATCACGGGTCGCGCGCTGCTCGGTGGCGGTGCGGACGATCTGCCAGAACAGGCGGCGCCCGGGGTACATCAGCCACGGGATATCGAACTTGCGTCCGATTGGCGTGGTGACCATCCCGAGCAGCCCGACCGGCAGCGCGAGCAGCGCGGCCAGCAGCCGGCGACCTTGGAAGCGGGCCGCGGACCTGCGCAGCGCTTTGCGCGCCGCCCGGCGGGCCGGGGCCTTCCGCACCTGCGCCCGCTGCGCCGCGACCGTGGCGCCCGCCTTGGCGTCCCGCTTGTTGCGCTGCTTGGTGACCGCCGCATCCCGGGCCGCGCGCGCCTTGCGGACCGCGCCGCCCTTCAGACGGCCGGCCAGACCAGGACGCTTGCCCGATCGGGCGGTGCCGGCAGCGGTCTTGGCGTTGCGGCGCGCATCGGCGACCGCGCGCCGCGCGCTGGTGGTCTGCGCCCGCTGCCCGCCGCGCGAACCTGCCGCGGCCTTCTGTGCGGCCCGCAGCGCCTTGACCTGCCCGGCCCGACCCGCAGCACCCTTGCCCGCGCTCGCCGCGTGCTTGGACAGGCCATGTCCGGTCTTGCTGGGAGTCTTCGCGCTGCTCGTAGCGGCGGTGCTACGGCGGTGCTGGCCGGGCACCTTGCCCGACCTGCCACCGCCACCACCAGCACGCGAACCACCCGCACGGCTCCCGGAGCCACCGCGGGCGCCCGTTCCGGTACTGCGCAGGCCCGTGGAGCGTGCGGCGGCCCGGCCGGCCGTGCGGGCCGCGGACTTGCGCGCCTCGCGGCGCGGGTTGGGCTTGCGGGAGCGGGCGGCGGCGACCGTGCCGAGCACGACCATGCCGGTAGCGGCGACGGCCGCGGCGATCGGACCACCGGCCAGCGAGGCGGCGGCGACCGCGCCAACGGTGCTGTTCGCCCCGGACAGGGCGAGAGGGACGATGGGCCACCCGCCGGGCGTGTGCTCCACCTCCTTCACCGCTGTCGCTTTGGCCGTAGCGGGCGGGGTGTTGGGCGGTGGGGGCGGTGCGGCCGGGACTACTACCGGCTCAGTGCTGAGTTCCGTCATGCTGTGAGCACTCCTTCAGGGGAGTAGGGCCCGACCGGAAGCCCTGGAAAGTTGCCGGTCGGGCCTGCTGAAGTGGGGTTACGCGGCGCGCTGTTCATCGGCGGGGTAGGCGCAGGGCACGCACACGCCCAGCTGCGCGGGGATGACGTAGCCGGCATCCCGGAGACACTGCGGGCAGGTGCGGCGAGCCTGGTTGGCCTTGTCCAGTGCCGCCTGCTTGGCAGGCGTCATTGGGCGAACGGGCTTCGCTGCGTCGACGCGGTAGAGGTAGGCGATCAGCGGGCCGCGCCGGTAGCGGGGCCGCTCGATCTGCGCGACGACGTCTTGCCCACCTGGCCGCAGCCCGTTCGCACGGAGCTGCCGGCGGGTGGCCAAGCCGTCCGGCGCGAGGCGCCAGGGGTAGACCGGTAAGGCGGCCATCACCGGTTCCCGATCGCGAGTTCGGCGCCACCCTCGCCGGGGTCGCGGTACTCGGCGTAGCGGGCGGAGACCCAGCCGACCGACCAGCCGCACAGATCGGCCGCGCGCCGCACGGACACGCCCTCGGCGACCGCGGCGGCGACGATCCGCCGGGCGTGGTCCTCGGGCAGCTTGGTGTTCACGGGCGGGCCGTCCAGCAGCGCGGCGTGCTCACGGCGGGCGGCCTCCGCACGCTCCCGGGCCTCCTTCGCTACCCGTTCGGCGGCCTCTCGTTCAGCGTGTTCACGATTGCGCTCGCGCTGTTCACGCTCGCGTTCACGGCGTTCACGCCCCTCGCGTTCGGCAGCCTCGCGGGCGGCGCGGTCCTCGCGCTCCTCCCGCCGCCGGCGCTCCTCCCGCTCGGTTGCTTCCGCGGCCAATCGGGCTTCGTGTTCACGCTGTTCACGCGCCAGCGTCGCGGCGTGCTCGCGCTCCTCGCGCGCCTCCCGACGGGCAGCCTCCGCGCGTTCGCGGGCGGCCTGCTGGGCTGCTTCGCGTTCGGCCCGCTGCCGTGATTCCAGCGCCGTGACGGCTGCGGTGATGGCGCGCCGGTAGGCGAGCCCGGTCTCCGCGGTGACGATCAGCAGCAGCGGCGCCACCGAATGGACAGCTACTCCGACCAGGTCTTTCTGCAAGGCGGAGTCGGCAGTGTTCAGGGCGAGCGTCATGGTGCCGGTCATCCAGCGCAGCACGATCGGCCACCGTCCGCCGTGCCCACCGAGGCGGGCAAGGACGGAGTCGAGACGAACCACGATGACCACCGCGGCGTCCACGACGAGCGGAAGGATCGGCGCCGTCCACCCCCACTTGGCGGGGGTGTGGGCGGACATGAGCGGGGTGACGGTGAGGATCGAGTACAGCATGGCGCCGGACACGATCAGCCACGTCCCCACGTTCAGCGCGCGCTCCGCTGAACGGATATGAACGCTGTTCACGCGGCAGCCTCCTGCCGTGAACGCACCCAGACGGAGGCGAGCAGCCACACCGGCGAGGCAGGGTCGGCGGGGTCCGTGCTGAACTCCGTCCACTCCCACTCAGCTGCCGGCGCCTGAACGAACCCCAGCGCCGTGAGCGCCTGCGCCCGCTCCGTGAACGTCGGCACCCGATCGCCCGGGCCGAAGCTGTGCTCGGGCCACGGATCGAGCGAACCGCGCACCACCACGTACAGCCGCCAGCCACCCTGGCTCGCAGACAGTTGCGCCCGGAGCTCCCGCGCCATCACGCCACCGCACCCGAGACGACACGGTTGGCGAGCGTCGCCCGCTCGGACAGCACCCGGCGCCGGCCGCGACGGGCGCGCCGCTCGTCCAGCTCGGTGGGCACCTGGTCGAGCAGGGCGATCTGTACGTCCAACGCTTCGACGTCCGCGAGGATCCGCGGCATCTCAGCCTCGATCGCGTCCAGCTCGGAGTCGGTCGGCTCCATCCACTCGGCGAACGCAGTAACAGCGTCCTGAACAGTAACGATGTGGTCCATTGGGTCGTGTGTCCTTCCACAGGTGGACGGCCCGAACAGCGGCCCCGGAGTTGCACCTCCGGGGCCGCGCGCCGTTGAAGTCGGTAGATCCGGCTCCCCTCAACCCCGCCCGTACGGACTCCGCAAGATGCGGGACCGGACGGCCAGGGGAGGCAACCGGCGCGACGTGAGCCGCCGCGAAAGCTGAAGAGAGTGGACCGAGCTACTGCACAGGCGACGCCGGTCGGTCCATCACGGCGACACCCAGAGCGTTCGTTGGCTCATCGGGACTCCTCGGTCGAAGGGGCACGAAAGATCACTGCAAGGGGGACCACGTCCCCACACTCCGGCCGTTGCTCGCGGTCGCCGGGCCACCTCGCCAGTACGGGCCGAAACCCTGTTGTTCCTGGCCTTTAGCGGGATTGCAGCGTCCCCGCCCTAAGCATTCGTGCAGGTCAAACAGTTATGCCGGAACATCCCCGACTTGCTTGGGAGTTGCTCGGCGACACACCCATAGACTGGACCGGTGGACCGGTCCAGTCAAGCGCCAAGTCACCCTCCCTTTGGGGCAGTTGGGCGTTCGCGCTGGTCAGGGAGGTTGAGCGGCATGAAAAAAGCTGGACCGGCGGACCGGTCCAGCTCCCTTATGGGTCACTCAGGCCTACATCGCATAGGTGTCTACCTGTTCATAGTGAGGGGAGGGTGTGACGCCCTCCTCGCACACGAGGGGGCGCCCCTCTTGGTCGTATGCGGTGTGGAGAACCACGGCGACTGCCGTTGCCTCAGCCAGGCCCAAGTGGTGGGCTTCCGTCTCGGTTGCCAGGCGCACCGTAGTCACGTCCACTCCCTCAGCGGGAGAGCGGCCAGTCTGCCGGCGCACGTAGCGAGTTGTTCCCTCCGGGATGGGTGCAGTCTGCGCGAGCCTGGGGGAAGCCTCCGCGATGTCCGGCGGGAACCACGCTTCCGCGTAGCTGTGCGGACTTCCGTCCGGGAGTTGCAGGACACGGATCCGCCGCAGAGTGGTGGCGCCGGGAGCCATCCCAAGCACGCTAGCCACCCGCGTTGGCGGTTCCGCCCAATCCGGCTCACCGACGCGCAGGAAGGGCATGCCACCCGTTATGCGAGCGGATCCCGCCCGTCGCGCCCCCGCAGGCCGTGCGACGGGCGTCTCCGTCACTACGAAGCCTGTCCCCTGCTTGGCCGTGACGACACCATCGTTTCGCAACACGTCCAACGCCTTGACGGTTGTCGCACGCGACACTGACCACTGTTCCGCCAGGTCACGCCCGGACGGAATGATCTCGCCCGGGGCGAACTCGCCGGAGGCGATGCGGGCGCGTAGCGATTCGGCGATCTCCTCGTACTTCAGTAGTGCCATGGCTGCCTCTCTACCGGGCGTGCTGGACTGGTCCACCGGTACACAGCATACTGCCGCTATGTCGAATGTCGGATTGGCTCCTTCCGTTCTGCGCTTCTACGGCGAAACGGTGGACGAGAGCAGGCGCCTGCATCGCTCAGCGGATGGCCGCATTGAGCTGATGCGCACTCAAGAGCTGCTGCGGCGCTTCCTGCCGTCGGCGCCCGCGAGCGTGCTGGACGTCGGCGGGGGTCCAGGAGTGCACGCCGAGTGGCTGGTCAAGGACGGGTACACCGTGCACCTGGTGGATCCCGTCCCGCGTCATGTTGAGCAGGCAGCAGCCATCTGCTCGGCGTCCATTGGGGACGCCCGAGCGTTGGACGCTAGCGACGACAGCTACGACGTGGTTCAACTACTCGGCCCGCTCTACCACTTGCCCGATGCCGCTGATCGCCGTACGGCGCTTGCTGAAGCACGGCGGGTGGCCAAGCCAGGCGGACTCGTAGCGGCAGCGGCGATCAACCGCTATGCCTCACTCTTCGAGCACGTCACGTATGCCCACTTGCACACCGAGCGCATGCACGAACCGGTGTCCAAGATTCTTCGCACAGCCGTACACGACGGGGAACACTTCACCCTGGCCTACTTCCACCGCGCGGAAGAACTGGCCGACGAGCTACGCGAGTCGGGGCTCACTGACGTGCAGGTGTTCGGCATCGAGGGCCCAGCTTGGTCACTTGTCAAGGCAGTCGAACAGCAGCCTGGCGACGGCCCCACCGAGGACTTGATTGCTTCTGCCATCGCAGCTGCTCGTATGGCTGAGCCGTACCCGGAGTTGCTCGCCGCGAGCTCTCACCTGCTCGCCGTGGGGCGGGCGCCGGCCGGTGCCTCTGCCTGACTGGCTCTGTGGCCCAAGTTGGATACGAGCAACCGGAGCGATCGAGGAATTCACGATCTAGTCCCCTTGATGGGGTGCGGCGAGATGGGGCGATTGGGGCGCTAGCAGCTCCATATCCGGTAAGGGATGCAATCAATGAGTGGCGCTTACCGAGCGTATCTACGCGGATAGAGATAAGGATGGAATCAAGGCTTCCATTGCGACTTGGAGTGATCTAGGTCCGGTCTCAAAAGTTTTTTTCTGTCCTAGTGCGGCAATACTGTTTGCCCTGGTCAAGGGACATTTTGGGGCTTCATCTGTTAGTTGTTCGCAGCCCTATCCACCGGGTCGTGCACAGCTAAAACCCGCTTGCCCACAGTGATCGACGCGTTATCCACAGGGGTTGTGGATGACCAGATTGGCGGACCCGCAAGACGCTGTCACTATTGCTGCTGACGGGTGGCGTGGTCGCAGAAAAGGCGGCCCCCGCGCCAACGGGAGCCGCCCCGACCTTGCCCCTAGACGTGAGAAAGGTCTGCCATGACCGTACCCATGAAGCCCGAGCCGCCGCACTCTCGGGAGGGTGTTGATGGCGATGTGAATGGGCCGAGTCGTGCGAAGTCACCCCGAGGCTGGGGGCTCGCGGTGGCCAGTCTCACCGTGCTCGGGATCGCCGTGGTGACGTTGGTTCTAGCCCTCCCTAGCCTGGCGGCACCAATCGGGACTTCCGCTGGTGTCGTCGCCGTGGTGGTTCCGCTGGCACAGATGGTGCGGGGCGGCGGTTCGTCCGGTGGCGGATCTCGCCAGCCATAGCGAGCCTTGCGGCCATCCTCTGGCCAACGAGGGCTGCCGGGATGACGCTTTAGCAGGTCAGACAGGCTAGGGATGCGGACTGCGTGACGCTCTTGGAAACCGCCGTGGTGCCGGGTCTCGATCGAATCGCTGCCCCCGACAGGTGTGTCGGTCGCGGTGGTGGGGAGAGCAGGACCGATAGGCAACCAACGGAGGGGGACGATTCGTGTCGACGTGGGAGAAGAAGGCTGCGGCGCAGGCCAAGCGTGCCGAGAACCGGACAGGCGAAGGCCAGTTGACCGACGCGGTTGGAGAGGGTCTCGCGGCCGTGACGTACGCAGTGTTGCAGGGTGCATTCACGGCCCAGAGGCCGCGTGTCTGGTTGGACACGCGATGCTCAGCAGCCAGCACGTGGGTGCGAGGCGAGGACATCGTGAGCGCCCGAGTGCGCGAAGCTGACGACAACGCGGATGGACAGTTCGTCCTAGAGGTCTTCGTTCCTGGCCTGTCCACTGCTGCTAGGTGGTTGACCGTCGCCACAGGTACCAGCGAGTGGTTCGAGCTGAACGCGGCCGAGCAATTGCTGACACTTCTGGAAGAGACGGCCCGGAGCGAAGACGACGAGCCGCCGGCAGTTTTCGTAACGATCCATGGAGAGACAAGCGACAAGCATGGCCTTGCCGTGGATCGCAACTATTGACGGCAGAGGGGCCGGCGCTGGCGCGGACCTGCGGGCGAGGGGAAGGCTGCGCTCGCAAGCCGGGCGGAGGCTGCTCCTCTTCGTGAGTGAGGCCCAGGGTGACGCCGCCGGGCCCTCTCTGGGCCCTCCAAGGTTGACCGACGACGACCAACAACGACCAACAACGACGGCCCAACCGCAGGTCAGTTGGGGTATGCACGCCTCTGACCAGGGGCGAAATGCGGGCCCGCCAGACCCAGGGCAAGAAGAAGTAACCGGACGCCAGCAAGCCCCCGACCTGCGTTTTCTCGGCCGGTCGGGGGCTTTTTGGTGGGGCTGGGCGGTCCCTGGGCCGTCAGCCGATTGATCGGGCCGTGCTCAGCGCTTCAGGAGATCCGGCTCCGACTGTTCTCTCGTCTCTGCCCGGGCTCCCGCATCGCGGAGGACTGAGACGGCTGCCGCCGCGTCCTCCTCCGGCACGCAGGTGAGGACGACGGCGGGAACCAGCGTCGTCAGGATCTTGCTGCGCCAGAGGCTCAGCCCCGTAAGCCGACGCACGACCTGGACGACGTCCATCACGCGGACACCTGGGTCGGTGAGCACCACGTCATGAGGCACGTCGTCGCACACCAGCAAGAAGTACTCGTCTGCCATCGCTCTCCCCGCCCCTCTCCGATTCGGAGGGTACGAGCCCTCAGCCGCCATGTCGCATCGTTTCGGCGGCGTCGAAGACGGCGGCTACGGCCTTGCGTGTCCGCTCCTGGCTGGACGGCATGAGGTGCGCGTACACGCAGAGCGTCAGGCCCGGGTCCGAGTGGCCCAGGTACTCGGCGAGAGCCTTGATGTTCTCCCCGGCGTCCAGGAGCACCGAGGACGCCGAACACGGCCGAGGCCTCGGCATGGTCAGCGCGATCGCCCATCGAGTCGTGATCCACGACAGCGACGGCGGCCACACGGTCTCCGCGGAGCCCTTCACGGACGTACGCCGAGGAGGCCACCCATGCTGAGGACGACGACCGGTCCGGGCTTCTGGTGCGAGTGCTGGACGGAAGGGCTGGGCGGGCAGCAGCCGCCGGCGCTCTTCGGAACCTTCGACGCCTGCTCGGCGGTCGAGGCGAACAACTGGTTGGCGACGATCTGCGCACGATCTCACCGGCCCTCGACACGGCAGCTTCTACGGAAGCGTGGACGCGGCTCCACGACGACCGCATCGACACGAGACAAGCCCGCCTGCGCCGGGAGCCCTGGACGGTGTCCGTCACCCACGTCAGCACGCGCATCACATGGACGGTCCGACCAGTGCTTCTCCTGTCCATGGCACACCGCCAAGGCATCGAACTTCCTTCATGTGCAGATGACTTCAAGCCCCACGACAAGGGTTGGACAGCCCACGCATGTCCTTAGGGTCCTCTTATGACGGAGACGCGCAAGCCAAGGCCAAAGCCCTTCGACGAACTCACCGATGTGTACGACTTCCTGGAGGAAGTGCGGCTGCGTCCAAACATGTGGGTCCGTCGAGGTTCGTTGCAGCATCTGGACTCCATGCTCACCGGATACCGTGTCGCCCTTGGGGTGCACGATGTCGCGGAGCCGTTCGACTTCTGGAACCTCGGCCGCCCGGGGCGCTTCTCCGACTGGCTGTGCCAACGACTCGGCCGCGAATCCTCATTGGGCTGGGCAGTGGAAATCGAGCACGAGGCGGAGCGGGCCGACAGGCCGGCCATGGAGATGTTCTTCGAGCTGTTGGACGAGTTCCGAGCCTCGGACCAACGGCTCCGAGACGAGGCAGCGCCCCACAGCCACCCTGCGGCGGAGGCCGAACAGCCCCTGACAGCCGACTGAGTCACAACTCTCTCTACTGATTCAAGGCGGCTCGCTCCACACCCCGCGCGCGCCCCGACCCCCGGCCGGGCCTACGCTCCTGACTCCGCCCCGCTCCAGCCCGGCCTGCACCCGTGCCGCACGCACAGTGATCAGCCGCCAGGCGCACGGTCCGACCGACCCTGACCAGCAAAAACCCAGCTCACCAAGATCCCCGGCAAGACCCAGGGCAAGGCGAAGTGGGGATCGTGATCATGTCCCCGGCCTGCGCATACGGCGTGGGGTGGGGGGATTTGCGCGGCCTGGGACCTCTGGGGGACCTTGGTGTGGCGGGGTCTGCGGGGGACCCGGATGTCGTTCTTGGGCCTGCCGGGCGGGAGCGAAGAGGGCGGCACCCCGCGCGGGGTGCCGCCCTCTTCGCTCTGCCGTCTCAGTTCCCGTCTCGGTCGGCCTCGGAGGTTCGACGACGAGGCGGGAAGCGGCGCAGGACGCGCAGGGGCACTTCCGCCCCTGCGGCCCGGCTAGTGGTCGTTGACGTAGTAGTGCGTGGTCACGCTGCCGTAGTCCGGGCCCAGCCAGACCGCGACGCTGATCGAAGTGTCCTCGGGGAGGTCGTAGATGCCCCCCTGCGAAGCACGAGCCGAGGCGCATGCGCCCTCTCCGCCCGAGGCGGTGAGTGTGTAGCGGATGTGATACGCGCCGCTCGGGTACTGGACGGCGATCTGGACCCGGGGCGAGACTCCGTCGGCGTCCGTGTCACAGACCGAGACGATGTCGCCGTACTCGGCGATGTAGGCCGTGCCACCCGGGTTGGAGTCCGAGGTGGTCCACGTGTGGTCCCAACCACCGCTGGGCGGATCGACAGTCGCCGACGCCGACGTCGCGTTGGCGAGTGCCCCGCCGGCGAGAAGAACTGTCGCGGCCAAGGCCGCAATCTTGTGGCGCATCGTGTACCCCCTGTTTGTGCCCGCGCGGGCAGTCCGGCGAGCGGTAGTGACCCTATGTCAGGTGGGCACACTCTTCGATCATATTTTTTCACCGCGCGATCACGGGCCATCTCGTTCCCGCTGGCCCCCTCGTTTCCCGTGCTGTTCCGTGCTGTTTCGTGCTGTTTCGTGCTTCGGCACGGCTTTCATGGCGTCAGATGTCGTGCTCTGAGGGCGCATACGGAAGTCGACATCCGGCGCCCGGGCTTCCCGAGCTCAGGGTCCGGACGGTGCTGACGTGGACGATGCCCTTCGATACGGTCCCGAGCCATGGCGAAGGGCGACGGTGTGCCGGAGAAGGTGGCGTGGGTCCTGGTCCGGGACGACCGGGTGTTGGTGACGCGTAGTCACGGCAGGGATCGCTTCTACCTCCCGGGCGGTCATCGTGAGCCGGGCGAGTCCGACGGCGAGACCCTGGTGCGGGAGATCGACGAGGAACTGCGGGCGGCGATCGACCCCCGTTCCATGGTGCACTTCGGCACGTTCGAGATCGGTGAGGGCCATCCGGATCACGGCCCCTTCCGGATGATCTGCTACACGGCCGATCACCGCGGTGAGTTGACCCCGTCGAGGGAGATCGCCGAGAAGGCGTGGTTCCGCTACGTCGATCGGGACCGGGTCTCGGCCGTCGACGAGATGGCTTTCGATGCGCTGCACGAGGCCGGACGGCTCTCCTGATCCCGTGACCGCTGTACCGCGGTGGAGTGCAGCGGTTGCCACGGCAATCGCCGGCGCCGCTTTCGTGATCACGCCTCCGAACGTGAGCGGGGTCAGGTGACGTCGGGTGTGCGCGGTGTTGTGGACAGGGCTGCCAGGTAGGCGGGCAGGGCCGCCGCGGTGTCGGGGAGGGGGAAGCGGGTGCCGAGGTGGCCGTCGGGGCGGATGACGAAGGCGGTCGGGCCGTCGGGGCGGTAGAGGCGGGCGAACTCGCCTGCGGCGTCGCGGTAGGCGGCGACGGGCAGGGCGTCGGGGGTGGTCTCGCGGGGGAGTACGGCGATGACCTGGAGGTCGGGAGCGGCGGCCGCGGTTGCTTTCATGGCCTCGGTTGCCGCTGCCGCCACCGCCGCCACCGAGCTGGGGTCCGTTGCCGTCGCGTAGAAGAGGACCACGTGGGCCGTGCGTCCGCGCAGGACGTCGAGCAGGCGCCAGGGGTAGGCGGACCCGGGAGCGGTCAGGCCGGTGCAGTCCGGGGCGCGGTCGCCGGGACGGGGGGTTTCGGGCGGGCCGTCGGTGGCATGGTCGCCGGGTGCGCCGGGTGCGCCGGGTGCGCCGGGTGCGCCGGGTGCGCCGGGTGCGCCGGGCGCGCCGGGCGCGGTGGGGGTGAGGGGGCCGCTGCGGTAGGCGACGAGGAGTTGGGCCTCTCGGAGCAAGACGGTGCTTGGGTCGTCGGGGTCGGCCTCGATGCCCCGGGTGGCGTGGCGGACCGTCCGGCCGACGACCTCCTCGCCGATCGGGCGGCGTTCGGCGTCGTAGGTGGTGAGGAGGGCGGGTCCGGCCTCTCCCCGGACGACGAGGGCGAGTTTCCAGGCCAGGTTGCACGCGTCCTGGATGCCGGTGTTCATGCCCTGGGCGCCGGTGGGCGGATGGATGTGGGCGGCGTCGCCCGCGACGAAGACCCGTCCGTCGGCGTATCGGTCGACGATGCGGTGGCTGATGCGGAAGACGGAGGACCATCGCAGCCCGGAGAGGAGCGCCGGGGTCGGGGCGAGGCGGTCGACCACGGCCTGGAGGTGGTGCAGCTCAGGGGCGCGGCCACTCTCCAGGCCGTGCGCCACACCGTCGCCGTGCGCAACACCGTCGCCGCCCGCCACACGGTCGCCGCCTGCCACACCGTCGCCGGATGCCTCGTCGGTGGTGATCGTTCGTGTGGAGAGTTCGGGTGGGACGCGCATCGACATGCGGTAGCGGCCGGGGCCGGGGAGCGGGACGCAGACCAGCAGGTCGTCGGTGGAGCCGTCGGCGGCCAGGTGGCTGGAGCGGATGGCGTAGTCGTGGGGCAGGTCCCAGTCGGTCTCGACGTCGCCCAGCATGTACTCCTCGTCGAAGGCCGCCCCCTCGTAGTCGAGGCCCAGCCCCTTGCGCACCGTGCTGTGGGCTCCGTCGCAGCCGATCAGGTAGCCGGCCCGTACCTCTTCCTCCGCACCGGAGGCCTTGCGCAGGTGGACGGTGACACCGTCCTGGTCCTGGGTGAACGACAGCAGCTCGGTGCCGCGTTCGATGGAGGTGCCGAGGCCGGCGACGTACTCCTCCAGGAGGCGCTCGGTCTCGTACTGCGGTAGCGCGGCGAACGCGTAGGGCACCTCGGGCGGCAGCGTGAGCTCGATGCGCGCCCGCTCCTCGCCGTTGACGTAGACCAACTGACCGCGCAGCGTCGCGGCGGCCTCCAGGATCGTGCGGGCCAGGCCCATCCGGTCCCAGATCTCCAGGGTGCGTGGCTGGATCCCGACGGCCTTCGCGTACGGGAGGCGGGCGGGCAGGCGGTCCACGAGCCGGCAGCGCACCCCCTGCCGGCGCAACTCCGCGGCCGCGCTCAGCCCGACCGGGCCGGCGCCCGCGATCAGTACGTCGGTTGTTCCGGGGTGTGTCACGGGTGCCTCCCAGTGCGGTGCTCGGCCCCCGGCGCGGTCCCGTCATCCATGGTCACCCGGCTGCGGCCGGAGGGCGAGCCGGGCGGGTAGCCGCCACGATCGACCGTTTGTTCCGATGTGCGGGGTTCGGTCGATGTGGCCCGTTATCGTCACCGATGCGTCACAGATCGACCGTCAGAAGAACCTGGGCGCCTGCCCGTTCTGTCTGTGTCGACGGACGGCACGCGGGTGGGTGGGTGCCGAGGGCCGACGCCCTCGGCGATCGGATTCGGGGGCGCGGCATGCAGTACGGGAACACCGACGCGAACACCAACAGCAACACCAACACCAACACCGACGAGAACGCGAACACCAACAGCAACACCGACACGAACGCGAACGCGAACACGAACAGGAACGGGAACGGGCACATGCGCTGGAACAGGTTCGGAATGCGGGCTTCCGTGATGGCGGCCGTCGTGGCCTCCGCCGCTCTGACGTTGACGGGATGCGATGCGGGGGAGTCCTCCAGCGCTTCCGTCGATCCCGCCTCCGCCGGCCCCTCCTCCGCCACGCCCTCCTCCGCCACACCCGCCCCCGTGACCTCCCCTTCCACGGCGTCCCCTTCCACGGCGTCCCCCTCCGCCTCGTCCGCCGAGAGCACCGCTGTCGTGACGCCCGCCGTGGCCAGCCCTCCGGGT
Organism: Streptomyces sp. NPDC002884; assembly: GCF_040295245.1. NCBI lineage: Bacteria > Bacillati > Actinomycetota > Actinomycetes > Kitasatosporales > Streptomycetaceae > Streptomyces > Streptomyces sp. NPDC002884. The sequence goes on along the minus strand of NZ_JBEOVB010000027.1, from coordinate 12,604 downwards.
GGTGCCGTGCCGGTCTGTTCCGCGGGGAGCCTGAAGGTCGCCGCCCGGCAGGCCGCCGATCGGCCGGCCGGTACGGGGATCGGGGCGGCGGTGGTCGAGTTCACCAACAGCTCGGCCAAGGCCTGCGTCCTCAAGGGGCATCCGACCGTCGCGGGAGCCGGCAACGGCTCTCCCGAGAAGAACGCCCCGCTCTCCGTCACGACGACCGGAACCGCCTCGTCGGTGAAGCTGGCCCCCAAGGGCAAGGCGTGGGTGAAGCTGACCTTCGTGCAGGTGCAGGGGGAGGCCGACGGGTTCTGCGAGTCCGGTGCGGAGCCCGTGGTGTACCCCACGCTCGTCGTCGGACTGCCGGGCGCGGGCAAGCACCAGGTCGCCCTGGACGACGGCCAGTTCGCGCAGTGCGACAACAAGGTGACCGTCACCGCCGTCTCGGCGGTCAAGCCTTCCTGACCCGCGGCGACGTCCTTCGACGTCCTTCGGCGTCCTTCGGCGCTCTTCGGTGAACGTGCCGAGCGAGCTCACACCGTCCGTCGACGTCGTTCGGCGGACGGTCCGGGCGAGGAGCTCACACCGTCAGCGGCACCGGGTGGATCTCGTCCGCCATGTGGCCGGTGCGCTCGTGGACGCGGAGGACGGCCTCCGCCGAGGGCGCTTCGGAGAGGCAGTAGACGGTGCCGGACTCCGGGTCCGCCCAGGCTCGGTCGAAGTGCACACCCTCTTCGCCCTCGATGGCGAGGTCCGCCCGGTGGGCCTCGAGGAGCTGGTCGGCGGTGATGCCCTGCATGCCGTGGTGGACGTCCATGAAGCGGGTCATGACTGCCCGCCCCCTTCCGGTCTTCGTCGTGCCTGCGTCCGTGCCGGCGCTCGCGCGCCCGCTCTTCCATGCTGCGCTCGCGCTCCCCGCGCGGCGACCCGACGGGGAGCGGCCCGGGCATGACGAGGGGCCCGGCGCCGACCTCGGCACCGGGCCCCTCGTCACCTGCGTTCGTCGGGCGTCTTCAGCCGCACTGGCAGGGGTTGCCCGACTGGCACCCGCAGCCGCACCCGGAACCGCAGCCGCACGCGCCGATGAGCATCAGGTTCCTGATCTCGGCGGGCTGCTCGGTCGGGCGTTCCTGTGCGGGGTCGGGCGTGGGAGTGACGGGGGACTCGGCCATGGGTTCCTCCCGGAGGCGTAGGACCTGTGCCCATTGCATGCCCGTTCCGCTGGGCGCATCAACGGCTCAAGGGCGCACGGTGGCTTGCGCGCGCCCAGGAGGGATCCGGTACGCCTCCGGCCGGACGCCCCCGTGGTCACACCCGTGGTCACACCCGTCACGGCCGGGCTCAGACCTCCTCGGCTGCCGCTCCCGTTCCCGCTCCCGTGCCGGCTGCCGTGCCCGCTCCGGGCGCCGGCTGGATGTCCGGCTGGATGTCCGCCTGGAGATCGTCCGCGTGCTCGCCCGTCACCAGGAACACCACGCGCTTGGCGACGGCCACCGCGTGGTCGGCGAACCGCTCGTAGTAGCGGCCCAGCAGCGTGACGTCGACGGCCGTCTCGATGCCGTGCTTCCAGCGGTCGTCCAGCAGGTGCTGGAAGAGGGTGCGGTGCAGGAGGTCCATCGCGTCGTCGTCCGACTCCAGCTGGAGCGCGAGGTCGACGTCCTTGGTGACGACGACCTCCGCCGCCTTCGCCATCAGGCGCTGCGCGAGCTGGCCCATCTCCAGGATCGTGGCGTGCAGGTCCTGCGGGACCGCACGGTTCGGGAAGCGCAGCCGCGCCAGCTTCGCCACGTGCTGGGCCAGGTCGCCGGAGCGCTCCAGGTCGGCCGACATCCGCAGCGACGTGACCACGATCCGCAGGTCCGTCGCCACCGGCTGCTGCCGGGCCAGCAGCGCTATCGCCCGTGCCTCCAGGTCGTGCTGCAGCTCGTCGACCTTCTTGTCGGCCTCGATGACGCTCTCGGCGAGCTTCAGGTCGGCGTCGAGAATGGCGGTCGTGGCGCGTCCGATCGCCGACCCGACCAGCCGGGCCATCTCCACCAGGCTGTCGCCGATCGAGTCCAGTTCCTCGTGGTACGCGTCCCGCATCAGGGTTCCCTCTCGTACGTCGTGCTTGGGGTTCGGGTTCGGTTCCGGGGGCCAGAACCGGCTGCGAACCGAGCCGGAACCGGCTGCTGCACCGGCGCCGACCGGCCGTGGAACCGGTGCTGCGAACCCCACGGTGCCACGGTCCGCCCCGTACGCGTCGATTTCCGGCACCTCAAATGAACCACCACTGGCTCCAAGGTGAACTCTGGGCGACGAGTGTTCGAGGTCGCACCTCGATAGCTGTGGCCAGGACCGATCGCGTGCCTAACCTGGTGGCATGGACGTGAACGCGGCGGTCGCCGCAGCAGCAGCGATCGCCGGGGTACTCACCGGCGTCATCGCCATGCTGGCGTTCCGCTGGAGCGAGCGGGAGCAGAAGCGCCCCACGCGCACCTCCCTGCACACGGACCCGGTGCTTCCGCCGGGTGTGGACACCGTCCTCTCCGTGCTTCGCTCCTCCGCCGTCGTGCTCGACGAGGCTGACGCCGTCGTGAAGGCCAGCTCCGCCGCCTACGCCCTCGGGCTGGTGCGCGGCGGCCGGCTCAGCGTCGAGCCCATGCTCAAGATGGCCCGGGACACCAGACGCGACGGAGAGATACGCCAGGTCGAGCTGGACCTTCCCCGGCGCGGGACCGGGCGCGGCGAGGCTCTCGCCGTGTCCGCCAGAGTGGCTCCGCTGGGCTCCCGGCTGGTCCTCCTGCTCGTGGAGGACCTCACCGAGGCCCGTCGCATCGAGGCGGTCCGGCGGGACTTCGTGGCGAACGTCAGCCATGAGCTGAAGACGCCGGTCGGCGCTCTCTCCCTCCTCTCCGAGGCCGTCATGGACGCCTCGGAGGATCCGGAGGCGGTGGAGCGGTTCGCCGGCCGTATGCAGATCGAGGCCACCCGGCTGACCAGCCTGGTCCAGGAGCTCATCGACCTCTCGAGGGTCCAGAACGACGATCCCCTCGAGGACGCCGAGCCGGTGGGCATCGACGAGCTGGTCGCCGAGGCCGTCGATCGCTGCCGTCACCAGGCGGGCACCAAGCAGATCACGATGGCCGCCGGCGGCACCGCCGACCTGCGCGTCTTCGGGAACCGGGGCCAGCTGGCCGCGGCCCTCGGCAACCTGGTCGAGAACGCCGTCAACTACTCACCCGCCCGGACCCGCGTCGGTATAGCCGCCCGCCGGGTGAGCGCGCCGGGCGGGGACCTGATCGAGATCGCCGTGACCGACCAGGGCATCGGCATCTCCGACAAGGACAAGGAGCGCATCTTCGAGCGCTTCTACCGCGTCGACCCGGCCCGCTCCCGCCAGACGGGCGGTACGGGACTGGGCCTGGCGATCGTCAAGCACGTGGCCGCCTCGCACGGCGGGGAGGTCACGGTGTGGAGCGCCGAGAACCAGGGCTCCACGTTCACCCTGCGTCTTCCGGAGGCGGGCGTGGCCCGCGACCGCGCGCATCAGCACCCCGACCCGGACGAGGTCGACGACGTCGACGACCTCGATGACGTCGACGGCCTCGACGAGGTCGGCCACTCCTCCCCTCACCGCACGACCCAGACAACACCCCGCGCCTCATCCCCCGATTCGTCCGCGTACCGGACGCTTTCCGCCCCGGAGGTCCTTCCGTGACCCGAGTGCTCGTCGTCGAGGACGAGGAGTCCTTTTCCGACGCCCTGTCGTACATGCTCCGCAAGGAGGGTTTCGAGGTCGCCATCGCGGCCACCGGGCCCGACGGACTCGACGAGTTCGAGCGCAACGGCGCCGACCTCGTGCTGCTCGACCTGATGCTGCCGGGCCTGCCCGGTACGGAGGTGTGCCGTCAGCTGCGCGGCCGCTCCAACGTCCCCGTGATCATGGTGACCGCGAAGGACAGCGAGATCGACAAGGTCGTCGGCCTGGAGATAGGAGCCGACGACTATGTCACCAAGCCCTTCTCCTCGCGCGAGCTGGTCGCCCGTATCCGGGCCGTCCTGCGCCGCCGCGGTGAGCCGGAGGAGGTGACCCCGGCGGCTCTGGAGGCCGGCCCGGTCCGTATGGACGTCGACCGCCACGTCGTGACGGTCTCCGGTTCCAAGGTCGACCTCCCCCTCAAGGAGTTCGACCTGCTGGAGATGCTGCTGCGCAACGCCGGCCGCGTGCTGACCCGTATGCAGCTCATCGACCGGGTCTGGGGCGCCGACTACGTGGGCGACACCAAGACCCTCGACGTCCACGTCAAGCGCCTGCGGGCCAAGATCGAGCCCGACCCCGGGGCCCCGCGCTATCTGGTCACGGTCCGCGGTCTGGGCTACAAGTTCGAGCCGTAGACCCGGGCCGTCGGGGACGGGTGCTCGAGCCCGGCCCGGGCGCCCCGCGGTACCTGGTCGTGGTCCGCGGCCCGGGTTGCGCGTCCGAGCCGTGGACCGGCTCGTGTCGGGGACGGACGAGTGAGCGAGGAGGGCGGCGCCCCGGGTGGGGTGCCGCCCTCCTCGTGTGTACGGGTGCGCGTACGGGTCAGTGACCGGCGGCCGACTCCGAAGCCGACGCGGAAGCTGAGTCCGACGCGGAGGCCGAGTCCGACGGGGACGCCGATCCGGACTCGGAGGTGCCGTTCTCCCCGGCCGCGCCGGAAGCCGACCCGGAGGGGGACGCCGACGCGCTCTTGGAGGGGGACTCCGCGGCGCTCGGGATGTCGCTCGGACCCCACTTGGTGAAGTAGCTCTCGGCGGGGACGACGAAGGCGCGCAGGCTGATGTCGCCGGTGTCGCTGAAGGTGAAGGTCACCTTCTGGGCGTCGCCGTCCTTGACGGCCTCGCGGCTGCTCGACAGGACGGCGGAGGCGTTGTTCGCGCCGCCGATGACGACCGAACCGCCGGCCGGGACGGTCAGCGCGCCCTTGCCCTTGGCGGGCGAGAGCGTGGCGGACTTGCCGCCGTCGAGGGTGATGGACTCCAGCGTCTGTGCTGTGCTGCCGCTGTTGAAGACGGTCGCCGAGATCACGGCGGGACCGGTCGACTCCGGGTCGGGCTGGGTGATGACGATGACGTTCTGAAGCTTGATGTCGCCGACGCTCGTGGCGGCGTTGTCCGGCTTGATCTCCAGGGTCTGGGAGTCGTTGCCGGCCCCACAGGCGGCGAGCGAGGCGATCGAGAACGCGATGGCGGAAGCGGCGAGGGCACCGCGTCGAAGGCTGCTGCTCACGGCGGCGGCAACTCCTTGAACACACGGGCGGCTTTCCTTTGGATAAAGCCGTCCTAAGGGTCTGTCAGCGGCCTTAGGTTACCGAGCCGTTCTCGCACCACCGCACCCGACCCGCCTCTAGAGCGATCCCGTGCCTCGACGGACGAGCTGAACGGTCTCCGGTACCACCTGTCCCGACCGCCACAAGTGACCCGCGAGTGACCCACGAGTCACCTCGGCTTCACCCGTCGTCTTCTTGTCCGTCTTCTCGTCGGTCTTCTCGTCCGTCTTCGCGGATGCCTTCCCGCCCGCCTTCCCGTCGTCTTCCTCTCCTCTTCCTGCCGTCTTCCGGTCCTCTTCCGGCTCACCGGCCATTCGCATAACCGCACCGGACGTCCGCTCACGGATTTTCGGTGAAGGAATGCGAGGTCATCCCCGGAATTGATCACGGCCCGGGCCGAGGGGTCGATGATCAATTCCGGAAACGACTCGTATCCGGCCACGTGAACCGAACGGAGTAGCGGAAGTCGCACTCCTGAAAGCGGACATATGTGGACGTTCGGCCGTTCGGGCGGGGCTTCGGATGTGTGTAACGTGCGCGTTTCTCCCCCCTCGGAGAGCGCCTCCGACCTGCGAATACCTGCTTCCGTCGGCCCTGCGCAGCACGTTCCTGTTACTGTTGTCAAGCCCCGAGATATGCCCTGACCTGCGAAAACGCCATTCAGAACCCGCAGTTTCCGTGTTACCCTGGATAGCCACGGAAGGGGTACCTGTCACATGACGTTCAAGGTTGGCGACACCGTGGTCTATCCCCATCACGGGGCCGCGCTGATCGAGGCCATCGAAACTCGCCAGATCAAAGGCGTGGACAAGACCTACTTGGTGCTGAAGGTCGCCCAGGGTGACCTGACGGTACGTGTGCCAGCGGACAATGCGGAGTTCGTCGGCGTACGTGATGTGGTCGGTCAGGACGGGCTGGACCGGGTCTTCGAGGTGCTGCGCGCGCCGTACGCCGAGGAGCCCACGAACTGGTCGCGTCGTTACAAGGCAAATCTGGAGAAGCTCGCCTCCGGCGATGTCATCAAGGTCGCGGAAGTCGTGCGTGACCTGTGGCGTCGTGAGCGCGAGCGCGGACTCTCCGCCGGTGAGAAGCGCATGCTCGCCAAGGCCCGCCAGATCCTGGTGAGCGAGCTCGCTCTCGCGGAGAACACCAACGAGGACAAGGCCGAAGCCCTGCTCGACGAGGTGCTCGCGTCCTGAGCTCGACGCGTTTTTCACGTGCTGACTCCGGCCCGAGACCGGTCTCGGCACGCTGAAGAACACGCACGCCGAAGAACACTGAAATGCCGCGGTGCCCGATGACGAATTTCCCGTCGCCGGGCGCTGCGGCATGTTCGCGCCAGGACAACCGCCGTACGCCCCACCCCCGAAGGGGTGGTCGGCCGGCACAGCCCCGAACCGCCCCCGATAATGCGACCGATGCTTCGATACTTGGTGTGCCGGGCCCGGGCTGCTGCCTCGACCGGCACGTCACGGAAGGGTCCGGTCAAGGCGTCGCGCCCGGCACTTCCAGGGCCATACCCACGCCGGGCCGGAACACAAACCTGACAGGAACCGATGTCTGACGATTCGCGTCCCTCCCCCGCGCCCGCCCGCACGGCCGCGGTGATTCCGGCCGCAGGGCGGGGCGTCCGCCTCGGTCCGGGCGCCCCCAAGGCGCTCCGCACGCTGGGCGGCACACCCATGCTGATCCACGCGGTGCGCGCCCTCGCCGCCTCCCGTGCCGTCTCCCTGGTCGTCGTCGTGGCGCCGCCGGACGGCGCCGCCGAGGTGAGGTCGCTGCTCGACGCGCACGCGCTGCCCGACCGCACCGACTTCCTGGTCGTGCCCGGCGGTGACTCCCGTCAGGAGTCCGTGAAGCTCGGCCTGGACGCGCTGCCGCCCGGCCACGACATCGTCCTCGTGCACGACGCCGCCCGGCCCCTCGTCCCCGTCGACACGGTGGACGCCGTGATCGAGGCCGTACGCGAGGGCGCCCCCGCCGTCGTCCCGGCGCTGCCGCTCGCGGACACCGTCAAGGAGGTCGAACCGGCCGGGACCGTCGGCGACCCCGAGCCGGTCGTCGCGACGCCCGAGCGCGCCCGCCTCCGTGCCGTGCAGACCCCGCAGGGCTTCGACCGGGCCACCCTGGTCCGCGCCCACGAGACGGTCACGGACAACGTCACCGACGACGCGAGCATGATCGAGCAGCTGGGTCTCACCGTCGTGGTCGTCCCCGGTCACGAGGAGGCCTTCAAGGTCACCCGGCCCCTCGACCTCGTCCTCGCGGAGGCGGTCCTGGCCCGCAGGAGGCTCAACGATGGCTTCTGAGACGAGGCCCCCGCTTCCCCAGGTCGGCATCGGCACCGACATCCACGCCTTCGAGGAGGGCCGCGAGCTGTGGTGCGCGGGCCTGAAGTGGGAAGGGGAGGGCACCGGACTGGCCGGGCACTCCGACGCGGACGTCGTCGCGCACGCCGCCTGCAACGCGCTCTTCTCCGCGGCCGGCCTCGGCGACCTGGGGCAGCACTTCGGCACCGGGCGCCCCGAGTGGTCCGGCGCCTCGGGCGTCACCCTGCTCACGGAGGCGGCCCGGATCGTCCGCGCGGCCGGCTTCGACATCGGCAACATCGCCGTTCAGGTCGTCGGACCCCGCCCCAAGATCGGCAAGCGGCGCGACGAGGCCCAGAAGGTCCTGTCCGAGGCGGCGGGAGCCCCGGTGTCGGTGTCGGGCGCGACGACGGACGGGCTCGGGTTCCCGGGACGCGACGAGGGCCTGATGGCGATCGCGACGGCACTGGTGGCGCGGACCGGCCGACCGGCGGGCTGACCGGGCGGCTGACCGGCGGGCCGCGCCGGCGACGGCCGCGCCGGCCGACATATGCCATGGCATGTCACGAATGTGTGGCCCTTGGGCGGAAGGGGCTCGGGGCATCGCTCCGCGCCCACTACCCTGGAGTGGTGACCATTCGCCTGTACGACACCAGTGCCCGGCAGATCCGTGACTTCGCCCCGCTCCAGCCGGGTTGTGTCTCGATCTACCTGTGTGGTGCCACCGTGCAGGCGGCTCCGCACATCGGGCACATCCGTTCGGGCCTGAACTTCGACATCATGCGCCGGTGGTTCGCCCACCGCGGCTACGACGTCACGTTCATCCGCAACGTCACCGACATCGACGACAAGATCATCGCCAAGTCGCACGACCAGGGTCGCCCCTGGTGGTCGATCGGGTACGAGAACGAGCGCGCGTTCAACGACGGTTACCAGGCGCTGGGTTGCCTGCCGCCGACGTACGAACCCCGCGCCACCGGGCACGTGCCCGAGATGATCGAGATGATGCGCGGGCTGATCGAGCGGGGTCACGCCTACGAGTCCGAGGGCAACGTCTACTTCGACGTGCGCTCGTTCCCGGAGTACCTCCAGTTGTCCAACCAGGAGCTGGACAACCTGCTCCAGCCCTCGGCGGACGGCGAGACCGGCAAGCGCGACCAACGCGACTTCGCGCTCTGGAAGTCCGTCAAGCCGGGCGAGCCGAGCTGGGAGACCCCCTGGGGCCGCGGGCGTCCCGGCTGGCACCTCGAGTGCTCGGCGATGGCGCACAAGTACCTGGGCCCCGTCTTCGACATCCACGGCGGCGGCCTCGACCTGATCTTCCCCCACCACGAGAACGAGATCGCCCAGGCCAAGGCCTACGGCGACGAGTTCGCGCGGTACTGGGTGCACAACGCCTGGGTCACCATGAGCGGCGAGAAGATGTCGAAGTCGCTGGGCAACAGCGTCCTCGTCTCCGAGATGGTGAAGCAGTGGCGCCCGATCGTGCTGCGCTACTACCTCGGCACGCCCCACTACCGCTCGATGATCGAGTACAGCGAGGAGTCGCTGCGCGAGGCCGAGTCGGCGTTCGCGCGGATCGAGGGCTTCGTGCAGCGCGTCGTCGAGAAGGCCGGAGGGGTCGTCGAGCCTGCGGCCGAGGTGCCGCCCGCCTTCGCCGAGGCGATGGACGACGACCTGGGCGTCCCGCAGGCACTGGCCATCGTGCACACGACGGTCCGGCAGGGGAACTCGGCCCTCGCCGCCGACGACAAGGAAGCCGCCGTGGCCCGCCTCGCCGAGGTCCGCGCCATGCTCGGCGTCCTCGGTCTGGACCCGCTCGACGCGCACTGGGCCGGCGAGGAGAGCCGGGGCGAGGACCTGCACGGCGTGGTCGACAGCCTCGTACGACTCGTCCTCGACCAGCGCGAGTCGGCCCGCGCGCGCAAGGACTGGGCGACCGCGGACGCCATCCGTGACCAGCTCACCCAGTCCGGCCTGGCCATCGAGGACGGCCCGCAGGGGCCCCGCTGGAGCCTCGGCCCGCGTTAGGGCGGCCTCAGGGCCTGTCCTTGATCGACTGTGCCGCCCGGCCTTCCGGGCGGCACACTGCATAAGACGTACGTACGAAAGCTCACGGAGACGAGAGATTCATGGCAGCCAACAACCGCCGCATGTCCGGCAAGAAGGGCGCGCAGGTCGGCAGTGGCGGCCAGCGGCGCCGAGGCCTGGAGGGCAAGGGTCCGACCCCGCCCGCCGAGATGCGCAAGAAGCACAAGGCGAACCGCATCGCGACCGCCAAGGCGAAGCAGGCCGTCCGCCGGCCCGCACAGCGCGGCCGTGGCGGCAAGGGCACGTCCGAGATGGTCGTCGGCCGTAACTCCGTCGTCGAGGCGCTGCGCGAGGGCGTGCCCGCGACGACGCTGTACGTGCAGCAGTTCATCGACAACGACGAGCGGGTGCGCGAGGCGCTCCAGCTCGCCGCCGAGCGCGGCGGCATCCACCTCATGGAAGCCCCGCGTCCCGAGCTGGACCGCATGACCAACGGCCTCAACCACCAGGGTCTGGTCCTCCAGGTCCCGCCGTACGAGTACGCGCACCCCGAGGACCTGGCCTCGGCCGCCTACGACAACGGCGAGGACCCGCTGATCGTCGCCCTCGACGGCGTGACCGACCCGCGCAACCTGGGTGCCGTCGTCCGCTCCGTCTCCGCCTTCGGCGGCCACGGCGTCGTCGTCCCCGAGCGCCGCGCGGCCGGTATGACGGCCGGCGCCTGGAAGACGTCCGCCGGTGCGGCCGCCCGTACCCCGGTCGCCCGTGCCACCAACCTCACCCGCGCCCTGGAGGCCTACAAGAAGGCCGGAATCGCGGTGGTCGGCCTGGCCGCCGACGGCGAGCACCAGGTCGGCACGCTGAAGGCTCTGGACGGTCCGGTCGTCATCGTCGTCGGCAGCGAGGGCAAGGGCCTCTCCCGCCTGGTCGGCGAGACCTGCGACTTCCGGGTACGGATCCCGATGCCGGGCGGCGCGGAATCCCTGAACGCGGGTGTCGCGGCCGGGATCGTGCTGTACGAGGCCTCGCGGCGCCGGGGCTGAGGCAGGCTCCGCTCCGCCGGCCCGGGCCGGCGGAGCCCGCCGGTCTCAGGCCGGCGCAGCCGTCCGGAGCCACGTGGCGTGCCGGGGCGGCAGAGGGAAACAGTTCACTCGGACGGGTTAATGCCGACGGGTAGTGCGACCTTGACGGAGTCCGGACAGATCCGGCGGGTCAAAGCAGTGTCCTAAACACACGTCACTCGGTTAGATGAGTGTGGACACCAGAACACCCCGCACACCCACGGGGGACCGCTCGTCGGGATTCGACGACGCTCCCGCGCTGAGCATGGTGAAGGTGCCGAGCGATCCGGCGCAGATCATCGTCAGCCACGCGAGCTTCCGTGTGCAGCTGGGCGCGTCGGCGCGGCGTAACCAATCCCCGCGGATCGCCCGGCACGTGAGCGCCATCGATGACACCGCGCGCGTCTCCGCCGTCGGGGCGGCGGTCAGAGCGGGCGCCGCTTCCGGTGGCCGTCGGCGGGCCGTCGTGTGGAGCGGCAAGTCCGCCCCGGACGACACCGGCGCCCACCGACTGCTCCAGGCCGTGCGGGCAGGCAGCGTAGGCCACGGCGAACCGCCCGGTGCCGACGCCGGAGCCACCCAGGTCATCCCCCGCCTCGACGCGGGCGGCCGGGGGTACGACGGCGGCCTCGCCGCGCAGACCCTGGAGACCCCGATCGTCGGCGCCCAGCGGGCGCCCGTCGGCGGTGAGCAGCGGATCCTGCCGAACATGCGGGGCGTCGGCAGCGCCTACGACGAACCCGCCTACGACGACGCCCAGTTCGAGGACTTCGGGGACGCCGACGACGATCCCGGACCGGCGCCGCGCAGCCGGCGGCACGCCGACGACCCCGCCCGGCACGCCTATTACCCGGGCCGCCGGATGAACCTCGGCGTGGTGCTGCTCCCGCTGCGCATCTTCCTCGGCTTCATCTCCATCTACGCCGGCATGGGCAAGCTGTGCGACCCCGTCTACTTCGACGGCGGCAAGCGCGGCTCCATGGTGAAGTGGCTCGTCACCCTGCACCCGTGGGAAGTCGCCGAGCCGCTGCGCCAGTTCGCCCTGCACCACCCCGTCGGCTCCGGCCTCGTCATCGCCTTCCTCCAGGTCGTCGTGGGCGTTCTCACGGTCCTGGGGTGCTGGCAGCGGGTCGCCGCGGTCGTCGGCGCCGGGCTCTCGGCCGCGCTCATCGTGACCGTCAGCTGGAAGACCGTCCCGGTCTACGACACCCCCGACATCATCTACCTCGCCGCCTGGTCGCCGCTGATCATCGCCGGCGCCCCCGTCTACTCGGTGGACGGCCGGCTCGCCGCCGGTGCGTGGCGCCGGCTCGGCCCGCGCTCCGACCTGTGGGAGCTGCGCCGGTACGTGCTGCGTCGCGGGGCCCTGGTCACCGCGATCGCCGTCGGGCTCACCCTGCTCGTCGGCTCGCTGCTCGGCGGCGCGGTCCGCGACGCCGACCGGGTGGTCGTGCCCGGCCCGGGCGAGCCCCCGCGCAACGAGCTGCCCGGCTCGCCGCTGCCGGAGAAGTCCGGCACGCACAAGGCCTCCCGGAAGCCCGTCGCGTCCAGCTCGCCCACCCAGGGCGCCACTTCGGCGGCCCCGACGGCGGGCACGGACAGCGAGCCCTCCGCGGAGCAGGACTCCGGCACCACCGGCAGCGGCGACGCAGGCGCGCCCAGTCAGACGCAGGGCACCGCGGGCGAGGCCCCGCCGGAGCAGTCCACCCCGGTGGAGCAGGCCCCCGCGACCAGCTCGGGCCCGTCCTCCGGCGGCTCGGCCACCTCGGGCGGTTCGACGAGCGGCGGCGGTGGCGGCGGCTCGGACGGCGGCTCGTCCTCTTCCGGCCAGCCGGGCCTGGTGGGCGGCCTGCTCGGGTAGGGACGGCAATGAAGCACCGAGGGTGGGGGCCGCGGGATACCCCGCCGGCGCCCCCGAGGATGTTGA